>NZ_JAPPRA010000001.1:3288565-3946278 GCF_026672375.1 Caulobacter sp. SL161
TGATATCGCCGGCCCCCAGCAGAACGACGAGGTCGCCGCTGGTCGCCTCGGCGGCGATCAGGCGCGGCAGGGCCGTCGGGTTCTCCAGCGGCAGGGCCCGGCGGTGGCCGAACTTCTTGAGCCCCGCGACCAGGGCGTCGCGATCCACGCCCGGAATCGGCTGCTCGCCGGCCGTATAGACGTCGGCGACGATCACCGTGTCGGCGTCGTTGAAGCAGCTTGAGAACTCGGTCATCAGGTCGCGCAGGCGCGTGTAGCGGTGCGGCTGGACCACGGCGACGACCTTGCCGGTCGACACCGCGCGGGCGGCCTTCAGCACGGCGGCGATCTCGACCGGGTGGTGGCCGTAGTCGTCGACCACGCGGACGCCGTTGGCCACGCCGGTGGTGGTGAAGCGGCGCTTGACCCCGCCAAAGCCGGCCAGGCCGCGCGCGATGGCTTCGGCGTCAACGCCCAGCTCGCGGGCCACCGCCACGGCGGCGGCGGCGTTCAGCACGTTGTGGTGGCCGGCCATCGGCATCTTCAGGCCGTCATAGCGGACGACCGCGCCGTCACGCGGCGACACCACGATGTCGAAGGTCGCGCCCTCGGGCCCCATGGCGATGTTGGAGACCCGCACCTCGGCCTGCGGGTTGGTGCCGTAGGTCACCAGACGGCGGTTCTCGATCCGCGCGGTCAGGGCCTGCACTTCGGGATGGTCGGTGCAGACGGCGGCGAAGCCGTAGAAGGGGATGTTCTGGATGAAGTCCTGGAAGCCCTTCTTGACGGCTTCGAAGTCGCCCCAGTGGTCCAGGTGCTCGGCGTCGATATTGGTGACGATGGCCACCGTCGACTTCAGGCGCAGGAACGAGCCGTCGCTTTCGTCGGCCTCGACGACGATCCAGTCGCCCTCGCCGACCTTGGCGTTGGTGCCGTAGGCGTTGATGATGCCGCCGTTGACGACCGTGGGGTCCAGACCGCCGGCGTCGAGCAGGGTGGCGACCATCGAGGTGGTGGTGGTCTTGCCGTGCGTGCCGCCCACCGCGATCGAGAACTGCAGGCGCATCAGCTCGGCCAGCATCTCGGCGCGCCTGACGAGGGGTAGACGCTTGTCGCGGCCGGCGACCATCTCGGGATTGTCGGCCTTCACGGCCGTCGAATAGACGATGGCCGACGCGCCCTCGACGTGGGCGGCGTCATGGCCGATGAAGATGCGCGCGCCCAGCTTTTCCAGCCGCTCGGTGTTGGCGCTGGCCTTGGCGTCGCTGCCCTGAACGGTGTAGCCGATGCGCAGCATGATCTCGGCGATGCCGGACATGCCAATGCCGCCGATGCCGATGAAGTGCACGGGGCCGAGTTCGAAGGGTACGGGGCGTCGACGCTGGATCATGAAAAGCCGATTAGACCAATTCCGCGCGACGCGAAACGCCCTGTTGGCGCTGGTTGTGTGGACAACCCCGGCGCTCGCCCAAACCGCCTCCCCCGCCCCGCTTGAGCTGCGCCTGGCCGATGTCGGGCGCTTTGCGATGTACGTCGATATGGGCGGCGTCCAGTGGACGGGCCGCACCGCGCGACTGCGCGTGCTGCAGGTGACCGAAGGCGGCTTCAAGGCCGGCGCGGAAGAGTTCTGGGGCGGCTGGCGGCACGAGGTGATTGACTGCGACGCCCGCACCATCGCCCATGCGGGCTTCGGCAGCATCCGGGCGGGCGGGCGCGAGGGCCCGGTGACCGGCGCGCTCCGTCCGGCCCAGCCCCTGCCCGCCGGTAGCGCTGAAGAGGCGGTCGCCAAGGTCGTCTGCGACGGCTGGAAGCCCTATGCCAAGGTCCCGGTGGCGAGCAGCATCGAGGAGGCGGTGCGGATCGGCCGCCCGCTGATCGAGACGGGCGCGGAGCCGTGACCTAAGGATCCAGGAAGGCCGCGACCTCGGTTGGCGGCTCCTCCCCCCGGATCCAGGCCGCAGCGTCATAGGTATGAACCACCAAAAGCTTCGCGGCCGCAGCCTCGAAGCCGTAGTAGCGGTCCGCCACGAGGGTCCGCACATCCTGGCCGACGAAATCCCGCAGGTTGTGCGTCACCAGCATGTCCGCGCGACCAGCCACAGCGGTCTCGAGAACGTGGCGATCCTCCTCGTCTTCCAGAGGCAGGACCCCGACGCCCCCCAGGGTCAGCGAAGGACCGTCCCGCGCGATCGTCGCCATGACCTCGACCAACCGGTTGGCATGATCGCGCTCAAGGCCCGCGCCGATGAGCACCTGACGGTATCGGTTCAGCATGCCCCAAGAGATGACCGACGCCACAGGTCCGCGCACCGATTGTCCGGATCGCACCGCTTGGACCAACAGCTGCGCGGCGGTGTCTTTGCGCCCCGCCCTCTCCGACAGCACCGCGCCCAGCCATACGTTGAGATCCAGGCAGAGCCTAATCGGCACGCGTCGGCCGCCGCGTCATCCGAACCGCTTCCGCCATGATGTCGTCTTCGGAGGCGTCGGGAGGCAGGTCGGTTCGCAGGGCCCCCGCACCTTGCCGGACCAGGGCCTCATACTCGCGTTCGAGCAAGACCCGGCTCAACGCCCAACTCGCCTCCTCGACGGCGGAGGGGCCGGTCGCCTCGATCCGCCTCATCGCGTCACGTGCGCCCGGCGTCAGATGAAGGTACCAGCGCACAGCCGCCGCCATGATCTGCGACGGATTGCGGTCCTCCAGCTTCGCCGTCTTGACGATCAAGACATCGGTGTTGTCGTCAAGGTGGGTGGATCGACTGGGCATGGCGGCCTCCAGTTTCTACAGAATATACGCCTTCTGTAGCTACGAGGCAAATGCGCTCACCGCGCCGTCTTCTCCACCAGATCCGCCAGCTCCTCCGCCGCGTTCGGCTTGGCCGCTGACCGCGCGCCGGCGGCCATCTTTTCCAGGCGTTCGGGCTTGGACAGCAGGGCCTTCAGGGCGGCGGCCATCACGTCGACGGTCAGTTCGTCCTCCAGGCACACGGCCGCGCCGCCGGCCTCTTCCAGCAGGCGGGCGTTGAAGCGCTGGTGGTCGTCGGCGGCGATCTTCAGCGGCACTAGGATCGACGGCCGGCCGGCCACCGCCAGCTCGGTGCAGGTCGAGGCGCCCGAGCGGCCGATGACCAGGTGCGATTGGCGCAGATAGCCGGCCATGTCGCGGAAGAACGGCGCGACCTCGCACTCCACCATGGCGTTGCGATAGGTCTTGCGGGCCTGCTCCATGCTCTCGGCGCGAGCCTGCTGGAACACCTTCAGCCGGCCGCGCATCTCTTCGGGCAGCTTGGCCACGGCCTCGGGGATCAGCTCGGACAGCAGGCGCGCGCCCTGGCTGCCGCCGGTGACCAGCAGGCGCAGCTGCACCTCAGGCGCGATATAGGGCACGTCGTAGAGGGCGCGCACGGGCGGGCGCACCGGATTGCCGACCACGTGGGCGCGGGCCTTCACGGCGGGCGCGGCCTTCTCCAGCGTCGGGAAGGCGCAGGCCACTTCATTGACGCGCGGGGCCAGGAAACGGTTCACGCGGCCCAGCACCGCGTTCTGTTCGTGAATGACGGTCGGGCGGCCTTGCGACAGCGCGCCCAGCAGGGCCGGCAAGGCCGGATAGCCGCCGAAGCCGACCACGACAGCCGGGTCCAGCCGCTTGAACGCCGCCCGGGCCTCAAGCACGCCCTGCATGACCGTGAAGCCGGCCTTGATCATGCCCAGCGGGTCGTTGGACTTGGCCGTCGCAGCCGACAGCGCCAGGCGCTCCTCGGCTGGGAACTTATCGGCGTACAGCGCGCCGCGATCATCGGTGGCCAGCACGACGCGCCAGCCGCGCGCGGCCAGCGCCTCCGCCAGGGCCTGGGCGGGGAACATGTGGCCGCCGGTTCCCCCGGCGGCGACGACAGCCAGCTTGCTCATCAGGCGTCCGCGCGACCGAAGCCGAACTCGCCGCTCGCGCCATAGGCGCCGGGGCGTTTGCGCAACAAGGCCAGGGCCATGCCCAGCGTTAGTCCCATCGCGAGCATCGAGGAGCCCCCGTAACTGATGAACGGGAGCGTCATGCCCTTGGTTGGGATCATGTTCAAGTTCACCGCGATGTTGATCAGCGCTTGCTGGCCCACCAGAACGAACAATCCGGCCGCCGCGACCTGCTCGAACGGGTCATTGAGCTTCATGGCCTTGTAAAGTCCACGCACCACGACGAAGGCGAAAAGGCCGATCAGCGACCAGGAGAAGATCAGGCCGTACTCCTCGGCCGCCACCGAATAGATGAAGTCGGTGTGCAGGTCGGGCACGTGGCGCTTCATGACGCCCTCGCCCGGCCCGCGTCCAAAGAGGCCGCCGGCGCGGATGGCCTCGGCGGCGCGGGTGATCTGGTGGGTGTCGGCCTGGTCGGGGCTGAGGAACTTCTGCACGCGCGCATGGACGTGGTCGAACAGGAAATAGGTCGACCCCAGCCCCGCCAGCGCCACCCCGCCAAGCCCCATGATCCACGAGATCGGCACCCCGGCCATCCAGAAGGCCGCGCCGAAGGCGATGGTGATCAGCACGGTCTGGCCGACATCGGGCTGGATCAGCAGCAGGGCCACGGCGATGAAATAAAGCAGGAAGGCGATCGAGACGCCGGGCACGCCCTCGCCCTTCTGCCCCTCGGCGAACATCCACGAGACCAACACGATCAGGGCCGGCTTCATGAACTCCGACGGCTGCAGGGTGAAGCCGGCGAACTGCAGCCAGCGCGTCGCGCCCTTAGCGTTGTGGCCGATGAACGGCAGAGCGATCATCACGGCGATCGCTCCAAGATAGATGAAGAACGCGGCGCGGCGGATGTCCCGCGGCGACAGCATCGAGGTGATCAACATCAGCACCGACGAGGCGGTGGCGAAAAAGCACATGCGAAGGGCGAAGTGGAACTGGTCGTCGATGCCGATCCGCTGCGCCGCAGCCGGGCTCGACGCAAACGACAGCAGCATGCCCAGCGTCACCAGAAGCGCCGTCGCGCCCAGCAGCCAGCGATCCGTCGTCCACCACCACAGGCCGAGCGCGGTGCGGTCGGTGCGGGCGAAAGCGTGGGTCGCGTTGGAGGCCATGGGCGGAGAGTCGGGTCGGAGGGTTAATCAAACCTTGCCAGGCTGGTCTAACCCCGTGGACATGCGGCGAAAAGCGCGGGAATAGGAAGCCATGGCCTCCTCCGACGACCTCCGCCAGCTGGAAACCATCACCGACGCCGAGCAGCGCAACGCCCTGGCCTTGCGCTTGGCCCAGGCCGGAACGCCGGGCCTGGACGCGGTGCTTGTCAAACTGATCCAGCGCCCCGACCTCGCCGACAAGCGCGCGCGCCTGGTCCATGCGCTGAGCTTCGTGGACTGCTCCGACCATGTCGCCCTGCTGGTCGAGCTGGTCGCCTCGGGCGGTTACGAGGTAGCGCACGAGGCGCTTCAGGCGCTGGAAACCGTCGACGAAGCGGACGCCGACGAGGTGGAGAAGGCGCGCGGCGTTCTCGACCGAGCGCGGAGCGTGGCCAATCTCGAAGGCTGGCGCGAAGCTCTGCTCGAGGAACTGGCTGAACTCTTCGACTGAAGTCTATCCCCCGAGCGTCCTGAAAAGGACGCGCACGTCAAACCGGCGCTTGTATTCTTCGCGCATGGCGTGATCATTGGCCTCTCAGGCAGGGACGTGGCGTGGCCGAAGAAACATCGGACAAGACTGTTCTGGAGGGCGCTGGGGCTTACTTCCTCAGCGTGGTCGAGGCTAGCCAGGACTGCATTCGCGTCATCAGCGCCGACGGCTATCTCGAATACATGAACGCCCAGGGCAAGTTCCTGCTTGAGATCGAGGATTTCGAGGGGCGCAATCGCCATAAGTATTGGCCTGACATGTGGCCGCTCGAGAGTCGCGACACCGTCGAGCAGGCTCTGCGCGCGGCCATGGCCGGCAACGCCGTGGCCTTCCGGGCCCCCTGCCCGACGGCCAAGGGCGCGCCCCGCTGGTGGGACACCACCGTCTCGCCGATTCTCGAAGGCGGCCGCGTCATTCGCGTGCTGGCCACCTCACGCGACGTCAGCGGCGAGCGCCTGGCGGAGAGCCATCGGCAGCTGCTGGTCAATGAGCTGAACCATCGGGTGAAGAACACTCTCGCCACGGTCCAGTCGGTCGCCAACCAGTCCCTGCGCAACGCGGGTGTGGACGCCTCGGTGCGCGACGCGCTGGAAGGGCGCTTGATGGCGATCGCCGCCACGCATAACGTCCTGACCGACCAGAACTGGTCCGCCGCCAGCCTGCGCCAGATCGTCGATGGTTCAGTGACGCCCTATCGCGCCAATCCCGGACAGCTGACCATCAGCGGCGATGACCTGAAGGTCTCCCCCAAACCGGCCGTCGTGATGGCCCTGGCGTTCCACGAACTGGCGATCAACGCGCTGAAGTACGGCGCCCTGTCGGCGCCCGACGGCCATGTCGACATCCACTGGTCGGTCGATCCGGACGACCAGCTGCTGATCGAGTGGGCCGAGCGCGGCGGCCCCACGGTGCGCCCACCCGAGCGCCGGGGCTTTGGCTCGCGGATCGTCGAACTGGCCCTGCCTAACGAGCTGGGCGGCAAGGTCGACCTGGACTATCGCCGCGACGGCCTGCGTTGCTCCATCCGATCACCACTCTCGGCCCTGGACAAGAACGACGCGTTCATGCCGCTGGGGTGAGCCTCACCCCGTATCCCCGGTGAGTTCGCGGCGGGCCTTCTCCAGTTCTTCGGCGTAGCGGCGGGTGACGTGGGCCTCGGTGATCAGGCCGATGACCTCCCCGCCCTCGTCGACTACGGCCAGTTCGTCGGCGCCGGTCTCGTCAAAGGCGGTCATGATCGCCTTGATCGACAACTCCGGCGCCAGGGCCACGCGCGTGTGAGCCGCCAGGGCCGCCACCGTGGCGTCGCGCTCGAGCGGCTCGGCATAGACGGCCGCCGTGGCGACAATGCCGGCGTAGCGCCCCGTCTCGTCCGTCAGCACCGCCCGCTTGGTCGAGCCCAGCGGGAACCGGCGGCGGAATTCGGCGAGGCTCGTGCCGGCCGCGATCGTCTTCACATCGCGACGCATCATCTTGCCGGCGGTAAGATTGCGCATCCAGCTGACGTCGTGGGCGCTGCGGATCGTCTCGCCGCGCAGGTGCAGCCGCCAGGTCGAGAACGAATAGCCGAAGGTCTCGCGCACCACGGCGCTGGCGATCAGCGAGGCGGCCAGGGTCGCGCCGGTGACGGTGAAATCGCCCGTCGCCTCCAGCACCAGGAAAGACATGGTGAAGGGCCCGCCGACAATCGCCACGCCCAGAGCGCCCATGCCGACCAGCGAGGCTGCGATCGGGTCGAGGTGCACAGTCCCCGTGGTCATGTTCACCACTAGGGCGAAGGCCTGCCCCATGAGCGCGCCCAGAAACAGGGCGGCGAAGAACAGGCCGCCCCGGAAGCCCGAGCTCAGTGACACGATCGAGGCGACCGCCTTCATCAGGATCAGCACCAGCAGCACCTTCAGCGGCAGGTCGCTGTTGAGATCCAGGTGCAGCGCGCCGTGGCCCCCGGACAAGGTCTGGGGCGTCACCAGGGCGAGAGCGGCGAGCGCTACGCCCCCAATCGCGGGCTTCGACCAGCGCGGCAGGGGCGCCTTGATCGCCCACCGGTCGGCCACCGCCACGGCCCGCATCAGCGCCACGCCAAAGAAGGCGGCCAGCAGACCCAGCAAGCCATACAGCGCGTAGTCGGCTGGAGACGAAATGGCGACCACTGAGGTCTTGAGGAGATAGGGCGTGGAGCCCAGGGCCTTGGCCACCATAACCCCGGCGAGGGCGGCCGCCGCCACCGGGGCGATGTTGGCGACCGTATAGGCGCCGATGACGATCTCGAACGCGTAGAAGGCGCCGGTCAGCGGCGCACCGAACGCCGCCGCGATCGCCGCGCCGGCCCCCGCGCCGACCAGAATCCGCAGATCGCCTCGGCGGAGGTTCAGCTTCTGCCCCACCCAGGATGCTGTCGCGCCGCCGGCCTGGGCGTAGGCCGCCTCGAGCCCCACCGACGCGCCCGAGCCGTTCGAGATCAGGGTCTGCACGCAGATGATCAGACTGTCGCGGATCGACAGCCGCCCGCCGTGCAGGGCGTTGGCCTCGACGGGGTCGACGGCGTGGTTGGGGCGAAAACGCAGGACCGCAGCCGTGAACAGACCCAGCACCAGCCCGCCCAGAGGAATGGCCAGCAGCCGCCAGGGCTCGATCATGGCCTGGGCCGACAGGCGTTCATTAGGATCGAAATTGAAGATCGCGACCTGGGTCCCGTGCGCCAGCGCGCCCAGCGCGACCGCCAAGGCGCCGGCCACTAGGCCTACGACCGTCGCCACTGCGATAACCCAGAGTTCGGAGGAGCGCGTCCGGCGGCGCAGCCAGGCCAACCATGGCAGGGCCTGGCGACCGGCCTCGCGCAAACGCGCGCGATCGATGGCCGCCACACGCAAAACAGAGCGCCAGGGAGGCGAAGCGGCCTTGGCGGACTCCGGTTCGGGGGCCTCAGCCGGTTCGGTCATCGCCTAGGCGACAGCGGCCTTGCCGCCGCCCGCCGTCAGCCCGTTTACGGCGGCGCGAAACGCCTCGCCGCGGGCCTCGAAATCGCTGAACTGGTCAAACGAGGCGCAGGCCGGCGACAGCAGCACGATCGCCTCCTCGCCGCTGGCCGCCGCGTCGGCATAGGCCTGTCGCACCGCCTTCTCCAGCGTCCCGCTCAGCACGCACTCGGCCTTGCCGGCCAGCGTCCAGGAGAACGGCTCGGCGGCCTCGCCGATCAGATAAGCCTTGGCGATGCGCGGGAAGAGGTCCTTCAGGTCGTCGATGCCACCGGCTTTCGCCACGCCGCCGGCGATCCAGTAGAACTTAGGATAGCTGGACATCGCCTGACGCGCGGCGTCGGCGTTGGTGGCCTTGCTGTCGTTGACGAAGCGGACCTTGCCGATCTTGCCGACCGTCTCCATCCGGTGCGCAAGGCCCGGGAAGGTCATCAGGCCGTCGACGGCGTCCTGCATCGAGATGCCGATCGCCCGCGCCGCGGCGTAGGCGGCGGCGGCGTTCTGCCAGTTGTGCCGGCCGGGCAGGCTGCGGGCGCGTAGGATGTCGGCGACCTCGACCACGCGCTCGCCCGTGGCGTCATAGAGCACGCCTTGCAGCGCATAGACGCCCCGGCCCATCGCCTTGCCGGCGCTGATCGGCCAGATCGTGCGGCGGTTGGCGGCGGTGATCTCGGTGCAGATCTGCTGGCACCAGGCGTCGTCGACGCCGATGATCGCGGTGTCGCCCTTGCCCTGGTTCAGGAAGATCCGGCGCTTGGCGGCGATGTAGCCGTCCATGCCGCCGTGGCGGTCCAGGTGATCGGGCGAGATGTTCAGCAGCACCACCGCGTCGGGCTTCAGGCTTGAGGTCAGGTCCAGTTGGTAGGACGACAGCTCCAGCACATAGACCGCGCCGCCGTGCATGTCCTCAAGGCCCAGCACGCCCAGGCCGATATTGCCGCCGACCCGGGTGTCACGCCCGGCCGAAGCGCAAAGGTGGCCGATCAGGGCGGTCGTGGTCGACTTGCCGTTGGTGCCGGTGATGGCGATGATCTTGGGGCGCTTGTGGACCGGAGCAGCGTTCACCGTGCGGGCGAACAGCTCGACGTCGCCCAGCACCTCGACGCCGGCGGCCCTGGCCTTCTCGACGGTCCAGTGCGGCTTGGGATGGGTCAGCGGCACGCCCGGCGACAACATCAGGGCGGCGAACTGACTCCAGTCGGCGGCCTGCAGGTCGACGACTGGGAAACCTTCGGCGGCGGCCGCCTCCCGGCTGGCGGACTTCTCGTCCCACAGGGCGACCTTGGCGCCCCCCGCGATCAAGGCGCGCGCCGCCGTCAGGCCGGTTCGGCCCAGGCCGAACACAGCGACGGTCTTGTCCTCGAAACCGCGGACGGGGATCATCAGTACGCCACTCCTTACCGCAACTTCAGCGTGGCCAGGCCGATGAAGGCCAGAATCATCGACACGATCCAGAAGCGGATCACCACGGTGGATTCAGGCCAGCCGAGCTTTTCAAAATGGTGGTGGATCGGGGCCATCAGGAAGACGCGCTTGCCGGTCTTCTTGAAGTAGGCGACCTGGATCATCACGCTGAGCGCCTCGGCCACGAACAGGCCCCCGACGATGCCCAGAACCAGCTCATGCTTGGCGCAGACGGCGATCGCGCCCAGCGCGCCGCCCAGGGCCAGAGAGCCCGTATCGCCCATGAAGATCTTGGCCGGCGGGGCGTTGTACCAGAGGAAGCCCATGCCGCCGCCGATGATGGCGCCGCACAGCACCGCCAGCTCGCCGACGCCCGGCGCGAAGTGCAGGTTCAGATAGTCGGCGAACTTGTAGTTACCGACGAGGTAGGCGATCAGGCCGAAGGTCGAGGCGGCGAACATCACCGGCACGATGGCCAGGCCGTCCAGACCGTCGGTCAGGTTCACCGCGTTGGAGAAGCCCGCGATCGTGAACGCCGCGAAGGCGACGTAGAACCAGCCGAGATTGATCACCAGCGCCTTAAAGATCGGGAAGACCAGGCTGGTCTCAAGATTGGGCGTCATCGGCGACTTGGGCGCGAAGACGATCAGGATCACCGTGGCGATGATCGCGACAATGAACTGGGCGATCAGCTTCTGCACACTGGAGAGGCCCGCCGTGGTCTGCTTGGTGACCTTGGCATAGTCGTCCATGAAGCCCAGCACGCCGAAGCTGCCGGTGACCAGCAAGACGACCCAGACATGGACGTTGCGCAGGTCGGCCCACAGCAGGGCGCCGACGAACAGGCCCGCCAGGATCATGAAGCCGCCCATGGTGGGCGTACCGGCTTTTTCGGTGACGTGGCGCGCGATGCCGTCGGTGCGGATCGGCTGACCCTTGCCTTGCTTGGCCTTCATCCAGCGGATGAAGCGCGAGCCCATGGCCACCGCCACGATATAGGCGGTCAGCATCGCCATGCCCGACCGGAAGGTCAGATATTTCAACAGGTTCAGGGCTGGAAAGTGCTCTTGCGAGCGCGCCAGCCATTCGTACAGCAGGTACAGCATCAGCCCTGTTCCCCAAGATCGAGCCCGGCCAAGGCGGCGGCGAGCACGCCGGCCTTGGAGCCGTTCGACCCCTTCACCATCACCACGTCGCCGGGCTGCACGGCCCCCGCCAGCACCGACGTTAACTTTTCAGCAACTTCCGCGTACCCGCCCCGCCGAGTCGGAGGAAGCGCCTCCCACAGCGATTTCATGTGGACGCCCGCGAGAAAAACAACGTCGACCTCTGCGGCCGCAATCGGCTCCGCAAGCTCGGCGTGAAACCGGGCGCTGTCCTCGCCCAATTCGAGCATGTCGGTCAGCGCCACCACCCGGCGGCCGGCGACCTTGCGCGCGCCCAGGGTCTTGAGCGCGGCCTGCATCGAGACCGGATTGGCGTTGTAACTCTCGTCGACCAGGGTGAAGGCGCCGCCGGGAATAGCGATCGTCTTCTCCGCGCCGCGCCCCTCGATGGGCGCGAACGCCGCCAGAGCGGCCAGTGCGGTGTCGCGGGCGACGTCCAGCGCCTCCAGCATCAGCAGCACGCACAGGCTGTTGGGGCCCCAATGGACGCCGGTCTGGCGGATCGGGAAGGTCAGCGCCTCGCCCCGAAGGTCGACCGACACGGTCGCGCCCGCGCCCTCCACTTGGAAGCCGGTCAGGCGGGCGGTCGCCCCGGCGGCCTCGCCGAAGCTCCAGACGGTCGCGCCGACCTTCTCAGCCTCGCCCTTCAGGAAGTCGAACCAATGATTGTCGGCGTTCAGCACCGCGATCCCGCCGGGTTGCAGTCCCGCGAGGATCTCGGCCTTGGCGCGCGCGACGCCAGCCTCGCCGTCTGAGAAGTTCTCTATATGCACGGGGCCAACGGTGGTGATCGCCACCGCATGCGGCCGCACGAAGCCCGACAGCGGGACGATCTCGCCGGCGTGGTTCATGCCCACCTCGAACACCGCCCGTTCGGTGTCGCGCGGCATCCGCGCCAGGGTCAGGGGCACGCCGATATGGTTGTTGTAGCTCTTGACCGAGGCGTGGGCCTTGCCGGCCAGACGCAGGCCCGCCTCGATGGCGCGGGTGACGCTGGTCTTGCCGACCGAGCCGGTCACCGCCCCACGCTTGCACTGCGGCGCGCGCTCCCGCGCGGCGACGCCCAGGGCTTCCAACGCCTTGAAGGTGTCGGCGACCATCACCGCCGGGGCGTCGACGGCCTTGGCCGCCAGGACGCCGGCGGCGCCGTTGGCCACCGCCTGCGGAACGAAGTCATGACCGTCCCGCGCGCCGACCAGCGGCACGAAGAGATCGCCCGGCTCCACCGTGCGCGTGTCGATCGAGACGCCCGACACAGCGAATTCGCCGGCCACCTGACCGCCGATGGCTTTTGCGATCTCGTCAGCGGTCCAGAGGGCTTCAGACATGCTCGCCCTCCAGCGCGGCCAGGGTCTCGGCCACATCGTCGAACGGATGCACGACGCCGGCGACGATCTGGCCCTGCTCGTGACCCTTGCCTGCGACCACCAGCACGTCGCCCTCGCCCATCAGCGCGACAGCGGCGCGGATGGCGGCGCGACGGTCGCCGATCTCGCGCGCGCCCGGGGCGGCCTCCAGGATGGCGGCGCGGATGGAGGCCGGATCCTCCGAGCGCGGATTGTCGTCGGTGACGATGGCGATGTCGGCGAGCTTTGCGCCGATCGCGCCCATCAGCGGCCGTTTGCCCCGGTCGCGGTCACCGCCCGCGCCGAACACCGCGATCAGCTTGCCGGCGGTGTGCGGGCGCAGGGCCTCCAGCACCGTCTGCAGACCATCGGGCGTGTGGGCGTAGTCGACATAGGCTTCGCCGCCCTTGGGGCCGCGCCCCACACGCTGCAGGCGGCCCGCTGCGCCCTCCAGGGTTTCCAGAGCCTTGAGGACCTTGGCGCTGTCCTCGCCGGCGGCGATGCAGAGCCCCGCCGCGACCAGCACGTTCGACGCCTGGAAGGCGCCGGCCAGGGGCAGCTTGAGGTGATGAACCACACCATCGGCCTCGACGACTAGGTCCTGGCCGGCGGGCGTGGGCGTCCGTGACAGGAGCCGCAGCCCCTGCCCGTCCTCGCCGACCGAGAACACGCTCTGGCCCGAAGTGACGGCGGCGGCGGCGAAGTGCGGGAAGGCTTCGCTGTCGGCGTTCAGCACCGCCTTGGCGCCTGCGGGGGTCAGCGTGTCGAACAGGCGCAGCTTGGCGGCGCGATAGGCCTCCATCGAGCCGTGATAGTCGAGGTGATCCTGGGTGAAGTTGGTGAAGCCGGCGGCGCTCAGCTTGATGCCGTCGATACGCCGCTGGTCGACGCCGTGCGAGCTGGCCTCCAGCGCCAGGTGGGTGACGCCCATCTCCGCGAGACGCGCGACCATCTCGGCGACGTCGCCGGCGTCCGGCGTGGTCAGGCCCGGCGGCGTGAGCTGCTGGTCCGGCTGCCCCGGCTGGCTGACCACAACGCCCAGAGTGCCCATGCTGGCGGCCTTATGGCCCAGCTTGGCGAAGATCTGACGGCAGAAGCCGGCGACCGAGGTCTTGCCGTTGGTGCCGGTGACGGCCACGCACATCGCCGGCTGCTTGCCCCAGAAGGCGGCGGCGGCCAGGGCGTAGGCGCGGCGGGCGTCCTCGGAGCGCACCACCGGCACGCCCAGCCCTTCCAGCCCGCCTTCCGGCGCCAGGATCGCCGCCGCGCCCTTGGCCACCGCGCCCTCGGCGAAGTCGCGACCGTCGACCTTGGTCCCCGGCAGAGCGGCGAACAGCCAGCCGGTTGTGACCTTGCGGCTGTCGGCGGTGACACCGGCGATCACCGGATCCGTCGCGAAGGGACGGTTGAACAGGTCGGACAGTCTTTTGGTCATAGGCCCGCCTCCGGCGCGGCGTTCTTGGGCGAGTTGGCGATGGTCACCAGCTCGGTCTTGCGTTTGACGCCGAGGAACGGCGCGATGCGTTCGATCACCCGGCCCGCAGCCGGTGCGGCGACCCAGCCGCCGGTCGAGAAACCGAACGAATTGGCGTTGCCCTTCGGCTCGTCCAGCAGGATCAGCACGAAGTAGCGGTCGGCCTCCAAAGGGCCGTCCGTCGGGAAGGTGGCGGCGAAGGACGAGACCTGACGCTGATGATTGTAGCGCCGGATCGCGGGGTCGTACTTCTCGCCCGTGCCGGTCTTGCCGCCGACCGAGAGCCCGGGCACGTCGGCCTTGCCGCCGCTGCCGCCCTCACCCGGCACGACATTGGCGCGCATGATCTTCAGCATCTCGGCCGAGGTGTGCTCGGACAGTACGCGCCTGCCTTCCGGACGCACGCCCGGCGGCAGTTTGCGGATCGTAAGGGGCCGCATCTCGCCACCGTTCAGCAGGGCGTTCATCGCCTGGGCCAGGGCCAGCGGCGAGATGTTCATGCCATGACCGAACGAGGTCGAGGCCACGGTGTCCTGATCCCACTTGCGCGGGGTCAGGGGGCGCGCCGACTCCTGCAGCTCTACCTTGGCCGGCTTGGTCAGGCCCAGATTGGTGAAGTACTGACTCAGGCGCTGGCCGCCCACGCGCTCGGCCAGCATCGCCGTGCCAATGTTCGACGAGTGCTGGAAGACCTCGACCAGATTCAGCACGGCCCTAGTGGCGTGATAGTCGTGGATCGTCCGATAGCCCAGCTTGTAGGGCTCGCGGGCGTCGAAGGTCGAGGCGGCGGTGGCCACGCCCGTGTCGAGACCGATCGCGACCGTGAAGGCCTTGAAGGTCGAGCCCATCTCATAGACCGAGGCGGCGGCGCGGTTGAGACGCTGGTCGTCCGTAGCCTCGCCCGCCTTGTTGGCGTCGTAGTCGGGCCAACTGGCCATGCCCAGGATCTCGCCGGTATGGACGTTGGTCACCAGACCCACAGCGCCCTTGGGCGTGAACTCCTCGGCGGCCTTGCGAAGCTCGTCCTCGAGCGCGGCCTGCACGCGCAGGTCGATCGACAACTGGGTGGGCCCGCCCTCGCCGCCGGCGGCCTTGCGGATCGGGTCGTCCAGGGCGCGCTCGGCGCCCGCCAGGCCCTTGCCGCCGCTGTCGACGAAGCCGATCAGGTGCGCGGCCGTCGGCCCCAGCGGATACATCCGCCGCTCCTGCTCCTCGAACGTCACACCCGGCAGACCCAGATTGAAGATGGCGTCCTTTTCGTCCGGCGTCAGACCGCCCAGAACAAAGGCGCGGTGATCGCCGAACACGGCCTTGTCGAGCCGCTTGGCCGGAACCTGCGGCAGCGCCCGGCCCAGGGCCGCGCGGGTTTCCTTGGCGTCCCAGACCTCGCGCGGGTCGACGTAAAGCGCGTAGTGGGCCAGATCCACGGCCAGCAGCTTGCCGTTCCGGTCGACGACATCGCCCCGCGCGCCTTCGACGCCCTGGGCGTAGCCGCCGCCCTGCCCGGCGCGCGAGAACAGCGCCGACCAACCCGCGCCCAGACTCACCCCGACGAAACAGAGGCCGAAAAAGCCCATGACCAGGAAGATGCGGATCCGCGTGTCGTCTTCAGGCCGCGCGGCGGCGCGCGAGCGCTCAAAGGCGTGCTCCAGCCGCCAGACACGCTCCACCACCCAGCGCCATAGCGGGGAGTGAACGCCGCCGGGACCCAGGTTCGAGAGGCTCATCGCAACGCCCCCTGGACTTGAGGCGGCGGCGGCAAGGCGTCATCCGGCAAGACTTCGGGCGCGTCGGCGGCCAGCGCCTCAGGCGCAACCGGGGCTGCGGCGATGGGCGTCTTGGGCAGTTCGCGACGACGCGCCACGTCAATGAGGGCGTCTTCGGTGATCTCGCGATCAGGCGCGATCGGCTTCAGCTGCATCATCCGCGCCAGCTGCTCGATGCGGCGCGGCTGTTCAAGGTGCGCGACCTCGGCCTCCAGCAGGCGTTTGCGGGCGGCCTCCTCCTCGATCTCCTGTTCGATGCGAGCGATCTCCTGGCGCTCGCGACCGGCGAAGGTCTTGGCCAGGTAGACGCCCGTGACCAGGCTCAGCAGAATGCACAGGCCGACCACCTCGACGACCCGGAAACCCCGGACCCGGCGATTGAAGACGCCAGCCGCCGTCACGCCGAAGCCTCCCAGACCGGAGCGTCGGTGCGAACGGCTGCGCGCAGCTTCGAGGAGCGCGCGCGCGGATTGACGGCCAGCTCGGCTTCGCCCGGCGCGATGGCCTTGTTGGAGATCAGCTGAAAGCTGGGCGCGGCGGTCGCGGCGACCGGCGGCGCGTGGCGCGAACCGCCGGGCGTCTTGCCGGCACGCTCGGCCAGGAACGCCTTGACGATGCGATCTTCGAGCGAATGGAACGTGACGACCACCAGGCGACCGCCCGGCTTCAGCACGCGCTCGGCGGCGGCGAGACCGGCCTCCAGCTCGCCCAGCTCGTCATTGACGGCGATGCGCAGGCCCTGAAACGACCGGGTGGCCGGATGGACCTTGGCGCCCTTGCGACCGCCGACCGCGCGCTCGATCACCTCGGCCAGGTCCAGGGTGCGCTCGAACGGCTTTTCCTCGCGGCGGCGGACGATGAAGCTGGCGATGCGGCGCGAGGCGTGCTCCTCGCCATACACATACAGGATCCTGGCCAGCTCGGCGTGATCCAGGGTGTTGACCAGATCAGCGGCGGTCGGGCCCGTATCGCCCATCCGCATGTCCAGCGGCCCGTCGCGCATGAACGAAAAGCCGCGCTCGGCCTGGTCCAGCTGCATCGACGAGACGCCCAGGTCCAGCATCACGCCATCGACGCTCTCCGGGCCCAGCTCGTCCAGCATTTCGGAGAAGCGGGCCTGAACCAGGCGGAAACGATCGGCTGGGAGCGCTTCGGCGAATTGGCGGACGGTCGGGTCGCGATCAAAGGCCACGACGCTTGCGCCGGTCGGCAGCACCGCGCGGGTATAGCCGCCCGCCCCGAAGGTGCCGTCGACGACGACGTCGCCGGGCTTGGCGTCCAGGGCCTCGACGACCTCGTCCAGCAGGACCGAGATGTGCGGCGCGGCGCTCACGACGCGCCCCCAAACCTAGCGGCGCGCTGCTGGGCGCGCAGAGCCGCAAGGCCTTCGCGCGCCAGATCACGCTGCTGCGCGCGATGGGCCTGGAAGGCCTCGCGCGACCAGATCTGAAAACGCTCACCCATACCGACGACGGCCACCGAATCCGTAAGGCCGAACATGTCGCACAGATGGTCGGGCAGCGTAATGCGACCAGCTGTATCAAAGGTCAGCCGCGCCATGCCGCCCAGGACAACAGTCTCCAGCGCCGTGCGGGTGGGATCGCCGAACGGCATCTCCTCGATCACCGCCTGATAGCGATCGAACAGCACCTTGCCGCCCGCCTCCAGGCAGTCGGCCTCGATCGAGGGGAAGCAGAAGATGCCGTCAAAGGGACCCGAAACGGCCGCGCGGAATTCCTGCGGCACGACGATGCGCCGCTTGCTGTCGAGCTGTTTCTCGAACGTCGAGAGAAACACTGAAGCTTAAACCCCGCCAAACCCGCGCCGGTCAGCGAGCCACCACTCTCGCCCCGACGAGAATTGGGTTAACATGGGATGAACTGGGATACAATGACACCAGGGGCCATTTCATCGGGATTTCAAAGATGTCGCACCCCTTGTTCACGGCGCGCGAAAGTTAATCCACAGAACATACACAGAACTCGTGAGTGAACGGGGCGCACGGTGTCAGTTGAGCCCATGGCCGGCGCAGGGAAAATCCTCTCCCCGTGGGAGAGGTGTCGGCGAAGCCGACGGAGAGGGGATAGGCGGGCGTGCGAAGCCCTTCCCCTCTGGTCGCTTCGCGACCACCTCCCCCGCTGGGGGGAGGATTTAGACGGACCAGATGATCTGTAAGCCGGGTTCTGTTCCGCCCTCGAAAGGACGGCGACGATCATTCCTCTAGGCCGGCCATTGCTGGACGGCTCTCGCGACCTACCCGGACCCTCTCGGCCAGTGACGGCCTAGTCGGCGCGAGGCCGACGCGGGGTCCCTATTCGGTCTTGCTCCAGGCGGGGCTTGCCATGCCGTCCCTGTCACCAGGTCCGCGGTGGGCTCTTACCCCACCCTTTCACCCTTACCGCCCGCGAACGGGAGGCGGTTTGCTTTCTGTGGCGCTATCCCTGGGATCGCTCCCGGTGGGCGTTACCCACCGCCTTGTCACCGTGGAGCCCGGACTTTCCTCGGCGTCCGAAGACGACGCGACCGCCCGATCATCTGGTCCGGGGGGTTCAATGACCTTACTGGCCAGCGAGGTCAACAAACATCCGACCGGCGCCCTCTCCCACAGGGAGAGGGTTGGGGAGAGGGGTTATAGCGTCCGACGGAGCGCCGGCACGCCGTCAAACCTCATAACCCCTCTCCCTCTCACCGCTTCGCGGCGGGCCCCGCCCTCTCCCTTTGGGCGAGGGAGTCAGGAGCGCATCAGCCCCGCGATCGGATGATCGCCCAGGCCCTTGGCCGCGCCCAGGCGGTCGGCGTCGGACTTGTTCTGCGAGAGCTTGAAGGTCCCCTCCAGGCGCTGGACGAACAGGCGCCCGCCTTGGATGCCGCGCAGCAGGGCGTCGAACTTGCCGGGCTTCATCTTGTGGCGGGTCCAGGGCGTCTTCGGGAGAAGCCGCGCCTCTTCCTGGGCCGACAGGTCGTCGAGCAGCGCGATCAGCTCCTCGTCGTTCAGCGGCGCCACCGCGCCCTCGGCCTCGACGGAGAGATAGTTCCAGGTCGGCACCTGGTCGGGGCTCTCGTACCAGTCGGGGCTGACATAGGCGTCGGGGCCGGTCGCCAGGGCGATGGCCGGGAAGCCTTGGGTCAGGTGCGGCGTCAGGACGTTGCCGCGCGACAGGTGGAAGTCCAGCGCGATCTCGCCGTCCAGTTCGCGGATCACGATCGGCGACTGGGCGACAAAGGGCCGGCCGCCGACGCTGGCGGCGATGGTCACGAACGGATGGGCGCGCAGAAGGGCGAGCAGGACCGCGCGGTCCTCGACGCGGAAAGCCGGGGCCGGATGCATCAGTCCGCCGCCGCCCGCAGCAGGCCCACCAGGCGCGCCCGGGTCTCGCCGTCGGCGATCCCGTCGAAGCGGCTCTGCAGCCAGTGGCGCTGGAAGGCGGAGACGACGGTGGCGGTCCATTCGTCGTACTGGCCGCTGGGCGCGCAGTCGTAGCCGAGGCGGGTCAAGCCGGCCTGCAGCGCAAAGACGCCCGTCCCCTCCTCGCCCTGGCCCAGCGGCGCGCCGGGCGATGGCGCAGGCTCGATCCACAGGCCATGGCCGCTTTCGGCGAGGCGCTTCCAGGGGAAGAGCTCGCCCGGATCGATCTTGCGCGCCGGCGCGACGTCGGAGTGGCCGAGGATGCGGGCATCCGGGATCATCCAGCGCGAGCGGATGTCGGCCAAGAGGTTGATCACCGCGGCGATCTGGACCTCGGGGAACGGGCGATAGCCGAACTCGTGGCCGGGATTGACGATCTCGATCCCGATGGAGGCCGAGTTGATGTCCTTGACGCCCTTCCAGAAGGCCGCGCCGGCGTGCCAGGCCCGGCGTTCCTCGGGCACCAGGCGGACGATGCTGCCGTCCTCCTCGACACAGTAGTGGGCGCTGACCTTGGCCTCGGGATCGCGCAGGCGCTCGATGGCCGCCTCGCCGGTCTCCATGCCCGTATAGTGCAGGATCACCGTGTCGGGCACGGCCTTGCGGGCGTCGAAATTGGGCGACGGGGCCTCGATCAGGGACAGGCTCATTGCAGGCGGCTCCGCAGGGACGTCAGCAGGGGCATGACCTGATTCCGCCGAAGCGCGATGATCAGAACCCCCAGCAGCGCCAGGGCCGCGCCGATCCCCATCCGCAGATCGAAGTGGTCGTTGGTGACCACCACGCCCATGCCGATCGTGAAGAGCGGCGTCATCAGGGTCAGCGGCGCGATCAGATTGGCCTCATAGCGCTGGATCAGGCCGTAATAGGCCGTATGGGCCAGGATCGAAACCACCACGGCCGAGAACACCACCGCCGCGAAGAACGGCCAGCCTGCGGCAAAGCCCGCCGCGACCTGGCCAGGCTCCATGAAGGCGCTCATCGCCGCCAGCGGCCAGACCGAGGAAAAGCCGACCCAGGCCTGGAACTGCAGCGGTTTGACGCCTTCGATCTGCTTCATCATCACCGCGCCCAGCGAACCGGTGAAGGCGGCGGCGACGATCAGCCAGAGGCCCGCCGACAGCTCGATGCCTTTGGGGCTCCACATCACCACCACCGCGCCGGCCAGGGTCAGGGCGATGCCCAGGCCGCGCCGCCAGCGGATCTTCTCGCCCAGGATCAGCACTGACAGCAGGGTCGTGAACGGCACCCCGACCTGGATCACCACCGAAACCGCCGAGGGCGAGGCGGTCTGGAGACCCATGAACAGCAGGGCGAAGTTGCCGCCGCCCATCAGAAGGCCCACCAGCACCATCCGCCAGGTCGGCCGAGGCGCGGGCAGCAGCCAGGGCAAGGTCAGCGCCGCCACCAAAGCAAAGCGCACGGCCGCATAATAGAGCGGCGGCACGCCCCAATGGGCGACCACCAGCTTGGAGATGATGTTGCTGCCCGCCCAGATCAGGCAGATCAGCACCAGAAGGCCGAAGTCGCGAAGGGACATGGAACACCGATTAAGCTCCCGCCCCTTCCGTACGCAATCAAAACCCGCATCGCCGCCGACGGGTCCCGGTTGACGTTCGGTCAAAACGGTCGTTTGTTGGTGAACAGCGTTCACATAAGCCGCGTCGGGTCAACCGTCGGGCGCACGCGTTGGGATCACGGAGGCGCGCCGCGCTTCCTTCAAGGGGGCGGGAGACGGAATGGCCATGCAGCATGTCGACGTACTGATCGTGGGCGCGGGACTGTCGGGGATCGGCGCGGCCTATCACCTGCAGAAGCACTGCCCCGGCAAGACCTACGCGATCCTCGAAGGGCGCGAGGCGATCGGCGGCACCTGGGACCTCTTCCGCTATCCCGGCATCCGCTCCGACAGCGACATGTACACCCTGGGCTACAGCTTCAAGCCGTGGAAGGCGGCCAAGGCCATCGCCGACGGTCCGTCGATCCTCGACTATGTCCGCGAGACCGCCCGCGAGCACGACATCGACCGCCACATCCGCTTCAAGCATCTGGTCAAGCGCGCCAGCTGGTCCACGAAGACGGCGACCTGGACGGTCGAGGCCGAGCACGACGGCCAGCCCGTGACCTTCACCTGTCGCTTCCTGCACATGTGCGCCGGCTACTACCGCTATTCGGCCGGCTACACGCCGGACTTCGCCGGGACCGAGCGCTTCAAGGGCCGCATCGTCCACCCGCAGCACTGGCCCGAAGACCTCGACTACAGCGGCAAGACGGTCGTGGTGATCGGCAGCGGCGCCACCGCCGTGACCCTGGTGCCGGAAATGGCCAAGACCGCCGCCCACGTGACCATGCTGCAGCGTTCGCCGACCTATGTGGTGTCGCGGCCCGCCGAGGACGGGATCGCCAACTGGCTGCGCTCGAAGCTTCCGGCCATGACCGCCTATGGGATCACGCGCTGGAAGAACGTGCTGTTCCAGCTGTTCTTCTTCAACCTGGCCCGCAAGAAGCCCGAGAAGGTCAAGGAACGCCTGCTCTCCATGGTCCGCGAGCACCTGGGCCCAGACTACGACGTCGAGACCCACTTCACGCCGCGCTACAATCCCTGGGACCAACGCCTGTGCCTGGTGCCGGACGCCGACCTGTTCGACGCGCTCAAGAGCGGGGCGGCCTCGGTCGTCACCGACCATATCGACACCTTCACCGAGAGCGGCATCCTGCTGAAGTCCGGCAAGACGCTCGAGGCCGATGTCGTCGTCACCGCCACGGGCCTGCAGCTCCAGTTGCTGAGCGGCATGGAGGTCGTGGTCGACGGCAAGGTCGCCGACCTGTCGCAGTCGATGAGCTACAAGGGCATGATGTTCAGCGACGTGCCGAACCTGGCCTCGGTGTTCGGCTACACCAACGCCAGCTGGACGCTGAAGGCCGACCTGACCAGCGAATATGTCTGCCGCCTGCTCAACCACATGGACCGCACCGGCGCCGACTACTGCGTGCCGCGCCTGGACGGCGAGGTCGAGGCCGCGCCGTGGCTGGACTTCTCGTCAGGCTACATCACCCGCTCGATCGGCCACTTCCCCAAGCAGGGGACGCGCAAGCCGTGGAAGGTGCATCAGAACTACGCGCTGGACCTGATGACCCTGCGGATGGGCAAGGTCGAGGACGGGGTGATGCAGTTTGGCCGCAAGACCGGCGCGAGCGCGAAGGCTGCGCCGGAGAAGGTGCTGGAACCGGCCTGATCGGGTTGGCGCGGGTTGCAGCGGATCGGTTGCGGCCCGCCGCCTGGACGCCGAGACTGAGGCGCAAGGAGCGCTGATGGCCCGCCCGTCCACCTATCTCGGCTGGAAGATCGACTACGCCCATCCGCTCGGCGAACCGGCCCTGTTGGACCCCGGCTCGATGCACTGGCGCGTCTACAAGAACCCGATCGCCCTGGCGGTCGGGGGCGTGACGGCGGTGCTGCTGGAGTTCGCCGAGCCGCGCATCCGGTCGGGCGTGTGGGATCACTCGACCTTCAAGAGCGATCCGCTGGGCCGAGCGATGCGCACCGGGACCGCCGCCCTGATCGGGGTCTATGGTCCGGCCTCGGCGGCGCGGCGGGTCATCCAGAGCGTGACCCACATGCACGCCCGCGTGTCGGGCGAGACGCCGGGCGGCGAGACCTACCGCGCGCTGGACCCCGACCTCCTGAACTGGGTGGCCGCCACAGCGGTCTATGGCTTCGTCACCGCCTATGACCGGTTTGTCGAACCGCTGAGCCAGGACGAAAAGAGCCGGTTCTACGAGGAGGCCGCGCCCGTCACTCATCTTTACGGCGCGACGGTCTCGCCAGGCTCGGAGGCCGAATTCATGGCGATGCTGCAGGCGCTTCGCCCGCGCTTCGAACCGCATCCGATCATCGATGAGTTCCTGCAGACCATCGGCTCCGGCAAAGCCGCCCCGGCCGTGCCCAAACCCTTGCACCGCGCCCTGGCCCGCGCCGCCGTCTCGCTCCTGCCGCCGCCGGTGCGGCGGACGCTGGCGCTGGGGCGCGAGCACGATCTCCGCCTGGCCGAAGGCCTCGCGCTGAAGACGGGCGGGAGACTGGCCGAAAGGATCGCGATCAGGAGCTCCCCGCCCTGCCAGGCCAGTATCCGGCTGGGGCTGCCGCACGACTTTCTCTATCGCGGCGAGGCGGAGCGGCAGCGACTGCTGGCGGATTTGCGGGCTGGGGTTACGGCCGGCGGGAAATGACCGAGCTACCGGCGAGCCCGATGCGGATATGGGAAGCGGACGTTCCGGAGGGCTGAGAAGGGTGGAATGCGGATCAAATCCTCCCCCTAGCGGGGGAGGTGTCGGCAAAGCCGACGGAGGGGGAAGAAGCCGGCTCGGCAGCACTTCCCCCTCCGGCCTTCGGCCTCCTCCCCCTCGGGGGGAGGATTTTCCGAGCGTCCGACTAGGGTGGTTAGCCGCCCTTTGCTATACGCCCTCTAATCGCCTCGTGAGCTGCGGACGCTGACGCCGTTACGGATTTCCAGAGAGGATTCGTTACATACTCTTCGTCCCCGCCGTAAGGCAGTTTCTCAACAAGTCGATCTAGAGCGCGCTTTACAGACTGGACGAGCGCCACTTCGGCCTGATCAAACAAGCAGGATCCAACGTCACTATCGTCGAAATCATGATCGTCGAAGAAGAAATGGATGACCTGATCCACGCCTGAGATGAGGCCCTGCTTTGCTTGAGCGCGCCAGATAGGTCGCGGGTCTGGGATCGCGAGCTCCTCAAGATAGGCTATCAGCTCCACCCTAATCCAAGGGTTGAGCAAATCGGCCCAATCAGGTGGAAAGTCCCGTTCCATGGGCGCGAGACTAACGTCAGGAGCGCTCTTTCTCAATGTCTCCCCAGGGTCGCAACCTGCCTGGCGCTTCCATCTCCAAACCGGACCTTCCCGGCGAAGGCCGGGATCCAGGTCGAGCCTACCAGCGGCTATCCAACAAGCGCCGCATGACGTCGCATCATCCCCAGCCGCTCCGGATGAATCTGGGCCCCGGCGTTCGCCGGGGAGGTCGGTCTTTTTGAGCTGGCAAACAGGTTAAAGACGGGGCCAAGGACGGCGCCCCGCCCACTTAGCCGCTCCCCCCCTCACCCGCCCTTACGCTTCACGAACCGCAGCGCCGTGTGCGTGGTCGAAAACCCGCAGACCTTGGTGTCCGAGAACCCCAGGCCGCGCGCCGCGCCCAGGATGTCGGTGTCCTTCAGCGGCGCGCCCTTGCCCTTGCGCGAGACGACCCAGATCGCGCCCTTGTCGGCCAGGCCGCCCTTCCAGTCGTCCATGCGGTCGAGATCGGCCAGGTCTTCGGCGGCCAGGAACAGGATGTCGATATCCTCGTCGGCCTCGACCGGCTCCACGCGGGTCGAGAGCTCCTCGAGGAAGGCCTCGTCCTCGACGCCGTCGATCACCACGGTCATGCCGGGCTTCACGCCCAGCTTGTCCAGGCGCGAGGGCGGGTTGAGGATGGCGTGGACCCACTTAGCGGCCTGGCCGGGCTCCAGGGTGAAGCGCGTGCCGTCGCTCAAAACGAGGTCATCGCCCTCGGCGCGGACGTTCTTGAGGGCGTGGCCCTGATAGATGCCGCGCACCGCGCCGCGGAAGATCAGCTTGGGCGGCTCCCACAGGAGCTTGCCCTCGCTCTCGCCGTCGGACAGCTGCCCCCAGACGCCGCTCGCCTCCTTACCCATCCTCAGGCGCCCTTAAACACAGGGCTGCGCTTTTCGAGGATGGCGTCGACGCCTTCCATGTGGTCCTCGGTGTGGTGGGCGATGGCCTGGGCGGCCGCGCTCATCTCCATCAGCGTGTCATAGCTGGCGGTCTGGCCGTGCTTGAGCAGGCTCTTGGCCATGCGCAGGGCGTGCGGCGGCTGCTGGGCGATCCGTTCGGCCAGGGCCATCGCCTCGCCCATCAGGTCGCCGGCCGGGACGGCCTTGCTGATCAGGCCCCACTCGGCGGCCTTGGCCGCGTCGATGACGTCGCCGGTGAACAGAAGCTCGGCCGCGCGGCTCATGCCGATCGTACGCGGCATCAGCCAGGCGCCGCCGTCGCCGGGGATCAAACCGAGCTTGAGGAAGGTCACGCCGAACCGCGCGGTGTCGGCGGCGATACGGATGTCTGTCATGCAGGCCACGTCGCAGCCCAGGCCGATGGCCGCGCCGTTGACCGCCGCGATCGAGGGAACCTCCAGGCCGTAGATGGCGCGGACGATGCGGTGGATGTTCTTGCGGTAGCCGTCGCGCACCTTGACACCGTTGCCGCCGAACGCGCCTTCGCGGGCCTTCATCGCCTTGACGTCCCCGCCGGCCGAGAAGGCCTTGCCCGCGCCGGTGAGGATCACGCAGCGGATGTCCTGGTCGTCATTGATCGCCTCGCAGGCCGCCGCCACCTGATCGCCGTCCCCCGGCGCGCCCAGAGCGTTCATTGCATCTGGCCGATTCAGAGTAAGGATAGCGATGTGACCGCGCTTTTCGGTGAGGATCAGAGACAAAGGGACGCTCCTGCCAAGGCTTATTTTTCCATTCCTTAGCCTGTTTTGAGCCAGAACACAGCCAAGCAAGCCATGACGACGATTGCATCTTCTCACATCACGAAAATGCGACTGGCGCGCGGGCGCGAGCCGACATTCAAATAGGTCTTGGGACGAGAAAGAAGGCTACGGCGATGACCGAGCTCGAAAAGGCCCGACACGTGCTGATCATCGAGGATGAAATCCTCGTCGCGTTCGAGGTCGAAGCCCTTCTGGCGGAACAGGGCTTCACCAGTTTCGACATCGCCGACAGCCCCGGCGACGCGCTGGCCCTTGCCCTGGCCAATCCCCCGGATCTGATTACGGCGGACTACCGCATTGTGGGCGGGACAGGCGTGGAGGCTGTCGAGGCGATCCAGCGGCGGCTCGGGCATATTCCGGTGGTGTATGTGACGGGCAACGCCGATCAGGTTCGAGACGGTCTCAAGCCGGTGGTCGACAAGCCGATCTCGCCGCGCCACCTCGCTGAAGCCTGCGCGCGAGCGTTCGCCGCCTGAGATGGCCACAGCCGCGTCACGCGCCTAAGACAGGCCCACGGGAGGACGCGATGCACGAGATCACCACCGTCGAGGCGCTTGAAGCGCTGTACCGGCCAGCGCCTGTTCCAGCCTCGACCGTGAAGGTCAGCGACCACATCACCCCGCACTACGCCGCGCTGATCCAGGCCTCGCCGTTCGTGGCCCTGGCCACCGTCGGCCCTGAAGGCCTGGACTGCAGCCCGCGCGGCGACCTGCCCGGCTTTGTCCGCATCGCCGATCCGCGCACGCTGATGTTGCCCGACCGGCGCGGCAACAATCGCATCGATTCCTTGCGCAACATTGTCCGCGATCCGCGTGTCGCTCTGCTGTTCCTGATCCCCGGCTCGGGCACAACCTTCCGCGTCAACGGCCGCGCGGTGCTGAGCGCCGATCCGGCGCTGCTGGAAAGTTTCTCAGTCGACGGCAAGCCGCCGCGCACCGTGACCGTGGTGACGGTCGAGGAGGCCTACTTCCAGTGCGCCCGGGCGATCGTGCGCTCGGGCCTTTGGAAGCCGGAAAGTCAGGTCGATCCCAAGGTCCTGCCGACGCCGGGCGAGATGCTGGCGGCCGTCACCGCCGGCGAGGTCGGCGGCGAGACCTATGACCGCGAGTGGCCCGGCCGGGCGGCCAAGAGCCTCTGGTAGAGATCACCGCCAAATCGAGAACGGGCACGCTTGCCATCGCCCTCAAACGCAACCTAGGGTGCGCACGCTCAACGGGGAGCGCCCTCCTAGCGGGAATGACTATGAAGAAGCTGTTCGCGTCCGCCGCCGTCTTAGCCCTGATCGCCGCCTCGCCCACCCTGGCCCAGGCGCCCGCCAAGGCCCCCGCGCCGAAGGCCGCAGCGAAGGTCACCGGCGCCATGGCTTCCGCCCTGCCGACCATCGACATCCCGCACACCACCTTCAAGCTTTCCAACGGCCTGACCGTCATCGTCCATGAGGACCGCAAAGCGCCGATCGTCGCGGTGAACATCTGGTACCATGTCGGCTCCAAGAACGAGCCGGCCGGCAAGACCGGCTTTGCCCACCTGTTCGAACACCTGATGTTCAACGGCTCGGAAAACTTCAACGACGACTGGTTCAAGGCGCTGGAGAAGCTGGGCGCCACGGACCTGAACGGGACGACCAACAACGATCGGACCAACTATTTCCAGAACGTGCCGACGGCGGCGCTGGACCAGGTGCTGTGGCTGGAAAGCGACCGCATGGGCTGGCTGCTGAACGCCATCGACAAGGCCAAGCTGGATGAGCAGCGCGGCGTCGTTCAGAACGAAAAGCGCCAGGGCGAGAACCAGCCCTATGGTCAGGTCTGGAACGTCATCACCGAAAGCACCTACCCGAAGGATCACCCCTACGGTCACACCGTCATCGGCTCGATGGCCGACCTCGACGCCGCGTCGCTGGACGATGTGAAGACCTGGTTCAAGAACTACTATGGCCCCGCCAACGCCACGCTGGTTCTGGCCGGCGACATCTCGGTCGCCGAGGCCAAGGCCAAGGTCGAAAAGTACTTCGGCGATATCCCCTCGGGCCCGCCGGTGATCCGCCAGAAGGAATGGATCGCCAAGCGGACCGGCTCTCAGCGCGCCGAGATGCAGGACCGCGTGCCGCAGACGCGCATCTACAAGGTGTGGAACACGCCGGGCTTCGGCGCCGCCGACGGCGACTATCTGGACCTGCTGAGCGACGTGCTGGTCTCGGACAAGACCTCGCGGCTCTACAAGCGTCTGGTCTTCACCGACCAGTCCGCCACCGCCGTCGGCGCCGGCGTCAGCCTCAGCGAGATCGGCGGCCAGTTCATCGTCACCCTGACCGTCAAGCCGGGCGGTGATCCGGCTGCGGTGGAGAAGGCGTTCGACGAAGAGTTCCAGCGCCTGCTGCGCGACGGCCCCACGCCCGAAGAAGTCGCCAAGGTCCGCACCAACAGCCTGGCCAACATGGTGCGCGGCGCCGAGCGGATCGGCGGCTTCGGCGGCAAGTCCGATCTCCTGGCCCAGAACCAGGTCTTTCTGGGCGACCCCGGCGCCTACAAGCACAGCCTCGAACGCATCCGTAGCGCCAAGCCGGCCGATCTGGTGGCGGCGGGTCGCAAATGGCTGACCGACGGCGACTTCACCCTGACGGTGTCGCCCTTCCCCAACTACAAGGCCGCGACCGCAGGCGCGGACCGCAAGGTGATGCCCGAGGTCGGCGCGCAGAAGCCCCCGAGCTTCGTCAAGCTGCACCGCGGGGCGCTGTCGAACGGCCTGAAGGTCGTCCTCGCCGAGCGTCGCGATACGCCGCAGGTCCAGTTCAGCCTGGTCTTCGACGCGGGCCAGGCGGCCGAGACCGGCGGCAAGGCGGGCGTCTCGTCCCTGGCGGTCGGCATGCTGACCGAGGGCACCACCAATCGTGACAACCTGACGCTCAGCCGCGAGCTGGCGCAGTTGGGCGCGGAGATTCGCACCGGCAACGGCCTCGACACCTCGACCGTGTCGCTGAACACCCTGACCACCACGCTTGATCCGGCCCTGGCGCTGTTCGCCGACATCCTGCGCAATCCGGCCTACACGTCCGAAGACCTGACCCGCCGCAAGCGCCTGACGATCGCCGGCATCCAGCAGGCCAAGCAGAATCCGAACGCCATGGCTTCGCGGATCCTGCCGGTGCTGGCCTATGGCCCGTCCAGCCCCTACGGCGTGCTGGCCACGGAAGCCAGCGTCGGCGCCATCACGCGCGATGACCTGATCGCCTATCAGAAGGCCTGGCTGCAGCCCAAGGACGCCACCCTGATCATCGTCGGGGACACCACGCTCGAGCAAATCCTGCCCAAGCTGGAAGCCCAGCTGGGCGGCTGGACCGGCGCTCAGGCCAAGGCCAAGCCGCCGATCACCGCCACGCCGAACAAGGGCGCGGTCTATCTGATCGACAAGCCCGGCGCCCAGCAGTCGATGCTGATGGTCGGCAACCTGGTCCCGCCCCGTGATCCGAGCGACGAAGCCGCGGTCGACGTGATGAACACCCTGTTCGGCGGCGACTTCGTCTCGCGCCTGAACATGAACCTGCGCGAGGACAAGCATTGGTCCTACGGCGCCGGCAGCTTCGTGCGCCCCGCCCGGGGCACGCGTCTGTTCCAGGCCTATGCGGCGGTGCAGACCGACAAGACCGCCGAGTCGTTCGCCGAAACCCGCAAGGAGCTTTTGGGAATCATCGGCGACAAGCCGATCACCGCCGCCGAACTGGCCAAGGCCCAGAACAGCCTGACGCTGTCCCTGCCCGGCACCTGGGAGACGGCCGCCGGAGTCGGCGGGTC
Source organism: Caulobacter sp. SL161 (assembly GCF_026672375.1). GTDB lineage: Bacteria > Pseudomonadota > Alphaproteobacteria > Caulobacterales > Caulobacteraceae > Caulobacter. The sequence goes on from NZ_JAPPRA010000001.1 coordinate 3,318,058, forward strand.
GATCTCCGAGCTGGTCAACTTCAACCTGCCCGACAGCTATCCGGAGAACTATCCGCGCGACGTTCGCGCCGTCACGCTCGACACCGCCTCGGCGGCCGCCAAGAAGGTGATCAAGCCCGACGAACTGGTCTGGTTGATCGTCGGCGATCGGGCCAGCGTCGAGCCCAAGCTCAAGGCCATGGGCCTGGAGCTGCGGGTCATCGACGCCGACGGCAACCCTGCGAAATAGAGGCTCAAGCGCCGCCGCTCCCGCACCCGGGAGCGGCGGGATGCCAGAGCTGGCTACTTCCCGGTCGCAAACCGCTTGAAGAAGCTGGTCGGGAGCCACTGCGGGCGTTCGGGCGTATCGGCGATCTCACGGATCAGCGTCGCCATATAGGCGTTGAACCGCACCGCCGTCGGCAGGTCGAAGGGCTGGGAGATGTCGTCCTTGGGCCCATGGTAGCGCTCGGCGCGCCACTGGCGGTCGGCTGCAGCCTCAGGCGATCCCACCGGATGGGCCAGACGGCCGGCGAGCGCCGGAACACCCGTGCGGATGAAGCTGTACTGATCCGAGCGCACGAAACTCAGCTGGTTCGGCGCGGGGTCGGGCATGACGGTAAAGCCCTGGCTGGCGGCGGCCCGCCGCGCGATCGGCCCCAGCGTCGACTCCTCCTCGCCCATGACGATGATGTTGCGGGCCGGACGCGAGGGCATGAACATGTCCATGTTCACGTTGGCGACGATGGCTTTCTTGTCCACGGTCGGCCGCTCGGCGAAGTACTGTGACCCCAGCAGGCCCTGCTCCTCTGCGGTGACCGCCAGGAAGATGATCGAGCGCTTGGGCGGCGCCCCGGCCTTCAGGGCGGCGGCCTGCTCGATCAGCGAGGCCACCCCGCTGGCGTTGTCCATCGCGCCGTTGTTGATCGCATCGCCGTCGATCGGCGCCCCGACGCCCAGGCCGTCCAGATGGGCGGTCAGGACGACGTATTCCTTGGACAGAACGGGATCCGAGCCCGGCAGCATGGCCGCCACATTCGGCGAGGTCGCCGGGGTGTTTTCCCGCGAGACCGCCGCCTTGACGCTCTGGTTCAGCGCAAAGCCCGGCAGCGCCTTGCCGGCGTCCGCCAGCACCAGCAGGTCTTCCAGCGTCCGTCCCGAGACCGAAAACAGCTTGCCGGCCTGGGCCGGGTTCATGGCGGCGGTGAAGAACTCGCCCTTCACCGGGTTCATCGCCGGATCGGCCAGGCGCATCTGAGGATCGCCCGCGCGCAGTTTCGACCGCGCCCAGGGAATCTCGACCTGTTTGGGGTTCTGGATCGTGATCAGCCCGATCGCGCCGGCCTTCTGCAGCGACTCCCAGCGGTCGCGCGCGGCATGGGCGCGCAGCGAGGCCGACACGGCCGACGGGCCGCCGCTGAGCACGACCGCGACCTTGCCGCGCAGATCAACTCCGGCGAAGTCGTCATGGCCGGCCTCCGGCATGTGAAGGCCATAGCCCACGAAAACCAGCGGCGCCTCGGGCAGACTGGCAGGCTGTGCGATCCGGGCCGTCAGCACCAGATCCTCGCCCAGCAAGAGCGGCGTCGGAACGCCGTCCTTCACCAGCGTCACGCTGGAACGCTCGGCCTGGATGCGCTGGACCGCGAACGACACCGGCTGCAGATAACCTTGGGTCCCCGCCGGCTTAAGGCCGTGCGCGGCGAAGCGTTCGGCGACATAGGCCGCGGCGCGATCGAAACCCGGCGTTCCGGCCAGACGCCCCTCCATATTGTCGTCGGCCAGCACCTTGACGTGCGCCCACCACCGCTCGGTCGCGGAGGTCTCTGCGGCATGGGCGAAGGACGCCGAACCGGCGGCGACAAGGGCGGCCAACACGGCCAGGCGATGCGACGAAAGCTTGATCATAGCGCTGACTTTCCAAAAGCGCGCCTGATCTGGCAAGAGCCGCCGACCAAACAAAAGCGGCCCTGGGCTCCCCACCCAAGGCCGCTTGAAACACATCAGTCGCCCCGAAGGGCGCGCCAGATCAGCGCTTAGTCGTCACGGTGGACGCGTTCGCGGCGCTCGTGGCGTTCCTGGGCCTCGACGCTCATGGTCGCCGTCGGGCGAGCTTCCAGTCGGGCCAGGCCGATCGGCTCGCCCGTCTCCTCGCAATAGCCATACGAGCCGTCCTCGACGCGGCGCAGGGCCTGGTCGATCTTGGAGATCAGCTTGCGTTGACGATCACGGGTACGGAGCTCAAGAGCCCTGTCGGTTTCCGAGGACGCACGATCGGCCAGATCGGCGTGATTCTCGGTTTCTTTCTGGAGATGGGAAACCGTCTCGCGAGATTCGCGGAGGATCTCTTCCTTCCAGGCCAGCAGCTTTTGCTTGAAATATTCAAGCTGCCGGTCGTTCATAAAAGGCTCGTCCTCGGAAGGACGGTAGTTGGATTTCTCTACTAGAACTGTGGCCGTTTGCATTAACGCCTCACGCCCCAATGAACTCAGCCCTCGAAGGCCGCGTGCTTATACCAAAAGGTGAGCCGTGTTCAATGAACCTCGCGTTAGTGATGCGTTCACAAGCGCGCGTTCGCCCGTCAGGCTTCATTTTTCCGGCAAAGGCGGACGCCAGCGAGAGGCGTGGGGCCTGCGTCAGCGGCATGATCGCCTGAAGGACGCCCCCACGGTCCATGCTAGCTCGTCCTGAACTGCAGCTTGGCCAGTTCAACGGCGGCCCGTGTCTCGATCTCGTTCAAGACCCCCTCCAACCGAGGATCATCGGTCGCTTCGCGCTGCTCGCGGATGGCGCGCGAAAGTCGATCCAGAGCATCCGGCGAAATATCGCCGTCGATCAAGGCGATCCGCACCTCACCTAGAATATCGAGGATGTTGTCGGCGCGGCGCACCGCGCGCTTACGGCGCTCCAGCGGACCGCCGACGGGTCCTGCGGCCTGCAGCGCCAGAAGCGCGTCGACCGAGCCCACGCCGGTCAGCCCCCCGACCGAGGCGGTGCTGGCCGCGCCGCTGGCGGCATTGACAGAGGGCAGCGAAAAGCCCGGCGAACCACCGGCCGGCTTGGCCCGCGACGCGCCGGTCGCCGAGACACCCCCCGTGCTGGAAACCTTCATCCGACAGCTCCAAAAGCCACGCGCGCGAGTCACAAACCTCGCAACGCCCTTATAATCAGTTTGGCCGCTTGAAGTATGGTTAATGCCGGGCAGATTCTGCCGTGAGGCGCCGTCTGGACCGCCGTCACCCCTGGAATCCCTTGAGTCACAAGGGCTTGGACACGCTCATAAAACTGGCCCGCTTCTGGCATGGGGCGGCGCGGGGACGTCTCCCCGCCACGGGACAGCCATGCCGCGTTCACTCTTTCGCACCGTTCTGACCGCCCTGGTCGCCGCCTCCTGCCTGATCGCCGCGCCGGCGTTCGCCAAGTCGCGGATCAAGGACATCGTCTCCTTCGAGGGCGTCCGCGAGAACCAGTTGATCGGTTACGGCATCGTCGTGGGCCTCAACGGCACCGGCGACAGCCTGCGCAACGCACCGATGACCAAGCAGAGCCTCGAGGCCATGCTGGAGCGGCAGGGCGTCAACGTCCGCGACAACAACCTGAACACCAAGAACACCGCCGCCGTCATGGTCACGGCCAACCTGCCGCCGTTCTCGGCTTCGGGCTCGAAGGTCGACGTCACCGTCTCGACCCTGGGCGACGCCAAGAGCCTCTTGGGCGGCACCCTTCTGGTCACCAGCCTGCAGGGCGCGGACGGCCAGACCTATGCGGTCGCCCAAGGCACGGTGCAAACGGGCTCGGTCTCGGCCGGCGGCGCCTCGGGCAGCTCGGTCACCAAAGGCGTTCCGACGGCCGGCCGCATCGCCGGCGGCGGCGTCATCGAGCGCGAGACGGGCTTTCAGATGGTCAATATGGACATCATGCGCCTGACCCTGCGCAATCCGGACTTCACCACCGCCCGCCGCATCGCCGACGCCATCAACGCCAAGTTCCCCGGCTGCGCCCAGGCCCAGAACCCCACGATCATCGCCACCCGCCCGCCGCCCGGCATGGACATGATCAGCTTCATGACCAACATCGAGAACCTGATGGTCGAGCCCGACGGTCCGGCCAAGGTGGTGATCGACGAGGTGGCCGGCGTCATCGTCATGGGCGACGACGTGCGCATCAGCCAGGTGGCCATCGCCCAGGGTAACCTGACGATCACCGTGCAGGAGAACCCGGCCGTCAGCCAGCCGGCCCCGTTCAGCCAGGGCCAGACCGCCGTCGTTCCGCAGTCGACCGTTAATGTCGAGGAAGAGAAGGGCAAGAAGCTTCTGACGCTTGGCGGCGCGCCTTCGCTGAAGGGCCTGATCGGCGGTCTCAACGCCCTGGGCGTGACGCCGCGCGACATGATTTCGATCCTGCAGGCGGTGAAGGCCGCCGGCGCCCTGCAAGCCGATATCGAGGTGATGTGATGAGCGTCCTCTCCCCCCTGACCAGCCTGACCCCGCGCATCGACGCCGCCGCAACCACCGCCAAACAGCTGGTGATGTCGGCCGAGGAAAAGGCCAAGCGCGCCCAGATCGCCGACACCGCTAAGACCTTCGAAGCCTCCTTCCTGTCGGTGATGACCCAGCAGATGTTCGAGGGGGTGAAGACCTCCGCGCCCTTCGGCGGCGGCAACGGCGAGGCGATGTTCAAGTCGATCCTCACCGACGCGATGTCGAAGGAGATCGCCAAGGCCGGCGGCGTGGGTCTCGCCTCCACCATCCAGCGTGAAATGCTGAAGCTTCAGGGCCTGAAGGAGTAGAGTCATGGCCATCGCCGCCGTCGACGCCAACGATCGCGTCCACCAACTGATCCTTCTGACCGAGCGCCTGACCGATCTGATCGCCAAGCAGGCTGTCGCCTTCGAGACCCACCGTCCGCACGAAGCGGCCCAGTACGTCGAGGAGACCTCGAAGCTGGCCAACCTCTATCGGCACGAGTCGATGCGGGTGCGGGCCAATGTCGGACTGGTCGAGAGCGCGCGCCTGGAACTTCGCCAGCGCCTGATGCGGGCCACCGAGGCCTTTGACGCGGTCCTGGCGCGCCAGTCCCGCGCGGTCGAAGCCGCCAAGATCGTTACCGAGGGCCTGGTTCATGCCATCGCCCAGGAAGTCGCCAGCCAGCGCGCCGCGCCCGCCACCACCTACGGCGCCGGTGGCATGGTCAATGACCGTCCGCAGCACGGCGCGGCGATCACGCTGAACCGCAAGGCTTAAGCTAGGCCGCAAGGATCGGGTGGAGGACGCGGCGCGATCGCCGGCATTCCAAGGCGTCAATCGCTTTGGAGCCCCTCCATGTCCTTCGTCATTTCCGGTCTGCCAGCTGAGCGCTTCGCACCGTTGTTCGCCATGGATGATGCGGCCCTCGCCGCGCGCGGCGTCGTCCGGCGCACGGCGAGCGCCAAGCCAGGCTTTCCTTGTCGCGTCGCGCTGCAGGACGCCGAGGTCGGCGAAACGGTTCTGCTGCTCAACTACGCCCATCAGACCGCCGAGACGCCCTATCGTTCCTCCTACGCCATCTATGTCAGCCAAAGCGCTGTCGCGGCCTGGACGGGCGAGAACACGATCCCGCCCGCCATGTTCGGTCGACCGATCGCGCTTCGTGCTTTCGACAAGGACGGCATGTTGCTGAGCGCCGAGATCGCCCGGGACGAGGCCTTGGCCGCCGCTATCGAACGGCAGCTGGCCACGCCCGGCGCAGCCTACCTGCACGCTCACAACGCCGCCCACGGCTGTTTCGTGACCCGGATCGACCGCGGCGCTTGAGGCGTGGTTCAGGCCGCCAGCGTGAACACGCCCGCCCGCCGGACTGCGCCCTCGGGGTCGCCAAAATCGGACACCGGATACTCTGCGAGCAAGACCAGTCGCCCGGCCGGCAGAAACACGCGCCAGGGATCGCCGATCAGCACGGCGATCCCGGCGCCCCGGCAGCGCTCGAGGTAGGCTGTTACCCGCGTCGCCAGGTCCTGCTCGTAGAACAGGTCGCCCACCAGGATCAGGTCGGCGTCCGGAACGTCTCCTGTCGTGAGGTCGCCCAGGACCGTCTCGACCTCGACCGCGTTGGCGGCCGCGTTGAGGCGCGTGGCGATCAGCGCATAGGGGTCGATATCAGCCGCACACGCCCTGCTCGCGCCCGCCAGCGCCGCGGAAATCGCCACAAGCCCCCCGCCGGCGCCCAGATCCAGAACGCGCCGCCCGGCCACCATTTCGGGGTTGTCGAGGATGTGCCGGGCCATCGCGAGACCGCCACCCCAGGGGCGCGCCCAATAGGGGGAGCCAAAGCCTGGATCAGCCTCGGCCAGGCGCATCAGCCCACTGCGCGGCGTTGCGCGATGCAGACGTACTTCGGGGATCCCCGGGGTCGGAGCCAGCGGCAGGCGTTCGCGGATGAAGGCGTCGAGGTCCAAGCCCGGGACTAAGGACCTAGTCACGCCCGCCGATCAACCGCTTCTTGCGCCGATGCAGGCTCGCGGCGACCACGATCAGAACCAGCGGGACCAGCCCCGACAGCAAAAGCTCCGCGCCCCCGGGCCAGCCGTGCAACCAGGGTTTCAGCAGGTAGCCCAGCAGCCCCAGCACGTAATAGCCGACTGCGAAGATCGACAGGCCTTCCACCAGCCCCTGCAGCTTGGTCTGCAGTTGCAGGCTGGCGTCCATGCCGCGCAGGGTTTCCTGGTTCTGGCGGTCTTGGGCCAGGCCGAGCTTGGTGCGCAGAAGGTCGCCGCTGCGGGCGATCCGCAGAGACAGATCATCCAGGCGTCGGTCGGCCGCCTCGCGGGTCCGCATGGCCGGCAGCAGGCGGCGGGCGATGAACTCGCTCATGGTCGAGTGACCGGGTGCGCGGCGCTCGCGCAGGGCCTCAAGGCGATCCAGCGTAAGCCGGTGATACGACTCGGTCGCGCCGCGCCGGAACTGGTTCTTCGCCGCGCGAAGCTCGACCTCGGCCGACAAGGCCAGAAGCTGATCCAGAACCGCTTGGCTGTCTTCGCCCGTCGCCAGTCCGCTGGTGATCGCCGCCAGCCGGGCCTCGGCGCCGTCAAGCCAGGCCAGCAGTTCACGCGCGGGCGGGAAGCCGATCAGGGCCAGCTTTCGATAGTTGCCGATCTCGAGCAGGGTCTGGACCAGGCGCGAGACCTCGTCGTGGGCCAGACCATGGTTGGCGACGTGGATCCGGCCGGCCCCGCCCTCGCGCAGGCGGAAGTCACTCCAGATCCGCGCCGCGCCGTCGAAGACCTCGCACGAGACGCAGCGATGCAGGTCGATGTGACGTCCCAGCGCCGCCTCGTCGGGCCGAGCCAAGCCCGGCGCGGAGACCGAAATCTCGACGCCGCGAAAGACTTCGCCAGGCGCGCCATAGAGCCAAAAGAAGATCTCCGACGGCTGAGCGTCGAAACCCAGCGAGTCGCCCAGCGGTCCATAGGCGAACCACGTCCAGGTCGAGAACTCCTGATGCCGCTCCCACAGCCAGCCGCCGTGCTCATCGGCCATGAGAACCCGACCGAGCGCCGGATCCTGCCCCGGCGCGAACAACGATACAAAGGCGGCCTCGGCGGCGCGCTCGGCGGCGTCGACCAGGAACACCCATTGGCGTAGCCGGACCGGCGCGCGGTCCAAAGGCAGCGCCCTCAGATGCATCAGCTCGCTCAGCGCCACCCTCAGCGGATGATCTCGACCGCCGTCCATATCGCCCTCGCCCTGTGTCGCGGATCTTCGAGTCACGCCCGATGTTACCGGTCACATAGCTTTAGCCAACATCGTCCGCGGCGTCACGCCTTTTGAGCGCGATCCGTCGCTCGACGCCGATCGCCGCCAAGAAATCCTCGTCATGGCTGACGACCAGAAGCGCGCCGTCATAGGCCGAAAGAGCCGCTTCGATCGCCTCGATCGAGGCCAGGTCCAGGTGGTTGGTCGGCTCGTCCAAAATCAGCAGCTGAGGCGGCGTCGCGGCGCATAGCACGCAGGCCAGGGCCGCCCGCAGGCGCTCGCCGCCGCTCAAGGTTCCCGCCGCCTGATGCGCCGCCGTGTTGCGGAACAGGAACCGCGCCAGCGCCGCATGCGCCGCGTTGGGGCTGGCGGTCGGGTTCAGGCGTCGGAAGTTCTCCAGGATCGTCTCGTCGTCGCGCAACAGGGCGGCGCGCTGGTCGAGCAGCGCGAACGGCGCGCCCAGCCGCACCGCGCCCTGCGTCGGCGCCAGCGCCCCGGTGATTAGGCGGATCAGCGTCGTCTTGCCCGCCCCGTTCGGTCCGCTCAGCGCTACCCGCTCAGGACCGCAGATCCGCCAGGACAGGCCGTCGATCCCGGGCGCGGCGCCCGGCCAGGCGAAGCCGACATCGTCCAGCGCCAGCACCGTCCGTCCCTCGGGCAGGCCGCTGGGCGGAAGCTCGAAGCCCAGCGCCCGGGCCCGCTCCACCCGCGCTTCGGCGGCCGCCTTGGCGTCGCGCGCCTGGGCCGCCAGCTTGTCGGCGAGCTTGCCCTCCCTGGCCCCGCTGTTCTGGGCCCGCTCGGCCATGGCGCCGAGCAGGATCTTGGGCGTCCCGCCCCGATCGGCGAAGCGGCGGCCGGCGGCGTCGCGACGCGCCTTGCGCTCCTGCGCGATCTGCGCCTCGCGGCTGACGCGCCGGACCTCGCGCTCGGCATGGTCGAGATCGCGTTGGGCGGCCTCGGCCTCCAGCGCCTTGCGCTCGACATAGAGATCATAGCCTCCGCCATAGGACCGCGCGCCCAGGGAAGAGAGCTCGACGATCCGGTCCATGCCGCGCAGCAGGGTCCGATCGTGGCTGACCACCACCGCCCCACCCCGCCAGCGCGACAGCAACCGGACCACCACCGCGCGCGCTTCTGCGTCCAGGTTGTTAGTCGGCTCGTCAAGCAGCAGGACGTCCGGCGCGGCGACCAGCAGGCGGGCCAGCCCCGCACGCGTCGCCTGGCCGCCCGATAGCGATGCGGCAGGTCGTTCGAGGTCAAGATCGCCAAGGCCCACATCAGACAAGGCCTGGTCTAGGCGTCCGGGCAGGTCCCAGTCGGCCTCGACGAAATCGTCCTCGTCAGCCTCGCCGCGCTCGATCCGCGACAAGCGGTCCCAGGCCGGCCCAGAGCCCAACAAGTCGACCACACGTGTCTGGCTGGACAGGTCGGGAATCTGCGCCAGAACGCCGACCGCGCCGGCCCTGGCGATGGTTCCGGACCGGGGCGCGCGCGCGCCGGCGATCAGCGCCAGCAAGGTGCTCTTACCCACGCCGTTACGCCCGACGAGACCGATCCGCTCGGCCCCGATCGCGAGGTTCAGATTTTCGAAGAGAAGCCGGCCGTCAGGCGTGGCGGCGGAAACGGAATCCAGGGTGATGAAGGACATGCAGGCCCACGGTCAGGGAAACGGGAAGGACGAAGCGGTCTTCCGTCTTGCTGATCATGGGGGCCTCCATCGGATAAGAAGCGGTGGCTTCTACGCTCGCGAACAGAGTTCGGCAAGCGTGCTCGCGGGTCGGCCTAGCTCGGCGACATGGTGTTCAGGACGTAGAGTAACGAGCCGATCCCGCCGATGAACACCAGCATGTCGATAACGATCGAGCGCGGCTTTGGGGCCCGCAAGGCGTCGAACGCCTCGTGCTTGGCTTCCTGCTTTCCGCTTTCCGCGGCCTTCTTGGCCATGAGCGTTCTTCCCTAGACGCCGGGACCTCGCCCGAGCATGGCCGAAGAAACATGCTCAGCCTAAAGATGACGCTTCCAAACAGGGTTTAGGGATTGCGAACGGACGCGCTTCAGGTGCGCGCTGCTGACACTTTCTGTCAGCAAGCGGCGTGGCTCGCGCGCGCGACGTTTGTTCGCATCTTGTTCTTGTGTTAATCCGCGCGCTGAGCCCTACATATAGCCGCTGCGCCGCGACCGATGTCGCGGTCCAACGTTCCGGAAAACATGGCTGAGCAACTGAACTTCATCCGCGTTCGCGGCGCCCGTGAGCACAATCTCAAGGACGTCAGCGTCGACATTCCGCGCGGCGAGCTGGTCGTGCTGACCGGCCTGTCGGGCTCGGGCAAGTCGTCTCTGGCCTTCGACACGATCTACGCCGAGGGCCAGCGCCGCTACGTGGAGAGCCTGTCGGCCTATGCGCGTCAGTTCCTGGAGCTGATGAGCAAGCCGGACGTGGATCTGATCGAAGGCCTGTCGCCGGCGATCTCGATCGAGCAGAAGACCACCAGCCGCAACCCGCGCTCGACCGTCGGCACGGTGACCGAGATCCACGACTACATGCGCCTGCTGTGGGCGCGGGTCGGGGTCCCCTACTCGCCCGCCACCGGCCTGCCGATCGAGAGCCAGACCATCAGCCAGATGGTCGACAAGATCACCGCCCTGCCCGAAGGCACGCGCCTTTACTTGCTGGCCCCCGTCGTTCGCGACCGCAAGGGCGAGTACAAGAAAGAAATCGCCGAGTGGCAGAAGGCCGGCTTCCAGCGGCTGAAGATCGACGGGCAGTACTACCCGATCGAGGACGCCCCGGCGCTGGACAAGAAGTTCAAGCACGACATTGACGTGGTCGTGGACCGCGTGGTGACCAAGCCCGATATGGAGCAGCGCCTGGCCGACTCCATCGAGCAGGCCCTGCGTCTGGCCGACGGCCTGGCGGTGGCAGAGTTCGCCACGCTGGAGGAAGGCGAGACCGAGCCCAAGCGCATCCTGTTCTCGGAACGCTTCGCCTGCCCGGTCAGCGGTTTCACGATCGCCGAGATCGAGCCGCGGCTGTTCTCGTTCAACAATCCGGCCGGCGCCTGCCCGGTCTGCGACGGCCTGGGCGCGAAGCTGGCCTTCGACGCCGATCTGCTGATCCCCGACAAGGACAAGAGCCTGCACAAGGGCGCGGTCGCCCCGTGGGCCAAGGGGCCTTCCCCGCTCTACACCCAGACCCTGCAGGCCCTGGCGCGGCACTACGGTTTCTCGATGGACGAGCCGTGGCACAAGCTGTCGGCCGACGCCCGCGACGTGGTGCTGAACGGCTCCAAGGGGACGAAGATCAAGTTCGTCTATGACGACAACGCGCGGAAGTACGAGGTCGAAAAGCCCTTTGAAGGCGTGCTGCCGAACCTGGAGCGCCGCTGGCGCGAAACCGACAGCAGCTGGGTGCGCGAGGAGCTGGGCCGCTTCCAGTCCGACACCCCGTGCGAGAGCTGCCACGGCAAGCGCCTGAAGCCCGAGGCCCTGGCGGTGAAGGTCGACGGCCGCGACATCGCCGAGATCTCGGGCCTGGCCATCCGCCCGGCCCGCGACTGGTTCGCCAGCCTTGAGGGCAAGCTCTCCGACAAGCAGATGGAAATCGCCCGGCGGATCCTGAAGGAGATCAACGACCGCCTGCGGTTCCTGGTGGATGTGGGCCTGGACTATCTGAACATGTCGCGCGGCTCGGGCACCCTGTCGGGCGGCGAGAGCCAGCGCATCCGCTTGGCCAGCCAGATCGGCTCGGGCCTGACCGGGGTTCTCTACGTCCTAGACGAGCCGTCGATCGGGCTGCACCAGCGCGACAACACCCGCCTCCTGGCCTCGCTGCAGGGCCTGCGGGACCTGGGCAATTCGGTGCTGGTGGTGGAGCACGACGAGGAAGCGATCCTCACCGCCGACTATGTGATCGACATGGGCCCGGCCGCCGGCGTGCATGGCGGCGAGATCGTCGCCCAGGGCAAGCCGGCCGAGATCATGGCCAATCCCAAGAGCGTCACCGGCATGTACCTGACCGGCGCGCGCGAGATCGAGGTGCCCGAACAGCGCCGACCGATCAGCACCAAGAAGATGCTGCGCGTCGTCGGCGCCACCGGCAACAACCTCAAGGGCGTCACCGCCGAGATCCCCGTGGGGACCTTCACCTGCATCACGGGCGTGTCGGGCGGCGGCAAGTCGACCTTCACGATCGAGACCCTGTACAAGGCCGCCGCGCGCCGTCTGAACAACGCCAGCGACGCCCCCGCCCCGCACGAGCGGATCGAGGGGCTGGAGCACTTCGACAAGGTCATCGACATCGACCAGAGCCCGATCGGCCGCACCCCGCGCTCGAACCCGGCGACCTATACCGGCGCGTTCGGCCCGATCCGCGACTGGTTCGCCGGCCTGCCGGAAAGCAAGGCGCGCGGCTATGGTCCGGGCCGGTTCAGCTTCAACGTCAAGGGCGGCCGCTGCGAGGCCTGTCAGGGCGACGGCGTCATCAAGATCGAGATGCACTTCCTGCCCGACGTCTACGTCACCTGCGATATCTGCAAGGGCAAGCGCTACAACCGCGAGACCCTCGACGTGGTGTTCAAGGGCAAGACCATCGCCGACGTCCTGGACATGACCGTCGAGGAGGCCGCCGACTTCTTCAAGGCCGTGCCGCCGATCCGCGACAAGATGGAGACGCTCAAGCGCGTCGGTCTCAGCTACATCAAGGTCGGCCAGCAGGCCACGACCCTGTCGGGCGGCGAGGCCCAGCGCGTGAAGCTGTCCAAGGAGCTGTCCAAGCGGGCCACCGGCCGCACGCTCTACATCCTCGACGAGCCGACCACCGGCCTGCACTTCGAGGACACCAAGAAGCTCTTGGAGGTGCTGCACGAGCTGGCCGACCAGGGCAACACCGTGGTCGTCATCGAGCACAATCTCGACGTGGTGAAGACGGCCGACTGGCTGCTGGACTTTGGTCCCGAGGGCGGCGACGGCGGCGGCGAGATCGTCGCGGTCGGCTCGCCCCAGGACGTGGCCAAGGTCGAGGCCAGCTGGACCGGGCGCTACCTGAAGGAGCTGCTGGACCGCCACGAGGAGCGCCGCAAGGCGCGGGTGGCGGCGCTGAAGGCCAAGCGGGCTTAGGGCGGCTCAGCAGGCTGGCGCGGCTTAGCCGCCCCAGCCTTCCGAGGCCGTCTGGCCGCCCGTCAGTTCACGATAGATGGTCGGCGCCGGCGACAGCATGATCAGGGCGCTGAGCACCGCCATGAAGCCCGAGAACAGCTGCTGGACGATGCCCGACGGCGTGAAATAGCTGCTGAGCGAGGTGGTGTCGGCGCGCAGGGCTCCGCCGGCCGCCGAGAAGTCGCCGGTGACGATGGCGACGGCGGCATAGACGATGATGACGATCAGCAGCCAGACGATCGCGCTCATCACCACCGCGACCAGATAGGCGCCGAGCAGCGACCAGAAGGCCCCCTTGGTCACCGACATCGAGCGGAAGAAGACGATCTCGCCCTTGTCGAAGGTCATGGCGCTGGCCAGCGACAGACGGACCAGCAGGTAGATCGCCCCTAGAATAGCGCCCAGCAGCACGAGCACGCCCAGCAAGCCGCCGCCCACGGCGCTCAGCACGCCGGTGAGCAGCGCCCCCCCGAAGAACACCGCCATCAGCAGCAGGCCCGTCAGCACCGAGACCGCGATCTGGAGGAGCTCGTCCTTGCCCACGCGAAGAAACGCGAAACGATTGTCGTCGCGACGCTGGATCATGCGGTTGAGCGCCGCCAGGGTGACCCCTTGAACGACGAGGTTGTAGGGCAGCGTCCATAGCAGCGTCGGGATCATCTGATCAGCGAGCTTGGTCATTTCCTCGGGGCTGGCGCCGTCCGGATTGCTCATCAGGGCCATCGCCGCTTCCATCTGCGCCCCGAAGAAATGGATCGTCAGGGCATTGGCGATGATGGACACCACGGTCATCACCGCGATCCAGATCCCGACCGTCTTCAGATTCTCCCGCACCAGCCGGAAACCGGAAAAGGCCGCGTCGGAGGCCGAGAACTTCGCCATGACTTGCTCGTGGAATGATGGGACCCAGGTTCGCCCCTAGGCCTAACAAGGTTCGCGGCGGTTCAACAGGGCGTCCCGCGCGAAATCGACAACAGGCGCCTTGCTTCCAATCCGCCCACCTCTAACGTTCGTTTGAACGGCCCGCTGGACGAGGCCGAGGGAGGCCCGATGAAACTCTATGGCGAAGCCATGCCCGCGCCCAATCCGCGACGGGTGCGTATCTTTCTCGCGGAAAAGGGCGTGGAGGTTCCGGAGATCCTGATAGGCATGATGCAGGGCGGACACAGAAGCCCCGAGCACCTGGCGCGCAACAGCCTGGGCCAAGTCCCAGTGCTGGAACTGGACGATGGAACCACGATCAGCGAGACGATCGCCATCTGCCGCTATTTCGAGGTGCTGCATCCCGATCCGCCGCTGTTCGGCGTCAGCGCCCTGGAGCAGGCCCAGATCGAGATGTGGACCCGGCGCATGGAGTTTCGCCTGATGGTTCCGATCGGCATGTTCTGGCGCCACGCCCACCCGCTGACTGCGCGCCTGCTGAAGCAGAACGTCGAGTTCGGGGAATCCAACCGCGAGGTCGTCGGGAAGGGGCAACTCTGGTTGGATCGCGAGCTGTCCGACGGTCGCCCCTACCTGACCGGCGAGACCTATACGATCGCCGACATCGCCGGGCAGACCGCCCTGGACTTCGCCGACTTTACCGGCCTGTCGACGCCGGCCGAGGCCAAGCACGTCCTGGCCTGGCGCGAGCGGATGGCCGCACGGCCCAGCGCGTCGGCCTAGAAGGCCTAGGCGTGCAGGCCCGCGTCGATCTCGTCCTGGTTCAACTGGGCGAAGGCGCGGGCCGGGGCGGCCACCAGGATCACCGTCTGCAGGGTCAGGAAGACCGGGGCCAACAGCATATTGGCCAGCAGGCTGAGGATCAGCCACGAATTGCTGGCCGCCAGTCCGCTGGCGCCCAGATTGACCGCCGCCGTCAACCACTTGCCGATCACGCCCGCCACAGCCGCGCCCAGCAGGGACACGAGAATCCAGATCGCGATGGTCAGCACGAACATGCCCAGCAGCCGCCAGAACTGTCCGTGGGTCTGGATCCAGGCGGCGCGGATATCGATGTGGTGATGGGAGAAGGCGTGGGGGCCCAGCAGCGACAGGCGCACGGCCACCCATAGCGAGAAGCCGATCACCGACAGGGCGCCCAGGAAGGCGAACCAGGCGGCCGCCGCGCCAGACAGCAGCGAGGAACCCAGCACCACTACCCCCGACGGGATGATCGTGCACAGCAGCGCCGTGGCCCAGGTGATCAGCGACACGATCAGCAGCTGAATCTCTTCCTTGCCCAGCCGCAGATAGGCGAAGCGATCGTTGGTCGGCTCCAGCACCGAACGGATGATCGCCGCCTGCAGCACAGCGCCCAGCAGCAGGGCCAGGGCGACCAGCAGCACCATCGCGCCGCCCAGGTTCATCACCAGGTCCAGCAACTCGCGCGGGTCGGCTGAAGAGCCGCGCCCCGCCAGGACTTGCCGTCCCTCATCGCCCAGGCCGATCTTCACCAGCAGGCCCAGGATCGGCAGCATGACCAGCGAGAACGCGGCCCACGCCAGCGCGGTCAGCGGCCGGCGGCGCATGGTCTGCAGACCTTCGAGAGCGGCGTCGACAGGGCGAACAGACATTACGGCGTCCTACTGTGCCGCGCTGTGGCGGTAGAAGTGGGCGAGCGCGCCGGTCCAGGCGGGCATCGCGTAGAAATAGGTGCAGGCCGCCATAACGGCGGCCACGACCGGACCTTGGCCGGGCGCGACACTCAACAGAGCGCTCAGCACGATCACCGGGATCGAGATCGCAAGGCCGATCACCAGGAGGATATGCGTCCGGCCCCGCGTGAGCGAGAAGGCGCTCAGCACGCGCACCCCGGCCTGAGCGACCGTGGCGGGCGCCGACAGAGACAGGCGCAGCCCCAGCCAGATCAGGATGAACAGGCTCACCAGCGGCACGATCGCCACGATCAGACCAGCCGGCCCGGCCTGAGCGAACGCCTCGCGCCAAGCCTCGGTGGTCGACGGATCGAAATTCGGCGCGGCGGTTCGCGCCACGCCCAGCGCCACGCCCCCGACGATCACCAGAAGGATCGAGCCGATCAGGGCGAACAGGCCAAGGATCATCAACTGGGCGGCCAGAAGTCGCCACTCGTCCCGCCCCCAACGCAGCCCCTTGAAGCCGGCCGCGCGGCCGAACGCGCGACGGAACAGCGCCCCTTGGGCGACGATCCCAGCGACCAGAGCGATCACGAAACGCGCGCCGGACGGCAGTGAACTGGCGGCGACGCTGAGCATCGCCGCCAGCGCGAGCGCGCCCCAGCAGTCGCGAACCGCGCCACCCACGTCAGAAAGGCCCGCCCGCAGGGTCGCGCTGACTCCCGCCGATCCTTCCGTCATCCCGTCATGTCCCTCAGGCGCGGCGCTCATCCCGACCTAGGACGAGTCGCCGCTATCCCTGACAATCTAGGGTCTCGCCGCGCGTCTGGCGATGGCGCCGCGCGGCGAACGCTGGATTTCGAGCAACCGTACCGCTCGCGCCACGGCGGCGTCAGGTCTCCGAGGTGAGCGCGCGATGCGCCGCCGCCCAAGGCGCGAAGAAGATCGTGTGCACCACCGCGCTGAACAGCGCGCCCAAGGCGCCGATCACCGCCAGCCAGGGCCACACCTCCCGCAGGATGGTCAGGGGCGGCTGCGCCATGAACGCCTCGAAGCCGCCCTCGCCGTGCAAGGCCGCGATCGACCCGCCGGCGGCGAAGATCGTCCCCAGCAGCACGGTCGCCACGAGGATCTCCACGCCGATGATGAAGACAATGACCAGCAAGGCCATGCCCAGAAGCCGCCACCCCTGACCCTTGGTCAGGCTCCAGGACTCAAAGAGCCGGAACTGGTTGTCGACGAAGGTCATCGGCGCGGCCATCGACAGGCGCAGCGCCAGCCAGACCAGGACAATGACGGCGATCGCCGCGCCTCCCAGGGCCGTGCCCACCGCCGCCATGGCGCCGTTCTCACCGCCGCTGAAGCCGGCCACAGCCGCCAGGACGGCGATGACCAGGGCCACGACGAATGCGACGATCATAATCAGAACCTGCTCGACCAGCAGCAGCAAGGTCAGCCACATCTCGCGTGAGCCGATCCGCAGATAGGCCCAGGACGACTGGCTGGGCGTCAGCACCGCGCGGAAAACCGCCGCGCAGAACACCGCCCGCACGAAGGTCGACCATAGCCAGAACAAGAGATTGGCCGCCGTCATACCCGACTGCGCCTGCATCATCTGACGCATGAACTCAGGATCGGGCGCGCCCTCCTTCTGGGTCATGGCCAGTTGCACAAACTGCTGAAACTGCGGCCCGAGCGCCAGAAAGGCCAGGATCGCGGGGATGACCATCCCCACAGCCAGGGCCAGCGCCCAGCCCACCACCGTCAAAGGCTTGCGACCAATGACGCCGAAGCCGGCTGTCGCCGCTTCGGTCACGGAAAACCTCGCCATGTCCCCTCCCCATGCTCGCCAGGCGCGCAGGGCCCGGCCCAGGATCGTGAGCCTACACGAGGTTTCGCCAAACGACAGCCGGGGGTATAGGGCGCGCCATGACCACGAACTCGACCTATCAGCCTGTCCACGTCATTGGCGGCGGCCTCGCCGGTTCCGAAGCCGCCTGGCAGATCGCCCAGAGCGGCGTGCCCGTCATCCTGCACGAGATGCGCAAGGACGACGCCACCGGCAAAGTCATCACCGATGCGCACCAGACCGACGGCCTGGCCGAGATGGTGTGCTCCAACTCGTTCCGCTCGGACGACTGGCAGTTCAACGCCGTGGGCCTGCTGCACGCCGAGATGCGCAAGCTAGGCAGCCTGATCATGGCCTGCGCCGACCAGCACCAGGTGCCGGCCGGCGGCGCCCTGGCCGTCGACCGCGACGGCTTCTCCGCCGAGGTCACCCAGCGCCTGTCGCAGCATCCGCTGGTCACGATCATCCGCGAGGAGATCGCGGGCCTGCCGCCGGCGGATTGGGACAACGTCATCGTCGCCACCGGTCCCCTCACCTCACCGGCGCTCGCCCAGGCGGTCCTGGACCTGACCGGCGAAGGTCAGCTCAGCTTCTTCGACGCCATCGCGCCGATCATCCATTTTGAGTCCATCAATATGGACATCGCCTGGCGCCAGTCGCGCTACGACAAGGAAGGCCCGGGCGGCGATGCGGCCGCCTACATCAACTGCCCGATGAACAAGGAGCAGTACGAGGCCTTCATCGACGCCCTGCTGGCCGGCCCCAAGTCCGAGTTCAAGGAGTGGGAGAACGTCCCCTATTTCGACGGCTGCCTGCCGATCGAGGTGATGGCCGAGCGCGGCCGCGAGACTCTGCGTCACGGTCCGATGAAGCCTGTGGGCCTGACCAATCCGCGCGATCCCCTGGTCAAGGCCTACGCCATCGTCCAGCTGCGCCAGGACAACGCCCTGGGCACGCTGTGGAACATGGTCGGCTTCCAGACCAAGCTGAAGCACGGCGTCCAGGCCGAGACCTTCCGGATGATCCCGGGTCTGGAAGACGCCCAGTTCGCCCGCCTGGGCGGCCTGCACCGCAACACCTTCATCAACTCGCCCAAGCTGCTGGACAAGTCGCTGCGGATGAAGGCGATGCCGCGCCTGCGTTTCGCGGGCCAAGTCACCGGCGTTGAGGGCTATGTCGAGAGCGCGGCGATGGGCCTGCTCACAGGCCGGTTCGCCGCCGCCGACCGCAAGGGCGCGCCGATCGACGCCCCGCCGCCGACCACCGCCCTGGGGGCGCTGGTCGAGCACATCACCGGCGGCCACCTCGAGGCCGGCAACGGTCCTGGCAGCTTCCAGCCGATGAACATCAACTATGGCCTGCTGCCGCCGCTCGAAGCGCCGAAGGTCGACGAGGACGGCAAGAAGATCCCGCTGAAGGAACGCGGGCGCGCCAAGAAGCGGCTGATGAGCCTGCGCGCGCTGAAGGACCTGGACGCCTGGATGGCCTGAGGGGCGTTCAGGGCGCCGCCGGGCGGCGCAGGCCGCGCGTGGCCTTCTCCTGCGGATAGTAGCGGAAGCCCTTGAGGACGATCTTGATGGCTTCCCAGTGGATCGCCACCAGGATGCCGGCGACCTGCCAAGGATGGCCCAGCAAGGCCTTGAGGATGGCGCCGTCCGTCAGGCTTCGCCGTTCGCCGGCGAACGTGGCCGAGAGAATGACGCCGCCCTCGTCCAGCACGTCGACGCCGACGCTGACCGCTTCGGCCGGCGGCTTGGTCTCGAAGTCATAGCGCAGGTTCATCGGCAAGAAGGGCGAGACGTAAAACGCCTTGCCCGCCTCCTGCTCCACCCAGCCGTCGAGGCCCAGGCGCGCGGGCATCACATAGTCGTGGCGCTGGCCGAAGGTGTTGCGCACCGCATGGACGGTGGCGACCAGCCGCCCCTGCGCGTCGTGGCAGAAGAAAACGGTGAGCGGGTTGAACCCCTTGCCGAGGATGCGCGGCATGGTCAGCACCCGGATGGTCGTGACGCCCCTGGCCAAGCCATGGGCCGACAGCTTGGCCAGGATTTCGTCCTTCAGGGTCGCGGTCGGGTCGTCGAGGTGGTCGCGATCGTGAAACCCGACCAGGTTCCAGGCCTTGCGCGAGAACAGGCGAAGTCGGGCGCTCAGCGCCTCGACCTCGTCGAGGTCGAGCAACAGCATGAAGACGCCATAGCGCAGGTGATGGCGCTTGGGGCGGGTACGGTCGTGGACGACGTGGCCCGCATAGAGCGCCGAGCGGGAGGTCACGCAACCAGCTCGCGGTCAGCGGCCTGATCGGCCACGTCCAGGACGATGCGGCCCGACGGGTTGGGCACGAGCCAGGGGCGACGCACGCCGCCCAGTTGCTCGGCGACCGCCAGACCCGCCTGCAGGCCGTCCTCGTGGAAGCCCGATCCGAAATAGGCCCCGCAGAACCAGGTGCGACGACGCCCCTGCAGAGCCCACAGGCGACGCTGGGCCAACATGGCAGGGCCATCGAACAGCGGGTGTTCATAGACCTGGTCGTGCATCAGGCCAGCGGGGTCCTGCATCGGGTTCAGCGACAGGAAGTAGGGTCGCTCGACGCCCAGGGGCTGAAGGATGTTCATCCAGTAGGTGACACCGCCCTCGCCATCCTCGCCGCGACGGCCGACGTGGTTCCAGCTGGCCCAGGCGCCCCGGCGACGCGGCATCAGGGCCGGGTCGCTGTGCAGCACCGCGCGGTTACGGCTGTAGCGGAAAGCCCCCAGGAGCTCGCGTTCCTCGGCGCTCGGCGCAGCCAGCATCGACAGAGCCTGGTCGGCGTGGGCGCCGATCACGACGTGATCGAACGCGCGGGTCTCGCCGGTCGCATCCTCGATCTTTACGCCGTCGGGACCGCGATGGATCGCCTTGACGGGCCGCCCGGTCAGGATCGGCCCCGACACGCCGGCGGCCAGCTTTTCGACATAGCGCGCCGAGCCGCCGACGACGGTGCGCCAGATCGGCCGCTTGTCGATCGGCAGCATAAGGCCGTGATTGTCAAAGAACCGCAGCAGCGCCGCCGCCGGAAACTCGCGGATGTCGCGCATCGACGCCGACCAGATCGCGGCGGCCTGCGGCAGCAGGTGGTCTTCCTGAAACGCGCGCCCGAAACCCTGGCGGCGCAGATAGTCGTCAAGCCGGCAGAGGCCGCCCTGCTCCAGGTCCGCCGGGATGTTGCGGCCCTCACGATAAAAGCGCACCACGTCCAGCAGCATCTTGATGAAGCGCGGGTTGGCGACGTTGCGCTTTTGGGCCAGCAGCTTGGTGCTGGAATATTCCAGCGCACCGCCGTCCAGCGAGACGCCGAACGACATGTCGGTCTCGGTCGTCTCGACGCCGATATGCCGGAACAGGGCCGTGAGGTTGGGATAGTTCGGCTCGTTGTAGACGATGAAGCCGGTGTCGACGGCCACGCCCTCGGCGATGATGGTGTTGGCGTGCCCGCCCAGTCGGTTGTCCGCCTCGTACAGCGTCACGTCATGCCGGTGGGACAGGAGCCAAGCCGCAGAAAGACCTGATACGCCAGCGCCGATCACGGCGATGGATTGGCGAGGAACAACGTTGGCCAAGACTCTCTCCCAAAGCGCCAGGGCGACGCTTGCCAAGAGTTACGCGTCATCGTGACGAACGGACGCATCCGAACGGCTTGCCGGCGCGTAACCTTCCCGAACCATCTCGGAGGACGACCCATGAGCCTGGTGAAGACCGCGATCCACGCCTTCGAGGACGCGCCCATGCCCGACCTCGTGTCGCGCGCCGCCATCGACTTCCTGGTGGGCGACGCCCGTCGCCGCCTGCAGCAGGCGCCGGCCAACGCGACCCTGGCCTTCGCCAAGGAGATGGAGACGCGACCGATCGCGACCCATACGGCGAACGCCAACGAGCAGCACTATGAACTGCCCGCGCCGTTCTTCGAGGCGGTCCTGGGCCCGAACCTGAAGTACTCCAGCGGCCTCTATCCGCCCGGCGCCATTACGTTGGCCGAGGGTGAGGCTGCGGCTCTGCGCGAGACCGCCGAACACGCGGATCTGCGCGATGGGCAATCGGTCCTGGAGCTGGGCTGCGGCTGGGGCTCGCTGTCGCTGTGGATGGCCTCGCGATGCCCCAACTCGAGCATCACCTCGGTGTCGAACTCGGCCTCGCAACGCGCCTTCATCGAGGCCCGTGCGGCGCAGATGGGCCTGACCAACCTGACGGTGATCACGGCCGACATGAACGACTTCCAGACCGAGCAGCGCTTTGATCGCGTGGTGTCGGTCGAGATGTTCGAGCACATGTCCAACTGGCGCGCCCTGCTGACCCGGGTGCGTGGCTGGCTGAAGCCGGACGGCTTGCTGTTCCTGCACGTGTTCACGCACAAGAACACGCCCTACCGCTTCGAGGTCGACGATCCGGCCGACTGGATCGCCCAGTACTTCTTCAGCGGCGGCGTGATGCCCAGCCACGACCTGCCCCAGCAGTTCCCTGACCTCTTCACTGTCGAACAGGACTGGCGCTGGAGCGGCGAACACTACGCCCGCACCGCCCGCCAGTGGCTGGAAAACTTCGACGCCCGCCGCGCCACGATCGATCCGATCCTGGCCGAGGTCTATGGCAAGCACGCCACCGTCTGGCGCCGCCGCTGGCGCCTGTTCTTCCTGGCCACTGCGGGCCTGTTTGGCCATTGCGGCGGTGAGGAATGGGGCGTCAGCCACTATCGGATGCGCCCGGTCCCGGCGGAGACAGCTCAATGATCCAGTTCGCCGTCGCCTATGTCGGGACCGCCCTGGCGATGCTGGTCCTCGACATCATCTGGCTGACCCAGATGGTCAACCGGCTCTACCAGCCTCGCATCGGCGAGTTGCTGGCTGAAAAGCCGTCGATGCCACCAGCGGTGATCTTCTACCTGCTGTACGTGACCGGCATCGTCGTTCTGGCGGTCCTGCCGGCGCTGCGCGAGGGTGGCTGGAAGCGCCTGCTGGTCCACGCCGCCGTCTTCGGTCTCGTCGCCTACGCCACCTATGACCTGACCAATCAGGCCACGCTGAAGACCTGGTCGACGACAATCACCCTGGTCGACATGGCCTGGGGCACGTTCATCACCACGGTCTCGGCCTCCGCCGGCTACGCCGCCGCGCGCTGGTTCGCGGCGCGCTGACCACCGCCCCTCCCCTTCCATAAGTAAGTGATTTATGACTTATGGACAGGCGCCCGCTTCACGGCGTGGCGCTTGCGCGGGCGCCTGCGTCGGTTGTCGACCCTGGCGGCTCGCAAAAGGGGACTTGGTCGCTCCGCCTGCTAGGGTGATGCGATCAAGGGCGCGGAGCGAACGTGGCGAACGGTGTCGACATCGGGGTGAGGGCCAAGGCGCGTTGCGACGCCCTGGGGACGCCGCCTTACAGTGAGATCGACGGCCAACTGACCCGCCGCTTCCTGACGGCCGCCCACGGCGCTGCGCTGGACGCTCTCGCGGGATGGATGGCTGAAGCCGGCATGCGCGTGCGCCGAGACGCCGCCGCCAATCTGATCGGCCGCTACGAGGGCGAGACGCCCGGCGCCAAGGCTCTGATCATCGGCTCGCATATCGACAGCGTCCGCAACGGCGGTCGCTACGATGGGCCGCTGGGGATCATGCTGGGGATCGACGTGGTCGAGGCGCTGCATCGCGCCGCCCGCCGCCTGCCCTTCGCAATCGAGATCGTAGCCTTCGGCGACGAGGAGGGCTCGCGCTTTCCCGCCTCGATGAGCTGCAGCCGCGCCATCACCGGAACCCTGGACGCCAGCGCTCTGGAGATGCGTGACGCTGACGGCGTCTCGGTCGCCGAGGCGCTGATCGCGTTCGGCGGCGATCCGGCCAATATCGCTTCCGCCACCCGCCGGCCCGAGGACGTCCTGGCCTTCCTGGAGGCCCATATCGAGCAAGGCCCGGTGCTGGAAGCCGAGGGCCTGGCCCTGGGCGTCGTCACCGCCATCGCCGCCCAGAAGCGCCTGATGGTGCGGATCACGGGCATGGCCGGACATGCCGGCACGACGCCCATGGGTCTGCGCAAGGACCCCGGCCCCGCCGCCGGCGAGGCGATGCTGGCCCTGGAGCGGATCTGCCGCGCCGGAACCGACGGCCTGGTCGGCACGGTGGGACGCATGACCGCCCTGCCCGGCGCTTTCAACGTCATTCCAGGCGCGGTCGAGTTCTCGATGGACATCCGGGCCGAGACCTCCGCCACGCGCGACGCCGCCGTCGAAGCCATCACCACCGAGATCCACGCCATCGCCGCCGCGCGGGGCCTTTCGGCGACCGTCACCCTGATGCAGGCCCTGGCCGAGAGCCCCTGCGATCCGTCGCTGATGGCCCTTCTGGAAGAGGCGCTGAGCGACCTTGGCCTGCCCGCCCGCCGCCTGCCCTCGGGCGCGGGTCACGACGCCATGGTGATGGCCGACCTCTGCCCCACCGCCATGCTGTTCATCCGCTGCGAGGGCGGCATCAGCCACAACCCGGCCGAGGCCGTCACCGAGGCCGACTGCGCCCTGGCGGCCCGGGTGATGCTGGGGTTTGTGGAGAAGCTTTCCCTTACCGTGTCATCCCGGCCGCAGCGCAGCGGAGAGCCGGGACCGCAACAATCGCCGGCGCATCCGGCGGTCCCGGATCGTCCCTTCGGGACGTCCGGGATGACAGGCGCTTGAGATCATGACCGACACCGATTCAAACCCCATTGGGGAACTCGACCACCCCGCCCGCCTGCTGATGGGCCCCGGCCCCATCAACGTGCACCCGCGCGTCCTGCGGGCCATGTCGGTGCAGCTGCTCGGCCAGTTCGACCCCGAGTTCACCGGCTACATGAACGAGGTCATGGCGCTGTATCGCGGCGTCTTCCAGACCAAGAACCGCTGGACCTTCACGATCGACGGCACCTCGCGCGCCGGCATCGAGGCGGCGCTGGTCTCGACGCTGCAGCCCGGCGACGACGTCGTGGTGGTCAACGCCGGGCGCTTTGGCCTGCTCTTGGCCGAGATCGCCGAGCGCTGCGACGCCAGGGTCACCTTCGTCGAGGCCCCGTGGGGAACCGTGGTCGACCCGCAGGCCGTCGAGGACGCGGTCAAGCGCGTGAAGCCGCGCCTGGTGGCCTGCGTGCATGGCGACACCTCGACCACCATGGCCCAGCCGCTGGACGAGATCGGCGCGATCTGCCGCGCGCACGGGGCGCTGATGTATGTCGACGCCACCGCCACCCTGTCGGGCATGGACGTCCCCGTCGACGCCTGGGGCGCCGACATCGTCACCGCCGGCCTGCAAAAGTGCCTGGGCGGTCCCTCCGGCTCGGCTCCCATCACCATCAGCGAC
Source organism: Caulobacter sp. SL161 (assembly GCF_026672375.1). Lineage (GTDB taxonomy): Bacteria > Pseudomonadota > Alphaproteobacteria > Caulobacterales > Caulobacteraceae > Caulobacter. The sequence goes on from NZ_JAPPRA010000001.1 coordinate 3,342,691, forward strand.
CAGGCCGCCGAGCACATCTTCTCGCGCCGTCACGTCGAGAAGGGCCTCGTCGGAACCGGCGGCGCGGCGGGGAACGGCCGGCGCATCGCCTCCAACTATTTCGATCTGGCGATGATCATGGACTACTGGTCCGAGAGGCGCCTGAACCACCACACCGAGTGCGCCCCGATGCTGTTCGCCGCCCGCGAATGCGCGCGGCTGGTGCTGGAAGAAGGGCTCTCGGCCCGCTTCGATCGCCACGCCAAGGCCGGCGCGGCCATGACCGCGGGCCTGGAGGCCATGGGTCTGTCGATCTACGGCGACAAGGCTCACAAGATGACCAACGTCACCGGCATCTGGGTCCCGGACGGCGTCGACTACGACCGGGTGAAGGCCCGGATGCGAACCGACTTCGAGATCGAGATCGGCTCGGCCTTCGGTCCCCTGACCGGCAAGATCTGGCGCATCGGCACCATGGGCGTGAACGCCCGCAAGCACGCGGTCCTGCAGACCCTGGCGGCCTTCGAGGCGGTGCTGCGCTGGGAGGGCTTCAGCGCTCCGGCCGGCGCGGGGGTGGATGCGGCGGCGGGGGTGTACGGATGAGGGCGCGATCCAAAATCCTCCCCCTGGCGGGGGAGGTGTCGGCGCAGCCGACGGAGGGGGAAGTCCTGCTGACCTTGCCCCTTCCCCCTCCGGCGCTACGCGCCACCTCCCCCACTGGGGGGAGGATTTGATGTCCTACCCCCGCGACCTCATCGGCTATGGCGAGCATCCGCCGCACGCGCGGTGGCCGGGCGGCGCGCGCGTCGCCGTCCAGTTCGTCCTGAACTACGAGGAAGGCGCCGAGCGCTCGATCCTGCACGGCGATTCCGTCTCCGAGTTCTTCCTGTCGGAAATGGTCGGCGCCCAGCCGATCCAGGGCATGCGGCATATGTCGATGGAGAGCCTCTACGAGTACGGCTCGCGCGCCGGCTTCTGGCGTATGCGTCGCCTGTTCGAAGAGTTCGGCCTGCCGCTGACCGTGTTCGGCGTCGCCCAGGCCATGGAGCGCCACCCGGACGCCGTCGAGGCGATGATGACGTCCGGCTGGGAGATCGCGAGCCACGGCTATCGCTGGATCGACTACCAGCACTTCACGCCCGACCAAGAACTGGAGCACATCCAGCAGGCCATCGAGATCCAGACGCGCCTGACCGGCGAGCGCCCGCTGGGCTGGTACCAGGGCCGCACCAGCCCCAACACCGCCCGCCTCGTGGCCCAGGAAGGCGGCTTCGTCTACGACGCCGACAGCTACGCCGACGACCTGCCCTATTGGGACGACCAGCACGGCCGTCCTCAGCTGATCGTGCCCTACACCCTGGAAGCCAACGATATGCGCTTCACGGCCGCTCAGGGCTTCAACACGGGCGAGCAGTTCTTCACCTATCTGCGCGACGCCTTCGACGCCCTCTATCTGGAGGGTGAGACCGCGCCGAAGATGATGAGCGTGGGCCTGCACTGCCGCGTGGTCGGCAAGCCGGGGCGGATCGGGGCGCTTCGGCGGTTCATTGAGCACATCATCAAACACGACAAGGTCTGGGTGGCTCGGCGCATCGACATCGCGCGGCACTGGATCGCCGAGCATCCCTATGCGGGGGCCGCCAAATGATCCCCATCCAGCAAAGCCCGTCATCCCGCGCTTCATGCGCGGGACCCATGGTTCTACTTCTACGTGAGAGAGAAATCATCTCCCCACCTGCGACGGACAAATGGGTCCCGCGCATGAAGCGCGGGATGACGGGGCTTGAGAAGGTGAGCGCATGAGTTCGGCCCCTCCCCTGCCGCTGAAGCTGCTCAACAGCATGAACCAGACAGCCTTCACCACCGCCCTGCACTTCGCCTTCGAGCTCTCGCCCTGGGTCGTCGAGCGCGCCTGGGACGCTCGCCCGTTCGCATCCGTCGAAGCGATGCACGCGGCGATGATGGCCGTGCTGGACGCGGCGACCACCGCCGACAAGCTGGCCCTGATCCGCGCCCACCCCGAACTGGCGGGCAAGGCCGCGATCGCCAAGCAGCTGACGGCCGAGAGCAACGCCGAACAGGCCAGCGCCGGGCTCGACAAGCTGACGCCCGACGAGTTCGCGCGGTTCCACGCGCTGAACGCCGCCTACAATGCGCGCTTCGGCTTTCCCTTCATCATCTGCGTGCGCCTGAACGACAAGGCCTCGATCCTCGAGGCCATGGCCGCGCGCCTTTCCAACGACGAAGCGACCGAGATCGCGCAGGCCATCACCCAGATCGGCCTGATCTCCAAGCTTCGCCTGCTCGACGCGGTGACTGACTGATGGACTACGATTTCGCCGGTTGGATCGGCATGGCGCTACGCTGGCTGCACGTGATCGCGGGCGTGGCCTGGATCGGCGCGTCCTTCTACTTCGTCTGGCTGGACAACAATCTTCGGGATCCCAATCCGCCCAAGGACGGCGTGAAGGGCGAGTTGTGGGCCGTGCACGGCGGCGGCTTTTACCACTCGCAGAAGTACCTGAACGCGCCGGCGCACATGCCCGAGCACCTGCACTGGTTCAAGTGGGAGGCTTACACCACCTGGCTGTCGGGCTTTGCGTTGCTGATCGTGCTCTACTATTGGCAGGCGGGGGTCTATCTGATCGATCCGGCCAGGCACGCCTTTACGCAGAGCCAGGCGATCGGCGGGGGTCTGGCCTTCATCTTCGGCGGTCTTGCGATCTATGAGGCCCTGTGCCGCTCGCCGCTGGGTCAGAACGGCAAGCTGTTCGGCGTGGTCTGGTTCGGGATCCTGACCGCCGCGACCTGGGCGCTGACCCAGTTGTTCTCCGACCGCGGCGCCTTCATCCATGTGGGCGCGATCATCGGCACCTGCATGGTCGGGAACGTGTTCCTGGTCATCATCCCCAACCAGCGCAAGATCGTCGCCGCCATGCTGGCCGGGCAGCCGGTCGATCCGCGCCTGGGGGCGATGGGCAAGCAGCGGTCGGTGCATAACACCCACATGACCCTGCCGGTCATCTTCATCATGATCAGCAACCACTATCCGGCCGTCTCCGGACACCCGAAGGCCTGGCTGCTGCTGGCCATGATCAGCGCCGGCGCGATCGCGATCCGCTACTTCTTCATCCAGCGCCACTTCGGCAAGATCCGGCACGAGTTCCTGTTCTACGGCGCCATGCTGATCTTCGGCGCCACGACGATCGCCTCCATGAAGCCCAAGGACAAGGTCGAAATCAGCGGCGAGGTCTCGTTCGCGACGGCGCAGGGAATCATCCAGAAGCACTGCGTGGCCTGCCATGCGGCCACGCCCACCCACGCCAGCTTCGCCGCCCCGCCCTTGGGCGCGACCTTCGACACGCCTGAGCACATCAAGACCTATGCGGCGAAAATCAACGAGCGCGCGGTGCTCTCGACCAGCATGCCCCTTGGCAACGAGACCGGCATGACCGATGAGGAGCGGGCCCAGCTGGGCGCCTGGATCAAACAGGGGGCCAATATCCCGTGACCGACGCCGTCCTGGACGCGCAAGCCGACGCCGCCGCAGGCTCCGCCGACGGCGCGCCGCGCAAGCGCAACGCCGAGCGCACCCGCAAGGCGATCCTCGCCGCCGCCCTCAGGGAGTTCGCCCAAGCCGGCTTCGCCGGGGCCCGGATCGAGAAGATCGTCAAGGCCGCCAAGTGCAACATCCGGATGCTGTACCACTACTTCGGGGACAAGAAGGGCCTGTACATGGCTGTCCTCGAAAGCGCCTACATGGACCTGCGGGCCCGCGAGGCAGAGCTGAAGATCGACTTCGAAAAGCCGCTGGACGGCTTTCTGGAGCTCCAGCGCTTCACCTTCGACTATTTCGAGAAGAACCCGCGCTTTGAGGGTCTGCTGCGCAACGAGAACCTGCAGCACGGCAAGTTCGCCGCCCAGTCGCGGGTGGTGTCGGAGACCGCCTTCCCCCTTCGCCGCACGATCGAAGGGCTGATCGAGAGCGGCCAGCGCCAGGGGATCTTCGGCCCGGACCTCGACCCGGTGCAGATCTATGTGACGATCGCGGCCATGAGCCGCTTCCACCTGGCCAACGGCTATTCGCTGTCGGCCACGCTGAACACCGATATGAGCGCGCCGGAATGGCGCCGGGAGCGGCTGGACCACGCCCTGGCGCTGCTGGAAGGCTATCTGACGCGCGGCGCGCCCAAGCGCTAAGAGGCAGGGGACGCCTTGAGCGGCGGGCCGCTGAACTCGGCCTCGATCTCGACCTGGACCTCGTCGCCGACGCCCATGGTCGCGCCCGGCGCCGGAAGGCCGTAGGCGATCCCGAAGTCCGACCGCTTGAAGGCGCCCTTGGCCGAGAAACCGATCCGCGCGTTCGGGTCCATCGGATGGCCAGCGTAGCCGCCGTTATAGGTCACATCCAGGGTCACCGGCTTGGTGACGCCGTGCAGGGTCAGATCGCCGGTGACCTTGCCGGTATCGGGACCCGTGGTCTCGATCTTGGTCGACTTGAAGGTGATGGTCGGATAGCGCGCCGCGTCCAGCCACTGCGGACCGGTCAGCTCCTTCTGGAACCCGGGCGGCGGCGCGGGCAGGGTCAGGGACTTGGGCTCGATCGTGGCCTCCAGCGAACTGGCCGCAGCGTTGGCCTGGTCGAACCGCAGCTTGGCGTCGAAATCGGCGAAGCTGGCCGTGTAGTTGGAAAAGCCCAGGTGGCTGACCTTGAAGGTCAGCGAGGCGTGGGTCTTGTCGAGCGTATAGTCGCCGGCGGGGATATCGGCCTTAGGGGGCTTGGGCGCGGCGGCGGCCGGCGCGGCGGCGGCCGAGGCGGCGGGCGCCTCAGCCGGCTTTTCAGTGGGTTGCGGCGAGCAGGCGGCGAGCGCCAGCAGCACGGCGATCGGCAGGAGCGGTTTCATGAAGTTCCCTCAAAGAACCCTACCCCGCGCCAGACATCCCGGCGCGGCCGCCGGCCCCCACGCCGACAAGACATCAACGTAGGGGCGATTTGGAGGTTGCAGGAAGAGGGTTCGTCGCGTGGGAAACTAGATGAAGTTCGTTGCGTCGATCGAAGACAGGCTTACGCCCAACAGCTTGATCGCATTCTCCGAGCCCGCGCTGTTGGCTGTGGTCCCGGCGACGAAGACATAGACGTCCGCCCCGACCTGTACGGCCGTGTAGTACTTCATGTTCGCGCCGGACCAGACGCCGGAGACGGCCAGGGCCTGCGCCTCAAGGTAGGACGAGGCGGCCATCTCCCGATAGGTCGCGGGCGTGGTTCCGGCGCTGAAATCCAGTCGGTCGATCGACTCGAAGTCGGTGATGACGTCCAGATTGCCATCGGTGTTGTCGAGAGCGACCGAGTCGCCCACCGCAAATCGGAAGGTGTCCGCACTTGCGCCGCCGGTGAGCAAATCGCGCCCGCCGCCACCAATCATCAGGTCATCACCGTACTCGCCTTCCAGGGCGTTGGCGCCGGCGTTGCCGATCAGGATGTCGGCGGACACTGAGCCCCTCAGGCCCTCGATACTGATAAGCGTATCAATCCCCGCACTACCCGTGTTCTGAGCGACGCCGACCTTCGTGAGATCAACCACAACACCGCCTGGCGCGCTACGGTAGGTCGCGAAGTCGAAGCCCTCCCCCCCGTCAATGACGTCGTTGCCGGTAAGGCCCTCAATGCGGTTGTCGCCGTCGTTACCGATCAGCACGTCATTGCCATGACCGCCGATCAAGTTCTCGATACCTCTGAGTTCTACTTTGAAGCCCGTAGCGATCTCTTGGGCCGTGACGAAATTCAAATCGACCGTTACATCGAGATAGGTAAAGGTCTGCAGCGTATCGACGCCATCGCCTCCATCGACATAGTTTGACCCGCTGCTGACGGATAGCTGATCGTTACCCATACCACCGATGAGGATGTCTCCCGCGCCGGTGTAGCTCCCGATCAGGAAATCATCACCCTCGCCGCCTTCCAGAACATCCTGACCGCCTTCGGCCCTGAGCACGTCGTTACCAGCATCGCCGTAGAGATAGTTCTCGGACATGTTGCCGATGATGAAATCGGCGTGGAGAGAGCCGGTCACCAACTCGATCGATGACAGCGTGTCCCTGATCGAGGTGTCGCCGAAGCGGCTGGTGGCGAAATTGCGCGACAGATCGACCTCGACACCCACATCGCTCATCGCATAGTCGACCGTGTCGAAGCCCTCGCCGCCGTCGATGACGTTGACGCCCGCGCCGCCGGCGAAGAAGTCATCCCCTGCCCCGCCGTAGAGCTTGTCGTCGCCCGCGTCGGCGAACAGGTAGTTGCTGCCGGCGTCGCCGGTCAGGACGTCGGCGAACTTGCTGCCCCACACGCTCTCGATCCCGCTGAGCGTGTCCTTGCCCGCGCCGATCGTGTCCTGGGCCGTGGTCTTGGTGAGATCGACGGTGACGCCGGCCGTGGCGTCTTCGTACGAGGACCAGTCGGCGCCCGCGCCGCCCTTGATCACGTCGTCGCCCGCGCCGCCGACCAGCCAGTCGTCATTGTCGCCGCCATCCAGCGTGTCGTTCCCGGCCGAGCCCCACAAGGTGTCCTCGCCCTTGCCGCCGCTGATAATGTCATTGCCGTCCCAACCCATCAGGACGTTGTCGCCGGCGTTGCCGACCAGCGTATCGTTGAAGGCCGAGCCGTAGAGGTTCTCGATGCCTGTCAGCCGGTCGGTCCCGCCGCCGCCGGTGTTCTGGCCGCCGTTGAGGTTGAGATCGACCTTCACGCCGGCGGTGGCGTCCTCATAGGCCGCCCAGTCCGAGCCTGCGCCGCCGTCCAGCGTGTCATTGCCGGGACCGCCCAGCATGTAGTCGTCGCCGTCGCCGCCCTGAAGGACGTCATTGCCCTCGTGGCCCGCCAGCACGTCATGACCCGCGCCGCCGCGCAGCGTGTCGTTGCCCCAGAAGCCGTAAATGACGTCATCCTCGGCGCCGCCGATCAAGGTGTCAGCGCCCTGCGTTCCGTTCAGATTCATCACCCACTCCCCCAAGATCACACTGCAACTTCAGCGTGACCTAGCGAGTGCAAGTCGCGGGCCGTACGACTTTCAGCCAAAGCGGGAATATTAAGGGTAAATCGTGACGTGTGTCGGGCCGGCTGTCTCACTTTGGCACGAAAAGACCAGTGAAATAAGGGTTTCAGCGCGGTCGCGTCGTCGCCCGGCTCAAAGCCGCGACTGGCCAGTCCACGATTTCGGCGCGATCCAGGCCCACGCGCAAAGGTCGAGCGCCTCTAGAACAGCAGCCCCTTCTTCAGCAGCGCATGCACGCCCTTCTCGCCGTTGACGGTCTGGGTGACACGGAAGTCCACGGCCAGCGAGCAGAACTGATAGGCCTGCACCCGGGTCAGGGCCGAATGCGCGGTGATGAAGTCGATGGTCTGGCGCAGGGCCTGCTTCATGGCGAGATCCAGGTCCTCGTGGAAGCCCATCAGGATGTGATGCGTCGGCGTCTCGGCGCGCGGCCAGGCGAAGGCGCCGGCCTCGGCCGCCCCATCGGCCTTCTTGTGCAGCACGAAGGTGAAGGTGCCGGTCAGGCCCATCTCCAGCGCGTTGACGCAGACCTCGCCATCCCCCTGCCGGCCATGGCCGTCGCCGACCGAGAAGTTCGCCCCCGGAACCCAGACGGGTAGATAGAGGGTCGAGCCGGCGACCAGCTCCTTGTTGTCCATATTGCCGCCGTGCTCGCGCGGCTCGCGGCTGGAGAGGCGCCCGTACTTCGCCGGCGGGGCCACGCCCATGGTCCCGAAGAACGGCGCCAGGGGCAGTTCAGGGCCCCATTCCGGCTTGCAGACCCCGCGCTGGGCGTCGACGGCGATGTGGCTGACATAGCGGTCGGGGAAGTCTTCAGGGATCGTCCCGGCCAGCGGGCGAACCGCGCAGTAGCCCCAGTCGTTGTTGGGCGCGATCGCCTCGATCCGCACCTCCAGCCTGTCACCAGGCTCGGCGCCGGCGATGGCGATGGGACCGGTGAGGATGTGCGGCCCCAGGCGCGCGGGCTGGCTGTCGTGGATCGCCTGCAGCGCCGGCGGGATGGCGTAGGGAGACTCGGCAGGCGGCATCACCTCGACGCCGCCTGAGACGCACTCGACCGTGACGCTGTCGCCGCTGTTCACCGTCAGCACCGGATCGAACGCCGCGTCGAACATGCCGAAGCGAACGGTTTCGGGGGTGGAAGCCAGTCGGTGATGCGTCATAAAGTAAGTCCTTTCTTACAAACACATCTGATCCGAACCAGCGAAGACCCCTAAGGCGAACCGACGCCTTTGCGCGGCTTGACCGTGACCTGCCTCCTGGGTGAGCGATCCCACGGGCAAGTGACGCGGGCTTGGGCGTATCGAGCTTGCGGGGAAAGCGGGACTGGCGCGTCCGGCGAACCCGGGTGTATGAAGTTTTTTCTTACTTATGGAGTCCGCCATGGCGCTCGATGCGGAGACGACAGCCTTTCTGGCCCTCGACGACTTCGAGATGGCCGCCTGGGCGCCGCGTCGCGCCGCCGAGCAAGGCGTCGAACCGCCCGCCCCCGCCTTGCCGGGCGTGATCGACAACCTCGTCCTGCTGAGGAGCCAGACCGCCCTGTTTGTCGCCGCGCTGGGCGAGGCGGCCGGTGAGACGCCGGAGACGTTCCAGCCGTGAGCTTCTGCAACGTCGTCGAGATCGCCGGCGAGGTCCGCGCCGGTCACGTCACCGCCCGCGCGGTGACTGAAGCCACCCTCTCGCGCATTCAGCGCCTGGATGGTGGCATCAACGCCTTCACCGCCGTCACAGAAGCCCGCGCGCTCGCCGCCGCCGAAGCGGTCGACGCCGATCTCGCGGCGGGACGTCCTGTCGGACCGCTGGCCGGCGTGCCCTTCGCGGTAAAGAACTTGTTCGACCTCGAGGGCCTGCCCACCCTGGCCGGATCGAAGATCCGCCGCGACGCCCCGCCACCCGCGCATGACGCGACCCTGGTCCAGCGCCTGACGGCCGCCGGCGCCGTTCTGGTCGGCGCCTTGAACATGGACGAGTTTGCCTACGGCTTCGTCACCGAGAACGCCCACGACGGCCCGGTGCGCAATCCCCACGACCCGACGCGGATCGCCGGCGGCTCGTCTGGCGGCTCGGCGGCGGCGGTCGCGGCGGGCCTCGTGCCCTTGACCCTGGGCTCGGACACCAACGGCTCGATCCGCATTCCCGCCGGCCTGTGCGGCGTGTTCGGCCTCAAGCCCACCTATGGCCGCCTGTCGCGCCAGGGCGTCTTTCCGTTCGTCGAGAGCCTGGACCATGTCGGTCCCTTCGCGCGCTCGGTCGAGGATCTGGCCCTGGCCTATGACGTGCTGCAGGGCGCCGATCCGGCAGGCGATCCGATCTGCGTCCGCGAGGCCGAACCGCTGGCCGGCCGCCTAGACGCCCTGGCTGAAGAGCCGCTCCGCGTCGGCGTGCTGGGCGGCTGGTTCCAGCAAGGCGCCTTCCCCGAGGTGCTGGCGGCGCTGGGATACGTCGCCGAGGCGCTGGAGGCGAAGGGCGAGGTCATCTTGCAGAGCGCCAAGGCCGCCCGCGCCGCCGCCTTCTGCCTGACCGCGTTCGAGGGCGGCGAGCTGCATCACGACGATCTGGCCAGGCGCGCTATGGACTACGATCCGGCCGTCCGCGACCGCCTGCTGGCCGGCGCCCTGCTGCCCGCCGGCGTGGCTGAGGCCGCCCAGCGCTTCCGCACGATCTTCCGCGACGAGGTTCGCGAGGTCTTCCAGCGCTACGACATCTTGTTGGCTCCGGCGTCAGTGTGCCCCGCCCCGCCGATCGGCCAGGCGATGATGGAGATGGACGGCGTCCCCGTCTCGGTGCGCAAGAACCTCGGCGCCTTCACCCAGCCCATCAGCTATGTCGGCCTGCCGGTGGTCGCCGCGCCCGTGAACCGCCCCGGCCAACTGCCGATCGGCGTGCAGATCATCGCTCCTGCCTGGCGCGAGGACCTGGCCTTCGCCGCCGCCCTGCGCCTGCAACGCGCCGGCGTAGTCGCCGCTCACCCGCCGACGGGGGCGCTATGATCGTCAACGATCCCGCCGTGCTGGCCGAGGTCACCGCCCTGGTCGACGCCTATGAAGTCGCCTTGATGACCAATGACGTCGAGGCGCTGGACGGCGCCTTCTGGGCCTCGCCGCATACTGTGCGCCTAGGCGTCGCCGAGAACCTGTGGGGCTTTGCCGAGATTGCCGCCTTCCGCGTCGGCCGGGCCGGCGGCTCGCCGCCGCGCACGCGCCTGAGGACCGAAGTCACCACCTTCGGCGCGGACTTCGCCGTCGCCAACGTGCTGTTCCGCCGTGACGACACCGGCAAGGTCGGCCGCCAGAGCCAGACCTGGATCCGCACCGCCGACGGCTGGAAGGTCGCCTCGGCCCATGTCTCCCTGATGCAGGAGAGCGCCGATCAACGGCTCGCCTCCTCTAACGAAAAGCGCTAGAGCCCTCGAATGACGACCCCGACCAAGATCATCTTCGACACCGATCCCGGCATCGACGACGCGATGGCCCTGCTGTTCATCGAGGCGAGCCCCGCCCTCGACCTGATCGCGGTGACGACCATCTTCGGTAATTCCGACATCGAGACCACCACGCGCAACGCGCTGTACCTGAAGGATCGCTTTGGCCTGACAGCGCCGATCTATAAGGGCACGGACAAGCCGCTGACGCGTCCGCGCAACCCCTCGCCCACCTTCGTGCATGGTGTGAACGGTCTGGGCGACGTGGCGCTGACGGGCCTCGTCCCGGCCCAGCCGGAGGCCAAGCCCGCCTATCAGGCGATCATCGACCTGGCGCGCCAGTATCCGGGCGAGGTGGTGCTGTGCGCCGTCGGCCCTCTGACCAACCTCGCTTTGGCCCTGAAGGCCGATCCCGAGGTCGCCACCTTGCTGAAGTCGGTGGTGATCATGGGCGGCGCGTTCGGCGTAGCCGGCAAGCCGGGCAATGTCACGCCGGTGGCCGAAGCCAATATCTGGAACGATCCGGAGGCCGCCGATCAGGTCTTCACCGCCCCGTGGAACCTGACTGCGGTCAGCCTGGACGTAACGACCCAGGTTGTGATGTCGCCCGACTATATGGACGCCCTGGCGGCCGGCGGGTCGGACGCCTGCGGCTTCCTCAACGCCATCTCCAAGCCCTACGCCGCCTTCTACGGCGAGCGTGACGGCGTGGTCGGTTGCTGCGTCCATGACGCCGCTGCGGTCGCCTTCGTGATCGACCCGACCCTGTTCACCGTGCGTCGCGGCTCGGTGCGCGTGGTCACCGAAGGGATCGCGCTGGGCCAGACCTGCCAGAAGGCCGAGGGCGAACTGTTCGGCCCCTCAGCCTGGGACGACCAGCCGATCCAGGCCGCGACCGTGGCGGTGGATGGCGCGCGGCTGCTGACGCTGTACGCGCAGACGATGGCCGCGAAGTACGGGTGACTGAAAATCCTCCCCCCAGCGGGGGAGGTGTCGGCTCGAAGAGACGACGGAGGGGGAAGAGGCCGGTTCAACAGAACTTCCCCCTCCGGTCGCTTCGCGACCACCTCCCCCGCTAGGGGGAGGATTGCGTTACCCCCGCCTGTGCCGCTCCACACCCGCCAGATACGTCCGCGCCACCACGCGGTCATCGCCTAGCACAGTCAGCGCAAAGAGCTTGTCGGCCAGGCTCTTCGCCCCTGCCAGCCGCCGCGCGATCAGCGGCGTCGCCGCCAGATCCAGCACGACAAAGTCAGCTTCCTTGCCGGGCGCCAGGTTGCCGATCTGGTCATCGAGGTCCAGCGCCCGCGCCCCGCCCAGGGTGGCCAGATACAGGGCCTGGAACGGGTCCAGCGCATCGCCGCGCAGCTGGCCGACCTTGTAGGCCTCGCCCAAGGTGTGGAGGATCGAGAAGGTGGTGCCCGCGCCGACATCGGTGCCCATGCCGACCTTCACGCCGTGCGAACAGGCTTCCTCCAGCGGGAACAGGCCTGAGCCCAGGAACAGGTTCGAGGTCGGACAGAAGGCCACCGCCCCGCCCTTGGCCGCCAGGCGTCGGAACGCCTCGCCCTTCAGGTGGACGCAGTGGGCGAAGACCGAGCGCCGGCGCAGCAGACCGAAGCGGTCATAGACGTCCAGATAGTCCTTGGCCTTGGGGAAGAGGCGCGCGGTCTCCTTGATCTCGTGCAGGTTCTCCGAGAGGTGGGTCTGCATCCAGACGTCGGGATGCTGGGCCAGGATCTCGCCGGCCATGGCCAGCTGGGCGTCGCTGCAGCTGATGGCGAAGCGCGGCGTGACCGCGTAGCCGAGACGTCCCTTGCCGTGCCAGTCGGCGATCAGGGCCTGCATGTCCGCGCGGCTGCTCTCGACGGTGTCGGTCAGACCGTCGGGCGCGTTGCGGTCCATCAGCGACTTGCCTGCGATCAGCCGCATGTTCCGCTCATAGGCCTCGGCGAACAGGGCGTCGACTGACACCTTGTGCACCGAGCCGAACACCAGCGCCGTCGTGGTGCCGTTGCGCAGCAGCTCGTCCAGGAAGAAGGCGGCGGTGTCGGCGGCGTGCTTGGGGTCGGCGAAGGCCGCCTCGGCCGGGAAGGTGTGCTGCTCCAGCCAGTCCAGAAGCTGTTTGCCGTGGGCCGCGATGACGTCGACCTGCGGGAAGTGGATATGGGTGTCGACAAAGCCCGGCGTGATCAGATGGCCGGTCAGGTCCTCGGGCTGGGCGCCGCCCAGCCAGGGGGCGAGCTCGGCATAGGCGCCGCAGCCGATCACGCGGCCGTCCTCGACCAGCAGCAGGCCGTCCTCGTGGAAGGCGACCGCGCCGTCCGCCGTCTTGGCGGGATCGTCCAGCAGGTGGAGGATCGAGGCTCTAAACGCTTGCACGGCACGTCTCGTCGTTGCGAATCCGCGCCGCTTCCTGGCGCATCAGGAGGTCGGCGGCGACCGACACGGCGATCACCTCGGGCGCCTTGCTCTTCAGGTGCGGCAAACCGATCGGACAGGTCAGGCGGGTCAGCACGGCTTCGGAGAAACCATCGTCGCGCAACCGTTTCATGAACCGCGCGCGCTTGGTCTTCGAGCCGATGACGCCGAAATAGCCAAAGCCCCCGCCGGCCAGGCCGGCCGAGACCAGGGCGTAGTCCAGGCCGTGGTCATGGGTCAGGACCAGGCCATAGGCCTCCGCCCCCGCGCCCATCGCCTTGGCGGCCAGTTCGGCGGGCGCCAGCACGGTGACGCCGGGGATGTCGGCGGTCTCGGGACGGCTGTCGTACCAGGACAGGCGGAACGGCAGCGGCTCGAACGCCTTGGCGATCGCCTGGCCCACATGGCCGGCGCCGAATAGCAAGAGCGGCGGACGCGGCGTGTCGGCGCGCTCGACCAGCACATCGCCCAGCTCCGGCCGAACGCCGCGCGCGGTGGCGGGCGCGCCGCCCAGGGTCACCGGCGGGCCGTCGGCCTCGGTGGACAGGATCGGGGCCACGGTCTTGGTCAGCAGGCCCGGCTCGAACCGGGTGCGGACCTCGAACGGCTGGGCCGCGTCCATGCGCTTGGCCGCGTCGGTCAGCCAGTCGCGGCTGTTGTCGTTCAGGCGCTCGAGGAACAGTCGCACCCGTCCGCCGCAACACTGGGCCAGCAGCGGCCCCAGCGGATAGTCCTGGATCGCGAAATGGGCCTGGCCGCCGTCCAGCATCCGCCGCGCCTGGTCGGCGACGCGGTACTCCAGATTGCCGCCGCCGATCGTCCCGGCCTGACCGCCACGCCAGACGACCATCTTGGTCCCGGCCTCACGCGGAGCCGAGCCCTCGGTGGCGAGAACGGTGACCAGAGCGGCCTCGTCACGGGCGTCGAGGCGCGCCAGAGCCGCGCGGGCCCAGTTGCTCATGATCCCTCTCCTTTAGGGAGAGGGGTAGGGGTGAGGGGTTTCAGCGGATGACGGCGTAACCCCTCACCCTCCCACCGCTTCGCGGCGGGCCCCTCCCTCTCCCTATGGAAGAGGGATTCAGACATCGACCCGCCTCCGCACATCCTCGCAGGCCATCAGGATCGCCTCGGGCGTCGCCGGGGCGTCGAGGTGCGGAAACACCCTGTGATCGCCGACGCTGGCGACCGCCTGGGTGATCGCCGCGTGCACCGAGATCGCCAGCATCAGCGGCGGCTCGCCCACGGCCTTGGAACGGTGGACCGTGGCCTCGACATTGCGCCCGGCCTTCCAGAGCCGCACGTCCAGATGCGCCGGACGGTCGCCACAGGTCGGGATCTTGTAGGTCGACGGCGCGTGGGTGCGCAGGCGCCCTTGGGCGTCGAACACCAGCTCCTCGGTGGTCAGCCAGCCTATGCCCTGGATGAAGCCGCCTTCGATCTGGCCCAGATCCAGCGCCGGGTTCAGCGACTTGCCCACGTCGTGCAGGATGTCGGCGCGGGTGACCTTCATCTCGCCCGTCAGGGTGTCGATCAACACCTCGCTGCACGCCGCGCCGTAGGCGAAGTAGTAGAACGGCCGGCCCGTATGGGTGGCGCGGTCGTAGTGGATCTTGGGCGTGGCGTAGAAGCCGGTGGCCGACAGCGAGATCCGCGCCAGATAGGCCTGACGAATGAAGGCCTCAAACGCCAGGGTCTGGCCGCTCACCCGCACGCCATTGGGCGTGAAGGCGACGTCGGTCTGGGCCACGCCCCACTTGGCGGCCGCGAATTCGACGAGCCGCGCCTTGATCGTCTCAGCCGCGTTCAGGGCGGCCATGCCGTTGAGGTCCGCGCCCGACGAGGCGGCCGTGGCCGAGGTGTTGGGCACCTTGTCGGTGACGGTCGAGGTGATCTTCACCCGCGAGACATCGACCTGGAAGGCTTGGGCCACGATCTGGGCGACCTTGGTGTTCAGCCCCTGCCCCATTTCGGTCCCGCCGTGGTTCAGCATGATCGAGCCGTCGGCATAGAGGTGGATCAGGGCGCCGGCCTGGTTCAGGTGCGTCGTCGTGAACGAGATCCCGAACTTCACCGGCGTCAGGGCGATGCCCTTCTTCAGCACGGGGCTAGACCGGTTGAACGCCTCGATCTCACGGCGGCGGGCCGCGTAGTCGCACGAGGCCGCCAGCTCCTCGATCAGCTGCGGGGCGACATTGTCCTCGACCACCTGATGATAGGGCGTCAGGTTTCGGCCCTCGCCGCCATAGAGGTTGCGCCGACGCACCTCCAGCGGGTCCAGCCCCGTGGCGGCGGCGACGGCGTCGATGATCCGCTCGATCGCGACCATGCCCTGCGGCCCGCCGAAGCCTCGGAAGGCGGTGTTCGACACCGTGTGGGTGCGGAAACGGTGCGAGACGATCTCGACGGCCGGCAGGTAGTAGGCGTTGTCGGCGTGGAACATCGCCCGGTCGTTGATCGCCGGCGAAAGATCGGTCGTGGCCCCGCAGCGCGACGACAGCTCCAGCGACAGACCGGTCAGCCGGCCCTCGTCATCGAAGCCGACATCGTACGCCGCCTCGAAGTCATGCCGCTTGCCGGTCATGACCATGTCTTCGTCGCGATCAGGACGCGCCTTGGCCGGACGGCCGGTCTTGACCGCCACCAGGGCGGCGGCGGCGGCGAACAGCGAGGCTTGCGTCTCCTTGCCGCCAAAGCCCCCGCCCATGCGGCGCACCTCGACGGTGACGCAGTGGTCGGGCTTGCCCAGCACGCGGGCGATCAGGTGCTGCACCTCGGTGGGATGCTGGGTGGACGACCAGACGTGGACGTCGCCGTCCTCGCGCGGGGTCGCCAGGGCGATCTGGCCTTCGAGATAGAAGTGATCCTGGCCCCCGATCGCGAACCGGCCTTGCACGCGACGCGGCGCGGCCGCGAGCGCGCCTTTGGCGTCGCCCCGCGCCATGCGCTGGCTGGCCTCGATCTTGAGGTCCATGGCGCGGGCGGCGGTGATGTCGATGGCGGCGGGCAGATCCTCGTAATCGACCACGGCCTTGGCGGCCGCAGCGCGCGCGGCGGCCAGCGAGGTGGCGGCCACGGCGAACAGGCTCTGGCCCACGCAATAGACCTCGCCGTCCGCGAACAGTCGGTCGTCATGGATGACAGGGCTGACGTCGTTTTCGCCCGGAATGTCCTCGGCGCTGATCACCAGCACCACGCCAGGCGCGGCGCGCACGGCCGACAGGTCCATCCGCGTGATCCGGGCATGAGCCTTGGTGCTGAGACCGAAGGCCACGTGCAGCAGGCCCGCCGGCTCGGGCATGTCGTCGATATAGACGGCGGAGCCGGCGACATGGCGGGCGGCGCTGTCATGCGGCAAAGGGGCATGGACGCCCTGCGGCGGCTTGGTCATCGGCGCGGTCGCGGCAGAGTCAGCCATGGGCGCTCTCCGGCTCGACGCGGGCCTCGACGCCTTTCGTCTCCAGGAACACCTTGCGCAGCATGTTCCGCGCCGCCAGAGCGCGATAGGCGGCCGAGGCGCGCATGTCGCTCATCGGCGTGTAGTCGGTGGCGAGCGCAGCCATCGCCGCCTCGACGGTCGCTTCCGCCCACGGCCGGCCGATCAAGGCCGTCTCGCAGGCCCTGGCCCGCTTGGGCGTGCCCGCCATGCCCCCGAACGCGATGCGCGCGTCGGTCACCACGCCGTCCTCGACGGCCAGCGAGAACGCGCCGCACACCGCCGAGATGTCCTGGTCGAAACGCTTGGAGAGCTTGAAGACCTTGAACAGGCGTCCCGCCTCCAGGCGCGGGGCGATGACCGCCTCGACGAACTCGCCCGGCCGCCGGTCCTGCTTGCCGTAGTCGAGGAAGAAGTCCTCCAGCGCCAGCTCGCGGCGCACATCGCCCTGACGGAGGATCAGGCGCGCGCCCGCCGCGATCAGCGCCGGCGGCATGTCGCCGATCGGCGAGCCGTTGGCGATATTGCCGCCGATCGTGCCGCTGTTGCGCACCTGGGTCGAACCCAGGCGCCGCATCATGGCGCCGAGATCGGGATAGAGCGCAGAGATCGCGTTGAGGGCGTCGACATAGCGAACCCCGGCGCCGATCCGCAGACCGTCCGGCGTTTCCTCCAGCGCCTTGAGCTCGGCGACCTCGGAAAGGCTGATCAGGGTCGGCAGCGCGCGTCGCTGCTTGGTGACCCATAGGCCGACATCCGTCGCACCGGCGACGAGCGTCGCGTCGGGATGCGCCAGACAGGCCTCGGCCAGTTCCTCGAGCGAGCGCGGCGCCAGCCAGGTGCGGGTAACGCCGTGGATCTCGTCCTCGAAGGTGAGGCGCAGCATGGTCTCGTCACGGACGGTCGACAGATCGAGATCGGGCGGCGCTTCGGCCTCGACGCCCTGGGCGACCTCGATGATCGGTCCATAGCCGGTGCAGCGACACAGATTGCCGGCCAGCACCTCGGCCACCGGCGCGTCCGCCCCCTTGGCTCCGACAGCGCGGCCGTAGAGCGACATGACGATACCGGGCGTGCAGAAGCCACACTGCGAACCATGCTTGTCGACCATGGCCTGCTGCACCGGGTGCAGGGCCTGGTCACACCCGGCCTTGGCGCCCAGGCTCTCCACCGTCATCAGCGCCTTGCCATGCAGCATGGGCAGGAACTGGATGCAGCTGTTCACCGCCCGCCAGGCGACGCTGTCCCCGTCAGCCTCGCCGACCAGCACCGTGCAGGAACCGCAGTCCCCCTCGGCGCAACCCTCCTTGGTCCCCGTGCGGCGCATCGGCCCACGCAGATGTTCCAGCAGGGTCGTGGTCGGGTTGGCGCCGCGAACTTCCTGGATCTCGCCATCAATCAGGAACCGGATCACATCGCCCATCAGCTGCCCCGGTAGGTGGAATAGCCGTAGGGCGAGACGAGCAGCGGCACGTGCCAATGCTGCTCCAGGTTCGAGACCGCGAAGTCGATCACCACGACATCGAGGAACGGCGGATCGCTGACGGGAAGGCCCGACGCCTTAAAGTGGTCGCCGATCGCGAACTCGAGGCGATAGCCGCCGACCGCCAGGTCCTCGCCGGCGACAAGCCGCGCCCGGCCGTCAGCGTCGGTGCGGAGCTCCGCCAGCCATTGCGTCTGCTCGCCGTCGCGGCGCGACACCCGGACCCCGACGCCCGCCGCCGGTTTCCCGGACGCTTGATCGAGGATGTGTGTCGTCAGTCCGCTCATGCGCCGTCCCTTGAATATCCAGTCGAGCGATGCTCGGTCGCCCCGGACGCCCTGTCCAGCGCCTTGCCCGGCCTGGCGGCTCTGGAAGGCGGAGCGCCAAGATTGGTGGCGGCGGGCGCCCGAAGCAGAGGCATTATATAATAGTTTTATTACTTAGCGGACCCGAAATCGTCGCCGCAGCCATCACCTAGCTGGTACCGCTACCAAGAAAAAACACAGATCGGGCGGCGAAGGGTTGGAATTGCCGCGCCAACATCGCTAGCAAGGCTCGTGACGCTTCGCGCTCAGACGAGGCAGGATAACCGCGCCGCGCAGGCCGCCCCGAGGAACGATCGATGGACGAGGATTTCC
Organism: Caulobacter sp. SL161; assembly: GCF_026672375.1. GTDB lineage: Bacteria > Pseudomonadota > Alphaproteobacteria > Caulobacterales > Caulobacteraceae > Caulobacter. The sequence continues at coordinate 3,361,118 of NZ_JAPPRA010000001.1, forward strand.
GCAAAGCCGCCCTAGATTATCACCGACTGCCGCGCCCCGGGAAACTGGCGATCGAAGCCACCAAGCGGATGGCCACCCAGCGCGACCTCGCCCTCGCCTATTCTCCCGGCGTCGCCGCGCCCTGCATCGCCATCGCCGAGAACCCTGAGCTCGCCCGTGACTACACCGCGCGCGGCAATCTGGTTGCGGTGATTTCCAATGGCACCGCCGTGCTGGGCCTGGGCGACATCGGCCCGCTGGCCTCCAAGCCGGTGATGGAAGGCAAGGCCGTCCTCTTCAAGAAGTTCGCGGGCATCGACGTGTTCGATATCGAGGTCGACGCCAAGGATCCCGACCGCTTCATCGAGGTGGTGGCGGCGCTGGAGCCCACCTTCGGCGGGATCAATCTCGAGGACATCAAGGCCCCTGAATGCTTCATCATCGAGCGCAAGCTGCGCGAGCGGATGAACATCCCGGTCTTTCACGACGACCAGCACGGCACCGCCATTGTCTGCGCCGCCGCCGTCCGCAACGCCCTGCTCGTCCAGGGCAAGCAGCTCAAGGAGGTCAAGCTCGTGACCTCGGGCGCCGGCGCGGCCGCCCTCGCCTGCGTGGATCTGCTGGTCTCGATGGGCCTGCCCGTCGAGAACGTCACCCTGACCGACATCAAGGGCGTGGTGCACGCTGGCCGCGAGCCGGACATGCCCGACAACATGGCCCGCTACGCCCGCCAGACCGACGCCCGCACCCTGCCAGAGGTGCTGCCGGGCGCCGACATCTTCCTCGGCCTCTCGGCCCCGCGCGTCTTCAAACCGGAATGGCTGCCGCTGCTGGCGCCCAACCCGCTGATCCTGGCCATGGCCAATCCCGAGCCTGAGATCTTGCCCGAGCTGGTCTATGAGACCCGCCCCGACGCGATCATGGCCACCGGTCGCAGCGACTACGCCAACCAGGTCAACAACGTCCTCTGCTTCCCCTTCATCTTCCGCGGCGCTTTGGACGTGGGCGCCAGCGAGATCAACGAGGCGATGAAGGTCGCCGCCGTCGAGGCGATCGCTGAACTGGCGCGGGCTGAGGCTTCCGAGGTGGTCGCCAGCGCCTATGGCGGCGCTGCGCCGGTGTTCGGCTCCCAGTACATCATCCCTAAGCCGTTCGACCCGCGCCTGATCCTGCAGATCGCGCCGGCCGTGGCCAAGGCGGCCATGGACAGCGGCGTCGCCAACCGGCCGATCGCCGACTTCGATGCCTATCAGGCTGAGCTCGAACTGTTCGTCTATCGCTCAGGCCAGCTGATGCGCCCCGTCTTCGAGCGCGCCCGCAAGCAACCGGTCAAGGTCGCCTACGCCGAGGCCGAAGACGAGCGCGTGCTGCGCGCCGTGCAGACCGTCGTGGACGAGGGTCTCGCCTACCCGGTGCTGGTGGGCCGCCGTGAGATCATCACCGGCAAGATTGAAGAGCTGGGACTGCGTCTGGCCGGCAAGGTCGAAATCATCGATCCCCAGGCCGACAAGGATCTGTTCGCGCCGCTGATCGCCGACTACCAGCGCCTGGTCGGCCGCCGGGGCGTGCCGCCGATCGCGGCCGAGCGCCGGGTCACCGGCCGTCGCACCGTCGCAGCCTCCATGCTCCTGGCGACCGGCTATGTCGAGGCCGCCCTGGTCGGCGGCAGCGGCGACTGGTGGCAGCACATGAAATACGCCCTGCCGATCATCCCGCGCCGCGACAATGTCAGCCGGGTCTATGCGATGTCGTCGCTGATCCTGGACAAGGGGACGCTGTTCTTCTGCGACACCCACGTCAATGTCGATCCGACCGCAGAGCAGATCGCCGAATGCACCCAGCTGGCGGCTGAGGCCGTTCGCCGCTTTGGCCTGACGCCCAAGGCGGCCTTGCTGTCGCATTCCTCGTTCGGGGCCAGCGACTCGCCGACCGCCCGCAAGATGCGCGAGGCCCTGGCCCTCCTCCGCGCCCAGGCGCCGGATCTGGAGGTCGACGGCGAGATGCATGCCGACGCCGCACTCAGCCAGCACCTGCGCGATCGCATGGTCGCCGACAGCCCGCTGAAGGGCTCGGCCAATCTGCTGGTCATGCCGACGCTGGATGCGGCCAATATCGGCCTGACCCTGCTCAGCGCCGCGACGGAGTCCCTGCTCGTCGGCCCAGTGCTGCTGGGCATGGCCAAGCCGCTGCACGTGCTGATCCCCAGCGTGACAGCGCGCGGTATCGTCAACCTGACCGCCCTGGCGGTGAATCAGGCGGTGTCCGAGCGCGCGTCCAGCTAGGCGCGCGAAACGGGCCTGAACGACAAAAGGCCCCGTCCGACACGTCAGCGTCGAACGGGGCCTTCCGAAGATCTCTGGAAAAGGCCGTCCCTCGGGGCGGCCTTTTCTTGTCCTGGCGTCTTAGAGGATGCGCAGGTTGCCGGCCGAGGTCTTGCCCGAGCGGCGGTCCTGTTCAAGCTCGTAACCGACCTGCTGGCCTTCGTTGAGGCCGCGCAGACCGGCGCGCTCAACGGCCGAGATGTGCACGAACACATCGCCACCGCCGTTGTCCGGCTGGATGAAGCCAAAGCCCTTGGTCGTGTTGAACCACTTCACGACGCCCGTGCCGCTCTCGCCGGTGCCGGCCGAGAAGCCGCCGCCGCCGCGCGGAGCATCGAAGCTGCGCGGGGGACGCGGGCCGCGAGCGGCGCCGCCGCCGGCCGGCGCCGGACCATGGCCCGTCACGCGCAGTTGACCCGCCGAGGTCTTGCCCGAGCGGCGGTCTTCTTCCAGTTCGTACGCGACTTGATCACCCTCGTTCAGGCCCGACAGACCCGAGCGTTCAACCGCGGCGATGTGGACGAACACGTCCTGGCCGCCGTCCTCGGGCTGAATGAAGCCAAAGCCCTTGGCCGGGTTGAACCACTTAACGACACCGTTCGCCATATTATCCTCAAACACCTCAATCGACGGGCTGATAGTCGGCCCGCGTCCTTCCGAGGGAAGTCATGACGCAAAACCTCGAGACGCGCTATGGGCTTTGAACGGAGAAAGTTGGTCGAAGGCCATCGAAGGGCAGAAAAATTCGCGCTTCACACAGCGAGCGTTGCGAAAATGCCGCTATAGGTTGCGATACCGGGCCGCAAAAAACCCCGACCGGATCCGGACGGGGTGACCTCAAGCTTAGTCCACTGGGTGCGGGGACAGGATTTGAACCTGTGACCTTCAGGTTATGAGCCTGACGAGCTACCGGGCTGCTCCACCCCGCGTCAGGGTGTTTTGGATTGTGAGGGAGGGTTCGTGGACTTGTGTTTTGATATCCTTTTGGCGGACCTGGCGGCGACCTACTCTCCCGCGCCTTGAGACGAAGTACCATTGGCCCAGGGGGACTTAACGACCGAGTTCGGAATGGGATCGGGTGGGGAACCCCCGGCAAAGCCACCAGGTCAGCGAAAAGGATATCATCCAGCCTCTTTCGAGGCCGGAGATTGTGAAGAAGACATCAGTGTCTGAAGTAGAGCCATGCGTTTGCATGGGTTTGACTGAAGAACGATCAAGCCTATCGAGCTATTAGTACCGGTAAGCTCCATGCGTCACCGCACTTCCACACCCGGCCTATCAACGTGGTGGTCTTCCACGGCTCTCAGCGAGACCTTGTTTTGAGGTTAGTTTCCCGCTTAGATGCTTTCAGCGGTTATCTATTCCACACTTAGCTACCCTGCTGCACAGCTGGCGCCATGACAGGTCCACCAGAGGTGTGTCCATCCCGGTCCTCTCGTACTAGGGACAGATCCTCTCAAGTCTCGTACACCCACGGCAGATAGGGACCAAACTGTCTCACGACGTTCTGAACCCAGCTCACGTACCACTTTAATCGGCGAACAGCCGAACCCTTGGGACCTGCTCCAGCCCCAGGATGTGATGAGCCGACATCGAGGTGCCAAACTTTGCCGTCGATATGGACTCTTGGGCAAAATCAGCCTGTTATCCCTAGAGTACCTTTTATTCGTTGAGCGATGGCCCTTCCACGCAGGACCACCGGATCACTATGGCCGACTTTCGTCTCTGCTCGACTTGTCAGTCTCGCAGTCAGGCGGGCTTATGCCATTGCACTCGACGACCGATTTCCGACCGGTCTGAGCCCACCATCGCGCGCCTCCGTTACACTTTGGGAGGCGACCGCCCCAGTCAAACTGCCCGCCACGCCATGTCCCGGACCCGGATAACGGGCCGCGGTTAGACGTCAGCAACAATAAGGGTGGTATTTCAAGGATGGCTCCGCCGGAACTGGCGCCCCGGTTTCATAGCCTCCCACCTATCCTACACATGTTGCTGCTAACGCCAAGGCGAAGCTGCAGTAAAGGTTCATAGGGTCTTTCCGTCTGACCGCGGGAACCCCGCATCTTCACGGGGAATTCAATTTCGCTGAGCCTATGCTGGAGACAGTGGGGAAGTCGTTACGCCATTCGTGCAGGTCGGAACTTACCCGACAAGGAATTTCGCTACCTTAGGACCGTTATAGTTACGGCCGCCGTTTACCTGGGCTTCAATTCAGAGCTTGCACCCCTCCTTTTAACCTTCAGGCACCGGGCAGGCGTCAGACCCTATACGTCGCCTTGCGGCTTCGCAGAGCCCTGTGTTTTTGATAAACAGTCGCTACCCCCTGGCTTGTGCCACTCTCATCTGGTTGCCCAAAAGAGAGTCACGCTTATCCCGAAGTTACGCGTGCAATTTGCCGAGTTCCTTCAGCATAGTTCTCTCAAGCGCCTTGGTATACTCTACCTGCCCACCTGTGTCGGTTTCGGGTACGGTCTCCGTTGGAGTTATTTCCAGGGACCTGTTCACTGCCAGGAGCAATCCAATAAGCCCTGACAATTTACCAGATCCGTCACTTCCAACTGGTTCAGGAATATTCACCTGATTCCCATCGACTACGCCTTTCGGCCTCGCCTTAGGGGCCGACTAACCCTGCGCAGATTAGCTTTACGCAGGAACCCTTGGGCTTTCGGCGAGAGGGTCTCTCACCCTCTTTATCGCTACTCATGTCAGCATTCTCACTTCCGATACCTCCAGCAAGGCTCACGCCTCACCTTCGTCGGCTTACGGAACGCTCCGCTACCGCGTGCACAAAGTGCACACCCATACCTTCGGCGACTGGCTTTAGCCCCGTTACATTTTCCGCGCAGGTTCGCTTGACCAGTGAGCTGTTACGCTTTCTTTAAATGATGGCTGCTTCTAAGCCAACATCCTGGTTGTCAAAGCAAACCCACATCGTTTCCCACTTAGCCAGTACTTGGGGGCCTTAGATGATGGTTAGGGTTGTTTCCCTTTTCACGACGGACGTTAGCACCCGCCGTGTGTCTCCCGGATAGTTCTCTTGGGTATTCGGAGTTTGATTAGAATTGGTACAGCTCGCGCCGCCCGCATCCATTCAGTGCTCTACCCCCAAGGAATTCGTCCGAGGCACTACCTAAATAGTTTTCGCGGAGAACCAGCTATGTCCAGGTTTGATTGGCCTTTCACCCCTATCCACAAGTCATCCGAGAATTTTTCAACATTCACCGGTTCGGTCCTCCAGTAAGTGTTACCTTACCTTCAACCTGCTCATGGATAGATCACCTGGTTTCGGGTCGTCATGCGACGTACTTATTCGCCCTATTCAGACTCGCTTTCGCTGCGCCTACACCTAACGGCTTAAGCTTGCACGGCACATGAAGTCGCTGACCCATTATACAAAAGGTACGCCGTCACCACGCGCGGTGGCTCCGACTGCTTGTAGGCTTCCGATTTCAGGTTCTGTTTCACTCCCCTTGTCGGGGTGCTTTTCACCTTTCCCTCACGGTACTTGTTCGCTATCGGTCATTGAGGAGTACTTAGGCTTGGAGGGTGGTCCCCCCATGTTCAGACAGGATTTCACGTGTCCCGCCCTACTCGAGTCTGTCGCTATTTGACGCTTACGGGGCTATCACCCACTATGGCTGTGTTTCCCAACACATTCAGCTTTATGTCACGACAGCACTGGCCTGGTCCCGGTTCGCTCGCCACTACTACGGGAGTCTCGGTTGATGTCCTTTCCTCCGGGTACTGAGATGTTTCAGTTCCCCGGGTTTGCTTAATGAACCCTATGTATTCAGGTCATTATACCTTGTCTGATCAACCGATCGTCGTCTCCGCCGAAGCGGAAACAAAGTCGGGTGACCATAAAGGTGGGTTTCCCCATTCGGAGATAGCCGGATCAAAGGGTGCTCGCGCCTCCCCGGCTCTTATCGCAGCGTGCCACGTCCTTCATCGCCTCTCAATGCCAAGGCATCCGTCAGAAGCCCTTATGCGCTTGATCGTTCTCAGCAAAACCCATGCTGTTTCAGCCCTCGCCGCATCTCGCGGGGAAGGCTGAGCCTGGGCTCTACCTTTAGTCAGACAATGATGTCTTCTTAAGTCCGCCCTTAAACCGGATCCGCATCCCAGGGGTGAGCTGCGGTCGGCGGGTGAACCCTGCCTTCACAATGTCATTTCGCATCAGCGCTGAGCGCTGCTGCAAACTTGTCATTCCAATCGCGAGATCAATCTCAACCCGCATCGTACGGGGAGATGGTGGAGCCAGACGGATTCGAACCGACGACATCCTGCTTGCAAAGCAGGCGCTCTACCAACTGAGCTATGGCCCCTCTCTTTAAAGAGATCTGGGTTAGCCAGGAGAGCTGGTCGTGATCCGAAGCATCAGAGGAAAGAGTGGTAGGCCTGGGCAGACTCGAACTGCCGACCTTACGCTTATCAGGCGTACGCTCTAACCACCTGAGCTACAGGCCTATGACGGCCTTCGGGGCGTCTGCCTCCGGGCTCGCGATCGACTTGATCCCTAACGGAACCAAGTGAGTGGAAAGAGAAACGAAGACGGCGGCGATCCGCTCATTTGTGGTCGTCTAGCGACCGTGTCTGGAGCCTCAATAAGCCCGTGAGAGCTTGGAGAGGCATCCTTAGAAAGGAGGTGATCCAGCCGCAGGTTCCCCTACGGCTACCTTGTTACGACTTCACCCCAGTCGCTGACCCTACCGTGGTCGCCTGCCCCCTTGCGGTTAGCGCAGCGCCTTCGGGTAAAGCCAACTCCCATGGTGTGACGGGCGGTGTGTACAAGGCCCGGGAACGTATTCACCGCGGCATGCTGATCCGCGATTACTAGCGATTCCAACTTCATGCTCTCGAGTTGCAGAGAACAATCCGAACTGAGACGACTTTTAGGGATTGGCTCCCCCTCGCGGGATTGCAGCCCTCTGTAGTCGCCATTGTAGCACGTGTGTAGCCCACCTTGTAAGGGCCATGAGGACTTGACGTCATCCCCGCCTTCCTCCGGATTAACTCCGGCAGTACGATTAGAGTGCCCAGCCAAACCTGATGGCAACTAATCGCGAGGGTTGCGCTCGTTGCGGGACTTAACCCAACATCTCACGACACGAGCTGACGACAGCCATGCAGCACCTGTGTCCCAGTCCCCGAAGGGAAAACCACATCTCTGTGGCGGTCCAGGCATGTCAAAAGGTGGTAAGGTTCTGCGCGTTGCTTCGAATTAAACCACATGCTCCACCGCTTGTGCGGGCCCCCGTCAATTCCTTTGAGTTTTAATCTTGCGACCGTACTCCCCAGGCGGAGTGCTTAATGCGTTAGCTGCGTCACCGACATGCATGCATGCCGACAACTAGCACTCATCGTTTACGGCGTGGACTACCAGGGTATCTAATCCTGTTTGCTCCCCACGCTTTCGAGCCTCAGCGTCAGTAACGGACCAGTATGTCGCCTTCGCCACTGGTGTTCTTCCGAATATCTACGAATTTCACCTCTACACTCGGAGTTCCACATACCTCTTCCGTACTCAAGACTGCCAGTATCAAAGGCAATTCCAAGGTTGAGCCCTGGGCTTTCACCTCTGACTAAACAGTCCGCCTACGCTCCCTTTACGCCCAGTAATTCCGAGCAACGCTAGCCCCCTTCGTATTACCGCGGCTGCTGGCACGAAGTTAGCCGGGGCTTCTTCTCCGGGTACCGTCATTATCGTCCCCGGTGAAAGAATTTTACAATCCTAAGACCTTCATCATTCACGCGGCATGGCTGCGTCAGGCTTTCGCCCATTGCGCAAGATTCCCCACTGCTGCCTCCCGTAGGAGTTTGGGCCGTGTCTCAGTCCCAATGTGGCTGATCATCCTCTCAGACCAGCTACTGATCGTCGCCTTGGTGAGCCTTTACCTCACCAACTAGCTAATCAGACGCGGGCCGCTCCAATGGCGATAAATCTTTCCCCCGAAGGGCACATCCGGTATTAGCTCAAGTTTCCCTGAGTTGTTCCGAACCAAAGGGCACGTTCCCACGTGTTACTCACCCGTCCGCCACTAATCCCGAAGGATCCGTTCGACTTGCATGTGTTAGGCCTGCCGCCAGCGTTCGCTCTGAGCCAGGATCAAACTCTCAGGTTGAGTTGACATTGACTTCAGACTTCCAGTCCCAGGGGAAAACCCAGGACCAGGTATCTGGTTTGCATAGTTTCTTGACGAGTTCCCATCACTCGATCGACCCGAAGGCCAACCGGCGTAATGGTGTCTTCTTCAAGAGACCGCATTCGTCAGCGTCAGTTGATGACCCGAAGGTCATCGCCAGAGCGCCGCCGCCTGCGTTTCTCTTTCCAATTCAACAATGTCAAAGACCCGAACCACCTCCCGGCGGCTCCATCGTTTAGCGCCCGATGTCGGCGGAGGCGGCTATCTATCCAACCTCGTTTTCCGTGTCAAATCGTTTTTTTCAAAACTCTCTAACTTTCTCCGCCGGTCCGGCCCGAAGGCTTTCTGCGGAGCCGGCAGCTTCTAAAGAAGTCACCGGAGCCAGTCAAGCGACTTTTTCAAAGAAAAAGCTGAGCTCTTCTGGAAGAAATACTTGGAAGCTCTTGCGAACATCTTTTGCATTTCAAGGAGCGCGGCTTCTAGCGAAACCGAATTCCTGGGTCAACCGAACTTTTCATTTTTGTTTTCCTCGCCAGCCAGGCTGGATCGGAGCGCAAAAAACACCGTTGGCGCGCCATAGGAGCGCCGCGAGATCGAAGAGATTCGACTGAGGCTGCGGAGACTAGCGATCCACGTTTCGAAACACAAGCCCCGAGAGACTTAAGTTCCGGTCCGTGGCGCGCCGCCCCGAAGCGAGGGGCGGCTTCTAGGCCCCCTCCCCCGAGACGGCAAGCGCGAAATCAGCGTTTCATCCCCATCCGCCCGCATTCCCTGTGCATGAACAACGTCATGCAAGACTTGCGCGGCGACCGCGCCTCGCTCAGAACGCGGACCACTCTATAGAGCGCGCGCCCTATAGACCCCTGCTCGCTCGATGAAGGCGCCCTGCAACCATGCTGTCTCAGAAGGCTCGCTACGCGCTCCGCGCCATGATCGAACTGGCGCGGGCCGACACACAGGTCACCGCCGGCGAGCTCGCCGAGCGCGCCGACGCGCCGCGCAAGTTCCTGGAAGCGATCCTGCTGTCTCTCTCGCGCGAGGGGCTAGTCATCAGCCGGCGCGGCAAGTTCGGCGGCTATGTGCTGGCGCGCGACGCCGACGCGATCAGCTTCGCCGAGATCATCCGCCTGGTCGACGGCCCCCTGGCGCTGACCCCATGCGTCAGTCGAACCGCCTTCCGACGCTGTGAGGACTGCCGCGACCTAGCCACCTGCGCCTTGCGCGAGGCCTTGCTGCGCGCGCGCGACGCCACAGCTGCGGTGCTCGAAGGCTACAGCCTGGCTGACGCCGCCAACGGGGCGGGCGCAGAACTCATAGAAGGCTGACAGCGCTCCATATTCGGATCGCCTATAAAGAGCGCCTTGAAGAAAGCGACCGACACTGCCGTCAGGTCGCCCCCGTCTCTCTCTATATATAGGCGACCGGCCTTGAGGCGCCGTCGAACGTCCGTCGGCTGGCCTTAGCCCGCGGCGATATAGGCCTTCAGGCCCTCAGCCTCGGCCTGGGTCGCCTGGATCTTGTACTTCACCAGATCGCCGATCGAGATGATCCCCGCCAAACGATCGTTCTGCACGACCGGCAAATGGCGAATACGGCGGTCGGTCATGCGCTCGAGCAGCGCATCGATAGTCTCGTCGGGCTGGGCGAAGACCACATTGGCGCTCATGCAGCCGCTGATCGGCTTGGTGAGCGCCGCCGCGCCTTCCTTGGCCACCATCCGGACGATATCGCGCTCGGAGACGATGCCGACGACGGCTTCCTTGTCGTCGACCACCACCATGGCGCCGACCCTTCGGGTATGCAGCAGCGCCGCCGCAGCGCCGACCGTCTCCTGAGGCGAGGCGGTAAACACGAGATCACCCTTGTCCTTGAGGATCTGAGAAACCAGCACAGCATGTCCTCCCTTGTTCTTTATAGAACGAGGGTCCTCCAAAGCGGCCTTTCAATCAATGGGGCTCGACGATCAGTGCGGATCGGCGGTCTGAGCGCCTCGTCCGGCCCAGTGGGCGAAAGGCCCGATCAACAGGACGCCGACCGCAAAGCCGATCAGATGGGCCTCCCAGGCGACGCCGCCTGCACCCATGGTCAGAAGACTGCCCGTGACGGCGAGGACGAGGTTGACCACCAGCCAGCCGAGACCCAGCGAGATCACACGCGGACCAAACATCGGTCCAAGCTGGCCGGGCGCGCTATCCATCGTGCGCGCGGCCGCGCCCATCAGGCCGGCGATCGCACCTGAAGCGCCGACCACCGGGCTCATGCCCTCAGGATGGATCGCGGCGAAGCCCACCCCCGCGATCACGCCGCAGACGAGGTAGAACAGGCAGAAGATTCCGCCTCCCCGGACATTCAGCCCCAGCACGCGGGAGACCGGCGCCCCGAAAGCGAGACCAAAGGCGGCGTTCATGATCGCGTGAATCCAGCCGCCATGCACGAACAGCATGGTGACCGCGCCGGTCCAGCGCCCTTCCCAGAACTCGCGCGGGACCAGGGCCAGGGAGTAGATCACCTCCTGGCTGGCGCCCTGCAGCAGAAGATGCGGAATGATCACGGCCGCCGCCACCAACAGCGCCGGCCAGGGCGCGTTCAAGATCGGCTCGGGGCGCTGGGGCTGGTCCATGACTTCTATCTAGGGGCTCACGCGACGATTCGAACCCCGTCGCGGGGCTTAACCATTTTTTCGAGACCTTGGGGCTATCCCTCATGCTGTATCTTTTTGGCACGAGGGTTGCTTGCCGCTCCGTGTCGACAGTCGCGGAGCCTCTCATGGCCTGGCATCGGAACATCAAGACGCGTGGGGCGATGGTCGTCGCCGCCGTCACGCTCGGCGCAAGCGGCGTCGCCTTGGCCCAATCGATGTCGACCAATTCGGCTTCGTTCAACGCCGGCTATGGCCGCAGCTCGGGCCAGGAAAGCCGGATGGTCGAGTATTCCACCCGCGACGCCAACGGCAACCGGGTGGTCGTGGACGGCGTCATGCTGACCGGCTCGGACCAGAGCGTTTTCTCGTCCAGCCGCAGCTCGGGCTCGCTGGACGCCTATTCGGGGGTCGGCGCGGTGGGCGGTTACGCCGGCTCGACCGCGATCGGCAATAACCTGACGGTCATCACCCAGGGCAACAACAACACCGTCATCGTCAATTCCAGCCAGGTGAACAGCGGCAATGTCACCGCCGGCGCGAACGTCGTGAAGGGCGGTACTCCGAAATGATGGTCAAGCGCACAGGCGCGGTCCTGGCCCTGCTGGCCACCGCGGCGCTCAGCGCCTGCGGCAGCACGCCGGTGGCCTCGACGGCCGGCAACTACGCCAAGCCCATTGGCACAGCGCCGGTGACGGCCAATCCCACTGACTACTCTTCCGCGCTCGTCTGCCTGAACCAGTATGCGCGCACCAACCGCATCGTCGCCCCGCGCATCGCGATCGGCCGGATCGCCGACTATACCGGCAAGGAAGAGTCCGACGGCTCGGGCCGCAAGGTCACCCAGGGCGCCTCGCTGATGGCCGTCTCGGCCTTCGCCAAGGCCGGCATGCCGCTGGTCGAACGCTTCGACACCTCGGTGTCGGAGTTCGAGCTGAAATACGCCAACAACAAGCTGATCTCGGATCGCCCCAACCCCGCGCCCGACGCGCCGGCCGACTTCCGCAAGATCCTGGCCGGCCAGGTGCCGGGCTCGGACTTCTATGTCATCGGCGGCATCACCGAGCTGAACTACAACATCCGCTCGGCCGGCGTTGACGCCTATGCCGGCGACAAGGACACCGACGGGCTGAAGGGCAACTTCCGCCGCCGCGTCTTCATCATGAACATCGCGCTGGACCTGCGGCTGGTGAACACCCGCACCCTCGAGGTGGTGGACGTGATCTCGTATCAGAAGCAGGTCGTCGGTCGCGAAATCAGCGCCGGCGTCTTCGACTTCCTCAATGGCAATCTCTTCGACATTTCGGCCGGTCGCGGGGCGCTGGAGCCGATGCAACTGGCGGTCCGCGCCCTGATCGAGCGCGCCACCGTCGAGATGGCCGCCAATCTCTACGGCATGCCCGGTCCGGAAAGCTGCCTGCGCTTTGATCCGTTCGGTGACGCCACCGTCGGTCAGACGGGCGCCTTCACACCGGCCTACAACAATCTGGGAACGAACAATGCGCAGACCCGCGATGACCCGTCTCGCTGGAACGCTCGCCGCGATCCCGATATCCGTGATGCTAAGCGGGGTCGCTACTAGCCAGACGACCACGCCGAGTCCGGTTCTCAACAACCAGATCAATCTGGGTGAGATCTTCTCGGAGCAGACCCTCAACGTTCAGACGGTCAGCGACGGCGTCACCGCCAGCACCACCGCCCAGGCCAACGGCGTCTCGGTCGGCGTGACCAACGCCGACGCCGCTGTGACGTCGAACCAGGACAATCAGGGCGCGGTCTATGGCCATAGCGTGGTTGATGTCGCCGCCAGCGCCGGTGCGTCGAGCGCGGTTCGAACCACGGCGGTCGGCAACGCCGCCGCCCTTTCGGCCTCGAACGGCACGATCTCGGCCTTTGCGGTGCAGACTAACTCGGCCGACGTCACCGCGCGTGGCCAGGTCGAGGCCGCCGCCGCCGAGGCCGCCGACCTGACCGTCTCGACCCTGGCGATGGGCAACAGCGCCGGGGTGACGCTGGACAACGGCTCGGCGGGCGCGCGGATCAGCCAGTCGACCACGGCCAACGTGCTGGCCGACGGCGGCGCGATCGTCGGCTACGTGCCGGGAACCAGCGCGGTGACCGCCACCACGGCGGGCAACAACATCAACGTGACCGGCGCCAACCAGTCGGCGGTCCGGGCGATCACCGACCAGGCCAACACCGCCGACGTGACCCAGGCCAGCAAGTTCACCGCCTACGGCAACAGCTACATGACCGCGACGGCGGCCACGGCGACGGGCAACAACCTGGCGGTCAGCAATGACGGCCCGCTGGCCGACGTGGCGGCTCACCAGTGGAACACCTCGTATGTCCGCGGCCAGGCCGAGGGCACGTCCTATCTGTTCGGTGCGGCCCAGACCACGGCCTATGCCGCGGGTAACTCCGCCCAGGTCAACAATGTCGGCGCCGAAATCGTGCTGGACAACATTCAGACCAATACGGGCGGCGGCGTCGAGGCGACCGCCAGCTTCGGCGGGCACGAGGGCTATGACGCGGTGACGACGGCGACCGCCATGGGCAATGCGGTGACCGGCTACGCCTGCTCGCGCTGCAATGGCCGCATGAGCGTGACCAACACCCAGAACAACAGCGCCGATGTCGGCGCCAGGTCCTCGACCACCGTGTCGTCCAGCGGCCGCCAGGTGACGGGCGTCTCGACCGCGATCGGCAACAACGCCAGCTTCAACGTCAACGCGCCCGGGAACTAAGCCGGGCAGCGTCGCGGCCCGGGCCCGACCGCACCGAGGCAAGATCGAGAATTTGGCGTTCCTTCGGCCTCTGGCCTGCTATACGCCCTCTCCTCCCGCGACGCTCCGCCGCCTTCGACCCCGTATTCAGACACCATGGCCTCTCCCGCCCGCGCGCCCGTACTGGCTCTCAAGGACGTCCGCCTCGCTGACGGCGCAAAGCCCCTGTTCGACGGCGTCGATCTGGCGCTGGAGCCGCGCGTCCGCGCCTGCCTCGTCGGTCGCAACGGCGCGGGCAAGTCGACCCTGCTGAAGATCCTGGCCGGCCAGGGCGTCGAGGCCGACAGCGGCGAGCGCGCTGTCCAGCCCGGCGCCAAGGTCGTCTATGTCAGCCAGGAGCCGGAGATCACCGGCGAGACCCTGCTGGACTATGCGACGGCGGGCGGCGCCCAGGACTATGAGGCCCAGGCGGCCCTGGCCGACTTCGGCCTGGATCCGAACAAGAGCGCCAAGGGCCTGTCCGGGGGCGAGACCCGCCGCGCTGCGCTGGCCCGCGCCTTCGCCGAGCAACCCGACGTGCTGCTGCTGGACGAGCCGACCAACCACCTGGACATCTTCGCCATCCAGACGCTGGAAGACGAGCTGGCCGCCTCCAAGTGCGCGGCCCTGATCGTCAGCCACGACCGCGCCTTCCTCAACCGCGTCACCGAGCGCTGCTTCTGGCTGGAGCACCGCAAGATCCGCCGCCTGGACAAGGGCTTCTCGGAGTTCGAGGCCTGGGCGGAGTCGATCATGGCCGCCGACGCCGAAGAGGCGCGGCGCCTGGACAAGGTGCTGGAGCGCGAGAACGCCTGGCTGGCCCGAGGCGTCCAGGGCCGCCGCGCCCGCAACGAGGGCCGCCGCCGGGCGCTTCTGGCCCTGCGCGCCGAGAAGAAGGATCGCCAGAGCGAGCTGCGCGGGACCATGACCATGGCCGTGGAGTCCGCCGGGACCTCCGGCAAGCGCGTGGTCGAGGCCAAGGGCGTCACCAAGCGTTTCGGCGAGCGGACGATCGTCGAGAACTTCTCCACCCGCATCCTGCGCGGCGATCGCGTGGCTCTGGTCGGCCCCAACGGCGCGGGCAAGACCACCCTGGTCAAGCTGCTGCTGGGCGAGCTGGAGCGTGACGCGGGCTCGGTGCAGCTCGGCACCAACCTGGAAGTCTCCTATATCGACCAGGCCCGCATGGCCCTGTCGGACAAGATCACCGTCTGGGACTTTCTGACGCCCGGCGGCGGGGACTCGATCATCGTGCGCGGCCACCCCAAGCATGTGGCCGGCTACGCCAAGGAGTTCCTGTTCACCGACGCCCAGCTGCGACAACCCGTCACCAGCCTGTCGGGCGGTGAGCGCAACCGCCTCTTGCTGGCCCGCGCTCTGGCCAATCCCACCAACCTGATGGTGCTGGACGAGCCGACCAACGATCTGGACATGGACACGCTGGATCTGCTGGAGGACCTGCTGGCCGACTTTGACGGCACCCTCATCCTGGTCAGCCACGACCGCGACTTCATCGACCGGCTGGCCAGCTCGACCATCGCTCTGGACGGCAAGGGCGGTGTCGTGGAGACGCCCGGCGGCTGGACCGACCTGATGGACCAGAACCCGGACTTCTTCAAAGCCTCGAAGGGCGGAACCGCCTTCGCGCCCGTCTCCAAGGCCGCGACCAAGCCCGCCCCCGCTGCGCCGGCCGCTCCGAAGAAAAGCGCCAAGCTGTCCTACAAGGACCAGCGCCGCCTGGAGGAATGCGAGGCCCTGATCGCCAAGAGCCCGGCGATCATCGCCAAGCTCGAGGAAGCCCTGGCCGATCCGAACCTCTACACCCGCGATCCCGCGGCCTTCGACAAGACGATGAAGGCCCTCGACAAGGCGCGCGCCGACCTGGAGCAGGCCGAGATGGAATGGCTGGAGCTGGAGGAGAAGAAAGAGAATCTGGCGGGCTGACCGGACGGCGCACGGCCAAGCTCAGCACAAAGCTGTGCGACGAAATGACACATCCAGCGATTGCTAGGCCCCTGGAGCGCGTCCGGTCTTAATGTAGGCGCCGTGACGGTCGTCTGATCACGGCGTGACCGATGCAAGGCCCTGTACGGGTCTCGAGCCTGAACTGGATCAACGCCGAGGCGTGGGGCGCGGATCGCTTGGGGACAGTTTCAAGATGGCGCAGCGTATGGCGTCTCACGAGGAACGGCGGCAGACAGCGCTTCTGTTAGCGCTATCGTTCGCGGTCGCCGCCGCGATCGTGTTCAGCGAGAACCTCACCCGCACGACGCTGGGCGTCGCCGCCTTCTGGCCCGCCAACGCCTTTCTGGCCGCAGGCCTGTTCACCCTGACAAGCGTTCGCCGCCTGGTTCTGATCGCGGTGTTCGTCATCTTCCATGTGGCGGTGTGCCTGCAGGCGGGCGACGGGCCGCTCAAGGCTCTGGTTTTCGCCACGGTGGACGGGCTGGAGGCTGGCGCGGTTTGGGCGGCGTTCCGCAGGTTCTGGAACGGCGCGCCTCGGGTGCGAACCCTTCGCGCTCTGGCCCAGCTGCCCGCGATCACTACGCCCATCGCGGCCGGTTCGGCGCTGATCTGTGCGACCGTCCTGCATTTCGGCTACGGCGCGCCCTTCGCCGAGAGCCTGGTGGATTGGCTCCTGCGCAGCGCCTTGGGGCTGGCGGTCGCGCTTCCGGCCACGCTGGTGCTGATCGACGCCGAACATCGGCGCTCGTTCCAGCGCCCCTGGTCAGAGAAGCTGCTTCTGATGTTCAGCGTCGTGATGGTGGCCCTGCTCTGCGCGCATCCGGCCGCCGGCGCGCCCCCCGTCTTGATGTTTCCGGTGACCCTGGCCGCCGCCTACAGGCTTGGCGCACGCGGCGCGGCTCTAGCGGCGTTTCTGACGATCGGGATCATCATGCCGATGGTCATATCGGTGGGCTCTTCCTCCTTCAACTCGACCCAGGACCCCGTCGTCCAGGCCCGGACGATCCAGGTGTTTATGGGCGTCCTGTTCTACACCTGCCTGGCCGCCGGGCTGGCGTTCGGCCAGCAGAACCGGCTCAAGCGCCTGCTGTTGCGCCGCGAGCAGTTGACCCGCGCCGCGCGCGGCCGAGCTCTGGCCGCCACGGAGGCCAAGACCGAGTTCCTGGCCACCATGAGCCACGAAATTCGCACGCCGCTGAACAGCGTGCTGGGCTTTGCCCAGCTGCTTGCGGCGCGCGAGGACTTGCCCCCGGACGCCCGGCGCCAGGTCAATCTGATCGACAGCGCCGGCGCGGCGCTGCTGACCGTGGTCGACGACATCCTGGACTTCTCGCGCGTCGAGGCGGGCCAGATCGAACTGTTGCCGGGGCCCACATCGGCCGCCGCGCTCCTGCGCGACACGGTCGCGATCATGGCCCCCGAGGCGCGCGCCAAGGGCTTGTCGATGGATGTGGAGATCATCGACCCCATCGGGGTCTTGCACGATCTCGACGCCGACCGCCTGAGGCAGGTTCTGATCAACCTGCTGAACAATGCGGTCAAGTTCACCGAAGAGGGCCGCATCGACGCGCGCCTGATCGTCGAACCGGGCGATATCGAGGACAGGCTGCGCTTCGAGGTTCTCGACACCGGTGTTGGGATCGAGCTCGACAAGCAGGGCCTGCTGTTTCAGCGCTTCTCGCAGACGGACAGCTCACCCAGCCGCCTGCACGGCGGCGCGGGCCTTGGGCTGGCGATCGCCAAGGCGCTGATCGACGTCATGGGCGGCAAGATCGGCGTGGACAGCGTGCCCGGTCGCGGGTCTTGCTTCTGGGTGGAGCTCAGTGCGCCGGTCGCCGAGCCGGCCCTGACCCCTGAGCCCGCGAAGCCGCCGGCCCCGGGCGCGGCGCGGATCCTGATCGTCGACGACCATCCCATCAACCTCGAGATCGGCGCAGCCTTGCTCACGCTGGTGGGATACGAGGTCGATCTGGCGGAGAACGGCAAGCAGGCCGTGGAGAAGGCGGAAACCGGCGCCTACGACCTGATCCTGATGGACATCCACATGCCGCTGATGGACGGGCTGCAGGCGACACGCGCGATCAAGGCCCTGCGCACGTCCACCGGCAAGGCGCCGATCATCGCCATGAGCGCCGACGCCCTGCCCCGCCAGGTGGAGCGCTGCTACGCCGCCGGCATGGTCGATCACGTCGCCAAGCCTATCCAACGCGAGGTGCTTTACGCCAAGATCGAGCGTTGGCTGCATCCGCTCCGCGACGGCGACAAGCCCGCCTAGGCTCGCCGGACGTGGCCGTCGCGTCTGGGTGGTTTGGGTTGTGGCTTGGAACTCCCCGCCGACACCCCTAACTTGGCCGAGGATAACGGGAGATGTCCTCGATGCAGCGCCGCGCCTTTGTCGCTCTGGGCCTGATGGCCATGCTCGCCGCCTGTTCGCCCGCGAAGAAGGAAGACGCCGCCGCCGGTCAAACGCCCATCAAGCTGGCCACCGACTGGCGCGCCCAGGCCGAGCTGGGCGGCTACTATCAGGCGCTGGCCACGGGCGAGTACAAGAAGCGCGGACTGGACGTGACCCTGATCCAGGGCGGCCCGGCCGTGAACGTGCCGCAACTGCTGGCCACCGGCGCGGTCGATGTGGGCGTCGGCTCCAATAGCTTCATCATCATGAACCTGGCCAAGGAGAACGCCCCGGTCAAAGCCGTGGCGGCCTTCATGCAGAAGGACCCCCAGGTCCTGATCGCTCACCCCGATCAGGGCATCAACGGCATCGCCGACATGAAGGGTCGCCCGATCCTGCTGTCCGACGCCTCGGTCACGGCCTTCTGGGTCTGGCTGAAGGCCAAGTACGGCTTCACCGACGATCAGGTGCGCAAGTACAACTACTCGTCCGCGCCCTTCCTGGCCGACAAGCGCGTCGTGCAGCAGGGCTACGCCACCAGCGAACCGTACCTCATCGAGAAGGAAGGCAAGATCAAGCCGGCGGTGTTCCTGCTGGCCGACAGCGGCTATCCCGCCTACGCCTCGTTCGCCCTGGTCCCTGACAGCCTGATCGCCAAGAACCCGACCGCCGTGCAGGCCTTCGTCGAGGCCACCGCCGCGGGCTGGACCTCCTATCTCTACGGGGATCCCAAGCCCGGCGACGCGGCGATCCTGAAGGACAATCCGGAGATGACCCAGGACGTGCTCGATCAGGCCCGCGAAAAGATGCGGTCCTACGGCATCGTCAGCGCCAACGGCGGCAAGGGCGACATCGGCCAGATGACCGACGCGCGCTGGGCCGAGTTCTTCAAGGTCGCCTCCGAACAGGGCGTCTATCCTGCGGACATGGACTACAAGAAGGCCTACACCCTGCAGTTCCTGCCCAAGGGCCCATGAGCGCGCCCATCGCCAGCCTCTCCGCCGTCGAGGTCGACTACGCCCGGGGTCGCGCGCTAGGTCCGTTCGATCTGGCGCTCGCGCCGGGCGAGATCGTCGCTCTGGTAGGCCCCTCCGGCTGCGGGAAGTCCACGGCTCTGCGCCTCCTCGCGGGCCTGGAACAGCCCACGCGCGGCGCCGTCTCTCGCCTCGCAGGCAAGGGCGAGACCTCGGTGGTGTTTCAGGCGCCGACCCTGGCGCCCTGGCTTTCGGCGCGCGACAACGTCGCGCTGCCGCTGGTCCTGGCGGGAACAGGCAGGGCCGAGGCCCTGGCGGCCGCTGACGCCGCGCTGACGAAAGTCGGCCTTGGCGCTGCGCTGAGCGCGAGGCCCAGCCAGCTTTCCGGCGGCATGGCCATGCGGGCATCCCTGGCCCGGGCGCTGGTGACACGCCCTCGGCTGCTCCTGCTGGACGAGCCCTTCGCGGCCCTCGACGAGATCACCCGCCGGGCGCTGGCCGACGATGTGCTGGCCCTGGCCGCAGAGCACGCGCCGGCCTTGGTGTTCGTCACCCACAATGTCGAGGAGGCCGTCTATATGGCGCGGCGGGTGGTGGTCATGACACCGGGCCCCGGCCGCATCGCCGGCGAGGTGGCGATCGATGGGCCACTTCAGCGTCCTGCCGGCTTCCGCACCACCGAGACCTTCCGCGCCGCCGCCGAAGCGGTGTCGACGCTTCTGGCGGCGGCCTCGGAGCGCGCGGCATGAGCCGGATCCTCGCGCCGCTGATCCTGATCACCGCCCTGCTGGCCGGCTGGGAACTGGCCTGCAAGGCCCTGGCGGTTCCGGCCTATCTGCTTCCGCCGCCCAGCGCGATCTGGGAGGCCTTGGTGGCGTCCTGGCCGCTTCTGCTCGGCTCGGCCTGGGCCACCCTGTCCACGGCTTTGCTGGCGCTGGTCATCGCCAGTCTGATCGCCTGCGGGCTCGCGCTTCTGGTCAGTCTCAACGGTTTCCTCGAGGACGCCGTCCGCCCGATCGCGGTCACCCTGCAGGTCACCCCCCTGGTCGCCATCGCGCCCCTGGTCACGATCTGGGCCGGCATCGACTATCCCGAGCGCGCCGTCATCGGCCTGGCGGCCGTCGTGGCCTTCTTCCCGATCTTCTCCGGCGCCCTGAGCGGCCTGAAGTCCGTTGATCCCGACCTGGCGCGTCTGTTCGATCTCTATGGCGCCACGCCGCTGCAACGGCTGATACGCTTGCGCCTGCCCTCCGCCGTTCCGGCGCTTCTGGAGGGGCACAAGGTCGCCGCCGGCCTGGCCGTCATCGGCGCCGTGGTCGCCGAGTTCGTGGCGGGTTCGGGCGGCGCCCAGGGCCTGGCCTGGCGAATCCTGGAGTCCTACAATCGCCTGCAAACCGCCAAGGTCTTCGCGGCCCTGTTCACGCTGGCGTTGCTGGGCGTGGTCCTGCATGCAGCGATGGAAGCGCTGGAACGTCGACTGCTGAACTTTTGGCGGGGGCGTTAGGCCAAGATTAAACGCCGCAGCCTAGGAGAGGAGTCTGACAAGACTCCGCCTGGATTGCGCCATGCGCTTCGCCGTTCTCATCGCCGCCCTGGCCTGCGCCTCCGCCGCGCACGCGGACGGCGCGCGCGAGAACCGCTACGGCCCCGCGCCCGCCCGCGCGCCGACAGCGATCGACGGCCGCGCCCCGCTCTATAACGGCGCCAGCTATGGCGGCCGCACCCTCGGTTGGACCGGCAAGCGGGACACCGCCGCCGCCGCCGCTGGAACTGCGCAGCAGCAGCAGCCCTGGTGGTCGCGCCAGCAGGCGCAGCCGCAAGCCCAGCGTCCGCAGGCGGCCGCGGCGACCGGTCCGGCCGGTCCGGCCGGCGTCACGCCCCAGGCCCCTGCGCCCAGAGCGCCATTGCCGCAAAGCCTGTACGACACCCCGCCGCCGAACGCCCTCGGCGTGTCGGCGCAGCCCGCCGTAGCCACCGCCCCGGCGTTCCAGCCGGGTCAGGTGGGCGCTCGGACGTACTCGGTCGGGCGTCAGTTCGGGATGTCGCCCGACCCCATCCCCGCCGCCGGCCCGTCCCGCATGGTGCTCATCGCGCCTCCTCCCGTCGAAGACGAAGAGGAGGCCAGGCCGAGCGTCCAGAACGGCGGCGAGTGGTCTGGCCCCGCCGAAAAGGATGGCGACCTGCAATGAAGTCGCGCATCCACGACCTTATCGCCCTGGCCAGCGAACCCTCCAGCGCCAAACGTCGCGAACTGCTACGCGGCGTGACGGACCTGTTCTTCCAGGGCGAAGGGTACAACAGCGTGGAGATGGGCCTCTTCGACGAGGTGCTCAGCCAACTGGCCGGCGACATGGAAGAAGCGGTCAAGATGGAGCTGGCCCAACGCCTGGGCGAGGCGGAGACCCCGCCGCGCGGCCTGTCTCGCGCTCTGGCGGCCGACACGATCACCGTAGCCGCGCCCATTCTACGCAACTCCCGCGCCTTGACCGACGACGACCTGCTGCACGTGGCCCGCACCCAGGGTCAGGATCACCTGCGGGCGATCTCCCAGCGCAGCAGCGTTTCCAGCGCGGTTTCCGACGCGATCGTCGCGCGCGGCGATGACCAGACGCTGGGCGTTCTACTCCGCAACGAGGGCGCGGTCCTGTCGCGCGAGGCGCACGAGACCGTCGTCGATCGCGCCGCCGCCAATCCTGCGCTCCACGAGGCGGTGATCGACCGGCAAAGCCTGCCCGTCGACCTGCTCAACGAGATGTACTTCATGGTCGAGGCCCGGCTTCGGGATCGGATCATGGAGAAGAACGCGGGCATGGACCCCGCGACGCTGGAGGAAGCGCTGGCCGCCGGCCGCAAGCGGGTCGCCGAGCAGGATGGCGCCCTGCCTCCCGATCACGCCGAGGCCGAACGCGAATTCCGCGCCCTGCGCGCCAAGGCGCAGATCTCGCCGCAGATTCTGGCCAACATGCTCCGCGGCAAGAAGACGACGCTTTTCCTCGTCGCCCTGGCCGACATGGCCCAGGTGGACTTCCATACGGCCCGCAAGATTCTCGAGCGGCGCGAGATGGACGCCCTGGCGGTCATCTGCAAGGCCGCCGACTTCGACCGGTCGCTGTTCCTGACCTTCGCCCTGCTGATCCTCGAGCAGACCGACGACGTGATGATGCGGGCCAAGGCGTACGGCGAGCTCTACGCCAATCTGCCCCGGGACTCGGCGCTTCGCACGATCCGCTTCTGGCGCCTGCGTCGTCAGACTGGCGACGTCGCCGCCGCTTAGGGGCGACCGGGCGCAAAGCCGCCCACCTCGCGCCTTGCGTGCGCCATGCGGGACGGCCAAGGTGCGCGCCTTGTTCTCTCCTGCTCTGGATTCTCGATGATCAGCGCTTCGCGCCTGGCGATTGTCGCCGCCGCCGGTCTTTCGGTCGCCGCCTGCTCGCAACTTCCCAAACCTTCGATCCCGCTTCTGAAGAAGGACGCGGGTCAGGCGTCCGCGCCCAAGACTCCCGACGCGCCGGCGTTGGCGGGCCCCAAGGTCACCGATCTGAAGCCGGGCCAGTGGGCGCAGGAGCTTTCCGACGTCGCGCCCGATCCGGCCTGGCGCTTTGGGGTGTTGCCGAACGGCATGCGTTACGCCCTCCGCAAGAACGCCACCCCGCCCGGTCAGGCCGCGCTGCGTCTTTGGATCGACGCCGGTTCGATGATGGAGGCCGACGATCAGCAGGGCCTGGCCCACTTCCTCGAGCACATGGCCTTCAACGGCTCCAAGAACGTGCCCGAAGGCGAGATGATCAAGATTCTTGAGCGTCATGGCCTGGCGTTCGGCGCTGACACCAACGCTTCGACCAGCTTCGACGAGACGATCTATCAGCTGGATCTGCCCAAGACCGACGACGACACCGTCGACACCTCGCTGATGCTGCTGCGCGAGGCGGCCGGCGAATTGACGATCGCGCCCGAGGCTGTCGATCGCGAACGCGGCGTGGTGCTGTCTGAAGAGCGCACCCGCGACACCCCCGGCTATCGCGTCGCCATCAAGACCCTGTCGGCGCAGATGGAAGGCCAGCTGCCGCCCAAGCGCATTCCGATCGGCAAGACCGAGGTGCTCAAGACCGCCCCGGCCCAGCGAATCCGCGACTTCTATGAGGCCTATTATCGCCCGGAACGCAGCGTTCTGGTGGCCGTCGGCGACTTCGACGTCGACGCCATGGAAGCCAAGATCAAGGGCAAGTTCGGCGACTGGGTCGGCAAGGGTCCGAACGGCAAGGATCCCGATGTGGGGCCGGTGGCCAAGCGTGGCCCCACCGCCAGGATGTTCGTCGAGGCGGGCGCGCCCTGGTCGATCCAGATGACCTGGACCCGCAAGCCGGACGGCCTGCTGGAGACCAAGGCGGTCGATGAGCGCGACACGCTGGAAAACCTAGGCTTCTCGGTTCTGAACCGCCGCCTCCAGGCCGTTGGCCGCTCGGCCGAGCCGCCGTTCATCGCGGGCGGCGCCTTCAAGGGCGATCAGTTCGGCGCCGTGCGCGTCACGACCTTTGGCGCGACGGCCCAGCCCGGTCGCTGGCGCGAGGCCCTGGCCGCCCTCGACGCCGAGCAACGCCGCGCCATCCAGTACGGCGTCCGTCAGGACGAACTGGATCGCGAGATCGCCAGCCTGCGGGCCGGCCTCGTCGCCGCCGCCGCCGGTGAAGCCACCCAGCGCACGCCAAGCCTCGCAAACCAGCTGGTCGGCACTCTGGGCGACGGCGAAGTGGTCACCTCGCCCAGCCAGAACCTCGCGGCCTTCGATCTCTTCGTGAAGGGCCTGACGGCCGAGCGCGTCAACGCCGTGCTCAAGAGCGCCTTCGTGGGTTCGGGCCCGCTGCTGGTGGTGGCTGCGCCCACCGCCGTCGAGGGCGGCGAACCCGCGATCCTGAAGGCCTATGAGGAGCTGAAGGCCCAGCCCGTCGCGCCGCCCATCGCGCCGGGGGTGACGGTCTGGCCGTACTCCAGCTTCGGCCCGACCGGCAAGGTCGCCGAGCAGAAGGAGGTCAGCGACCTGGACGCCGTCCTGGTGCGGTTCGACAATGGCGTCCGCCTGACGGTCAAGCCGACCAAGTTCCGCGACGACCAGGTGATCGTGAAGGTCCGAGCCGGCCACGGCCTGCTGGACATGCCGTCGGACAAGCAAAGCCCGCTGTGGTCCGGCTCGGCCTTCATCGAGGGCGGCCTCAAGCAGATCACCGCCCAGGACATGGAGCGCGTCTTGACCGGCAAGATCTGGAACGCCCAGCTGGGCGTCGAGGACGACGCCTTCACCCTGAACGGCCGTACCCGGCCCGAGGACCTGTCGACCGAACTGCAGGTTCTGGCGGCCTTCGCCACCGAACCGGGCTGGCGTCCAGAGGCGTTCAACCGCATCAAGACCAGCTACGGCACGCTGCACGATCAGCTGCAAAGCACCACGGGTGGCGTGCTGGGCCGCGATCTGGGCGGCCTGATGCATGGCGGCGACCAGCGCTGGACCTTCCCGTCGCGCGAACAGATCGCCTCGGCCTCGCTGGAAGACCTGAAGGCCGCCGTCGCCAATCCGTTGGCCAAGGGCGACCTGGAGGTGGTGATCGTCGGCGACACGACGGTGGACAAGGCGATCGCTGCGGTCGCCGACACCTTCGGCGCCCTGCCCGCGCGGCCGGGCGATCCGCCGCTGCCCGGCGCCGAAAAGGCCCCCTTCCCCGCCCCGTCGAAAGAGCCGGTGATCCGCACCCACAAGGGGCGTCCCGATCAGGCGGCCCTGTTCATGACCTGGCGGACCGACGACCTGTTCTCGAACCTGCAACGCTCGCGGGACGTCTCGGTGCTGGGTCAGGTCATGCAACTGCGCCTGACCGACGAACTGCGCGAGAAGCAGGGCGCGACCTACTCGCCCAACGCCACGGCGACCGCCAGCGTGGTCTTCGAGGACTGGGGTTATCTGGCCGTCAGCCTGGAGGTCCCCCCGGAGAAGCTGGACGGCGTGGTGGCCTCGATCCGCAAGATCGCGGCCGACCTGCGCGACAAGCCGGTGAGCGCCGACGAGCTTGATCGGGCCAAGAAGCCGCGCATCGACGCGATCGAAAAGGCCCGTGTCACCAACGAGTACTGGGTCGGCGCCCTGTCGGGGGCTCATACCGATCCGCGCCTGCTCGACGCGACGCGCTCGGTGATCGCGGGCCTGTCCCGCGTGACGCCGGCGGACGTGCAGAAGGCGGCTCAGACCTATCTCGCCGACGAGAAGTCCTGGCTGCTGCTGGTGAAGCCGGAAGCCGCGGCGGCGGCCAAGTAGAGCCAACAAAAAAAGGCCCCGGTGCAAACCGGGGCCTTTCCATTTTCTGGGACCGTCAGCGTCTAGTAGACGACGCCGCCGACGCCGCCGTCGAGGCTGAAGCTGGTCGAGAGCGTCTGGCGGTCCTGCACCGTCTCCTCGCGATAGGCGGTGTAGGTTTCGGTGGTCAGCATGTTGAGGATCTTCACGCCGGCGCCAAAGCGGCGCAGCAGCGAGCGCTCATTGCAGTCGCGGGCGGGAAGCTGCGGCCGGCACGAGACGATCGCCTGACCGGCGGCGGCGCCGCGCGCGTAGTAGAGCGCCTCGCCCTTGCGGCAGATGAAGGTCTGTCCCGGCGCGCCGGTCGAGATGTCGATGTGACCGCCATACTCGGCGATCACGTACTGAAGCCGGGCTCCGGCGATGCAGCGGTAGAGTTCGCCGTCATAGGCCTCGTCGATCTCGCGATCGGGCGTGACCTGCGAGGCCGCATGCGGCACGTCGCGATCATCCAGGCAGACGGCGCGGACGATGACGCGGCGGGTGCGCGTGCGGGTCGCCTCATAGGCCTGACGCCGGCGAACCTCGGCGCCCTCGACATTGAGGCCCTGGATGTAGCCGGTCGCCATGGGCCCCGAATAGTAGCCGCCGTGGCCGCCGCCGCCGTAATAGTTGACGACGCCGCCGGCGGTCGAGCCGGCGCCGACCGCAGCACCGGACGTCGCGCCCGAATTGGCGATGGCCGTGGCGTTGGTGGTGGCGTTGACGATCACGGTCGAGCCGATGTTCACGTTGACGCCGGGAATATTGACGTTGTGACCGCCCCCGCAGCAGCCCGTCGGCGGCGCAGGCGGCTTGGGCGGCGGCGGCGGCGGCTTGCAGCACACCGGCGGCGGCGGCGGGCACGCCTTGGTGCAGCCGGCGGCATAGGCCGCGCCTCCCAACAGCAGGCCGCCCAGCATCGCCCCCAGGGCGATCGTCCATGCGCGCGTGTTCAGTTTCGGCGCCTTCATCCGGCGTTTCCCTTCACCTCGGGTCGTACCGCTTACGGTTAAGCAAGAATCGGGCCGAGGCGGCCGCCCCGCTGGATCTGCGCCAGAATGGGACGGTCGAGCGCTTGGCCCGGTTCTCCCAGCAAGCCCCGTGCGGTCAAAAACAGCCGCGCAAGGACCCGCCAGGGGACGACGATGTTCCATCCAAGCACGGAACGGTTGATAGACTATTGGCGCGCCAAGAAGGGCCAGGCCGCCCTGCCCCGCCGCGCTGACATCGATCCCGGTGAATTCCTGGAGCTCTTGCCCCAGGTGTTTGTGCTGGGCCGCGAGGGCGGCAAGCTGCCCTTCCGACTGGCCGGCGGCTTTGTGTCGGACCTCCACGCCCGCGACCTTCGCGGCCATGATGCGCTGTCGCTTTGGGCCCTGGCCCATCGCCTCGAACTGAAGAGCGCCCTGGACGTGGCCCGCAAGCGGCGCACGCCCGTGGTGGTCACCGCCGATATTCGCGCCCACGGGGTGCCGTCGGTGGGGATGGAGGTGCTGTTCGCCCCGCTGCAGGGCGCCAGCGGCGAGACCGACCGGTTCCTGGGTCTCTACCAGCCGATCGCCATGACGGCCCGCCTGATGGGCCGTCCCGCCTATGAGCTGGGCCTGCGGGAGATCAAGCCGCTGGGCGACGGCAACCAGGACATGCCGCGCCTGCGCCTGGCCACCCTGGACGGTCGTCGGATCGCTTAACGCCCCGCCGCATCCAGCCTCGCCCAGACGTCGTCCGGCAAATCCAGCCGGGCCGCCCCCATCAGGTCGTCGAGTTGTTCGACCGTCGTCGCGCTGGCGATCGGCGCAGTGATCGACGGATGGCGCATGATCCAGGCGAGCGCCACCTGAGCTGGCGAGGCGGCGACCGCTGCGGCGGCCTCGTCCAAGGCCGCTAGCACCGCCCGCCCCTTGTCGTTCCAGTAGTCGCGCAGGATGGTCCGGCCTCTCGCCCGCCCCTCCAGGTCGCCCTCGCTGCGGTACTTCCCGGTCAAGAACCCGGCGGCCAGGCCGTAGTAGGGGATGATCCCCAGCCCCTCGGCGTTGGCCAGCTCGGCCAGGGCGCCCTCGACCTGGTCGCGGTCCACGAGATTGAACTTTGGCTGGATCGTCTCGTAGCGCGCCAATCCGCTCGCCGAGGAAACCTCCAGGCTGGCCTTCAGACGTGCCGGCGAGACGTTGGACGCGCCGACCGCGCGAACCTTGCCCGCCCTGACCAGACGATCGAACGCGCTCAGCGTCTCGTCCTGCGGCGTCTCGGCGTCATCCTGGTGGGACTGATAAAGATCGATATAGTCGGTCTGAAGACGGCGCAGCGACTCCTCGACGGCCGCCTCGATGTTCGCCGCCGACAGACCGGGCCGCTTGGGCCACATCGCCACCTTGGTCAGGATCAGGATCTGGTCGCGCTTGCCCGAAGCCTTCAGCCAGCGGCCGATCACCGCCTCGGACTCCCCGCCCGCATGGCCAGGAACCCAGGCGGAATAGACATCCGCCGTGTCGACGGCGTTGAATCCGGCGTCGACGAAGGCGTCGAGTAGTCGATGCGACATCGCCTCATCGGCGGTCCAGCCGAAGACGTTACCGCCAAAGATCAGCGGCGCGGTCGACAGGCCCGAACGGCCCAGCGGGCGATGTCGCATGAAGGTCCCCTACTCGGCCGCCACCGCGCGGCCGTCCTCATAAACCGGCACGTCCAGCGGCGCGGCCGGCGTCTTGCCGCGGATCAGGTCGGCGGCACGTTCGGCGATCATGATGGTCGGGGCGTTGGTGTTGCCGCCGATCAGGGTGGGCATTACCGAGGCGTCGATCACGCGCAGGCCCTGCACGCCCTGCACACGAAGCTGGTCATCGACCACCGCCATGGAATCGCCCGCCACGCCCATGCGGCAGGTGCCGACGGGGTGGTAGATCGTCTCGGCCTTTGACCGAATCCAGGCGTCGAGATCGGCGTCCGACTTGACGTCCGCGCCCGGCGCGTACTCGGCGTCGCGATAGGGATCGAAAGCGGCCTGGGCGACGGTCTCGCGGGCGATACGCACACCCTCGCGGATGGCGCGGCGATCCTCTTCGGTGGCCAGGTAGTTGCCCAGGATGGTCGGATCATCGAACGGATCGGCCGAGCGCAAACCAACCTTGCCCCGGCTTTCCGGACGCAGTTGGCAGACGTGCAGCGTAAAGCCGTCCTTTTCGACCACGACCTTGCCATGGTCCTGCATGATCGCCAGCACGCCGTGAATCTGCAGGTCGGGGCGGTCAAGGTCGGGGCGCGACTTCAGGAACGCGCCGCTTTCCAGGAACTGCTGACGTCCCAGGCCCTTGCCGAAGAACATGTAGTTCATGCCCACGCCCAGCTTGTTCAGCCCCTTGTTGGCCGAATAGGCGGTCTTCAGGTTCTTGGCGGTCCACGAGACGCAGACGTCCAGATGGTCCTGCAGATTGGCGCCGACGCCCTTGGACTCGTGGGTCACCGCGATCCCGTGCGGCGTCAGGTCGTCGGCCGCGCCGATCCCTGACAGCTGCAGGATCTGGGGCGACTGCACCGCGCCCGCGCTCAGCAGCACCTCGGCGTCGGCATAGGCGACCTGCTTCTCGCGCGACTTGCCGACCACATACTCGACGCCCACGGCCCGACGCTTGTCCAGGATGATCCGCGTGGTGCGGGCCTCGGTGACGCAGGTCAGGTTCGGCCGCGACAGGGCGCCCGACAGATAGGCCATGGCCGCGCTCCAGCGCTGGCCATCGCGGATGGTCAGGTCGTAGGGGCCGAAGCCCTCCTGCTGGTAGCCGTTAAAGTCCTTGGTGGTCTTGTGACCCGCCTGACGGCCGGCCTCGATCAGGGTGCTGTAGAAGGGGCTGTCGGACTCGCCCTTCGAAACATGCAGCGGCCCCGAACCACCGTGATAGGCGTCGCCGCCGGCGTGGTGGGTCTCCGAGCGCTTGAAGTACGGCAAGACCTCCGAATACGACCAGCCGGTCAGTCCCATCTGGCGCCACTGGTCATAGTCGCGCGCATGGCCACGGATATAGATCATGCCGTTGATGGCCGAACTGCCGCCCAGGCCCTTGCCGCGCGGCCACCAGAGTTTGCGGTTGTCGAGGTGGGGTTCGGCTTCCGTCCAGAAGCCCCAGTTCTGCTCGCCCTTGTCCTTGATCAGCTGACCAACCCCGGCCGGCATCTTCACCAGGATCGACTTGTTCTTGCCGCCGGCCTCCAGCAGCAGGACCTTGATGTTCGGATCCTCGGTCAGGCGCGCGGCCAGGACGCAACCGGCCGAGCCGGCCCCGATGACGATGTAATCAAAGCGCTCGCTGGCCATAGCCCCGACGCCCTCCCTCGAAGGTTATCATTGTTAAGGCAGAGATTGGTCTGGGTTTGAGCCGCGCGCAAGGCGCTTGCTGAACGCGTCGTTCTCGCACCGCACGTTTCCGCCTTTCCGCCGCCTCCAATACGGGATATACTACTTATGCACGAATTTGGGCGCCATTCGCCCCACCCCCTCGCCGCGACCTGGATCGCCGCGAGAACTTCTCGCGCTCATGTGCCCAGCGCGAGAAGCGGGAGCGCCGCCTTGCATCCCCCCAAGCAAGCGGGCGGCGCTCCCAACCCTTATTCGACGATCTGCAGATCGCGCACGTAGCGCTTCCAGTTCTCGACATAGTGCAGCGCCGAGGCCTGCAGGATCATGGCGTGTTGTTCGCCGATCTCGCGGACGACCTTGCCCGGCGCGCCCATCACCATCGAGTTGTCGGGGATCTCCTTGCCCTCGGTGATCAGGGCGCCGGCGCCGATCAGACAGTTCTTTCCGATCTTGGCCCCGTTCAGGACGATCGAACCAATGCCGATCAGCGAGCCGTCACCGATCGTGCAGCCGTGAAGCATCACCATGTGACCGATGGTCACGTTGGCGCCGATGGTCAGGGGCGCGCCAAGATCAGTGTGGAGAACCGAGCCGTCCTGGACGTTGCTGTTCTCGCCGATCGTAATCGGATCGTTGTCTCCGCGCGCGATCGCGCCCCACCAAATACTCGCGTTCTTCTTGAGAATCACGTTCCCCATCACGCTCGCCGACGGGGCGATCCAGTATTCGCCTTGCGCGGGAAGCGTCGGCGTCGTGGCGCCCAAGGAATAGACAGTCATCCGTATGCCTCGTTTTCTTGCGCGCGATTTCCGAGTTAACGACCCAGAAACCATGATGCGCCATTGTAGTTGGGCGATTCGAGAGGGAACATTCCTCCAGCGGGAATCATTTTCCTTTCGTACCGGGCCTGGAGACAAGCGCTTCTCGCCCGCCCGCTGACGAAGACGAGGTGTGACTCTTGGCGTTTCGGCGTACAGCACCGTCTCCTGGGACTTCCCCCTTGGGAAGCGCGCCCGAGCCGCCCCGCCGCGCACGCGACTTCGTGAAAACCCAGCTCACCGCCAAGGACGACGCCTCACGGGCTCGTCCTTTTTTCTTGTCTGAATGGAGGCTTTGATGACCAAGCGAGCCCTGAAGCGGATGGCGCGCGAAGGCGCACACGAGACCGGCCAATATGACGACGCCAAGGTGCGTCGCCTGCCGGTCGATCATCGCGGTTGGTCACCCCTTCCCCAGGACGGAGCCGCGAGCGGCGATAGTCGGGACCAGAGCTACCTAAAAACCATAAAACCCAAATCGCCAGGCCAGGCGCAGCTGATGGAGGCCATCGACGAGAAGAACCTCGTCATGGCCCTGGGTCCGGCCGGCACCGGCAAGACCTATATCGCCATCTCCAAGGCCGTTGAGGCGCTGGAGGCCGGCCGCGTCAGCCGCATCGTGCTCTCGCGTCCCGCCGTCGAAGCCGGCGAGTCGATCGGCTATCTGCCCGGTGACATGGAAGACAAGCTGGCGCCCTATCTGCGCCCTCTGTACGACGCTCTGACCGATCGCCTGTCGGTCAAGCGCATGCGAGCCTTGATGGCCGAGGGCGCCATCGAGATCGCGCCGGTCGGCTTCATGCGCGGCCGCACCCTGAACAACGCCTTCGTGGTGATCGATGAGGCCCAGAACTGCACCTACATGCAGCTGAAGATGCTGCTGACCCGTCTGGGCTGGCACTCGACCATGGTGGTCACCGGCGACCCGAACCAGTCCGACCTGCTGCCCGGCATCTCGGGCCTGGCGGAAGTGGCGGCCAAGTTCGACGCGGTGTCCAACATCGCCGTCGTGCGCCTCGCCGATCGCGACATTGTCCGCCATCCGCTGGTCGCGGAGATGCTGGGCGTGCTGTGATTTCGTAACAGCACACGACACTGAAGGCTTGAGTTTGAGGCGGTCGGGCGTGCAAGGTCCGGCCGCCTTAATCTTTGCTTGGATATGTTCATGGCCGATACGACCGCGCCGCGCACGGAATTTACCCTTCGCGGGGTCCTCCTCGGCATTCTGATCACGCTGGTCTTCACCGCCGCCCAGGTCTATCTGGGCCTGAAGGTCGGCCTGACCTTCGCCACCGCGATCCCTGCGGCCGTCATCTCGATGGCCCTGCTGCGGGCCTTCAAAACCTCGACCATCCAGGAAAACAACATCGTCCAGACGATTGCGTCCGCAGCCGGAACGCTGTCGGCGGTGATCTTCGTGCTGCCGGGCCTCCTGATGATCGGCTGGTGGGCCAATGTGCCGTTCCTGCCCACCTTCGGCGCCTGCGCCGTCGGCGGCATCCTGGGCGTGATGTACACGATCCCGCTGCGCCGGGCGCTGGTGACCAACTCCAACCTGCCCTACCCCGAAGGCGTCGCCGCCGCCGAGGTGCTGAAGGTCGGCGCCGGCTCGCGGGAGGGCGCGGCCGAGGGCAAGGCGGGTCTGGCCGCCATCGGTTTCAGCGCCCTGGCCTCGGCCCTGTTCGGCGCCCTGGGCGCGGCCAAGCTGTTCGCCGCCGAGATCGCCGCCTATTTCAAGTTCAAGGCCGGCGCGGCGTCGGGCGCGACGGGCATCGGCGCCTCCAGCTCTCTGGCCCTGATGGGCGCGGGCCACCTGATGGGCATCACGGTCGGGATCGCCATGTTCGCGGGCCTGTTCATCGCCTGGGCCATCCTGGTGCCGATCCTCACCCTTTTGACCCCCATGCCCGAGGCCGACGCCGCCACCCACGCCCTGACGGTGTGGAAGAGCCAGGTCCGCTTCCTGGGCGCGGGCGTCATCGGCGCGGCCGCCATCTGGACCCTGGCCAAGCTGGTCGGGCCGATCACCTCAGGCCTAAAGTCGGCGCTGGACGCCGCCAAGGCCCGCAAGGCCGGCGGCGCCAAGCTGCCCCGTGTCGAACAGGACATTCCGATCGGCATCGTCGGTCTGGTCTCGGTGCTGCTCCTGGCCCCGGCCGGCTGGTTCCTGGCCCACTTCCTCACCGGCGGTCCCATCGCCCAGCTGACGACGCCGCTGGTGGCGATCGGCATCGGCTATCTGGTCTTCGCCGGCCTGCTGGCCGCCGCCGTCTGCGGCTACATGGCCGGCCTGATCGGCTCGTCCAACAGCCCGGTGTCGGGCATCGCCATCCTGAGCGTCCTGGGCGCTTCGCTGATGGTCGGCATGGTCGGTCGCGGCGTCATCGGCCCCGACGTGACCAAGGCCCTGATCGCCTTCGCGCTTTACGTCACCACCTGCGTCCTGGCCGTGGCCGTGGTCGCCAACGACAACCTGCAGGATCTGAAGACCGGTCAGTTGGTCGACGCCACCCCCTGGAAACAGCAGGTCGGCCTGATCATCGGCGTGCTGGCGGGCTCGGTGGTCATCCCGTTCGTGCTGGAGCTCTTGAACCGCTCGTACGGTTTCGCCGGCGCGCCGAACCTGCAAGCCATCTCGGATGAACCCCTGGCCGCGCCCCAGGCCACCCTGATCTCGACCCTGGCCAAGGGCGTGCTGGGCGGCAATCTCGACTGGGGCCTTTTGGGCTTCGGCGCGCTGATCGGCCTGGCGCTGGTGGCCGTCGACACGGGTTTGCGCGCGACCAGCAAGGACCGTCTGAGCCTGCCGCCCCTGGGCGTGGGCCTGGCGATCTACCTGCCCAGCTCGGTCACGGCCCCGGTCGTGCTCGGCGCCCTGGCCGGCTGGCTGTTCGAGAAGATCGTCGCCAAGGACCGCGCCGCCGAGCCGTCCCGGCGCCTGGGCGTACTGGTCGCCTCGGGCTTCATCGTCGGCGAGAGCCTGTTCAATGTCGCCCTGGCCCTGACCATTGTCTCGACCGGCAAGGGCGATCCGCTCGCCCTGCCCTTCGCGCCGTCGGAGCACGTCGGAATGCTGCTCTCCCTGACCGCCGCCGCGATCGTGGTGGTCGGCTTCTACCGCTGGGCCCGCAAGGCCGGCGCGAAAGCGATCGAGGCTTAGGGGCTCTAAGCGCCCCCTCCGTCTCGCCGCCTCGCGTCGATCCACCTCCCCCGTTTCACGGGTGAGGAGGGTGCGGCCTCCTCCTCCCACGCAAGGCGGGGGAGGTGGCGCGATGCGGATACGCATCGTGACGGTGGGGGCGCTGTTACACCCCAGCCGGCCGGAGGATCGTAAACATCAGTTCCCGCCGCCCGCGATAGCCCAACGACTCGTAGAGCCGGATCGCCGTCGCATTGTCGGTGTAGCTGTGCAGGAAGGCCTTCTCGCCGCGCGCCAGGATCCGCGCGGTCACCTCGCGCAGCAGTCTCGCCGCATAGCCATGGCCGCGATGGTCGGGATGGACGCAGACGCCGCTGGCCTCGGTGTAGCCGTCCGGGCGCATGCGCTGGCCGGCCATGGCGATCAGTTGGCCGTCCAGCCGCACGCCGATGAAGGCGCCGAGCTCGTGCGTACGCGAGAAGAATGGCCCGGGTTTGGTCAGGGTCGCCAGGGCCAGCATCTCGGGCCCGTCGGCGTCGCCGAGGTCCAGCATGTCGAAGTCGACCTCCCAGGCCGACGCAACCTTGTCCGCCTCCATCTGCAGGCAGACGGCGTTGGAGACCACCTCGGTTCCGGGAACCGGCGGCGTCGCGTCGGGCGCGATCAGGCCCACCGTCCCGTGCTCACGCAAAAGGGCGCCCAGATCGGCGAGCGCCTCGGGGCCTTCGTCCTCCAGACCGGCGAACAGGCCGTAGTCGGGATGCATCCGGAAGGCGCGGCCACGCCGGATAGCCAAGTGACTTTGGCGCCCCAAGAGGGTCGAACAGACGGGGCGATCAAGAACGTGAAAGGTCATGGCCCCATTCAAGCGGGGCGAAGATCGGCGATCAACGCCCGACCGGGCCGCGGATACTCAAGATCGCGGCCCGCCACGCGCCCTGTCGATCACCGACAGGGCGCGGGCCAGTGGGTTTAGTCCAGGTCTTCGCCGAGAATGGCCATCTCGAACATGAACGAGCCGTCCTCGTCCTCGTCCTGGAAGACAACGCCGATGAACTCGCCGGCGACTTCGACCTCGGCCGAGTCCTTCTGCTTGGGACGCGGCTTCACCTGGATGTGCGGGTTGCCGAAGGTGCGCTTCAGGTGCTTTTCGAGCTTGGCGACGGTTGTGGCGTCCACGGGGGATCCTCATTGATGGCTGGGCGCCCGGGGCGCTTGTCCGCGCGAAACTAGCGCCCGCCGCGAGAACGGCAAGTCGCTTAAGGCGGAGAAGGTGTGGACGCCCGCGCCTGAAGCCCCGCTCACGACGTCTAATCCTCCGCAAACATAGTTTGGGCCCCGGCGCGTCTCGCGGCCGGGGCCGTGGTCCGCCCACTAGGTCGGGGGGCGTAGAGGGGCGGACGTGATTTAAACGCCATCCCCCGGATGCGGTTCCCGCAAACTAGTTCGCGTCGGTCAGCTTGATCTCGAACAGCGTGGGCCACAGCTTGCCCGTGACGAACAGACGATCGCCGGCGGCGTCATAGGCGATGCCGTTCAGGACGTCGTCGCGGTCACCGCGCACGCCCGCCTCCGGCAAGAGCCCGGCCAGCTCGATCCAGCCTTTGACGCGACCGGTCGCCACGTCGATCCGCGCGATGCGGGTCGTCTGCCAGACATTGGCCAGAAGCTCGCCCTTCACCCACTCCAGTTCGTTGAGCTTGGTGACCGGGACGCCGTTGTCGGTGACCTGGATCCGGCCCGTCTCCTTCAGCGTCTCGGGATCAAGAAAGCGGATGAAGGCGGTTCCGTCGCTCATCATGATCCGCTTGTCGTCGCGGGTCAGCGCCCAGCCCTCGCCGGGATAGCTGAACTCGCCCAGGGTCTCGAAGCTGTCGATGTCGTAGATGAAGCCGACCTGATCGGTCCAGGTCAGCGCGTAGACCCGGTTCTTCCAGTCGACGATGCCTTCTCCGAAATAGCGGGAGTCGATGGTGCGCTCGGCCTCGATGGCGCCGGTTTCCAGGTTCCACTTGCGGATGAACGACCGGCCCTGCAGGCCCGTGCTCTCGAAGATGAAGCCGTCGCGATACAGCAGGCCCTGGGTGAAGGCCCGGGTGTCGTGCGGGTAGCTCTTGACGACCTTGTAGCCGCCCACCGGCGCGGAGCCGGCCCAGGCGGGCGCGGCCAGACCGATAGCGGCGGCCAGCAGTAAGCCGCCGAGGCGACGCAACAGCGGCTTCACTCAGATCTCGTAGCTGGTGGACGAATAGACCGCCTCGGCCAGGGTGTGGTCCATGGTCTTGGCGGGCTCTTCACAGGTCGGGCAGTTGACCAGACGCGCAGGCACGCCGGCCGCCGTGCAGTGCGCCGGCACCGGGCGCAACACCACCGAACCCGAGGCCACCTTGGCGTAGTCGCCGATGGTGATGTTGCCCAGCACCTTGGCGCCCGCGCCCAGCAGGACGCCCTTGCCGATCTTGGGGTGGCGATCGCCGCGCTCGGCGCCCGTGCCGCCCAGGGTCACGCCGTGCAGCATCGAGACGTCGTCGCCGACCACCGCCGTCTCGCCGATGACGATGCCGGTGCCGTGGTCGATGAACACGCCCTTGCCGATCTTGGCGGCCGGATTGATGTCGACCTGGAAGACTTCGCTGGAGCGGCTCTGCAGATAGAAGGCCAAGGTCTCGCGGCCCTGGTTCCACAGCCAGTGCGACACGCGGTGGGTCTGCAGCGCCAGGAAACCCTTGAAGAACAGGAACGGCTGGACATAGCCCTTGCAGGCCGGATCGCGCTCGAACACCGCCTTCAGGTCGGCCTCGGCCGCCTCGACGATCGACGGATCATCCTCGAAGGCGTCGGCGGCGAACTCGCGCGCCGTCATCGCCCGCATCTCCTGATCGCCCAGCTTGCGCGCCAGCTGGAACGTCAGGGCGTCGGCGAGGTTGTCGTGGCTGAGGATCACCGCGTTCAGCAGCGACGCCAGCGCCGGCTCGGCCTTGGCGGCGTGCTCGGCCTGGTTACGCAGGGCGACCCAAACCGGCGTTTCGGTGTCGGACGTCACCACTTCGAGATGCTTCGGCATCGGGCTCTCCGTTCCAGGCGCAGGCCGAGCATAGCGCATCTTTTTTGAAAATGCTCTAGCTCAGTGAACGACGCCTATGCGAGGACCAGAGCGGCCAGGTCGGCCGGCAGTTCGCCTCGCACCGCCATATGGTGCGTTCTCAGCAACAACGCCACTGTAATTGCGTCAGGCATATGACCCGACGTCGCCGCGTCCAGCGCCTCGCGGAACGGCACGCGCGCGACGGCGAAGTCCTCGGTCTCGTCCGGCTCGCCCTCGGTGGGCGACAGACCCATGGCCAGAAAGCCGTAGGCGATCTCGTCCGTGACCGAGTTCGAGAGCTCCATGCGCAGGATCAGCCGCCAGTCGGCGGCTTGCAGCCCGACCTCCTCGGCCAGTTCGCGCTTGGCGCCGTCCAGCGGATCCTCGCCATGCGGCGCGCCGCCTTCAGGCAGCTCCCAGCTGTAGTTGGCCAGGGAGAAGCGGTTCTGACCGACCAGGGTGACCGTGCCGTCGTCGTGCAGCGGCACGACCCCGATCGCCTGGTTCTTGAACCCCACCTTGCCGTACAGCGCCGGCCGTCCCGTCGGTGCGATGGCCTGATACTCGGTCAAGGTGATCCAGGGATTGTCGTAGACAACCTTGCTCGAGGAAACGCCCCAAGGCTTTCCGTGCGGTCTGAGCCAAGCGGGCTTGCGGTCAGGTTCGTCGGCCACAGCGCTGATCCCCAATCTAGGCCGCCCTGCGGCCATGAACCTTGTCGTGGCCGCCCCGCAGCCATAGGTCTGCGACTTACAACGCTTCGGAGACATCGTCTTGGCCGGTTCTGTTCCCCCCGCCCCCGAGTTTGGCCAGACCCTGCCGGTCGAGGCCGCGCCGGAAGTCGTGGCCTTCCTGGCCAAGCGGCGCTCGGCCAGCGCCATGACCCTGACCGCCCCCGGTCCGGACGCCGGCCAGTTGGCGGAGATTCTGCGGATCGCCGCCCGCGTGCCCGACCACGGCAAGCTGGCCCCCTGGCGCTTTATCGTTCTGACGGGCGAGGCCAAGGACGCCTTCGCCGAACGGATCGCCCCGCTCGCCGACAGCCAGGCCAACCCGACCAAGGCGACGGCGGCGCTGCGCAAGCTGACCCGCCCGCCGGTCTGCGTGGCGGTAATCTCGCGCCACATCCCCGGCGAAATCCCCGAATGGGAGCAGCGCCAGAGCGCCTCGGCGGTCTGTCACCAGATGCTGCTGGCCGCCGCCGCCCTGGGCTGGGGCGCCAACTGGATCACCGACTGGTACAGCTATGACCCGCGCGCGACCGCGCTCCTGGGTCTGGCGGACGGCGAACAGGTGGCCGGCTACCTCTATCTCGGCACGACCACCGAGCCGCCGCAGGAACGCGCTCGCCCCGACGTGGCGGCGCTCACCAGCTACTGGTCAGCCTAGCGGGAGCTTCAGCCCCGGCCGCGATAAGGCGCGACACCCTGGTCAGGAACCCACAGCCCCTCCGGCGCGGGGCCCGTCTGCCAGAACACGTCGATCGGGATGCCGCCGCGCGGATACCAGTAGCCGCCGATCCGCAGCCAGCGCGGCTGCGCGATCTCGACGATCTTGCGCGCCACCTTGACCGTGCAGTCCTCGTGGAACGAGCCGTGGTTGCGGAAGCTGGTCAGGTAGAGCTTCAGCGACTTGCTCTCGATCAGCCAGTCGCCGGGCGCGTAGTCGATGACGAGGTGCGCGAAATCAGGCTGGCCGGTGACGGGGCACAGCGAGGTGAACTCCGGCGCGACGAAACGGGCCAGATAGAGCACGTCGCTCTGCGGATTGGGCACGCGCTCAAGGACGGCGGCCTCGGGGCTCTCGGGCGCGTCGACAACGCGGCCCAGTTGGGTGACGTTCAGATCGGTCATCGGCGCGATTTAGGCCTCCGCGCCTCGCGAGACAAGCGCGCGGCGCCCCGCTACAAGGTCGCAAACAGATGTTCGGGAGAGACGTGATGTCGGGACGGGATTTCGAAGGCTTCACGGTGGTGGTCACCGGCGGCTCCACGGGGCTGGGCCGGGCGATCGCCGTCGAGACCGCCCGGCGCGGCGCGGGCCTTGTCGTGATCAACTTCGCCCGTAGCGCCGAGGAGGCAGAAGAGACCGCAAGGCTCGTCCAAGCCGAGGGGGCCAAGGCGGTGTTGGCGCAAGGCGACGTGTCCAGCGACGAGGACTGCCGCAAGATCGCCGCCGCTGCCGACGCCTCGGGCCGCATCGATGCGCTGTTCAACAACGCCGGCATGACCAAGTTCGCGCCGAACCATGCCGATCTCGACGCGGTCAGTGCCGAGGATTTCCTGCGGCTCTATTCGGTGAACGTCGTCGGCGCCTTCCAGATGGTCCGCGCCGCCCGCTCGCTGCTGGAGGCCGCGCCGTCACCCGGCGCCGTGGTCAACACCTCTTCGATCGCGGGCGTGGTCGGCAACGGCTCTTCGGTGCCCTACGCCGCCTCCAAGGGCGCGATGACCACGATGACGTTGTCGCTGGCCCGCGCGCTTGCGCCGCACATTCGCGTCAACGCCATATGCCCGGGCTTCATCGACACCCCGTGGTTCGGAAAGGCCATGGACGCCGAGCGAGTCGATCGCCTTCGCGCCGGAGCAGCCGCGGCGACGCCGTTGAAGGTCGCCTCCACCGCTGAAGACATCGCCGGCGCGGCCGTCTTTCTGGCGTCACCCGCGTCGCGGCATGTCACCGGCGAGACCCTGTTGGTCGACGGGGGGCTCCACCTCGGCGGCGCAAGCCTTTCTATGCGGTAAAGACACAGCCAAGCTGGATTCGCTTTTCAGGCGCATGTGGCCGAGCAGCGCCTGTATTGCAGCAAAATCGTCACACATCGCCCAAAATTTAGGCCTCAGGCGCCCTTCTCGCTGGCGTTCAACGCCCCCCCGATTGCACTTAAGGACGTGCCCCCAACTAATCAGTCGGGGACGCAAATGCGCCTACAGGCGCTGTCGGGGGCCGGGAACCAACCTGGCTGACGACACAGACAAGGGGATAGAACTATGAAAGCCATGAAGATCGCGCTGGCCGCCGCCGCCGCCACGGTCGCCCTCGCGGGCGCCGCTTCGGCCCAAGAGCTGAAGGCCTCGTACAACGTCGGCATCACCAGCGACTACGTGTTCCGCGGCGTGAGCCAAACCCAGGAAGATCCGGCCATCTCGGGCGGCATCGATCTTTCGCTCGGCATTGGCTATGCGGGCGTCTGGGCGTCGAACGTCGACTTCGGTGCGGATGATCCGACGGCTGAAATCGACTTCTACGCCGGCATCAAGCCGACCGTCGGCGACACCTCGTTCGACCTGGGCGTGCTGTACTACGGCTATGTCGACGACAAGGGCCTGACCCCGGGTTCGTACAGCTTCGTCGAACTGAAGGCCGCCGCCTCGCGCGCCTTCGGCCCGGCCACCGTCGGCGCGGCCGTGTTCTACTCGCCGGAATATGCGGGCAAGGGCGGCAGCTCGACCTACGTCGAGATCAACGCCGCCATGCCGGTCGCTGACAAGCTGACCCTCTCGGGCGCCGTCGGCAACCAGAGCATCAAGAACTACAAGGACTACAGCACCTGGAACCTGGGTCTGGCCTACGCCCTGACCGACAAGCTGTCGGCTGACCTGCGTTACCACGACACCAGCGAGCACGGCCTCGGCAAGATCTATGACAGCCGCGTGGTCGTCAGCCTGAAGGCCGCTTTCTAAGCGACCCATCGGGTAGAGATCGAAGCCGCCCCGGCTCCCCCGGGGCGGCTTTTTTATTGTCGAGGTTCAGGTTTGCGGCGCTCGCGGCGGCCGCATCACCAGCACCGCCACGAACACCACCGCCGTGACGGCGGCGAAGAGCTCAAAGGTCGGGGCGAAGCTGCCCAGTCGGTCGCGCATTGCGCCGGCGATGAACGGCCCCGCCGCCGACACCGCGCCGACCAGACACGTCAGCGAGAACAGCTCCAGATTGCTCTGACGGCCATAGTAGTTGAGCAGCAGCACCGTGACGGCCAGGACCGTCAGGCCAAAGCCCACCCCTGTTCCGATCGCATAGACCAGCATCAGGGCGGGCGTCGCCGCCTTGGCCAACGCCAGAAGGCCGATCACCAGCATCGCCTGGGCGAAAACCAGCAGCCAGCGCGGATCCACCCGATCGCCCAGAGCGCCGCCTGCGAGGCGTGCGAGGGTCTGCATCAGGGCCTCGAGACTCAACATCTTGGCCGCCAGAGCGCCGGCCGCCACCGCCGCTAGCCCTGCGGCGACGCCGATCTCGGTCAGGTGCGAAACCGATACGCTGGCGACCGTCACGCCGGCCAGCAGGTGCGAGAAGTAGGCGGCGACCAGGATGTAGAATTGCGGCGTGCGCAGCGCCTGGCGGACGGTCCATTCGTGCGCGGTGCGATAGACGCGCGCATTGGCAGGCGCCTGTCGCGCCGCCTGCTCGACCTCGACATCGACCTCTCGCGCGGCCGCCGCCAGCCACTGGGAGCCGCCGACCATCAGGGCGCAGAGGCCGCCCACGGCGGCGGCCAGGACCGCCTGTACGATCCAGAAAGCCCGCCAGTCGTCGCCGCTGGCCTGCATCAGGCTCAGCACCATCCACGGCCCGGCGGCGCCGCCCAGCGATCCGAAGGTGAAGTAGAGGCCAAAAGGCAGGGCGCGCTCACGAAACAGCGACGACAGCACATGCGTACCCGGGATCAGGGCCGCCATCTGGAAGCCGACCCCGCAGGCGGCCGCGCCCACATAGTAGCTGATCAGGCTCTCGGCGTTGGCCAGGCCGACGAATCCACCGGCCAGCACCGCAGCGCCCACCAGCAAGGTCCCCCGCACCCCGATCCGCCGGATCAGGATCGCCGGCAACCAGGACGAGGCCCCGGTGAAGACGCCCAGCACCGAAAAGCCCAGGAACGCCTTCTCGAAGCTCCAGTTCAACTCGCCGATCATGGCCGGCAGCACCACGCCCAGAGAGCCGTAGGTCGAGGCGGTGATCAGGAACAGCAGCAGGCTGAACGCCGCCAACAGCAGCCAGGGACGGAAGCGGGACGCGGTCACCGACAGCCCTCCTCACCCGCAAGGCGGGGGAGGTGGCGCGACGCGCAGCGTCGTGACGGAGGGGGCGCTAGGACCTCCAGCGCCCCCTCCACCGCCATTCGGCGGTCCCCCTCCCCCGCTCCGCGGGGGAGGATGAAACTGTCAGATCGCATCAAAAGGTCCGCTTCAGGGTGGCCCGCCACTCGCGTCCCTTGCCGGGCAAGGCGCCGAGATTAGCGTAGGTGTCGGCGTCCGGGGTGAAATAGAACGTGTCAAACAGGTTATCGACATTGACCGACAAAGTGTAAGGCCCCCGGCTGACGAAAGCCGACGCATTGACCACTTCATAGGCGGGATAGCGCACGGCGTTCTGCACCGTGCCCGAGGTGCGGCCCACGTGGCTGACGCCCAGGGTCGCCCCGGCCTGGCCCCAGTCATAGCCCTTGCTGGTGTAGGTCCCGTAGAGGCTGAGCACCGACTTGGGTGTCAGGGTGTAGGCGTAGTCGCCGCTGCGCCCCGGCAGGCCCGCGAAGCTCCACACCACATAGGAACCGCCATAGGCCTGGGGCCCCGGCACGCCGGCGGTATAGGCCGGGATGTACTGGAACGAGGTGTCCGGACCCTTGATGGTCGTGCGCTGGCTGTTGCCGGCGAAGGTGAACGACAGCCGCTCGGACGCCAGCCAGCGGACCTCCAGCTCCACGCCCTTGGCGCGCGTGCCCTGCACGGTGGGCGGGGCGATGGCGCCCGTGATCTGGGTGCGGTTCTGGCGATAGGCCGCCAGCGAACCGATCAGGGTTCCGCGCAGCAGCTGGAACTTTACCCCGGCCTCGGCCAAGTCGGAACTGGAGAGCCACGAGCCGTCGGCCACCAGACCCGGCGCGATATCGCCGCCCTGGCTCATCTCCAGCGCCGAGGCCTTGGCGTAGCTGGCGTAGGGCATCAGGCCGATCGGCAGCGTGTAGGTGAGGCTGGCGTTCCAGGTCGCCTTGTTTCGCTCGGCCGTCTTCTGGCCCGTGACGGTGTAGCTGAGGAAGCCGGTGTCCTGGCTTTCGACGCTGTAGCGATCCCAGCGCCCGCCCAGGATCAGGTTCAGGCGGCCGAGGTCGATATCGGAGGTGACGAAGACGCCGGTCTGTTTCCAGGTCGAGCGGTTGTCATTCTCCCACTTCAGGCCCACGCCGCCGGGCTCGTCGTCGAACGGGCTGTCGATGATGTCGGTCGGCGTGGCGCCAA
Organism: Caulobacter sp. SL161; assembly: GCF_026672375.1. Taxonomy (GTDB): domain Bacteria; phylum Pseudomonadota; class Alphaproteobacteria; order Caulobacterales; family Caulobacteraceae; genus Caulobacter. Next base: position 3,404,248 of record NZ_JAPPRA010000001.1, read on the forward strand.
AGCTGATGTCGCGGCGGTCCAGAGCGATCATGCCGCTGTTGTAGCTTTCGCGCCGCCGCCCCTCGAACCAGCGGTGGGAGCCGCCGACCAGGGTGCGGGCGCTGGCCGCGCCGAAGGTGGTCGGGAAGGCGTAGGTCAGGCGGACCTCGCTGACCTTGGCGTCGATCGCCGACGGATAGCCGTAGGAGACGTAGCGCTTGTTGTCCTGGCGGTCGTGGAACAGCTGCAGCTTCAGCGCGCGATCCTCGCCCAGGTCCTTGGCCAGATCGAAATACAGCGTCTGGGTGTCCGTCTTCGAGAAGTCGGCGGGGCTGATATAGACCGTGCGGCGGTCCAGCTTGGTGGTCCCGACGCCGACGTCCAGCGTATGGACCGCGTCGGTGCTGAAGAAGCCGTAGTACGGGATGTAGAGCGCGCTGGCGAAGGGATAGAAGCCCACCTCGGTAGGCGTCAGGCGGCCGTTGCCGTCCGTGTCCTTCAGCGTGGTGTCGCGACCGGTGATGTAGGTGCGGTTGTCGATCAGGTCCTGGGTCAGGCGGTTCCAGCCCGGCGTCTGCACGTCGCCCCGCGAGCGGAACAGCATGCCGCCAAAAGCGGTGCTCCAGCCCTCGCCCAGATCGAAATCGGCCGACAGCTCCAGGGTCTGGTGACGCGGATAGATCCCCTTGTAGAAGCTGTGGCTGTCCTCGGCCTCGCCGTAGGCATAGACGCCGCCCTGGGCCGGACCCAGGCTGACGGGCGCGCCGAACTGGGCGGTGACCAGCTTCTTGTTGTAGCTGCCGACGGTGGCGCTCACCTCCCCTTCCGGTCCGGCCAGGAAACGGCCCTCGTCGCGGGCGGACTTGGGGATGAAATTGACCAGGCCCCCGACCTTGCCCGCGCCGTAGACCGGCGTCGGCGGGCCGCGCAGGATCTCGATACGCGCCGCGCCGCCGATCGGAGTGGAATAGGTCCCCCGGTTCTCCACGCGCTTGAAGCCGCGGAAGTAGTTCTCGGCCAGGGTGCCGCGAATGTTCAGCGAGCCGGGCACGCCATAGAAGCTGGCCGTATGGGTCCCGGGCGCGACCTTGGTGGCGCCGTCCAGGGTCAGAACGCCATAGCGCTCCAGCGTCAGGTCACTGACCAGGCTGGCCGAGCGCGGGGTCTCGATCAGCGGCTTGTCGATCCCGAACACCGTCTGGCTGGGCGCTTTCTCCAGCAGGCCCGCCTTGTCGCGCGCCACGATCACCACCGCATCGACGCGGTCGGACAACTGCGCGTCGGCCAGGGCGGGCGAAGCGGCGGCCAGGGCCAGCAGGCTGGCGGACAGAAGGATGCGCTGAGACGACATAGATCGAGCCTTCACCGCACCGGGTAAGGGCCCCGGCGCTCACGGCTCGATATCTGGGGATGTCTTGACCTTCGTCAAAATGCCTTCTGACATTTCAGGTGGAATTATGATGCGGGTGTGACCCGAATGCTGCAGCTTACGTAAAGGGAATGATGACCCTTGGGACCGGGTGCGGAGGCCTACGATCTAGGATCGAGCGCCGGCTTCGGGCTGGACATCCAGAATCCGCAGCATCGCCCGCCGCGAGCCCTCGGCGTCGCCGCTGGCGATGACCCGCGCGACCTGACGATGCTCCTCGATCTCGTCCAGCAGCTCCTGTTCGGACGCGCCGTTGAATGAAAACACCCAGAAGCGGGCGGCCTTGTGCTGCAGCGGGATGAGAATGCGGGCCAGGGCCAGGTTGCCCGAGGCGCGGGCGACGGCGGCGTGGAAGCGCAGGTCCATCGCCACCAGGGCCGGCAGGTCGCAGGTCCGCGCGGCCTCCTCGCCATCGGCGAAAACCTCGAACATCGCCTGGGCCTCGGCCTTGCTGGCGTTCCTGGCGGCCAGTTGCGCGCAGTGCGGCTCAATCAGCACGCGCGCCTCATAGCCCTGGCGCAGCTCCACCAGGTCCAGCGGCGCGACCGTGGTGCCCGAACGGGCGCGGCGGATGATCAACCCCTCCAGGGCGAGGCGTCCCAGCGCGTCGCGGACGCCCGCCAGGCCGGTGCCATAGTGCGCGGCCAGCGACTGTTCGTCCAGGCGAGCCCCGGCCGGCAGTTCGCCCAGGATCAGGTCCAGCAGAATCCGCTCATAGACCTTGGTCTTCTGCAGCTCCGGCGCCCAATCTTCCAGGCCCGAGGAATTGGCGACGTCCAGCACCAGTCGACGACCGGCGGACGATTTCAGCGACGGGAGGGCCATGGAGAATCCGTGAGCAGCGGGCGCTGATAGGTAAGGTGAAATGTTAGACGGTGCCAATGATTCCTCTGCGGGGCGTGGTGTCGGCGCAAAATGGCGAAAGAGCAGGAAGAGGTCGGGACGGGACCGGACCAAATCTTGGAAGCTTGCGACGCAGGTGATTGCAGAGGCCAGTCCCTCAAGCTTCACAACGACACGCACGTCATGTACCGCCCGGCAATCGCGCAACGCATCGCTTTGCTGCACCCTGCAATCCTGACAATCGTCTGGATTTTGTTGAACTTGGTATCACTGGCGGCGCTCGGCAAACCCCTGTTTCAAGGGATATTCCCGGCGCTGCTTGCTGGCCTGATGTGTGGTTGGAGCTGGGCGATCTTCACAGTTTCCCTCGCGCGACGACCGACACCTGAAATCCCGGAATGGACGCCTTGGATATTCCTAGCGCCGCCAGCAATCATGTTGGTCGCAGCGATCTTCGGTCTTCCCTCCCGGAACAGCCCCGTGGCGCTTCTATTCTTCGCGACGCTGTTCTTCGCGCTGTGGCGTGCGGCGGAAGCACTCGAAAGAGCAGCCAAAGTTGGCACGCCTCCAACCGTTGGCCGGATCATGGGGACCATGATGCTCATGTTTTTCATGATCGTCGGTGTCTGGGTGCTTCGTCGGAAAGTCGTTCGAGTGTCCGCCTGATGCGTTCAGGTTGCATCACGGTTTAGCGTCGGGCGACCAGCGCGATTGTCCGCTCACCACCCACTGCAGACGCCATCACAGTTCGCTTGCGACCCGGGCTGTCGCGTCAGCGACCTGCGCCGCGCACACCCACACTAGGGCGCGACCTTCCGCCCCTCAGAACGCCGGCACGACCGCGCCCGCGTACTTCTGCTCCAGGAACGCCTTGACCTCAGGCGTGGTCAGCGCCGCCGCCAGCGTCTTCACGCGCGGGTCGTCCTTGTTGTCGGGACGGCCGACCAGATAGTTCACATAGGGGCTGGTCTTGTCCTCGATGATCAGGGCGTCCTTGCTGGGGTTCAGCTTGGCGTCGAGGGCGTAGTTGGTGTTGATCACCGCCAGATCGACCTGGTTCAGCACCCGCGGCAGGGCCGGCGCCTCCAGCTCCTTGAACTTCAGGTTCTTCGGGTTGCTGGTGATGTCGCGCAGGCTGGTCAGCGGGTTCTTGGGGTCCTTGATGGCGATGACGCCGTTCTTGGCCAGCAGGATCAGGGCGCGGCCTTCGGTCGAGGCGTCATTGGGGATGGCGATCACGGCGCCGTTCGGAACCTCGGCGATCGACTTCCACTTGGCCGAATAGGTCCCGATCGGTTCGACATGGACCCCCTGCAGCGGGATCAGGTTGGTCCCCTTGTCGCGGTTGAAGCTCTCCAGATACGGCAGGGTCTGGAAGTAGCTGACGTCGATGCGCTTTTCGGCGACCTGTGTGTTGGGCTGGACGTAGTCGTTGAACACCTTGATGTCGATGTTCAGGCCCTGCTGCGCCAGCTTCGGCTTGATGAACTCCAGCACCTCGGCGTGCGGCACGGCGGTGGCCGCCACGGTCAGGGTGTTGGGATCGCTGGCCTTGGGCGCCTTGGGGCCACACGCCGCGACAGACATGGCGGCGAGGCCGAGGACGAGAACAGCGCGGCGGGCGACCATGAACAGCTCCACAAGACGATCTGAGAGGTAGGGTTTTGCCCGCTCGGGCCGGGCGAGGGAAATCAGATTTCCTGAGGCGATTCCAAGCCCCTGCCTCAGGATCGCTTGACGTTACGTCCGAACAGGTCGCCTGGATGGGGATGGCCAAAGAAACCGTCCACATCGTGCAAGCCTATATCGCCGGACGCGGCAAGGGCCTGAAGGCCGAGCAGCAGATCGGTTGCAAGACCGCCGAGGAGGCGCGGCGCAAGGCCGAACGGCTGGCGCCCCTGCGCGAAGGCGTCGTGGCGTTCTCGGCCACCGCCGATGTCGAGCTGGGCGACTATGACGAAAACCCCGACATCCTGTTCAAGGCCGGTCGCCTGCCCTTCCCGTTCGACCAGGCCTAGAGCTTAGACCTCTTCGTCCAGGTCGTTGGCGACCTCCGGCGCGCCATGGATGATCCAGCTGGCGACGAAGTCGGGCTTGTCGCCCGCGAGGCTCGTCACGCCCGCCTCGGCCTTCTGGATCGCCGAGGTCTGCGGCGGCAGGGTGTAGGTGTCGCCGTCGTGCTCGCCCAACAGGTCCAGCACGATGCCCTCGTGCTCGGTGGCGTCGATCACCACGCCGAAGAACTGCTGTCGCTCCTGCACCTCGCCGTCTTCGTCGAGGAAGGTGAGGTTCATCAGCAGGGTCTTGCCCAGCAGGGTCGCGGCGAAGGCGGCGTCCCAGTGGGAGTCAGTGTGTTCGATTTCGATCGTCATGGTCGGGCGCTTACTTGTGGGAGACGCGACGCACGACCGCGTCGCCGATCATCTGCAACACCTGCACCAGCACCAGCATCAGCACCACGGTCACGACCATCACGTCGGTCTGGAAGCGCTGATAGCCGAAGCGGATGGCCAGGTCGCCCAGGCCGCCCGCGCCGACCACACCGGCCATGGCCGTGTAGGAGACCAGCGCCACTGCGGTCACCGTCGCGGCGGCCACCAGGCCCGGCAGCGCCTCGGGCAGCAGCGCGCCCAGCACCACCTGACGCCGCTTGGCGCCCATGGCGAAGCTGGCCTCGATCACGCCCTTGTCGACCTCGCGCAGGGCGGTCTCGACCAGGCGCGCGAAGAACGGCGCCGCGCCCGCCACCAGCGGCGGAATCGCCCCGGCCACGCCCAGCGAGGTGCCGACCAGCGCCACGGTCAGCGGGATCATCACGATCAGCAGGATCACGAACGGCACCGAGCGCAGGATGTTGACCAGCAGCGAAAGCGCCCCGTTGGCCAGGCGGTTCTCCAGCATCTGGCCCTTGCCGGTCAGGAACAGGATCACGCCCAGCGGCAGGCCCACCGCCACGGTCAGCACCATCGAGCCGCCCAGCATGGCCAGGGTGTCGAGCGTGGCCTGGCCGATCTCGCTCCAGTCGACATTGGCGAAGGTCATGGTCGAGGCGCTCATTGGGCGGTCTCCCCGGAAAGCGCATCCACGCGCACGCCGGCGGCCTGGAACTGGGCGATGGCGGCGGCGACGTCGCCGCCCGTCAGCGCCAGGGTCAGCTGGCCATAGGGCGTCTCGCGCAGGCGATGGATGCGACCGCCCAGGATCGAGTAGTCGACGCCGGTCGCCCGGGCCACCTCGCCCAGCACCGGCTTGTAGGTCGCCTCGCCCCTGAAGGTCAGGCGCACCACGCGCCCGCCGACGCCCGGCGCGGCAGTCACATCGCCCTCGGCCTCGCGCACGAAGCGGCGGGCCGTGTCGCTGGCCGGGTGCAGGAACACCTCTTCCACGGCGCCCTCCTCCACCACGCGGCCGGCGTCCAGCACCGCCACGCGATCACAGACGCGGCGGACCACGTCCATCTCGTGGGTGATCAGCACGATGGTCAGGCCAAGCTCGCGGTTCAGGCCCGAGACCAGGTCGAGGATCTGTTCGGTGGTCTCCGGATCAAGCGCGCTGGTGGCCTCGTCGCACAGCAGGACCTTGGGATTGGTGGCCAGGGCGCGAGCGATGCCGACGCGCTGCTTCTGACCGCCCGACAGCTGGGCCGGATACTTGCCGGCGTGGGCCGACAGGCCGACGCGTTCGAGCAGTTCGGCCGTGCGCGCCTTGACCTCGGCGGCGGGCCGCCCGGCCAGCTTCAGGGGAAAGGCGACGTTCTGAGCGACCGTCTTGCCCGACAGCAGGTTGAAGTGCTGGAAGATCATCCCGACCCGGCGGCGCAGGGCGCGCAGGCCCTCCACGCCCAGGGCGGCCACGTCGTCGCCGTCGACGATGATCTTGCCCGCGCTCGGGGTCTCCAGGCCGTTGATCAGCCGGATCAGGGTCGACTTGCCCGCGCCCGAAGCGCCGATCACCCCGAACACCTCGCCGGCGTTCACCGACAGCGAGACCTCGCGCAGCGCGGCGTGCGCGGCGGTCGCGCCCTTGGCGGCGTAGGTCTTGGAAACGGCCTCGAAGGCGATCACGGGCGGCGAGTTCCTCTGGAAGCGGGGCCGGGTGATCGCTCACGCGATCCGGCGGGTCAAGTTGATGACGAAGGGGCGGACGGTCCGCGAAGACCGCCCGCCCCTCTTTTACACACAAGCGCCGATGGCGATCACTTCGCGCGCGGCGGCGCGTTCTTCACATACTTGTCCATCCACTGGGCCATTTCCCAAAGGGTGTGGCCGGTGGACTCCCGCGCGCGATAGCCGTGGGCTTCGTTGGGCAGGGTCACGTAGCGGACCGTCGCCCCCGCCCCCTTCAGCGCCGCGTAGAAGCGCTCGCTCTGCACCGGGAAGGTGCCCGAGTTGTCGTCGGCCTCGCCGTGGATCAGCAGGATCGGGTCCTTGATGTTCGGGGCGTAGGTGAACGGGCTCATCTTCGTATAGGTGTCGGTCGCCTCCCAGTAGGTGCGCTGCTCGGCCTGGAAGCCGAACGGCGTCAGGGTGCGGTTGTAGGCGCCCGAGCGGGCGATGCCGGCCCGGAACAGGCGCGTGTGGGCCAACAGGTTGGCGGTCATGAACGCGCCATAGCTGTGGCCGCCCACGGCGATCCGGTCGCGATCGGCCACGCCCAAGGCGACCACGGCGTCCACAGCGGCCTGAGCGTCGGCGGTCAGCTGCTCGATATAGGTGTCGTTGGGCTCGGCCCCGTTCTGGCCGATGATCGGGAACGCCGGATTGTCGAGGATGGCGTAGCCCTGGGTCAGCAGGAACAGGTGGCTGGAGCCGCCCGGCCGGGTGAAGCGGTTGCCCTCGTCCACCGTCTGGCTGGCCACGGCCGCGTCGGTGAACTCGGCCGGATAGGCCCACATCAGCAGCGGCAGCGGACCGTCCTTGGCCTTGTCATAGCCCGGCGGCAGATAGAGCACGCCCGACAGGGTCACGCCGTCCGCGCGCTTGTAGGTGATGGTCTGCTTGGTCACGCCCGCGAACTGCGGCGCGCGGTCGGGGAAGCTGGTCAGGGCCTTGGCCTTGGCGCCCGGCGCGACGGCGTGGATGTAGAAGTTGGGCTGCTCCTTGGCGCTCTCACGGCGGGTGATCACCGTCTTGCCCGCCTCGTCGGCCAGGGCGACCGGGACCTGATAGTACGGCCCCTGGGCCTGCCAGAGCTTGGTCACCTTGCCGTCGGCCAGCGACATGCGGCCCACGAACGGAAACTCGCCCTTGGCCGAGGCGCCGTCGCCGACCACGAACACCGACTTGCCGTCAGGCGTGAAGTGCAGCAGGTCCTCGCCTCGCGCGTCGCGACGGGTCAGGGCGCGGCCCGGATCGTTGTAGCGGTCCTGATAGTTTCGATCGACGATCACGCGGCCGGCGCCCGGCTTGGAGGGGTCGATCAGGATGAGCTTCTGGTTGCGGGTCTGCCACCAGCGGCTGGTCAGCAGGGCCACGTCGCCGCGGCCCCATTCGATCCCCCGATAGCGCTGCTCCAGGTCGATCAGCTTGGTCGGCGCGCCGTCGAACGGCGCGGCCTGCAGGAAGACGCTGTCGTGGATCGCCACCTTCTTGCGCGGGTCACCGCCGTCCTGGGCCTCGGCCCAGACCAGGGTGGCCGGGGCGTCAGCGCGCCAGCTGACCGAGCGCACGCCGGTCGGCACGGCGTCGAAGGCGGCGGGCAGATTGTCGGCCAGGGGACGGTCGACCAGGGTCTTCACCGGCCGGCCGTCGATCGTGGAGACCGCGATCTCGGTCGGGAACTGGTTGGCCGGGACCAGGTAGCTGTAGGGACGCTTCAGGCGGTTGGTCAGCACGTACTTGCCGTCGGGCGAGACGCTGAAGCCGGAGATCACGCCCGGCTTGCCGACCGCCGTCGTCTTGCCGTCGGCCAGGTCCACGCGGGTCAGCTGCGCGGTGAAGTAGTAGTCGAACAGCGCCTCTTCGTGGGCGTTGGTCAGCAGGTCCTGATAGGTGCGGATGGCGGCCGTGCGGCCCTTGGACTCCTGGATCGTCGGGCCCGTCGGCGTCTGGTCCTTGACCGGCGGCGCGCCGCGCCCGGCCACCACCGCCTGCACCAGGAAGCCCGAACCGTCCGGCAGCCAGTCATAGCCCGCGCCGAACACGCCGCTGACGGCGACGTCCGAGGCCTTGCGCGCCGTGGCGGCCTTCACGTCCACGACCCACAGCTCGAGGCTTTCCTTGCCGTCCATGATGAAGGCCATCTTGCCGCCGTCCGGCGACCAGCTGGGCGCCAGGAAACGCGCGCCGACCGGCAAGGCCACAGCCCGCGTCTTGCCGGTCGCCACGTCCTGGAACGACAGGGCGTTCATCCAGGACGAACGGGCCTCGATCGGACCGTTGTTGCGCGGATTGATCCGGTACCCGCCCAACCGCAGGATCGGCTCGGACACCGCGGCGATCGACGGCAGGTTCTCGCGGCCCAGCTGGGCCAGCACCTTGCGGTCGGGGCTGACGGCGATGCTGGGCGTCGGGGCGGCGTCCAGGATCTGGGCGATCGGCGCAGGCGGCGCCTTGTAGCCGTCGGCGGCCAGCGCCGCGCCCGAGGACAGCGCCGCGATCGCGACCGAGGCGGCCAGCGCGATCGCGCGGCGCCGGAACGAAGTCTGCAACATGGAAAGCCCCTCACCTGAAACGCGCGCCGTGATCCGGCGCGTCAATCGGGGGCATGATTATGCAGGCGCAGGGCCAAAGGAAACCGATTTTAGTCGCAATCCGCCGCTAAACTGGCCGCCTGCACACCATTTTTTGCCGAGAGGCGCGGAGTTTGATTTCCCCGGCGCCACATCGTGTCACCGGGGAAATTTGACGTCGGCTAAGGCGCCTTCACCACCGCGCCGCCCTTCATCACGAAGACCGGCTTCTCCAGCGTGGTGACGTCGGCCAGCGGGTCGCCGGCCACCGCGATCATGTCGCCATAGCGGCCCACGGCCACCTGACCGACGTCCTTGCCGCGGCCAAGCGCCTCGGCGGCGGTCACGGTCGCCGACTGGATCGCCTGCAAGGGCGTCGCGCCATACCGCACCATCACGGCGAACTGCTTGGCGTTGTCGCCGTGCGGATAGATGCCAGCGTCGGTGCCGTAGACCATCTTCACCCCGGCCTTCAGCGCCTTGCGGAAGTTCTCGCGCTGCAGTTCGCCGATGTCGCGGTCCTTGCGTAGGTTGTCTTCCAGGACGCCGTTCTTCTTGCCCTCGGCCTGGGTGTAGTCGGTGTTGTAGATGTCCATCGAGAAGTAGGCGCCCTTCTGGACCGCCAGCTTGATGCCCTCGTCGTCCACGAGGCTGGCGTGCTCGATGGTGTCGACCCCGGCCCGCACCGCCTCGCGGATGCCAGAGGCGCCGTGGGCGTGGGCGGCGACCTTGATGCCCGCCATGTGCGCCTCGTCGACGACCGCCTTCATCTCCTCATAGGTCAGCTGCTGCTGGCCCGGCTCGTTGCCGCGCGAGAACACCCCGCCCGTGGCGCAGATCTTGATCACCTGCGCGCCGTACTTCTTCAGCGTCCGCACGGCCTTGCGGGCCTCGTCGGGACTGTCGCTGTTGAAGGGGTTCTTCTGGTCCATCGACGGCGGGAAGAAGGTCGAGTCGCAGTGGCCGCCCGTGGCGCCGAACGAGATGGCGGCGGTGACGATCCGGGGACCGGGCACATAGCCCGCGTCGATCGCCTCGCGCAGGCCCACATCGTCATAGTCGGCCGCGCCGACGTTGCGCACCGTGGTGAAGCCGGCCTCCAGCGTCTTCTTGGCGTTGGCGGTCTGGATGACGCTCCAGAAGCGGTCACTGTATTCGAGGCTGTTATAGCCGCCCACCTCGGCCAGACTGTCGAGGTGCACGTGCATGTCGATCAGACCCGGCAGCAGGGTCGCGCCGGGCAGGTCGACGGCGACGGCCCCGGCCGGAACCGCGTCGCCCTTCTTGCCGATGCTGGTGATGCGGCCGTCGGTGACGATGACCAGGGGGTTGTCGACATACTTGCCGCTCGCCACGTCGAGCAGCCGCGCGGCGCTGACCGCCTTGACCTCCGCAGCGCTCGCAGCGCCCGCCAAGGCCACCGCCGCGCCCGTCATCAGCGCCGCGATCTTGATCCCCTTACGCATGTCAACGTCCCCATCAAACTTGAGCGGCAGACGCTAGCATGCAGATCGGTCCCGTCGAGCCCCCTGCTCCGCAACAGCGCTGCCTGACAGAGCCGCGCCTGGCGCACAGGACGCAACGCCGCCCTCGCCCCGTCAGCGGCGATCGCCTATGGGATCACGAGCATGGGGGACGTGGCGGAACGGTAGACGCGCCGGAGGGCTTCAAACTGGCGCCCGGCAGCGACCTGACCCCGCTGCCGATCGACGAGACGGTCGCGAGCCTCTCGGCTATCCTTCTCGATGCGCCCTACTACGACCTCCTCAAGGCCGACTTGCAGGCGTTGGACGGCTTGTAGCTGCTCAGCGAGGCGGGGCTCATTCCGTTCAAGGCCAAGGCTTTCCTGGATCTCGCCGACCGTCGCGCCAAGGGCGAGCCGACCGATGGCGAGGACGTGCGCAAGCGCCGCAACGATGTCTTCATGAAGCCGGCGGCGGTCGTCGCAGTTGCGCCTAGCGCTCGGCCAATCCATCGGCGAGACTGCCGGCCTATTCTGGCGATCCACGGAACCTACCGGATTGTGCACAAAGACACGAATATCCGTTCGATTGTCCCGCGAACGGAGATAGGTGTCGCGATTATCTTGGTCGCAGAGGCCTATGAGAGGTCCTGCTTTTCAGACGAGAGCACCGGCAATGGCCTATACGTTAGACCAGCTAACCGCAGCCTACCGGGCCGCCAACAATGGCGTGCAGCCCGACGCAGCCGCTTCGGTCGAACTGCAGGTGATCGCCCACAGATTGCAGGCCGGCCAGATCACAGACCAGGCCGCCATGTCCTATGTGGTCAACAGCGCCGACAACGACGTTTCCGTCGCGATCCAGGTCTACCAGTTCTTCACCGCCAGAACCCCGACCAAGGCCGGCCTCGACTATCTGGTCAACTCTCCCGCCAACCCCAACGACCTGAACGACCCCTATTACGCGAAGTTCGGACTGGAAGACCGCTACATCAATTTCGCGCTCAACCTCGGCGTATTGGGTGAAGGCGCCTCCCACTTCAGCGCCGTCTATGGCGGTCTGACCTTCGGCGCCTTCGTCACCGCCGCCTACCAGGCCATAATCGGCTCAAGCTACGCCATGGCCGCCGGAATCAACCCCGCCGCCGCCATCGCAGACATCACCAGCCGCAAGGCCAATTTCGAAGCTATCGCCCGTCAGGCCGGCGTGATTGGCGCCACCTCCACCGCGGCCCAGGTCGATATCGCCGTCAAGGCGGCGGTGATCGGCTATCTGATGGGCGAGGGGGTAAAGGCCGACGTAGGCCTGTACGCCGCCGGCGCGAACAACTTCATCCACGCCCTCGTGACAGGCCACGCCCAGTACGGCGTCGACCTAACCACGTATTATTCCCCGCTCGGCGGCGGCATGGGCAACAACAACGCCCCGCCGCCGCCGCCCGAGGCGGAAGCGCCGGTCAGCCAGTCTCTCACCCTGACCACGGCCGCCGATAACCTCACGGGCGGCGGCGCCAACGACACCTTCACCGCCTATATCTCCGCCATCGGCACGAACAGCACGCTCAATGCGACCGACGTCCTCAACGGCGGCGCTGGGACCGACACATTGGTCCTGACAGTGGACGGGGCCGGCGCGGGCGCCTTGCCCGCAGCGACCATCACCGACATCGAGGTGTTCAGGATCAACGAGACCGGCGGCACGGACGGCGTCTACGACTTCGCCGCTGTCGCTGCTGAGATCTCTGTGGTCAACAACAAGAGTACTGACGCCGTCACCTTCAACAACATCGGCACGGGCGCGTCGCTCAGCATCGTCGGCGACGGGGCGGTCACCAACGGGGCCACCACCTTCACCATGGCCGCAGCCACCAACGCCGTAACCCTGAACCTGCAGGGCGGCCTGAAGGGCGGGGCCAACATCACTCGCAACCAGACAGGCGCGGCCACGGTGGTGATCAATTCCACCGGCGGCGCCAATGCCGTCGGCGTAATCGACCTCGACACAGCCACCGCCCTGAGCGGCCTCACCATCAACGCCACGACCAACTTGACCGGCGCGCTCGCGGCTGACTACGCCGCCGCCTCCACCCTGACGGTAACGGGCGCGGGTCAGGTCGACCTCTCCGCCGCGACCCTCAGCACTAACTTCAGCCAGATCACTTCCGCGGCGCAGACGGCGGGCGGTCTCATCGTGAAGGTCGGCGCGCTGACCCAGTTTACCGGCGGAGCGGGGAACGACGGCGTCTATGTCGACGCTCTGGTCTATAACAACCCGGCGATCACCGCCGTTGGCGGCGGCGGAACCGACACAGTCCGTTTCACCGATCAAGCGGCGCTGACCGCCACCACCGCCCTTTACCTCACCGGCTTCGAGGTCATCGCCCTGGCCGACGACAACGACGGCGCCCTCGACACCTTCGACGCCTCGATGATGGCTGGGATCCAATCGTTCGTCCTGGGCGCCGACTCCGCCGGCGACGGCTATTCAGTGACGAACCTCAGCGCGGCCCAGGCGGGTGCGATCACCATCAGCGGCGCCCAGACCGTGGCCCCGACCCTTGCCCTGGCCAACGCCGCCGGCGGGACCGACGTCGTGTCTATCACTGTCAACGACGGCCTGGCGGCGATGAACACCCTGAGCGTGGCCAACCTCAACATCGCTAGCGTCGAGACCGTCAACCTAGCCCTCACCGACAACCTGACGCTGTCCTCGATCACCGGCCTGACGGGCTTCACCAAGCTCGCGGTCACCGGGGCGGGGGCGCTCAACCTGACGACCGGGGCCCTGGCGGTGAACCCCGCCACGACCATCGACGCCTCGGCGGCGACCGGGACTGTGACCATCAACGCCTCGGCCGCCACAGGCAACGGCCTGACCCTCAAAGGCTCGGCCACCCAGGCCAACACCCTCACCGGCACAACACAGGCGGACACCATCGTCGGGGGGGATGGCGTCGACATCCTCACCGGTCGTGGAGGCAACGACACCCTGACAGGCGGAAATGGCGCCGACATTTTTGTCGTCACAAACCTTACGCAAGCGAGCAACGGCACGGACAGCTACACCGACTTCAACTTCGGGACCGCAACCACCGCCGTCGACCAGATTCGCGTCGACGTCACCTCCACCACCATAAGATTCGGCACCGCCAGCGGTGGCATCACCGCCGCCTCGGGTACGGAAATCCTGGTCTTGGACGTTAACACATACGCAAACGCCAGCGCGGCCCAAGCTGCGGCCCGTTTGCTCTTCGGCGACAACGACAACGCAGCCGAGGCCATCGTGATCTGGCAACTTGACGGTGGGGATCTACAACTGTCGACCTATACGGACTTCAGCGCAGACGCGACCGCCAACGGCACTTTGCAAACCCAGATGGTCACCTTCGTTGGCCTGACCCTGGCCAACGCCGCATCGCTGATCAACGCGGGCGACTTCAATCTGATCTAATCCCCAGATCTCGGCTCTCCAGTCTACGCGGAAGCCTGAACCCGCCCCTCAAGGGCGGGTTCTTCGTGCTCTGGCGGGACAGAAGGCGAACGGACAGGCGGTCGCTGAGGAGCGATTTCGCCGATAGAGCCGCGCCGAAGCGCTCTTCACGGCTCACGACGCCAGGAGAAGCTTGGCGCCGACATTCTCGATCAGCGTCCTGAACGCCCAAGTCATCGCATGAAGGCTCACCTCTAAGCCTTCCCGTCAAAGCAAATGCGGACAATAGGCGAGACGAAAACGGCAACGGACTGTGGTCGATCTTGTGCCACAACGGTCCCGAACGCCTCCCGGTGTTCGCTGATCGTTCCACTTGTCAGTTTAGCGAGAGCCTTGTGATTGGGGCCGGAAACCCTTACGCCACGCGGGACGGGGACGTGGCGGAATCGGTAGACGCGCCGGACTTAAAATCCGTTGGAGCAATCCGTGTGGGTTCGAGTCCCACCGTCCCTACCAGCCAACCCACAGACGAGCCAAGAAGTACAGTTCTCGCCTTTGGGGAATAATCATAACAAGCTAGAATAGTCGTTTCAGACGCCCTCGACTCCGGTCAAGATAACCTTGGTCGAATTCCTCGTGCGGCCGCCCACTGTCGCTTCCCCCGTGGCGTTTCGAGTTTCGTAGAATGGCTGAAGACAAGTCTCCCGATCCCGTCGACATCCACGTCGGCCGCCGTTTGCGTATGCGTCGCAAGGACCTGGGCTATTCCCAGCAAGCGCTCGCCGACGCCCTGGGCCTGACCTTCCAGCAAGTTCAGAAGTACGAAGGCGGATCCAACCGGATCAGCGCCAGCAAACTGCATGGCGCAGCCATGTTCTTGAAGACACCGGTGGCATTCTTCTTCGAGGGTCTCGAGGATCCGGAGGGCGTCGACGGCACCGCCGCCGAACTGGCCAACGAGATGGCCAGCTTCTGGTCGCTGCCCGGCGGTCCGGATCTGGCCCGCGCCTTCTCGGCCATCGAGTCGGTTGGCATGCGCAAACACCTGCTGGACCTGGCCCGCGCGATCGCCGGCCAGGAGTAGCGATCAGGCCGGATCGGCCAAAAGCTCGACGTTCTTGGCGCCCGCTTCGGCCAAGGCCGAGATCAGCTCGCTCACAGCGATGTCCAGCTCCGCCGCATCGCGTCCGCGCAGCACAAGATTGGCGCCATAGACGTCCGGCGGCGCGAAGAACGGATAGCTGCCCAGCGACATCTCCGGGTGGGCCTTGGCCACGGCCTCCAGCGGCGCGGCGATGACGCCCTCGCCCGTGCCGGTCACCCGCACCGTCTTGGCCAGCACCACAGCGCCGGTGCGCAGGCGCGGGCCAACGTCCTCCAGCATGCCGCGCATGATCGAGGGCACGCCCGCCAGGACGAAGACGTTGTCCTTCTGGAAGCCGGGCGGGCCCTGCACGGGGTTCTTCACCAGGCTGCCGCCCTCGGGCACATGCGCCATGCGCCGGCGCGCCGCGTTCAGCTGGTCGCCCCAGCGAGCCGTCAGCATGGCGATGATCTCGGGATGCTCGGGCGCGGTGACGCCAAAGGCCTTGGCGATCGAGTCGGCGGTGATGTCGTCGTGGGTCGGACCGATGCCGCCGGTGGTGATGACGTAGTCGTACTTGGTCCGCAGGGCGTTCACCGCGTCGATGATCTCCTGCTCGACATCGGGCACCACGCGGGCTTCGCACAGGTCCACGCCATAGGTCGCCAGATACTTGGCGATGGCCGAGAGGTTGGTGTCCTGGGTGCGGCCCGACAGGATCTCGTCGCCGATGATCATCACCGCGGCTGTCACGCGCTCGCTTTTGGTGGCTGTCATCGCCTCGATCCCCTATCTGCCTTGCTGTTCTCCCCTTTCGACTTAGGCCTCGCATGCTGCTGCCGCAACCGCTGATCCATGGTCGTCTGGTGAGCCGCTACAAGCGGTTCTTCGCCGACCTCGTACTGGACGACGGCCAGGAGATCACCGCCCACTGCCCCAATCCGGGGGCCATGCTGGGGGTGAAGGATCCCGGCCAAGGCGCCTGGGTGTCGTGGTTGGACGATCCCAAGCGCAAGCTGGCCTACACCCTGCAGATGGTCGAGCAGGGAAACGCTCTGGTCGGGATCAACACCCTGCTGCCCAACCGGCTGGTGGCCGAGGCCCTGGCGGCGGACGCCATCCCCGAGCTCTCCGGCTATACGACGATCAAGCCCGAGGTGAAGTACGCCAAGGCCAGCCGCGTCGACTTCCTGCTGACCCACCCCGATCGCCCGCCCTGCTGGCTGGAGGTCAAGAACTGCCACCTCTCCCGCACCCCGGGCCTGGCTGAGTTTCCCGACTGCAAGGCCGAGCGCTCGACCCGCCACCTGGAAGACCTCGTCGCCCAGGTCCGCGAGGGTCACCGGGCCGTGGCCCTGTTCGTCGTCCAGCGCGAGGACTGCGAGGCGTTCAGCGCCTGCGCCGACCTCGACCCGAAGTTCGCGGCGGGACTGGAGGCGGCGGCGAAGGCCGGGGTGGAGGTGCTGGTCTATGCCTGCGCGATGGGGACCAAGGCGGTGCGGATCGATCGGCGGATCGCCTGGACCAACGCTCACCTAACAGCGATTTAAGCTGCATTTCGCGCCCGCTGGGCTAACCCTCTTGCAGGCTCGCGAAGTGGGGATCGCATGAGGAAGACCGTTCTGGCGCTCGCCGCCGTGGCGCTGGCCCTGGTGTCGTGCGGCGCGTCCGATCCCAACACGCCCGAGACCGGCTTCATGACCGGCCTGCGGGCCGTGTTCGCGTTCAAGACCTGCACGAGCAAGCTCGAAGAGCGGTTCGGTCTCAAGGAGATCGCGGGCGTCACCTCCAACGACATGGACCCCCAGCCCACCGGCCGTCCGGGCGAATGGGACGTCAGGTTCACCGCCGACGTCACCGAGAAGGAGAGCGGCCGGGTGACCCGCTACACGGGCGTCTGCCATGTGCGCCGCGACAAGCCCACCACCCTGGACGCCAGCTTCGTCAAGGAACTCAAGGCGGGTACCGACGTCGTGCGGCGGGTCCGCCCGGGCTGAGCCGCGCGGTCGACAAGGCCCGGCGTCGCGGGCAACATGCCCGCCGACCAAAGAGGGTCGGGGGGAAGTTCACTATGCGAGTTCTATGGGGCGCGGTTGTCGCCGGCGCGGCTTTGGCGGCGGCAAGCGCCAGTTGGGGCCAGACCCCCACGACCACGGCCGGTTTCGCCGTTCCCGTCGAGGCCTTGAAACTGGGCGCCGCCAAGACTGGCTTCATGGAGTCGGGCGCATCGGCCGGCGGCCGCCAGATGCTGGTGAAGAGCTACCAGAGCTCCGTTCAGGGCCTTATCAAGAGCAAGACCAAGTTCACCAACGCCTTCCGGTTCATGACGGCGGACGGAGCGGTGACCCTGGCCGGCAAGTGCGTGTTCCGCGCCGAGGGCCGCAGCCTGCTGGGTATCGACTACACCAAGACCGACGCCCGCGGCTACAATTGCGCCGCCGAGGCCCAGGCGCCTGAGCAATACGCCATGGAGGTCGCCCTGCCGTCCTTCGGCGAAGCGCGGATCGGCGGTGCGTTGGGCCTCACCATCAGCAAGGATCGTTCGACGTCCGACGTTCAATCGGTCCTGCGCAGCCGGATGATCTATGCCGGCGTCGCCTACGAGGCCAAGCCGACCGGCTTCTACACCGACAGCTTTATGACCCGCCGGGTCGTACAGGGCTACGACATCCTTCGCGACGGCAAGCTGATCGGGCGCCTAGCCTACCCCAAGAAGGAGATGACCTCGACCAAGGACCAGGGGGACATCATTGTCCCGACCAGCCAGGCCGACGGCCGTGACGCGGTGCTGTTCATGGTCATGTCGCTCAACGCCATGCCGGACGTCTATGCCGAGCAGGTGCGCCGGGAGCTCAGCTGGAACTGAGGCGACCGCTGCGGCGGGCGGAAAGGTCGCGGCGCGCACGCGACTGGCGTTGATCTTTCGTGCTATAAACACGACATAGCCGTTTCAAATCAGCTGTTCGCCGCCCCTCGCGGCGGCGAGCCCCCGAGTAGAGCATGACCCTGGACACCGCCCTCGAGATCGAAGCCGAGACCCGCACGGGTCAGATCAAGCTGCACAAGGCCGAGGACTTCGAGGGCATGCGCAAGGCCGGCAAGCTGGCCGCCGAATGCCTAGACATGCTGATCCCGCACGTGCAGCCGGGCGTCTCGTCCGACGAGCTGGACCGGCTGGCGCGCGAGTTCATCCTCGACAACGGCGGCCTGCCCGCCTGCCTCTACTATCGCGGCTATCCCAAGACGGTCTGCATCTCGCGCAACCATGTGGTCTGCCACGGCATTCCGGGCGACTGGGCCCTGAAGGAAGGCGACATCGTCAATATCGACGTGACCGCCATCGTCGACGGCTGGCACGGCGACACCTCGCGCATGTATGGCGTGGGCGAGGTGGGCCCGCGCGCGCGCCGCCTGGTCGAGATCACCTATGAGGGCATGCGGCGGGGCCTCGAGGCCGTGAAGCCGGGCGCCACGCTGGGCGACATCGGCCACGCCATCCAGTCGTATGTCGAGGCCCAGCGCTGCTCGGTGGTGCGCGATTTCTGCGGCCACGGCCTGGGCCGCGTGTTCCACGACGCCCCGAACATCCTGCACTTTGGCCGCCCCGGCCAGGGCGCGGTGCTCAAGCCCGGCATGTTCTTCACCGTCGAGCCGATGGTGAATCTCGGCAAGCCCGCCGTGAAGGTGCTGAACGACGGCTGGACCGCCGTGACCCGCGACAAGTCGCTGTCGGCCCAGTGCGAGCACTCGATCGGCGTGACGGAGGACGGCTATGAGATCTTCACCGCCTCGCCGGCCGGGCTGTTCCAGCCGGCGATCCTGGGCGGCTGATCCCCCAAATCCTCCCCCCAGCGGGGGAGGTGGCCGAAGGCCGGTGGGGGAAGTGCTTGCGAGCCCGCCCCTCCCTCCTCCGTCGTCTCTTCGAGTCGACACCTCCCCCATTGGGGGAGGATTTATCGCTAGACAACCTTGGCGATAAACCGCCTACTGCTCGCGTAGAGTCGAGGGCGGTATGGTCAGTGTTTCTTCCCTGGCGATCTCCGACGGCGCGCCCGATGAGCCGCCCGCGCATACGCCCGCTCCCCTGCCGCCCAAGCCGCCTCGGAAGTCCGCCCACGCCCATCACCTGGGCCACCGGGAGCGCCTGCGCGAGCGGGCGGCCAAGGGCGGGTTCGTCGCCCTGCCCGACTATGAGCTGATCGAGCTCTTCCTGTTCCGCACCTTCCCGCGCGGCGACGTCAAGCCGCTGGCCAAGGCGCTGCTCACCCGGTTCGGCTCGCTGGACGCGGTGCTGGGCGCGACGGTCGAGGAGCTGCGCACCGTGCAAGGCGTGGGCGAGGCCGCCGCCATGGACCTGAAGCTGCTGCACGAGGTGGCCCTACGCGCCGGCCGCGACAAGATCGCCAAGCGGCCGGTCATCTCGTCCTGGAGCGCCCTGCTGGGCTATGTCCGCGTGGCCC
The DNA here is from genome assembly GCF_026672375.1 of Caulobacter sp. SL161. Lineage (GTDB taxonomy): Bacteria > Pseudomonadota > Alphaproteobacteria > Caulobacterales > Caulobacteraceae > Caulobacter. The sequence continues at coordinate 3,423,605 of NZ_JAPPRA010000001.1, forward strand.
TGGCCAACGAGTCGCGCGAGCAGTTTCGGGTGCTGTTCCTCGACAAGAAAAACCAGCTGATCGCCGACGAGGTGCTCAACCGCGGCACGGTCGATCATGCCCCCGTCTATCCGCGCGAGGTGATGCGCCGGGCGCTGGAGCTCTCCTCCAGCAACATCATCATTCTGCACAACCATCCGTCCGGTGATCCGACCCCGTCGCGCCCCGACATCGACATGACCAAGCAGATCGTCGAGGCCGGAAAAGCCCTGAAGATCGCCGTGCATGATCATTTGGTGGTCGGTCGCGACGGCGTGGCCAGCTTCAAGGCGCTGGGGTTGATGTGACCTTGCCCTGTCATCCCGGCCGCAGCGCAGCGGAGAGCCGGGATCGCAGCAAACGCTCAGTTTTTCGGCGGTCCCGGGTCTTCGCCCGGGATGACACGGCTTTTAGGCCCAATGCTTCCTGCGTCCAGCTTGACGCCTGAACTGTAAACCTTGAGCGTCGCGGCTCCCAGTTCGTCCGGAGTCCGCCCATGCGTCGCCTGCTCACCGCCCTGCTCGCCTCGACCGCCCTGCTGGGCGGCGTCGCCGACGCCCAAGCCCAGACCACGGCCAAGGCCAAGGCGCCGGCCGCCCCGCCGGCGGTGTCCAAGGCCGACAAGGCGCTGCACGACAAGGTCCTGACGCTGGACACCCACCTCGACACCCCGACCCACTTCGGCCGGCCCGGCTGGGACATCGCCGACCATCACGAGGTCGAGCACGACTTCAGCCAGGTCGACCTGCCGCGCATGAACCAAGGGGGCCTGGATGGCGGATTCTTCGTCGTCTACATCGGTCAAGGCGACCTGACCGAGAAGGGCTACACCTACGCCCGCGACTACGCCCTGCATCGTCTGATCGAGATCCGCGAGATGCTGGCGGCCAACCCCGACACGTTCGAAATGGCTCTGACCTCGGACGACGCCCGCCGCATCGCCAAGGCGGGCAAGAAGTTCGCCTTTGTCAGCATGGAAAACAGCTGGCCCGTCGGCGAGGACCTCAGCCTGGTCGAGACCTTCTACAAGGAAGGCCTGCGGATGGCCGGTCCCGTCCACTTCCGCAACAACCAGCTGGCCGACAGCTCGACCGACCCGAAGGGCAAGATCTGGAACGGCTATTCGCCGCTGGGTCTGCGCTGGCTGGCCGAGGCCAACCGCCTGGGGATCGTCATCGACGTCAGCCACGCCAGCGACGACGTCGTCGACCAGTCGGTGGCCCTGTCCAAGGCCCCGATCATCGCCTCGCACTCGGGCCCCAAGGCGGTCTATGACCACCCGCGCAATCTCGATGACGCGCGTCTCAAGAAGATCGCCGACGCCGGCGGCGCCATCTGCATCAACTCGATCTATCTGACCGACACCACGCCCAGCCCCGAGCGCAAGGCCGCCCTCGAGGCCCTGGGCCGCGCGCCTGACATGAAGACCGCCACGCCCGAAGCGGTGAAGGCCTATGCCGACAAGCGCGCGGCCATCGACAAGGCCTATCCGGCGGCCCGTGGCGACTTCGACCTCTACATGAAGAGCATGCTGCACGTCTTGAAGGTGGCCGGGCCCAAGGGCGTCTGCGTCGGCGCCGACTGGGACGGCGGCGGCGGCATGGACGGCTTCGAGGACATCACCGACCTGCCCAAGATCACCGCCCGCCTGAAGGCCGAGGGCTATTCGGACGCCGACATCGAGGCCATCTGGAGCGGGAATGTGCTGCGCATTGTTGATGCAGCGCAGGCCTATGCGAAGAGCGTGGCGAAGTAAGCGCGCTCCAATCCTCCCCCTAGCGGGGGAGGTGGTCCGAAGGACCGGAGGGGGAAGTGCTTGCAGATCTTGCCCCTTCCCCCTCCGTCGTCTCTTCGCGCCGACACCTCCCCCGCTAGGGGGAGGATTTCTTCAGCGCTCCCCGCCCCTCCCAAACCCGCCACAGCATCAGCGCCGCAAAGATAGCGCCATAGACGATCGGCGGCCGGTGGTCGGCCTTGACCAGCAGGTAGTAGTGGGCCACGCCCAGCGGCACGATCAGATAGACCAGCGTGTGTAGCCGGCTCCACGCCGCGCGGCCCATGCGGATCACCCAGCCGTTGGTCGAGGTGATCGCCAGCGGGATCAGCAGCACAAAGCCCAGCATCCCCAGCGTGATGAACGGCCGCTTGAGGATGTCCTTCCACAGCTGGTTCCAGTCAAAGAACAGGTCGACGCCGACATAGGTCAGCAGGTGCAGCAGGATGTAGGCGAAGGCGAACAGGCCGACCGTGCGGCGGAACCGGACCAGCCGAGGTTGCTTGAAGATCCGCGCCGCCGGGGTGATGGCCAGACCCACCAGCAAGAGCCGCAGCCCCCATTCGCCCAGGTCGCGGATCAGCTTGTCGATCGGATTGGCGCCCAGCTCACCCGCAAAGCCGCGCCAGGCCAGCCACGCCAGCGGCGCGAAACAGGCCAGCCAGACGAGACCGTAGACGAGGTTGTCCTGGAGCTTTGAGGGGCGTTTGCGCACTGAATTCATGGCATCACCCAACCCGTGTCATCCCGGCCGGAGCGCGCAGCGCGGAGCGCCGGGACCCAGGGGGCGAAGAAGCGCCGCGCTGGCCGCCCCTGGGTCCCGGATAGCCTCTGCGAGGCTTCCGGGATGACACGAAGAGGAAGCCCACCCTAGTAGAACCGCTTCAGGTCCATGCCCCGGTACATGTCGGCCACCCACTCGCCATAGCCGTTGAAGGCCAGGGTCTCGCGGCGGCGGAACTCGCCGATGCGGCGTTCGGTGGCCTGGGACCAGCGGGGGTGATCCACGGCCGGATTGACGTTGGAGTAGAAGCCGTATTCGCGCGGGGCCAGGACGTTCCACGACGTCACCGGCTGCTTCTCCACCAGGCTGATGCGGACGATCGACTTGATGCCCTTGAAGCCATACTTCCACGGCACGACCAGACGCAGCGGCGCGCCGTTCTGATTGGGCAAGACGTCGCCATAGAGGCCCACCGCCAGCAGGGTCAGCGGGTGCATGGCCTCGTCGATGCGCAGGCCTTCGCGATAGGGCCAGTCCAGCGTGTTCCAGGCCTGGCCCGGCATTTCGGAGGGACGCATGACCGTCTCGAACGCTACGAACTTGGCCTTCGAGGTGGGTTTGACGGTGGCCAGCAGGTCCTTCAGCGGGAAGCCGACCCATGGAATGACCATCGACCAACCCTCGACGCAGCGCATCCGGTAGATGCGCTCCTCCAGCTTGTTCTTGCCGATCAGGTCCTCGATGCCGACCGTGCGCGGCGCCTCGCAGGCGCCGTCGATTCGCACCGTCCAGGGGCGCGGCTTGAACTTGCCCGAGTTCTGCGCCGGATCGCTCTTGTCGACGCCGAACTCATAGAAGTTGTTGTAGGTGGTGATGTCCTCTTTCGAGGTCGGCTTTTCGGTGGTCGAGAAGCCCCGGCTGTAGGTCAGGTCGGCCTTCGCCTCGCCCGCCGCCGCGCCGGCCACGCCCAGGCCCGCAAGCCCCGCCATCAAGGTCCGGCGCTTCAGGTAGACGCCGTGGTCGGTGACGTCGTTGTCGGTCAGGTCGGCGGCATGGCGGATCAGCATGGGAACGCTCCGGCGTGGCTTGCGTCCATGATACGCAGCGGCGCGCGGTTTGGTTACCTGCGCTGCGCGATTATTGTCGCCCGGGCCGAGCGCCCCCCGGCTCGCGCGCCCCCGGCTCGCGCCCCTGGGCGGCGTAGATTTGCTGCAACCCCTCGGCCAGGGCCGCACGTTCGGCGGGCGGCAAGGTCGCGGCGAACGCGGCAACGGCCGACTCGACATTGGTGCGGGCCTCTTGTTCCAGCGCGCGAGCATTGGCCAGACGGCGCGCCACATCAGCCGGGTCGGCGCCGGGGGTCGACAAGGCCTGTAAGGCTGAGCGCCGCTCTTGGCGGGCTTGGCGGAGGATCGGCTGGTTCTTCTGGTTCACCGCCCTGAGGGTCTGGCGCAGCGCGACGCGGTTCTCCGGCGAAAGCTGCTCGCCCGCCGTCCAGATGGGCGCGCGCGCCGGACGCTGATCCGATGGGGAAACCGTCGGTGCGGGCGTCGATGCGGGTTTGCTCGTCGCCGCTCTCACCGGCTCGTCGCGCGGTCGGGCAGGCGTTGTCGCGCGGCTTGGCGAGGCTAGTGCGCCCTGATCTGTTGTGGCGGGCGGCGAGACGGGGGCGATTACGGGCGGCGCAGCGGCGGGCGCAGGGCTAGGCGGCGCGGTGCGCTCCTCAGCGTCCGATGCGGGCGCGGCCTTGGGAGCCGTCAGCCGCACATAGGCCACGCCGGCGATCCCGCCGATCAGGAACACATTGAGGGCCGCCGATGCGATCAGGCCGATCAACAGCGGGCGTGAGACACTCATAACTCGGATGGCTCCTGAAGGGCGTCCTGCAGGTCCTGATAGACCTCTGCAGCGGTGACCACCTCGCTGTGCGGCGCTTGCGCGGGCAATGTCGGCGCGTGAGCGTGTCCGCCCAGCGCCACACCCGCCAGCACGCCGGCGACAGCGGCCGCCGACAGGCCCAGCGCCGCCGACAGACCTGCTGCCCAGCGGCGCGCGGTTTTCGGGGCCTGGGGCGCGGCGGTGATCAGGCGGCCCAACAACGCTGCGTCCACCGCTTGCGCCGGCGCCAGGTCCAGAAGCCGGTCGACCTGCGACGCCTCAGCCAGAACGCTCGCCAGGGCCGTCGGATCGGACGCCAGCAAGGCGCGCGCGGCCTCGCGCTCGCCCTCGGGCCACCGCGCGATCTCGCCGCCATAGGCTTCCGCCAGCGCCTGAAAGCGCAGGACGGACATCGCCATTGCCATTACCCGGCCTCCTTCATCGCCCGTCGTCCCCCGCCAGATCGGCCAGCGACGCCTTCAGCGCCCGGCGTCCGCGCGAGAGCAGGCTTTCCAGCGCCTCGACGCTGATCGCCATCAACCCCGCCGCCTCGATATTGCCAAGCCCCTGGTGGTGACAAAGCACGATCGCCTCGCGTTGGCGCTCCGGCAGGGCGGCCAGGGCCGCCTCGACCCGGCGGGACAGATCGGCGCGCATCAGGCCAGCGTCCGGCGCGGGCCCCGTGTCGACCTGCTCGGGCGGACTGTCGGTGACCACCTCCCGCCGCCGCCGCAGCCGGTCGTAGCAGAGATTCAGCGCCACCCGGTGCAGCCAGGTGTCGAAGCGAGCGCCGCCGGGCTTCCACCCCCGCGCCTGCTTCCAGGCGCGCAAGAAGGTCTCCTGAGCCACGTCCTCGGCCTCGCCGGAGTCGTTGAGCATCCGGCGCGCCAGGGCGAGAATGCGCGGCAGGCGCCGGTCCAGCAGGGTTCGTACGGCGGTCGGGTCGCCCCGTCCCACCCCCGCCAGCAAGGCTTCGTCGGGATCGTTCCCGTCGGAGACCAAACCTCAGCTCGCCGCGCACGTCGTCATCAGATCCCGACCTTGGGCCCGCCGCCCCTGGCGCTCAACTCCTCAAGCGTCAGAACGCCATCATTATTGGCGTCCATCCGCTTGAAGCGCATGGCCATCACGGCGTTGGCCTCGGTCCTGGAGAGCGTGCCGTCCTTGTCGGCGTCGAAGCGCGCGAACATCCGCGGACCGCGCTTTCCGGCCTTCTCGGCCTTGGCGTCGGCCTCTGGGTTCTGCTTGCGCAGGCTGCCGAACTCGTCTGACGAGATCTTCCCGTCCTTGTTGATGTCGAGGCGCGAGAACATCTTGTCGCCGTTCTTGGCCTGGAATTGCGCCAGCGTCATGCCGGTCGGTGCGGGGGTCTGGGCCAACGCCGGCGCGGCCAGGGTCAGCAGTGCGCCGGCCGCGATCAGGGTGTGTTTCATCATCAGACTCAAGGTCTCCAAAAGCTGGACAGCCCATCCCATGGAGCGTGAAACGCGGGACGGTGGGCATTCCGTCGCGGGGGCGGATGAGAAATTCAGAGCGCCCCTACCCCTTCACCACCGCCTCATAGGCCGCCCGGGCCTCGGCCTTGGCCTTGGCGAGCTTGGGCTTGAGCGACTTGAACTGGGCCACGCCACCCGCCTTGGCCAGCAGGGCCTTGAAGGCCTTGGGCTCGGCCTCGACGTCAGCGCCGTCCTCCAGCGCCACCTTGATCAGCTGCGAAAGGTCCTGCTCCAGCCGCCAGGCCGCCTCCAGTCGGCTCAACGCGCCCGGGTCGGCCAGGCCAGCCTCGCGCAGCGCCGCCAGCGCCTCGCCGGTGTTCTGTCGCAGCGGCCCGTCCGCCGCTGCATGGGCCAGTTGCATGAACTGGGCGGCGAACTCGATGTCGACAAGGCCGCCGGGGTCCAGCTTGAGGTCCCAGTCGCCCTTGCCCGGCCGCTCGCGCTCCATCAGCTGGCGCATCTCGATGACGTCGGCGACGGTCTTCTTCCACGCGCGCGGACGCCGCAGCGCCGCGGCGATCGCCCCCTCGGCCCGCACCTTGAAGTCCGGCGAGCTGGCCCACACCACCCGCGCCCGGGTCAGGGCCAGGAGCTCCCAGGTCTCGGCCTCACGCTCGTAGTAATCCTCGAAAGCCGCGAAGCTGACCGCCACGGGTCCTTTGGCGCCCGAGGGCCGCAGCTTCATGTCGACCTCGTAGAGCGCCCCCTCGCTGGTCGGCGCCGACAGGGCCGAGATCAGCCGCTGGGTGAACCGGGCGTAGAAGACCTCCGCGCTCCAGTCCTTGACGGCCGACATGGCGCGCGGATCATCGGCGGCGTAGAGGGTCATCAGATCAAGGTCCGACTTGGCCGTCATCTCCCGCGATCCGGCCTTGCCCAGGGCCACCACCGCCACCTGACCGGGGAAGCCGCCGCCGATCCGCTCGACCTCGGCCAGGGCGGCCGGCGCCAGCCCGCCGATGATCAGGTCGGCCAGCTCGGCGAAGGCGCGGCCGATATCGCGGGCGTCGGCGGTGCCGCTCATCACCCGCACGCCGATGCGGAAGCTCTGGTCGCGGAACAGGCGACGGGCGGCGTCCATCGCCCCCTCGAAGTCCTCCGGGTCCCACGGCGCGATCGCCGGGGTCTCAATCGGTCCGAAAAAGGTCGGGTCCAGCAGGGCGTCCAGCGCAGTCGGCCGCTTGGCCATGGTGGCGGCCAGACGCGGGGCGAAGGCCATGACCTCGACGATCAGCTCGAACAGGCGCGGCTGGGCCAGGAACAGCGACTGGATCTGCACGCCCGACGACAGGCGGCTGAAGAAGTCGGAAAAGCGGTTGAAGGCCTGGTCCGGCGCGCCGGTGGCGTTGGCCGCGTCCAGGAGGCGCGGCGCCAGGCGCGTGAAGAGCTCGCGGCCCCGCTCGGTGCGGGTGGCGGCGATGTGGCCGTGGTGCCAGCCCCGGATGGTGGCGGCCACCCGCTCGGGGCTGGAAAAGCCCATCCGCTTCAGGGTGGCCAGGGTCTCGGGATCGTCCTCGACGCCGGTGAACACCAGGCTGCCGAAACGCGAGGACAGCGCCTCCTCGCCGGCGAACAGGCGGCCGTAGCGCAGGTTCACGCCTTTGAGGATCTTGCCGACCGCGGCGTCGAACACCCGAAGGTTCGCCTCGCCCCACAGGGCCGCAACCTTCTTGCGCTCGACGTCGGACTCCGGGAGCTTGTGGGTCTGGTCGTCGGCGATCATCTGGGCGCGGTGCTCCAGCGCCCGCAGATCCTTGTAGGCCTGCGTCAGCCAGGCGGCGTCCTCGGGAGTGACGTGGCCGGCGGCGGCCAGGGCCTGGAGGGCGTCCAGCGTGCGGGGGCTGCGCAGGTCCGGCTGACGCCCGCCCAGGATCAGCTGCTGGGTCTGGACGAAGAACTCGATCTCGCGGATGCCGCCGCGCCCCAGCTTCAGGTCCGCGCCCTTGGCGGTCAGGCGGTCGTCGACCTTGTAGGTGTGGATCTGGCGCTTGATCGAGTGGATGTCGGCGATGGCCGCGAAATCCAGGTTCCGACGCCAGATGAACGGCTGCAGCCCCGCGAGGAACGCCGCGCCCTCCGCCGCATCGCCGGCGGCGATCCGCGCCTTGATGTGGGCCGCCCGCTCCCAGTTCTGGCCGACGCTCTCATAGTAGTCCATGGCCGCGTCGACCGGCATGGCCGGCGGGGTCGAGGACGGGTCGGGGCGCAGGCGCAGGTCGATGCGGAACACATAGCCGTCACCGGTGCGCTCCTGCAGGATGCGGCCCAGGTGGTTGGCGATCCGCACCGCCACCGCCTGCGGCTCGTGCCCCTCGGCGACCGGCAGTTTTTCGGGCGCGTAGAAGATCGAAAAATCGATGTCGCTGGAATAGTTCAGCTCAAACGCGCCGTGCTTGCCCATGGCCACGCAGAAGAGGCCGGGCGCGGGCCCCGCCGCCCCCTCGCCGACATGGGTCAGGGCGCCGCGCGCCACCTCCTGCCGGACTGCCTGGGCCAGGGCCGCATGCAGCACCGCGTCAGCGAACCGGGTCAGGGCGCCGGTCACCTGATCCAGGTCCCAGACGCCGCCAAGGTCGCTGATCGCGGTCAGGAGGTGCAGGTCGGCCTTCAGCTCGCGCAGGACCCGGCGCGCGGTCTCGAAATCCGGCTCGGCGGCGACGGCCTCGGCCTGGCTGAGGATCGCCGCCAGGGTCTGGTCGGGATCGCCGGCCAGGATCATCGGCAGGCGCTTGCCGTCGCGCCGCGCCAGGCCCGCCAGATAGGGCGAGGCGGCGAACACCGGCGCCAGAGCGCTCCAGGCGGCCTCGACCTTGTCCATGGCCTCGCCGACCCGCTTGGCGATGGCCTCATGCGCCCGCTCGGCCGCCTTGGCGTCGATGACGGGGCCGCAGGGGGTGGGGCGATCAGCGAGGCGAGTCATGGGCGCCACGGTGGACCGCCCCCGCCCCCTCGGCAAGATCAGGTGCGGCGCGGCGCCATGCGAGCGATCAGTTCGGCCACGGTCGCCACCGCCGCCTTGGCCTCGGCCATGTCGGCGACCTCGCGATCGTCGCCATAGCCATAGGCGTCAGACGCCCCGACCTGCTGGAACACGATGCCGTCCCGGCGCGGCAGCACCGAGACGTTGCAGTAGTAGAAGCCATAGCGCAGCTCGGGCTGGGGGATCAGCCAGGCGATCTGGCCGCGCACCGGGATGAGGCTGTCGTCCTTCCACAGGGCGCGGGCGCCATAGCCGGTGCAGTTGACGATCACCGGCTCCTTCAGCTCGGCCAGCTGGCTGGCCGACTGGAAGGCCCGCCGCTCGAACCGTCCGCCCGCCAACAGGAAGTCGGTCATCAGCACATGGGCGTATTCGGTGACGTTGAACTGCAGCGAGGCGGCGCGGCGGGCGTGGGCCACGGGAAAGGGATTGTCGCGCGGCTCCAGCGTGACCGGACGCGGGGTGATGTCGCGGATGTGTTCGACCAGCTCCAGGAACTTGGGAACCCCGGGCGTGGCGGCGTGGCGCGCGGTCGGCGGGCCATCGGACAGGGTGTAGCGGTCGCTCCATTCCACCGGCGAGCCGGCAAGACCCACATAGTCCTGGAAGCGGCGGAACGAGGTCCGCGCCATGCCTTCCCACAGGGCGGCGAAGTCGGCTGCGGTCTCGCCCTCGGCGGCGATGCGCGAGTCGGGCGACCAGGTGCCGGTGGCCCGGGCAGAGCGGGTGTCGGCAAGGCGCTCGGCGGCGTAGATCGTCACCTTGGCCCCGGCCTGACGCAGCACGGTGGCGGCCGTCAAGCCAAGGGGCGCCGCAGCCGATCACCGCCACGTCGCGCGGGCCGTCGGCCAGGGCCTTGCGCGCCACGATCTCGGCCGAGCCCCACGACAGCGACCAGCCGCTGCCGCCGTGGCCGTAGTTGTGGATCACGGTCTTGTCGCCCAGCGGTTCGACGTCAAAGCGCGGTCCGGCCTTGCGGAACGGCCGCAGGCACACCGTCACGCGGGTGATGCGATCAGCCTCGGCCCGGACCAGCGGCAGGGTCGGCCGCCGCGCGACCAAGGGTCCGCCGACGCTGGCGCAACCCGCCAGGCCGCTGGCCCCGAGACCGCTGGCGCCCAGACCCGCCAGCATCGCCCGTCGCCCTAAAGTCGCCCCGCCCATCGCCCCGCCTGCCTGCAAGTTCGCTCGTCTGGGGCAGTTGAGATCTCGCGCCGCGCCGCGACCATCCCAAGGCCGGCTTGCAGGTTCGCTTTGTTGCGGGACGCCCTGGCCTTAGGCGCCCGGCGTGGTCGGCGTAACAGTTGCGGTCAGCCCGGCGCTCGCGGCGCTTGACCTTCCGTATTACAGTTGTAACCATGACGATCAGGAAACGGCAGGAACCGCCCGACCATGATCGAGCTCTTCGCCCTCGCCCTGATCCGGGCCCAGATCGCCGCCGCCGCCGCCGTGCTGCTGGTGCTGATCCTGCGGCCGTCCGCCCGCCGGCTGTTCGGCCCGCGCCGGGCCTATGCGCTGTGGGGCGTGGTTCCGGCCGCCGCCGCCGCCGCCTTCCTGCCCAGCCTGGCTGAGACGATGAACCTGGGCGCGCCCACCCAGCCGCTGGGCGCCTGGGCGCCGAAGCTGGTGGGGCTGTGGCTGGTCGGCTGCGCGATCGCCACCGCCGTCCTGGTGCTGCGCGAGCGCCTCTTCCGCCGCCGGGTTGATCAGGGCAAGGCCGGTCCCGCCGTGATGGGCGCCCTGTGGCCGCGCATCGTGCTACCCGCCGACTTCGCCCAGCGCTTCGACGCCCGCGAGCGCGACCTGATCGTCCTGCACGAGCGCACCCATATCCAGCGCGGCGATCCGATCGCCAATCTGGTCATCGCCGGCGCCGGCGTCCTTTGCTGGTGTAATCCGATGATCGCCCTGGCCCAGCATTTCATCCGCATCGACCAGGAGCTGGCCTGCGACGCCACCGTGGTGGGCCCTGCGCTCGGACATCCGCGCCGACTACGCCCGCGCCCTGATGAAGGCCCAGATGGGCGGGAGCGTCTCGCCGCTGGCCTGCGGCTGGGCCACTCACCCTCTGATCCTGCGCGTCTCGCTGCTCAGCCGCCGCGAACCCAGCCTGCACCGCGACATCGCCGGCTTTCTGACCATGACCTTCCTGGCGATCATGGCCATGGTCGTGGTCTGGAGCGTCGCCCCACGCGGGCCCGACTATCGCGACCTGCGGCCGGGCCTGGCCCCGGAGATGGATCCCTATACGGGCGCGATCACCTGGGTGGCGGTGTCACGATAGGGCCACGGATACCGACATCTAGACCTACCCATTGACACAACCCAAGGAGATATCTTTAAATAATTCCCTCAATTATTGCGCTTTATCAGATCGTCGCGAGGAGGCCGGACTCGCAATGATCCCCCCGCGCTCTGCCTGCGGACTTCGTGCGCCATGGAAGCTCCTCCCTCCAAGCCGCTGGCCAAGGCCGCTGACGACTACATCGCCATTGGCAAGAACCTGTTGGCCCTACTACGCGATCTTGTGCTGGTCGTACTCTTCCTCCTTCTGCTTCTGACACCCGACTTCGTCGGCGGGAGGTTGGCGGCGGCTGGCTTCGAGGAAGGCGACCTCATGGGCTTCAAATGGAAGCGGACCGCAACGCGGTTTGGGTCCGAGGTGGAACGTCTGAGCCAGTCATTGGTGGACGCTCAGGACCTGATTAAGCGTCAATCGGCGCAACTGAAGGAGAACGAGAAGCAGCTCGCCGCCTTGACCTCGCATAATCCGAGCGAAGGGTCGGGCCAGCTAGAGGCGCTGAAGGCTGCGAACCAGAAGGTCATCCAGGATGCCAGTGTGGGCGGAGAATCGATCGTTCGCGCCTTGGCTAAAGCGGCACCCGTCGTAGATCAGGCTCAAAGCCTCGCCAGCCCCGGATCCCAATGGGCCGTCGTGTTCAGTGGCAACGCCAATCTCGAGGGCGGCCAATATGAGCAAGGCCTAGTGGCGCGCAAGTGGCAGGTCGAGGGCGCCGACATCTATTACCGCGCGGGCTCGTACCGGGTGGTGAAGCGCACCGATAACCGGGAGGAAGCCGTACAGATCGCCAACACGATCAGTTCGCGCTATCCCGACGCTTACGTGGTGAATTTCAAAACTTGGTGCGCCAAGCCGACCTCCAAGGACAACTACTACACCTGCTAGCAACCCCCTACTCCACCCGCGGCAGCACCAGCGCCACGCGCAGGCCCGGGCCCATGCCGTTGTACTCGCCGGGCCCTTCCGACAGTTCCAGGCGGCCGCCGTGCGAGGCCGCCACGGCGCTGACCAGCGACAGGCCAAGGCCCGCGCCCGGTTCGCTGCGGCTGTTTTCCAGGCGCACGAAGCGCTGGACCACGCGGGGGCGATCGGCCTCGGGCACGCCGGGGCCGGTGTCGGTGACCGAGAACTCCAGCTCCTCCGACGAGGTGCGGCGCGCGCGCAGCATGATCGCTCCGCCCTCGGGCGTGTACTTGATGGCGTTGTCGAGAATGTTGGCCAGGGCCTGGGCCAGGAACTCGCGATTGCCCTTGATGACCAGGGCCGGCGTGATCTCGGCCTTGAAGTCCAGACCCTTGTCCTCGCAGGACAGCTCGTAGAGCTCGGCCATGTCGCCGGCCAGCTCCGAGGCGTCGAACTGCCGCTGGTCCGGGGCCGAACCGGCCGCCTGCAGGCGGGCGATGGCCAGCACGGCGTTGAAGGTCTTGAGCACACCGTCGGCGTCCTGCAGGGCCGTCTCCAGGGCCGCGACGGGGTCGCCCTTGCCGTTCTCGGCGTCGATCAGCGCCACCTCCATGCGGGCGCGCAGGCGGGTCAGCGGCGAGCGCAGGTCGTGGGCGATGGCGTCGCCCGCGTGGCGCAGGCCGCCCATCAGACGCTCGATCCGGTCGAGCATGTCATTGAGGCCCTCGGCCAGCTCGTCATACTCATCGCGCGTGCCCCGCACCCGGGCGCGGGCGTGCAGATCACCGCCGCGCACGGCGTTGACCACGTCCACCAGGCCCTGCATCGAGCGGCTGACATTGCGGCTGATCAGCACCCCGCCGGCCATGCCCAGCAGGATCACCAGCGCCCCCGCGCCCCACAGCGCCCGGACGATCTTGCGGACATAGGCTTCGGAGGCGTCGACATCGGCGCCGACGAACAGGATCTCGCCATTGTCCAGCCGCTGCTGCACGCCGCGCGCGGCGGCCTTGACCTCAGCCCCATCGAGATCGGTCTCGGTGACCTTGAAGCTGGCCCATTCGGGCCCGTCGCCGGTGAAACCCGAGACCGGCGACTCCTCGATCGAACCGGAGATCCGCTTGCCGTCCTTGTCGGCCAGGAAATAGAGGAACGGCCGCTCGCTGGTGGCCCGCTCGACGATGGTCTGGTTCAGCGCGTCGACGCCGCCCTGGCGATAGGCCGCCTCCAGGCTCTCGAACTCGCGGCTGATTTCGGCCTGGGCGCGGCGGTTCACCTCGCCGGCCGTGGCCACATAGATGTAGCCCAGAAAGGCGCTGGCGGCCGCCGCGAACAGGGCCAGGAACAGCAGGGTCAGCCGGAACGGCGTGGTGCGGAGAAGGCGCGGCAGACGCATGGTGCTTCAGGATTTTCCCCGTAAGGTCGAACCGAGATCACGGCGGCCGTCGACAATCCGCATCACGCGCACGTCATCACCCACCAGCTTGTAGACGATTGTCCAGGGCGACACGGGAAAGGTCATGATCTGGTGCCCCTCCAGATCAGCGCGTTGTCGCCCCAGTCTTGGAAAATCGCCAAGACGAGCCATGGCGGCTTCCAGTCGCCTCAACTGAGCCACGGCGACCTCCACACCATTGTTGAGGCAAATCCCGACAAAGATACCGTCAAGATCGCGCGCGACCCTTCTCGCCCTGAAGACTCTCCCCGTCACGTTCGGGATCAGGGCTTGTGGTTGAGCCTGCGGATTCCTTCCGCAATGATCTCGTCAAAGCTGCGCTCGTCGTATTCGCCCCGATCGAATTCGGCTTGCGCTTCATCCAACGAGGCCACCAACGCATCGCGGTTGCGCTCTAGCCACGCGTCGAACTGAGCCTCGCAATCAGCCTCCGACATCAAGTCGTCAAAAGCGCCATCCGGTTGCACTGAGGGCTTGGCAGGCTTGTTCATGATCTGATCCTACCACGCCGGCGGCGGCTCGCCTACGGATCCAGCCGGTAGCCGGCGCCGCGCACCGTCTGCAGCATGGCCCGGTCGAAGCCCTTGTCGATCTTGCTGCGCAGGCGCGAGATGTGCACGTCGATGACGTTGGTCTGCGGATCGAAGTGATACTCCCAGACCTTCTCCAGCAGCATGGTGCGGGTCACCGACTGGCCGGCGTGGCGCATCATGAACTCCAGCAGCTGGAACTCGCGCGGCTGCAGGTCGATCTCCTTGCCCTGGCGATGGACCGTGCGGTTGATCAGGTTCATTTCGAGCTCGCCCACCTTCAGGGTGGTGGCGACCGCGCCTGTTTCGCGGCGGCGCGACAGGGCCTCGACGCGGGCCATCAGCTCGGGGAAGGCGTAGGGCTTGACCAGATAGTCGTCGGCGCCGGCCTTCAGGCCGACCACGCGGTCATTGACCTCGCCCAGGGCCGACAGGAACAGCACCGGCGTCTGGTCGCCTTCGCGACGCAGGGTCTCGACCACGGTCACGCCGTCCATCTTGGGCATCATCCGGTCGACGACCAGCACGTCCCAGCCGCCCTTCTGGGCCTCGGCCAGGCCCGCCTCGCCGTCCGGCGCGTGAGCGACGTCGTAGCCGGCTTCCTTCAGCCCGTGCGCCATGGCGCCGGCGGCTTCCAGATCGTCCTCGATAATCAGAATGCGCATCGCAAAAGCCCCTCATGCGCCAGACGCGGTGGTGGAACCTTGGACGTTCCCCCGATTCCGCGCATCACGCGATAGTCGTCAGGGTTGATAGCGTTTTCGACGACCGCCGTAACTTAAACCTTGGACAGGTACGAAAAAGCCCCGCCCAGGACAGTCCTGGGCGGGGCCATTTCGTTGGAAGACGGATCCGCCTACGGCGCGATCTTCAGCGGGATGAAGACCGGGCGGTTCTGACGGACGATCTTGACCAGCACGCTGGTGCGGCCGGCCTTCTTGGCCGTCTCGACCGCCGAGTTCACGTCGGCGACGCTAGTGACCGGCGCGCCGTTGATGTTGGACAGGACATCGCCCTTGGCCAGGCCCTTCTCGCCCGCGTCGCTGTCGCCCTTCACGCCGATGATCAGCAGGCCCTTGATGTCCGACTCGATCTTGTAGGTCTGGCGCGAAGCCGCATCGATCGGCCCCAGGGTCAGGCCCAGGGCGTCGACCTTCTGGCTGGCCGGCTTGTCCGGCGTCGGCGCCGCGCCGTCCTGGCCCTGCTCGTCATCC
Organism: Caulobacter sp. SL161; assembly: GCF_026672375.1. Taxonomy (GTDB): domain Bacteria; phylum Pseudomonadota; class Alphaproteobacteria; order Caulobacterales; family Caulobacteraceae; genus Caulobacter. Next base: position 3,438,880 of record NZ_JAPPRA010000001.1, read on the forward strand.
GTCACCGCCAGGCTGCTCTCCGAGGGACGCGTGCCCGACTTGACGTCGACGATACGCGGCTTGCCGTCACGGATGATCGAGACCTTGATCGTCTCGCCCGGACGGGCCTTGGAGACCTCGCGGGTCAGTTCACTGCTGTCGCTGATCTTGACGCCGTTGACGGCCACCAGGATGTCGTCCGGCAGCAGGCCGGCCTTGGCGGCGGGACCGCCCGGAACGACAGAGGCGACGATCGCCCCCTTCACATCGCTCATGCCCAGGGCTTCAGCCATCTCGGCGTTGAAGGCCATGATGCTGACGCCGATATAGCCGCGCACGACCTTGCCGTTGGCGATCAGCTGCTTGGCGACGCCCTCGGCGACCTCGGCTGGAATGGCGAAGCCGATGCCGACCGAACCGCCCGACGGCGAGTAGATGGCGCTGTTGACGCCGATCACGCGGCCATAGATGTCGAAGCTGGGACCGCCCGAATTGCCACGGTTGATCGGCGCATCGATCTGGATGTACGGCACGAACGACGAGGTGGTGTCGTTCAGATTGCGGTCATAGGCCGAGATGATGCCGGCCGTGGCCGTGCCGCCCAGACCGAACGGGTTGCCGATGGTGATGACCCAGTCGCCGACGCGCGGCTTGGCCTGGTTTTCGAAGTTGACGAAGGTGAAGTCCTTACCCTTGGCCTTCGGGTCGACCACCTTGATCACGGCCAGGTCGGTGCTCTCGTCGCGGCCGACCAGCGTGGCCTTCAGCTCGCGGCCGTCCTTCAGCACCACCTGGATTTCGTCGGCGTCGGCCACGACGTGGTTGTTGGTGACGATGTAGCCGTCGGCCGAGATGAAGAAGCCCGAGCCCGCCGATTGCTGCTTGGGCGTGGCCGGCGTGTCGCCGTCGTCTTCCTGTTGCTGGCCCTGCTGTCCCGGCTGACCGGGGCGACGCTGACCGCGCGGCACGATGTCGAAGCCTTCCAGGCCCGGGATGCGCAGCGACGGCGCCTGGGCCTTGGAGGTCACATTGATCTGGACGACGGCCGGCGAGACCTTCTCGAAGATGTCGGCGAACGACATCGGCGCGCCCGGCGGCGGCGCGAAGGTCGGCGCGCTGGCGGTCGACACGCGGACGACCGGGGCCTGGGCCGCGTCGGCCGTCCCCATCCGCATGCCCATCCCGGCCAGGGCCGCGCAGGCCACGCCCGCGCCGGCGACAGCGCCCACAATGAAACCCGACTTCCTAGCGGTCATTCTCGTCTTTCCTCACCCACGCCTCGCGGGCGTGGTCCCTTAACGTCATCCGCGCGCCCGGCGCGCGGCCCCGATCTCTTTGAGAACCTAGTCGCGGCATTTAAAGGCGCAATGGTTCTCGAATTATCTTTCCGTCATCCGGAAGGCGCTTCTTGCGGCGCTATTTCGGCGCAATCGTGTCAATCGCCTTCGAGAAGGCGCCGGACGCGCGCCTCCTCGTCCGGCGACAGCGCCGGTTCCGGCGTCTCGCGGCGACGTAACAGGCCCACCATAAGAACACCGCCGACCAGCAGCACCACGACCGGCGCCAGCCAAAGCACGGCGTTTCCCATGGAAAAACGAGGCTTTAGCAGGACGAACTCGCCATAGCGCTCGACCAGGAAGTCGCGGATCTGGGCGTCGCTGCTCCCCGCCTTGACCTGTTCGCGGACAATTTGCCGCAGATCGCCGGCCAACTGGGCCTCGGAGTCGTCGATCGACTCATTCTGACAGACCAGACAGCGCACTTCCTTGAACAGCGTTCGGGCGCGAGCCTCCTGCGCCTGGTCGGGCAGGCGCTCGGACGGATCGGACGCGCCGGCCGTCAGGGCCAGCGCGCACAAGGCGATGGCGAGGGTTCTAAATCCTCCCCCCAGCGGGGGAGGTGGCGCGAAGCGCCGGAGGGGGAAGGTCTTTCCGGCTCTCGGCTGCACGTCCCCCTCCGTCGGCTGCGCCGACACCTCCCCCGCTGGGGGGAGGATTTTGCATAAGCTCACGACACCACCTCCCCGGTCCGGCGGCCCACGCCCAGGCGCACGCGACGGTCCGACAGCGAGACGATCCCGCCGATCGCCATCAGCAGCGGCCCCAGGAAGATCAGGCGCACCCAGGGGTTCACATAGGCCCGCACCAGCCAGGCCGGCTTGCCGCCCTCGCCCGCCCGGCGTTCGCCCAGCACGATATAGATGTCGTCCAGGCCCTTGGCGCAGATGGCGACCTCGGACGTGGTCTGCCCGCCCGTGGGATAGAACCGGCGCTCGGGCTCGGCGCGGCAGACCTCCGCCCCCGCCGCATTGACCACGGTCACGATGCCGCGCTCGGCCAGATAGTTGGGCCCCTCGATCGTGCCGACATCCTTCAGGGTCACGGTGTAGGCGCCCAGCGATTGGCTGTCGTTGAGACTGAGCGCCTGAGCGGCCTCGACGCGCCAGGAGGTTTCGAAGGACGCTCCCAGCACAAAGACGCCCAGGCCCGCATGGGCCAGGGTCGTGCCCCAGGCGCCGCGCGGCAGGCCACGAGCGCGGCGGACGCTCTCAGCGGCGGGCGCGCGGAACAGCTTGAGGCGCTCGGCCATCTCCAGCAGCGCCCCGCCGACCAGCCAGAACCCGAACACCAGGCCGAGGCTGGCCAGGATCTTGCGCGGCTGCACCACGCCGTAGGCGACCAGGCCCAGCAGAGCGGCGATCGCCAGCACCACCCAGAGCTTGCGGGCCACGCCCTTGGCGTCGCCGCGCTTCCACGCCAGCAACGGCCCGGCCGGCAAGACGGCGAAGGCCAGCAGCATCAGCGGCGTGAAGGTCAGGTTGAAGAACGGCGCGCCGACCGAGACGGCCTCGCCGTCCATGGCCTCGCGGATCAGCGGGTACAGCGTGCCCAGCAGCACCACCGCCGTCGCCGTCGACAGCAGGATGTTGTTGAGCACGATCGCGCTTTCGCGGCTGATCGGGCGGAACTGGCCGCCCCGGTTCAGGCTGGGCGCGCGGATGCCGAACAGCAGGAAGCCCGCGCCGGCCGCGACGCCCATCATGATCAGCAGCAGGACGCCGCGCGTCGGATCGACCGCGAAGGCGTGGACGCTGGTCAGCACGCCCGAACGCACCAGGAAGGCGCCCAGCATCGAGAAGGTGTAGGCCGCCAGGGCCAGGAACGCGGTCCAGCCTGGCAGGGCGCCGCGCTTTTCGGTGACGATGGCCGAGTGCAGCAGGGCCGCGCCGATCAGCCACGGCATGAAGCTGGCGTTCTCGACCGGGTCCCAGGCCCACCAGCCGCCCCAGCCCAGCTCGTAATAGGCCCAGAAGGCGCCCAGCGCGATACCGACGGTCAGCATGCTCCAGGCCGCCAGGGTCCAGGGGCGAATCCAGCGCGCCCAGGCCGCGTCGATCCGGCCTTCGATCAGGGCGGCCATCGACAGCGAATAGACCACCGAGAACCCGACATAGCCGGCGTAGAGGAACGGCGGGTGGAAGGCCAAGGCCCAGTCCTGCAGCAGCGGGTTCAGCGACTTGCCCTCGATCGGCGCGTCCAGCAGGCGCGCCAGCGGGTTCGAGGCGAAGACGGTGTAGGCCAGGAACATCACGCCCAGCGCGCCCTGCACCGCGATGGCGTAGGCGCGCAGGCGCGGCGGCAGGCTGTCGCCAAACACCGCCATGGCCGCGCCAAAGCCCGTCAGCACCAGGCACCACAGCAGCATCGAGCCCTCATGGCTGCCCCAGGCGCCGGCCACCTTGAACAGCATCGGCTTGTCGGTGTGCGAGTTGGTGGCGACGTTGGTGACCGAAAAGTCCGAGGTCACGAAGGCGTAGATCAGCGCCCCGAACGACACCAGCAGGGCCACAAAGGTGGCGATCGCCGCGCCTTGGCCAGCGCCCGTCAGCACGGGCGAACGCCGCGCGCCGCCCACGGCCGACAAGCCGGTCTGGGCGACCGAAAGCATCAGGGCGAGAATGAGCGCGAAGGCGCCAAGTTCGACGATCATGGGCGATCCTCCCCCTGTGGGGGAGGCGACCGGAGGTCGGAGGGGGGCGTGGCCGGGTCAGCAGAGCTTCCCCCACCGGTCGCTTCGCGACCACCTCCCCCTTGGGGGGAGGATTTGCCATAAGCCGGCGCCTCGGCCCCTTCGCCGCGCCACTCGCCCTGCTCCTTCAGCGCCTTGGACACCTCGCGCGGCATGTAGCGCTCGTCGTGCTTGGCCAGCACCAGCTTGGCCTCGAAGACGCCCTGCGCGTTGAAGGTTCCCTCGGCGACGATGCCCTGGCCTTCGCGGAACAGGTCGGGCAGGTCGCCGTGATAGACGACCTTGGCGGTGGCCTTCTGGTCGGCGACCACGAACTCGACATTGCCGTCCGGGTGCTTGACCACGCTGCCGTGCTGGACAAGGCCGCCCAGCTGCACCTTGCGGCCGGCGGCGACCTTGGCCTCCTGGGCCTGGGCCGGCGTGTAGAACAGCGAGATGCTGTCGCGCAGGCCATACAGCGCCAGGCCCACGGCCAGGGCCAGCACCGGCGCAATGGCCAGCAGGATGGTCAGGCGACGGCGCGCCTTGCGGGATTGGGGCCAGAAACTCATGGGTTCGTCGTCTTGGCTTGAGCGGGCGTATCGGCGGCCTGACGCAGGGCCGACATCACCTTGGGCTGATCCTTGAAGAGCGCCGAGGCCGTCGCCAGGGCCGCATCGCGCTTGGCCGTCTCGCCCAGCACGGCGTAGGCGCGCACCAGACGCACCCAGCCGTCGGGGTCGTCAGGCGACTGCTTCAGACGCTGGGCCAGGCCGTCGACCATGCCGGCGATCATGCCCTGGACCTCGGGATTGGCGCTCTCGGCCGCCGGCTGGGGCCCCGGCAGCTTGCCGGACGCCTCGACCTCGGCGATCTCGGCGGCCAGCGACTCCCGTCCCGGCGCGTTCGGCGCAAGGCTGGCCAGCAGGCCGCGCCAGTCCGACAGACCCGCGGCGACCTCGCCCTCGGCGATGCGGGCGCGGCCCAGATAGTAGCGGGCGCGGACGTCGGCGGGGTCGGCCTTCAGCGCCTGACCGAAGGCGAGCTTGGCGTCGGGACCCACCTGCCCCTCGGCCTGGATGACGAAGGTCTCGCCCAAGAGGCTCCAGATGTCGGCCCGCTTGGGGGCGATGCGGACGGCCTTGCGCAGCGCCTGTTCCGCGCCGGCCATATCGCCGGCGGCCGCGCGGGCCTTGGCCATGAACACCAGCGGCTCGGGATCGTTGGGCCGTTCGGCGGCGACGCCTTCGAGCACGGCCGCGATCTTGGCCGGTTCCAGCGTCGCTGGGTCAGCCGCGCGCCAGGCGGCCACGCGCTTGGCGAAGGGCTGATCCGGCAGTCCGGGATAGCCGAGCACCAGATAGAGACCGACGGCCGACGCACAGGCCAGGCCCACAGCGGCGACGGCGGCCTTGCGCGGACCGACCCCGTCACGGCTCCAGCTTTCGGCCTGGTCGGCGGCGGCCAGCAGACCGCGGCCGGCTTCGGCGCGGGCGGCCTTCAGCTCGTCTTCGGCCAAGAGGCCGTCCAGGGCCAGGCGCTCGACCTCGGCCATACGGCGACGGTGCGGCTCCAGCCGGGTCTCGGCGTCGTCAACGGCTCGGGCCCGCGCGGCCCCGCGCAGCACCAGCCCCGCCGTCACCACCGACAGCCCCGCCGCAGCGATCCAGAAAGCGATCATGGCCGGGTGTTAGCTTGTTCCGGCCGTCGCCGGGAGAGGAAAAAGCGCTTAAGGAGGCCCGCGCCCCGTCATTCTGGGGCGCCTGTCGAGGAAGGCTCCATGACGCCGATCCTGTTGGTCCCCGGGCTGCTCTGCTCGGAGGAGATCTTCGCCCCGCAACTGCCCGTGCTTTGGCCGCGCGGCCCCGTGACGATCGCCAACACCCTGGCCGGTGACAGCCTGGCCGAAATCGCCAGCCTTATTCTCGCCGACGCCCCGCCGACCTTCGCCCTCGCCGGCCTTTCGATGGGCGGGTACCTGGCCTTCGAGATCATTCGCCAGGCGCCGGAGCGCGTGTCGCGGCTGGCGCTGATCTGCACCTCGGCCAGGCCCGACACGCCCGAACAGAGCGCAGGTCGGCGCAAGATGGTCGCCCAGGCGCACAAGGTCGGCTTCGAGCGGTTCTGCGCGCTGGGGGCTGACGCCCTCACCCACCCCAGCCGCAAGGGTGATCCCGCGCTCAACGCGCTGAGCGAGCGCATGGGCCTTGTGGTGGGCCTGGAGGGCTTCGCGCGCCAGACCGAGGCCGTGATCGGCCGGCCCGACAGCCGTCCCCTGCTGGCCTCTATCGCCGTTCCGACCGCGATCATCGTCGGCGACGCCGATCCGCTGACGCCCACCGCGCTCTCCGAAGAGATGGCCGCGATGATCCCAGACGCGCGCCTTGTCATCGCTGAGGACTGCGGCCACGTGATCACCCACGAACGCCCGGACGTGGTGAACCCGGCGTTGGCGGCCTGGCTGGGGGGATAGCTACGCCGCGATGGCGGCCGCTGCGCGGCGGCGGACGATCTCGGCGGTCTTGTCGTCGCGGGTGTAGGCGATGAAGCTGGCGGCGATGTCGAGATACTTCACCGCCACGGCGGAATCGCCGCCCTCGCCGGTCCGCGCCACGTGCAGCACGTCCTCGATATAGGGATCCAGACGCGCGTTCAGCTTTTCCAGGACCTTGGTCCGTGAGCTGCCGTAGCCGGCCTTGTCGGCGCAGGCCCGCAGCTCGGCCACGAAAGCCAGCGCGGACTGGGCGCGACGGATCATCGCCTCATCCGGCTCCTCGAGCAGCTTGGCGACGCCCCGCGCGCCCTTCTTGGCCAGCATCGAGATCGGCCGGGTCGGCAGGGCCTTGTCCAGTTCCTTCTCGGCCTGGTCCATGCGCAGCTCGCAGGCCTTGGCCATCGCCTGCTTCTGGCGCGCCAGACGCTTGCCCCACGGGCCGTCCTTGGCGATATCGACCGACTGCTGGATCTCGACCATCTGCAGCTGGACCTTCTGGGCGGCCTGGGCGGCCTGGCGGCCGACCTTCTCGCCGTCGGCGAAGCTGAAGGACTCGATCAGGGCGATCGTCTCATCGATCTCGGTGAGGATGCGCTCGCCGAACTGGGACACCTCGGACGAGGCCAGATACCGATCGGTCGGCCGGTCCATGACCGCCGAGATCACGCGCATGATGCGCCAGTCGTCAGGCAGGTGCGCCGACAGAATGTCGAGCAGCAGCGGGCCGGCGTCCTCGCTGATCCGACAGGCGTCGCGATAGGCCAGGCGCGCGGCGGCGGCGCGCTCGTCCGACATGCGGCTGACCCATTCCGCAAGCTTGGGCAGGCATCCCCGCGTCAGGGTGGACAGCTGCAGGCACAGCGCCAGTTGCTCGGGGTCGCACAGCGAGCGGACGCTGTCGAACGCGGCGTTCTCCGGATCGCGCAGGCCGGCGGCGGCCAGCTTGCACAGCTCGTCGAACACCTCGGGCGAGCCCTGCTCCAGGTCCCAGGGGTTGCAGCGTGCGGCGGCTTCCTCGACCCGGGCGGCGGCGACGGACTTCAGCGCGCGCCACAGGCGCGGCAGGACCGGCGCGGGAAAGGACACCTGGCTGGAGACGCGCCTGGCGCAAAGCGGCACGATCGGGGCCAGGACGTTGTTGCGCACGAAGCGATTGGCGGTCTCGTCCTCGACAAGGTCGCGCACAGACGCCAAGGCGCCCTGGCTCCCGGCGCTGGACAGGGCCAGCTCAAGGCTGCGCAGCGCCGCATCCGGCGCGGTTTCCACCAGCGTCTGGATGATCTGCAGTTTATGCGCAGCGATGGCGGCCATGATCCCCCGTGCCGGATCGAGACTTCCGACAAGCGTCAACCATGTTCGAAACGAGGTTAAGGATTTCCGAAACGACGCAAAAAACCTGCGCGTCCGCACCTGGGGTCTGCGCCCGAAAAGTGTTGTCTACCGGAGGTTTAAGTAACCGATAACATGTTACGCCAGGGCCCGGCGCACCTCATACCGCCACAACCAGGAGTCAGGATTCGGCGCAGGGCAGATCAAGGCTCACCCGCAAGCCGCCCAGCGGGGATTCACCCAGTTGCACCGAGCCGCCATAGGCGCGGGCCAGCTCGTCGACGATCGACAGGCCCAGCCCCGATCCCGGCGCGTTCTCGTCGAGCCGTTGCCCACGCTTGAGCGCCTGGGCCCGCTCGTCCGGCGTCAGGCCCGGACCATCGTCGTCGACGGTCAGGGTCATGCGCGCCTCGCCCGTGCGAACGGCGTCGACCCGGATCTTGCCCCGACACCACTTGCCGGCGTTCTCCATCACATTGCCGGCCAGCTCCATCAGGTCCTGCTTCTCGCCCTGGAAGCACAGGTCCTCGGGGCAGCGCCAATCGATCTCGACGCCTCGCCCGTCAGCCTTGTCCTGGAAGATCCGCTCCAGGGTGACGGCCAGCTCGTCCAGGATCGGCTCCACCGGCGTGCGCTCGCCGCTGGTCTGCGAGCGGGCGGCGGCGCGGGCGCGGCGCAGGTGATGGTCGACCTGCTCGCGCATGGTCTGGGCCTGGCGGGTCACCACCTCGGCCAGTTGGCCCGGCTGCTGGCTGGCCTCGGTCAGCATCACCGACAGCGGGGTCTTCAGCGCGTGGGCTAGGTTGCCGACGTGGGTGCGCTGGCGCTCGACGACCTCCTGGTTGTGAGCCAGCAGCGCGTTCAGCTCGGCGGCCAGGGGCTCCAGCTCCTCGGGATAGCGCCCGTCCACGCGCTCGGCCTTGCCCCGGCGGACATGGGCCACCTCGCGTCGCAGCTGGAACAGCGGCTGCAGGCCAAAGCGCACCTGCACCACCACCGCCAGGATCAGGCCGCCGCCCAGAATCAGCAGGGCGAAGGCGGTGATCCGCGCAAAACGGTCGGCGTCGGCGTCGATGGGCGAGCGGTCCTCGGCGGCCAGGAACACCACCGGGTCGGGATAGCCCGGCAGCCGCGCCTGCACCGCCGCCGCGCGCAGCGGCTTGTCCTGCGGGCCGCGCATGTCGAAGTACTGGGTCTTGCCCGGCGCGGCCTCCAGCTGGTCGATCTGGGCCGAGGACAGCATCAGGTCGCTGTCGAACAGCGAGCGCGAGCGCTCGATCGGCGTCATCGCCCCGTCAGGCCGCTTGTCCAGGATCACCCAGTAGCGGCCCGAATAGACCCGCGTGGCGCGGATGTCGGTCAGGAACGGCGCGCGCAGCTGGCCGTTCTCGACGCTGGAGCCTGCATAGAGGTCGTCGGCCAGCACCGCCAGCGACTGGTCGAAGCGGCGGATGGCCGCGTCACGGAACTGGGCGGTCAGGAATACGCCCGCGATCAGCACGACCAGCAGCGTCCAGATTCCGGCGATCAGGACCAGACGGCGGACCAGCGAGCGGCGGCGCAGATCGAGCAACTTCATGAGATTTCGATGCTGAAACCCTCGCCCTTCGACAGGCTCAGGATGAGGGTTTCAAGTTCAGCGTCACAGCCATCCTCACCCCGAGCATGTCGAAGAGCGAGGATGAACCCGTCGGCCATCACGCCGCGTCTTCGCCCGGCAGCGCCGCGAGGCGATAGCCCAGGCCCCGCACGGTCTCGATCCGGTCGGCGCCCAGCTTCTTGCGCAGGCGGCCGATGAACACCTCGATGGTGTTGCTGTCGCGGTCAAAGTCCTGGTCGTACAGGTGCTCGACCAGCTCGGTGCGGCCGATCACCCGGCCCTGGTGCATCATCATGTAGTGCAGCAGGCGGTATTCCAGCGAGGTCAGACGCAGCGGCTCGCCATTGACGCTGGCGCGGGCGGCGCGCGGGTCCAGACGCAGCGCGCCGCACGACAGCGACGGCGCGGCGTGACCGGCCGAGCGGCGCAGCAATGCGCGCAGGCGGGCCAGAAGCTCCTCAGTATGGAACGGCTTGGCCAGATAGTCGTCGGCGCCCGCGTCGAAGCCGGCGACCTTGTCGCTCCAGGCGCCGCGCGCGGTCAGGATCAGGACGGGCGTGGTGACATTGCCGCGCCGCCAGCGCTCCAGCACCGACACGCCGTCCACCTTGGGCAGGCCAAGATCCAGGATCACCGCGTCATAGGGCTCGTTCTCGCCCAGATACTGGGCTTCCTCGCCATCGGGGGCGTGATCGACGGCGTAGCCGGCGTCGGCCAGGGCCAGCTTCAGCTGGCGCGTCAGGTCGGGATCGTCCTCGACAAGCAGGATGCGCATGACGTGAAGTCCTTCTTAGCCGCCGCTGAGGATCTGGCCGGTCTGGGCGTCGACGATGAAGTCGATGCGACGGCCATCGGCCGCGGCCCAGCGTACCCGGTAGTTGCCGCCTTCGAGGCCGGCGTCCAGCACCCGCCCCGGCACCCGGCGACCGATCATCTCAATCACGCGCGACAGCGGCACCAGCCGGCCCGACTGCACGCCGCCCCGCGCCTGGTCCTGCTGCTGACGCCAGTCGGCGCCCAGCGAGTCCGGACGGCGTTGCGCGAAGGCGGCGTCCGGAAGGACGGCGGCCAGCGCGGCGGCGACGATGAGGGCGCGGATCGGTTTCATGCTGACCGGTCTAGAGGACCCCGGCTGAATGGAGGCTGAACGTCCGGGTTATGAACGGCGCGCGGCGTTCTGTCACGGGGCGGCGCGTTGATGCCGCTCAGACGTCCAGCAACGCCTTCAACTTTGCCCGCACCTCGGCGAGCACAGCGGGTGGCGCCACAGCCTTGCGCGTCGCGCGGCGCGCCACCCAGTCCAGGCTCTTCACCTGATCGGCCAGGACCGCGCTGGGCTCCGCGCCAGGCACAACCACCTCGAAGACATAACCCTTGATCCGGCTCGTCATGGGGCAGCAGACCATCATGCCGCGCTTGCCATTGTAGGACGCGGGCGACAGCACCAGCGCCGGACGGCGCCGCGCCTGTTCGTGTCCGGCCTGAGGATCGAACTGAAGCCAGACGATGTCTCCGGCGTCGGGCACATAGCGTGCTGTCACCAGGCCTCCTTGCCGATGGGCGCGCCGAAGTCGACGTCTTCGTGGAAGGTCTCCGGCTCCATCTCAGCCAGCATCGCATTGAGATCGTATTCTGGCGCTCGGATCGGCTCGATGATGATCCGGCCGTTCTCCTCGCGAACGTCCACCGCCTGATCGATGCTGATCGAAGCCGCCGCCATCACCGTCGCCGGAATGCGGACCGAGGCGCTGTTGCCCCATTTCTTGATAAAGACCCGCATGGCGCGATCCCCGGATAAGGTGGCCAGAGTCCCACATGGATCGACAAATGTCGATACATCTCGAACCTAAGCCTACCGCGAAAGCTCCAGCCGCAGCGTCGCGCCGATCTGGTCCCGCCAGCGCTCCTCCACGCCGGCCGCGTCGGCGAAGCTCGGCCACTGGGTGACCGCCGCTCGCACCTCATCGAAGATCCGGACCACATGGCCGCGACTGATCGAGGCGGTCTTCGCGCAGGCCAGAAGGTCGGCGAAGTCGAACCCGTCGCGCTTGCCGTTGATCGACATCTGGTGGCGCGAGGTCCACTCGCCATCCGGATTGTAGCTCCAGGTGATGTCAAAGGCCGGCGACAGGCGCCAGCGTCCGGCGCGGTCCATCAGGAAGGCGATGTTCTTGACGTGGTCGTCCTGGTTTCGCGCCAGCACGTTGAAGATCATCCGCCGGAACTGCTCTTCCAGCTGCGCCATCGGCAAACCCATCCGCCGCATCGTGAACAGGGCCTGCTCATAGGAATTGGCGACGGGATCGTTGAAATCCAGATGGGCGATGGCGGCCAGGGACTGCATGTGCAGCTTGCCGCCGCCCTCCAGCCGGTCGAAGCGCTTGGTCATGAAGTGGCGACGACCGCCCTCCTCCAGCAAGCGGCTCTCGGCCACCGCGATTCCGGCCGCCGCCGCCATGCGGCCATAGGCGTGCTCAACCGCGCCGTAGCCCTTGGGGTCGGCCAGCTCCTTGTCCTTGTTGCCCGACACCCCGTCGAACTTCAGCAGCCAGTAGCCGAAACCCGCGCCGGCCTCGACCTGGCCGGAGCGGACTTCGTTCGTGTCGGGGTTCCAGGCGATCACCGCCTTGGCCCGCGCCCCGCCGGCCGAGGTGCCGACGCTCAAGATGTCGCGCAGGGCGTCAGCCTTGTCTTCGTCGGCGAACGAGGCGCGCAGGTCGTGGCGATGGGTCAGAACCTCTGAAGCCAGGGTGACCAGGGCGTCGATGTCGATCCTGCTGGACACCCGGCGATGCGGCCCCGCCATCGGCGCGAACTCCAGCGCCCCCATGCCCCGGCGGCCGGTGTAGCAAAGGCGTTCGACGGCGTTAAAGCTTTCGGGGCTGCGACCTTGCGTGGCCAGCCAGGCGTCGATCAGCACATGGCCGTACTTGTCCGGCAGGGCGTCGGCCAGCATCCCCGGCAAGCCGTGGAAGCTGCGGATCGGCAGATCGGGAAAGCTGAACACGCCGGCCTTCAGCGGCATCATCAGCGGGGCGGGCTGGATTCCGCTGCCGATGAAGGCCGGCTCATAGGCGAAGGCCGCCGCCTGGGCGCCGTCCTCAAGCGACACCGCGCCGATGCGGCTGCCCCACAGGCGAACCTCGGCGACGGTGGTCATTTTTCATCGCCCCACACCCAAGGCGCGCCGCCGGTCTCGGCGACGCCGCTCGCGCGCTTGCTGCGCACCCTTGAGCGGCCGGTCTTGGCCTGTTTCAGCAGGTCCAGCGGATTGGCCGGGGTCTCGGGCAGCAGTCGCTCCAGCCCCTCCAGCCGGTCCAGGGCCCGCAGGCAGCGCACCAGATTGGTCAGCTGGGCCGAGGCGCCGTCCTCCAGGCGCTCGACGGTGCGCTTGGACACGCCGGCGGCCTGCGCCAGCTCAGCCTGGGTCAGCCGCCGCTCCAGCCGCGCCGCCACCAGGCGCTGGCCCATCTCGGCCAGCACAGCTTCGTCAGACAGGAGAGATTCAAACTTCATAACTCGCCTCTTGTGGCGAAATATAACAGATATAAGCCTTATATCGTCAAGTCTGTCGATATAGAAAGGTGTAATCTTAGTTCCGAAACTCGCCACTTCTGGCGACTTTAGGCGCAAAATAGACCGAAGTCGCCAGAGATGACGACTTTCAAAACCCGATTCTACTTCCGCTTGGGCGTGTAGGGCTTCTGGGCGCGCCAGGCTTCGGCGAACTTTTCGAGGTCCTGGTCGACGGTCTCGGGCAGGGTGACCACCAGGCGGGCCAGGAGGTCGCCGCGCTTGCCCTTGCCGTCGGGCATGCCCCGGCCCTTCAGGCGCAGGGTCTGCCCGCTGTTGCTGCCCTTGGGCACCGCCAGCATGACATTGCCGTCGGGCGTCGGCGCCTCGACCTTGCCGCCCAGCACCGCATCCGGGATCGAGATCGGCAGGTCCATGACCAGGGTCTCGCCCTCACGGCGATAGATCGGGTGCGGCTTGATGGCCAGCTCGATCAGGGCGTCGCCCTGGCCGCCGCGCCCCGGCGAGCCCTGGCCCTTCAGACGCAGGGTCTGGCCCTCCTGGGCGCCGGTGGGGATGGTGACGTCGATCGTGCGACCGTCCGAGAAGGCGACGCGCTTCTTGCCGCCCTTGATGGCGTCTTCCAGATCGATATCCAGCCGCGCCTTGATGTCGGCGCCCTTGCTGGAAAAGCCGCCGCCTGCGCCACCGCCGCCGAACGGACCGCGCCCGCCAGCGCCCGCGCCGCCGCCAAACATGCCGCCGAACAGGTCCGACAGGTCGATCTCCGGCCCCTCATTGGACCGATGGAAGCCGCCCTGGCCAAAGCCGCCGGCGTTGAACGGGCCGTTGCCGGGCTGGCCGCCGAAACCGCGCATGGTCTCGCGGCCGTCGGCGTCGATCTGGCCAAGGTCGAACTTCTTGCGCTTTTCGGGATCGCCGACGATGTCGAACGCGGCGCTGACCTGCTTGAAGCGCTCTTCGGCCTTCTTGTCGCCCGGGTTGGCGTCCGGATGATACTGCTTGGCGAGCTTGCGAAACGCCTTGCGGATCTCGTCCGCGCTGGCGGTGCGGGAAACGCCGAGTTCCTGATACGGGTCGCGCGCCAAGGAAGGTCCTCTGAGTTAAGCGGAGGGTTGCGTAACCCCCTCCATCTAGAACGTCCAGCGCGGCGCGCAAGGCGTATGTTGTATTTTTATCACAGACTTGTGGTTGCGGGTGCGCCCCAGCCGTACAGCGACGACCCCTGAGCCAGCTCCAGCCTCGCGCCGGACGACGGCGTATCGGCCGCGCGCATCGCGGCGGCATAGGTGAAGCTGGGCGTCGTCACCTCGGCCTCGCGTAGCACAGCGCCCCCGTCCAGCACCCGCACGCGATAGCGCTCGACGCCCTCGGCCAGGGGAACCTCGCCCTCCCAGACATCGCCGCCGACGCGGGCGCGACGAATCCAGGACACCGACAGATCACCGCCGATCATGCGCTTGCGAAGATGCGCCGGGGCCAGGGGGCGTAAGCCCCGCCCCGTCCAGACGGCGCTGATCTGCGTCATGCCCTCCCCCGACGGCGGACCGCCGGCCGGGGCGGCGCGCACGGTCAGGCTCGTCCCGCGCTCAAAGGCCGCGACACTCATCGGAACCACCGCCTCGTCCAGCAGCACCACCGCCGCGCCGGCGGGGATCACGACCGGGCTGGCCACGCCGTCGCGCTGCCCCCGCAGCAGGCCCGACAGCCGCCAGACGTCCGGCGCGATGAGCTGGGCGGTCTGGAAGGCGATCACCTCCCAGTCGCCGGACGGCGCGCGGACAGCCAGGGCGTTCGCCCCCGCCAGCACGGCGGCCAGCGGCGCGGAGGACAGGCTCGCCCCCTCGATCCGCACCTCCAGCCGCGCCGCGCGGTCCAGCCGGTGCGGCGAGGAAGGCGCAAGATCGGTCAGGGTCACGCCCAGCGTAGCTGGGGCGGCCAGGCGCGCGCGGACCGTCAGGGTCTCGACGCCGGCGCCCGCATGCACGTCCAGCGGCCGCCAGGGATCGGCGGCGGCGGCGACCAGCGGCCGGGCGTCATCGGAGAGATCACCGCCCGACGGCAGGTCCAACACATAGAGCACCGGCGGCGAGGCCGGATCGCGCGGCGGCGCGGGCGTCCAGTCGATCACCGGCGCCACCCCGCCCGCCGCCATCACGGGGACCAAGGTGGCGCGAGGCCGCTCGTCGAGATCCAGGCGCTGGACCCGCCAGGTCTGGCCTTCCAGCGCCACCCGGTCGCCCGCCTCGAACCGCAAGGCCGCGGAAGGCGACAGCCGAACTATCCGCGAGCGCCGCGCAGCTGCGTCGCTATCCAGCATCCGACGCGCCACCGCGCCGGCCTCGGCCGCCGACAGCACGATGGGCGCGTCGGCGTCGCGGGTCCCCTCGCCCGCCTCACGGCGGACGATCAGGGCGCCGACCTGGTAGTCGCGCGCGGCGTCCAGGAACCGCAGGCGCAGAGCCTCGACGGCGGGATCCAGGGTCCGGGTCTCGCGCTCGGCCGGGCCGTCCTCGGGCAGAACGAGATCGTCGGGTTCGATCGCCGCCACCGCCCGCCCCGTTCGCGACACCATCCGCACCTCGTCGCCGCGCTCGACGGGATCCAGGGCGAAGGCCTCGGCCAGGGGCGAGAGCGCATCGCGCAGGCGCATGGGCCGGTCGACGACATAGCCGCCCACGGCCCCGCCCGCCTCGCCGGGGTCAAGCGTGACGCCGGCCCGCGCGGCCAGGGCCTGGATCAGCTCGGGCAGCGGCGCGATCCCGGCCCCGCCGGTCAGCCAGTGGCCCAGCAGCCAATTGCCGCCGTCGCTCCACACGTCCGACCGGGCGGGAAAGTCCGGGAAAGGCCGGGCGTCCCAGCACCAGGCGCTGGCCGCCTCGATCATCGGCCCGCCATACAGCGGCGAGACCGGATTGGCGGCCGACTCATCCAGCCAGGCCAGCACCGCCTCCAGAAACCGCCGCTGACCAAAGTCGTCGCGCTCGCCGCTCGAGTAGGGCGGCAGGAAGCTTTCAGAGCTCTTGGGATCGATAAAGAGGTTCGGCGAATTGGCGCCCTTGTCCACCGCCGGGCAGCCGAACTCGGTCAGGCGGATCGGCTTGGAGCGCGGAACCCAGGCCGTGGGCGTCGCCGACCGCACGCCGCCGGGCCGGTCGTGGTGCGAGTGGCCCCACCAGGACAGCAGGTCCTTGGGCCGGAACATCCAGACCTCGCCGTGGGCGCCGTCGGTGATCGGGGTGCGGACCTGGGCGTCGCGGTCGGCGCTGCTGGCGTAAAACCAATCGAAGTCCGCCCCGCCGGTCAGGCCGGCCCGCAGATAGGCCGGGTCATGCGGCCCCGAAAAGCCCGCCACGGCGTCCAGATGATCCTCGCCCGCGCGCCAGTCGGTGACCGGCGGGTACCAGTCGACGCCGACGAAATCGATGTTCGGATCGGCCCACAGGGGATCGAGGTGAAACACCGCATGGCCCGAGCCGTCGCGCGGCTGATGGCCGAAATACTCGCTCCAGTCGGCGGCGTAGCCGAGCTTGGTCGCCGGCCCCAGCACGCTGCGGACATCGGCGGCCAGGGTCTTCAGCTTGGCCACGGCCGGATAGGTCCCGCCAGGGCCGCGCGTCGTGGTCAGGGCGCGCAGCTCCGAGCCGATGATGAAGCCGTCGACCCCGCCCGCCTGAGCCGCCAACGCCGCCTGGTGCAGCACCATCCGGCGCAGGCCCCATTCGCCGTCGAAGAAGGCGTTGACCTGCGCGCTCGCCGCCGCCGTCCCCTCGACCGAGGGTGGATCGCAGGCGATGCGGCCGCGCCACGGATAGGCCGGCTGGCCGGGCGGGGCATCCATCAGGATGAATGGATACAGCGTCACCTTCAGACCGCGCCGCTTCAGCTCGGCGATGGCCTGCAGCACCACCGCGTCGGCGGG
Source organism: Caulobacter sp. SL161 (assembly GCF_026672375.1). Classification (GTDB taxonomy): domain Bacteria; phylum Pseudomonadota; class Alphaproteobacteria; order Caulobacterales; family Caulobacteraceae; genus Caulobacter. The sequence goes on from NZ_JAPPRA010000001.1 coordinate 3,455,746, forward strand.
CGTGCCGCCATAGGCCGGCGCGCCGTCCTTCAGCGAAATGAGGTGCGCAGCCGTGCGATCGACGCCCGCCACGCTCCAGGTCAAGGGCAAGGTGTCCTTGGCCGCGCCCTCGACGCCCGGCTTGATCTGGCACTGGCCGCAGCGGAGATCCGTCCCGAACCAGGCGACCACCAGGGTGACGTGATCGACGTTGGGCAGCTGCGCCTGCAACTGGTCCAGCGCCACCATCAGGTCGGGGCGGCCCTCGGCGTTATGGACGCTCTCGCTGGCGGTGCGGGTCAGGCCCTCGCGACGCAGCACAGCTTCCGTCGCATAGACGAACTCGCCCGCCCCGGGGATCAGGCACACGCCCTTCAGCCGCTCCTCCAGCCCCACCGTCCCCGGCGCGCGTGGGCGGCGGAAGACCTCGAACGACAGCTGCGGCGGCCGGTTACCGAACGCCTCCAGCGGCAGGTCCTCGAACACCACATAGGCCACGCCGCGATAGGCCGGCGCGGTGCCCTCGATCGCGGCGATCAGCGGGTCAGGTGCCTGGTCCTCGGTTCCCAGATGCACGCGCATCGTCACGCCGGAGAGGCCCATCACCCGGCCGTCGGCCCAGACCCGGCCGATCCCGTCGATGGGCCCCTCGGCCACGGCGACGGCGAACGACAGGCTGTAGGCGTAGGCGGTCGTCTTCTGGCCCTTGGAGCCGCCGACCCGGCCCTCGACGCGCCTTTCCCGAAACCGCGCCGCCCAGATCACCTGGCCGCCGACCCGCGCGCGGCCGAACACGCACGGCAGCGCCGCGCCCTCGGCGGCGCCGGTCAGGCGCAGTTCAGGAATACGCGGCCCGACCTGGCGGGCGGGCGACAGGGCGCTGATCGCCGCCTGGTCGATCAGGCCGCCGACCACCGCGCCGGCCACGGCCCCGATGGGACCACCGAGGGCCGAGCCGACGCTGGAGAGGATCACCTGGGCCATTCTTATGCTCCTTCTCTACCGACCTCCCCGGCGACACGTCAGTACGGCGAAGCCAATGCCGGGGAGGTCGAGCGTTTGCTTCGGTGCGTCCTTCGAGGCTCGCCTTCGGCTCACACCTCAGGATGAGGAACACCGTTGCTGAACACCTCATCCTGAGGTGCGCGCTCCTGAGCGCGCCTCGAAGGACGCAGGGCGGCAAGACGCAGACAGGTGTTTGGGTGATGGAAACCGAAACGCCGCCACGCAGCGCTCGCGCCACCAGCGGCCGAGCGCGCTCTCGACGCAGGCCCGGCCCCAATAGGCGTGGATGATGCGGTCGGGCGCGGCCTTGATCGCGCAGTGCTTGGCGGCCGCGCCGGGGGCCATGCGGAAGACGAGCACGTCGCCGGGCCTGGCCTGGGACAAGGGAAGGGCGACGAGCCAGCGCCCGAACGCCTCCAGCAGCGGCTCGCCGACGCCGATCTCGGCCCAGTCAGGGCGATAAGGCGGCGGCGCCTCGGGCTCGTCGCCGTACAGCCCCCGCCAGACCCCGCGGACCAGGCCCAGGCAATCGCAGCCCGCGCCGAGGGTCGAGGCCTGGTGGCGATAGGGGGTGCCGAGCCAGAGGCGGGTTTGGGCGACAACCAAATCCTCCCCCCAGCGGGGGAGGTGTCGGCCCGTAGGGACGACGGAGGGGGAAGAGGCCGGGCCAGGACAAGTTCCCCCTCCGGCCTTCGGCCACCTCCCCCTCTGGGGGGAGGATTGCGCGCCCCCGCCCCTCACCGCCGCCCGCCGTCGTTGCGCTCGCCCTCGACGGGGTACAGCGTCAGGAAGTCCTCGCCGGGCGCGGTGGGAAACCCTCGGAAGTTCACGCCGTTGCTGAAAACGCCAACGCAGGTGGCCCAGCGCTTGTCGCAGACCGCCCCCGGCGCGGGCGTGATCCCGCAGCGGACATCGCCCAGGCGCGCGTCGCACAGCCGGGTGAAGGTGCGGCCCGCCACCCGCTCCAGCGCTGCCAAGGGGCCGGCCAGGGTCGCGGTGAAGGCCTCGCCCTCGCGGTTCACCGAGGCGATGCTGGCGGTCCAAAGCGAGACGCGGCGCGACGGCGCGCTCCAGTCCACGCGCAGCGCCTCGACCCGCGCGCCGTCATAGAGACCGGCGGCCAGGTCGGACGGCGCGATGCCCGCATCATCCAGCACGCCCAGCACCGCGCTCTGGCCCGGCCCATAGCCGACGCCGCTTTCGGCCGCGCCAGGACTCCAGCCGCCGCAGGCTTGGCAGGTCACGCCCTCGACGACGAGATCGCGGTCATGATCGGTGAAGCCCAGGCGCGTTCCGTCGGCGCGGGTCAGGATCCAGGCGTGGCAAAGGCGGGCCTCGTCCAGGCCCTCGGGCAAGGCGCGCATCAGACCAGCACCTCGACCAGGGCGCAGGCGGTGACGCGGGCGGCGGCGAAGCCCTCCAGGGTCACGTCCAGCCGGTCAAGGTCGAACCGCACCGGGGTGTCGAACGCAAAGCCCGCCGTCACCGCCGCCCCGGCGGCCGGCGCGACGTTGAAGGTGACCTGGCCCGTGGTGAGGTCGACCGCGAAGGCGCCCGGCGCCAGGACGACGCCCGCCACCGCCACCGTCACCGTGCCGGTGACCGGCTTGGCGATGGTGCGGTCCACCGCCTCGCCGCCCGCGCCATAGGTCTTGCGCAGCTGAAAGGCCTTGCGCGCCCCGTCGCCGGTTCCCAGCGTCTGGTCGCCCGCCGCCGGCTGGGCCGAGGGGGCGCAGGACTTCCAGTCGGTCGGGTCGCGGAAGCGAAAGCCGCACAAGCGTCCGCGCCGCGCCTCGAAGAAGGCGACCAGCTCGGCGATCTCGTCCAAGGGGCGCGGGGCGGTGGCGATCAGATAGCGGCGACGGCTCTGAGCCCAGGGACTGGTGCGCCGCTCGTGGCCAGAGGCCAGGCTCACCACCTCGGTGCGCCGCTCGATCCCGCCCGTGCAGCCGAACGCCAGGCGCGCAGGCAGGCGCGCCTCATGGAACTCGCTCATCAAGCGATCCTTCTGGAAAGTCGTGAAAAGGTTTGAGGAAAAGCAAGACGGCGCTTAGTCGACGCCATTAAGACGACGTCATGACCCGCTTTTCACTTCTTGCGCGGGACATCGGTCTCTAGGTTAGGGATCGAGATTGGAGACCACGAAATGGATTGGAAGACCCTGTTCCTGTCGCCTGAGGGCCGCATCGGCCGGCAGTCGTTCTGGATCGGCTGGCTCGTCCTGCTGGGCGTGAACGTCGTGGCCAGCTGGATCCCGTTCGTCGGAACCCTGATCATCCTCGCCAGCATCTACGCCAGCGTCTGCATCCACGCCAAGCGCCTGCACGACATGGGTCAAACGGGCTGGTGGCAGGTCCTGCCCTGGGTCCTGGGTCCCGTGCTGGTGTTCGGCGCCGCCGTCTCGGTGGGCGTGATGCCCGCCATCGCCGCGCTGACCAACGGCGAGCCCGAAGTGTCGGCCCTGACCGCGCTGGTGGGCCTGTTCGTCTCGGTCTTCATCGCCTTCGGCATCTGGCTGGCCTTCACCCTGTGGGTCGGCTGCAGCCTGGGCCAGCCGCGCGAGAACAAGTACGGCCCGCCGCCGCCGAACACGACCGCCGTGGCGTTGTAGCGGATCGAAGAGCCCGCGCACCCACGCTTGTCCGCCGAAGAGCGAGAGCGCGTTAGGTTTGAGTGTGAGCGGTTAAACCGCTCGAACGCGCTCTAAACTCAAGAAGATCAGAGCCTGTTTATCTGGCTAAGATGGTTCCATCTAAGCCAGACAGGCGCTACGGGGCCCGACGGGCGTCGCGCTTGCCTGACCAGCTGATGAACATGGTGCAGTGCTCGCTCAGGCAACCGTCGAGGTGCGACTGTTCCCCAGGCTGGAACCAGTAGCTGCCGGGTCCGAGCGGCTTGGCGCCGCCCCCCTCGCCGGCCTGGGCGTGGGTCATCACGCCCTCGAGCACGACGAGCCGATAGTCCGACGAATGGACGTGGGGTACGCCTTGTCCACGGGAAAAGCGCATCAGCATGTCGGACGGACCGGTGGCTGGATCACCGTGCAGAACAGCGATCTGAGGCCCATTCGGATTACGTGGATCTAGCGGGGCGAAGCGGATGTCGTCGATCGCGAGGGTTACGGGCGCCGCCTGCACGGCCATGGCCAAAAACATCGGCGTCCAAACCATAGCCCGCCTCACTGCTACAAAAGGCGCCACGACCATACAACGCGTCGCGCTGCTGTCTATGGTTGCCCTGAGCCCAGGCGCTTCAGGCGCCCCTACAGCCCCCGCGCGCCCAAGCTCACCGCCCGCGCCAGGGCCTGGGCGATCTGGGCGTCGGAGCGGATCAGGCCCGAAGCCTCGCCGCCCTGGACATTGACCGTCACCGACACCCCGCCGTTTCCGACGGGCTCGATGCTTCCCGCCGAGGCCGGGCGGAACAGCTCCGGTCCCCGCTCGCCCACCAGATAGGCCCCGCCGGGCAGCACTGGCCCGCCGTCGGCTCGCGCTCCGGCGAAGGTCTTGGTCAGGGCCTCACCAAGCCCCCCGCCCTTCAGCGCCGCCCCGGCCGCGCCCAGCACCGCGCGCGCCAGCTCCGACAACGACACCTGCCCGTCCGAGGCCGCACGGGCCAGGGAGCGGACGAGCGACGCCCCGGCGCGGGCGAAGGCCTCGTCGATCGAGCGCGCCGCGCGCTCGGCGGGAGCCTTCAGGCTTTCGAGCGCAGCGGCCGCCTCGGCGGCGCGGGCGGGAACGGCCGACAAGCCGTCTTGGTCGAAACTCATGGGACGGTCTCCTCGTCAGGGTAGCGGGCGATCAGGTCACATAAGGCCGCCCGGTTCAGGGACGGCGCGGGCGGGGCCTCGGTGAGCGCCCGCCACTCCTTCAGCGACAGCCGCCAGAAGGCCTCGGGCGGCAGCCCCAGGCTCAGCGCCAGCCGTAGGGGCGCGGCCCAGGCGCTCATGCGCAGGCGGCCAAGGCGGCGGCCAGGGCGCCGGCGGCTTCCGGCACAGTGGCGCGGGCGGCGATCTCCGGCGCCTCGCCGCCGCCCTCCAGCAGCGCGGCCAGGATGGCCGACAGCTCGGCGGCGGTCAGCGTGGCGATACGGTCGGGCAGCTGCGACCAGTCGGCGAGGTTCAGCGCCGCCTCGATGCGAGCCAGGGAGCCGAGCGTCAGACACAGCCTGCGCGGCGCGCCGGCCAAGGTCACGACGACCTCGCCGCGGGCGGGGTTGGGGGTGAGCATGTTGGGGGTTGAGCCTCCTTTACAGCCTGTCATCCCGGCCGCAGCGCAGCGGAGAGCCGGGACCGTCTCAAACTCAGCGTTTGTGGCGGTCCCGGATCGGCCTGCGGCCGTCCGGGATGACATGGGTTTTGCTTGGGCGCTTATTGATCAGATCGCCGTAAAGCTCACCGCCCCGGCGCTGGCCAGGCTGAGCGCGAACACCGCCTCGCCGTCGTGTTCGCCGGCGTATTCCAGGGCCGCGACGATGAACGCCCCTTCCAGCTGGCCAAAGTCGGGGATGATCAGCCGCCACACGCGGGCCGACTGGTCGAAGAAGCTGGTGCGCACCTGGGCGTCGGACACAGCGTCGCGGAACACCCCCGAGCCCGACACGGCCACCGACTTGACCCCCGCCCCGGCCAGCAGCTCGCGCCAGCGGCCGGTGCTGTCGCTGTCGGTGATGTCCAGGGTCCGGGCGTTGAGGCTGATCGTGCGGGCGCGCAGGCCCGCCACGGTGTGGAAGGTGGGCGTCGGCGCCCCGTCGCTGATCTTCAGCAGCATGTCCTTGCCGGCTTGGGCGGCCATGTCGGTTCTCCGTTACAGGGCCTCGGTCACCGCCCGCACGCGGACGATCCCGAGGGTGGTTTCGCGGTCGGCGCCGGCGAAGACGTCGGCATAGGGCACGCGCAGGTTCACCAGGCGCCGGCCGACAAGCGTGGGCCGGGCGTCGTGCAGGGCCGCGCGGACGGCGGCGACCAGGGCGCGGGCCTCTTCGGGCCCGCCGAAGCGGCTGGCGCAGGTCAGGGTCAGGAGATGCTCGATCCCCTCCCCGCCGACGCCGCCGACCGCCCGGCCCTCGGCGCGGGTGACGACGATGCAGGGATAGGTCGGCAGGCGGGGACTGGCGCCATACACCCGCTGGCCGGCGATGGCGGTGACGGCGGGCGCGGCCTTCAGCGTCGCGACCAGGGCGTCGATCAGGGGCTTGTCGCTCACAGCCTGGCCTTTCGGTAGGGGGTCAGCCACGGCTCGACGAGGGCCAGCGCGGGCTCGCCGGCGTCTCGGTGCTCGTAGGCGTGGGCGGCCAGGACCAGCACCGACAGGCGCAGCGGGGCTGGGCTGGCGGCGGTCAGGGCGACGCCGGCGGCGCTGGCCACCCGCGCCTCGGCCGCGTCGATCAGCAGGGTCAGCAGCGCGTCTTCCGAAGCGTCGGACACGCGCAGAAACGCCCTGGCCTCGGCCAGGGTGAGGGCTTGGGGCATGGGGGGACTTTCGGGAACGGGGTCACTTGCCCCCTCCGCGCTGACGCGCTCCTCCCCCGGAGGGGGAAGAAGGGTGGCGCGCCTTCCGCCCCCTCTGGGGGCGGACGACCTCGCAATGCGAGGTCAGGTGGGGGCAAGTGACCGGATCAGATGGTTAGCTCGCCGCGAACTTCAGCAGCTTCACCGCATCAAAGTTCTGCACGCCGCCGCCGACGCGCTTGGTGGTGTAGAACAGCACGTGCGGCTTGGCCGAGTACGGGTCGCGCAGCACCCGCACGCCGGCGCGGTCGACGATCAGATAGCCCTTCTCGAAGTCGCCGAACGCCACGGCCAGGGCGTTGGCCGCCACGTCGGGCATGGCCTCGATCTCGGTGACCGGGAAGCCGAGCAAGGACGCCGACTGGCCCGGCTGCAGGGCCGCGCTCCAGATGTAGTTGCCTTGGGCGTCCTTGAACTTGCGCACGGCGCTGACCGTGCGGCGGTTCATCACGAAGCGGCCGTTCTGGCGGTACTGGGTCTTGGTGGCGTAGATCAGGTCGATCAGCTTGTCGGTCGGGTTGCTGGCGGTCCAGCCGCCCGCCACGCCGGTGGCCAGATAGCCGACCTGCCCCCAAGTGTAGCTGGCTTCCGGCGCGGCGGTATAGGCCAAGAGGCCCTTGGGCTTGTTGACCCCGTCGCCGGTCACGAAGGCCGTCGTTTCCTGGGCGGCGAAGGCGTCCTGCACTTCCTCGGCCAGCCACTCGTCGATGCTGACATAGGCGTCGTCCAGCAGGGCCTGGGTGGCGGCCGGGCTGGCGTAGAGCTCGCCGGCGGGGAAGTCGATGACGTCCAGGGTCGGCGCCGTGGTCTCGGGCCGCGCGGCGGTCTCGGCCACCCAGGCGGCGGCCAGGCCCGTGGGCGAGACCGGCTTGCGGAAGGTCCCGGCGCCGATGGTGCGCACCTGACAGATCTCGCGCATCGGCGAGGTGGCCGCCAGGCGACGCAGGATCAGCCGCTCCAGCTCCGGCGGGGCGACATAGCCGCCGGCGGTGGCCACGCTTTCAGAAAGACCTTTGGCCTCCAGCAGAGCGGCGGGCGTCTCGCCGGTCTTCACATAGCGATCGAAGGCAGCCTTGCGCTCATCGACGCCGGCCACCGGCGCCTCGCCGCCCAGGGCGGGACGTCGCAGGTCGGCCATGATGCGATCCAGGCGCTCCTGGGCGCGCGAGACGGCCTCGTCGATGCGGCCGACCTTCTCTTCCAGCAGCACATCGGCCCGCTTGGTCTCGATCGCCGCCAGCCGCGCGTCATTGGCGGCCTTGAAGCTCTCGAAAGCCGACAAGACGTCAGCCAGCGCCGCGCGGGCCTCGGGCGAGGCCGCGTGTTTGGTTTCCTTCATGGGGTTCTCCGGGAAAGCCCCCTCCCCTCGATGGGGAGGGGTAGGGGTGGGGTGACGCGGCGGTGACCGCGCCCCAAAGGTGGGACCGGCGTTGTGCTAAGGTCGTCCTATGACCGACCAAGCCACTCCGAACCTGCCGTCGCGCGACTTCGACGCGACCGAACGTTTCTATCTGGCTCTGGGCTTCGAGCGATCCTGGCGCGATCAAGGCTGGATGATCCTGGAACGCGGCGACCTGACGCTGGAGTTCTTCCCGTACCCAGACCTCGATCCGGCCACGAGCTCGTTCGGTTGCTGCCTGCGCCTGGATGACCTCGATGGCTTCTACGCCGTCTGTCGGGGGAACGGGATTGCAGAGAAGACGACCGGCTGGCCGCGCCTGCATCCGCCGCGCGACATGGGGCCGATCGTCATGGCGGCGTTGATCGACCCAGACGGGACACTGGTCAGGCTGATCCAGAACTGACCGTTTGCCGCGACACGTTCAGCCGCGCGCCGGGCAGCATCGGGAAGGTCACGATCGACACCTCCCAGAGCTCCACGCGGGACAGCACGCGAAGGCGGCCTTGCGTCCGGGCCTTCACCTGGCGAAAGCCGATGGAGAGGCCGTCCAGCGCCCCGGCCTCGACCAGGGCGGCGACCAGGGCTCCGCGCGGCGTCGTTCGCAAAATCCGCCCGCGCACGAACAGCCCCTTGGCGTCCTCGACCACCGCGTCCCAGACGCCGATCGGCTCGGCCTCATCGTGCTGGTGCAGCATCTTGACCGGCGCCCCGGCCGCCAGGCTCTCGGCGAAGGCGCCGGCGGCGGTGACGTCGTCATTGAGGTCGCGGGTCCAGAACAGGGACGCATAGCCCTCGATCTTCAGCTCATCGTCGGTCATCGCGAGCGCTCCAGCTTGGCCTCGATGCGGATCAGGCTCTGGCGGGCGGCCTCGGCCTGGACTTCCAGGCGGGCCAGGCGCTCGGCCACCGGGGCCTGGGCCTCGAGCCGACGCTGCATTTCGTCGATCCGCGCCGCAGCCTTGCCGGCCCACAACAGGGCGGCGGCCGCCTGCAGGAACACGGTGACCAGAACAGCGGCCGACACCTGGCGGTCCAGCCGCCAGCGGGTGGGTTGGGTCATGGAAACCTCTTGAGACTTGCCCCCTCCGCGCTGACGCGCTCCTCCCCCGGAGGGAGAAGAAGGAGGCTCCTTCCGCCCCCTGCGGGGGCGGACGACCGCGAAGCGGTCAGGTGGGGGCCAGCGGCCTTGGCGGGTTACTGCGCCAGCCCCGCCAGCCGCCGCCGCTCGGGGTCAGTCAGGAAACTCGCCGCCTGGAGGCGGCTCCACAGGGCGTCGCGCTCGGCCGCCAGGGCCGGGACGGCGTCGAGGTCGGGGACGATGGTCGCGCCGGGGAACTTCGCGCCCAGCCAGCCGGTCAGCGCCCGCGCCGCCCGCTGGGCCAGCGGAACCACGGTCCCGCGCCAGAAGGCGGCGTTGGCCTCGCGATAGTTGGCGTAGGTATTGTCGCCGGGGATTCCGAGCAGCTGCGGCGGCACCCCGAACGCCAGGGCGATCTCGCGGGCGGCGGCGTGCTTGCCCTCGGTGAAGTCCATCTCGGCCGGCGACAGCGACATGGCCCGCCAGTCGAGCCCGCCTTCCAGCAAGAGCGGCCGGCCTGCATTGGCTTGACCCGAGTGAGCATTGGCCAGCTCGGTCTTCAGCCGGTCGAACTGCTCGTCGGTCAGGCGGTCGCCGGCGTCCTTGGACGAGTAGACGAGCGCGCCCGAAGGCCGGGCGGAGTTGTCCAACAGCGCCTTGTTCCAGGCGCTGGAGGCGTTGTGGACGTCGATGGCGAAGGCGGCGGCTTCCAGAGGCGAGAAGCCGTAGTGGTCGTTCGTCGGATTGAACAGCTTCAGGTGCAGCACCGGCAGCCAGCCGTCGCCGTCGCGCCCGATCCGCACGCTGCGTCCGGCGGCTTGATAGTCATAGGCCAGCGGCCAGCCGCGCGGACCCGGAACCAGCGTCATCCGGTCGGGGCGCAGGGCGTAGAGCTCGCTCGGCTGAGCGTCGCCGGCCGCCTCCAGATAGGCGTTGCCGGCCACCTGCAGGCTCCCGAAGAACGCCTCCATCAAGTCAGGCCCGCCCTGCTCGGGATTGGGCCGGTCGATCAGGCGTTTCAGCGGATGATCCTCGACGCGCCGCCCCTCTACGAACACCGCCAAGGGCGTGGCGGCGGCGGCCTCGGCGATCATCCGCACGCAGCGATAGGCCACCGGGTTCTTGGCGAACCCCTCGCTGGCCAGCGCGCCATAGTCACGCGGCGTCCACTGCGGCCGCCCGCCGGTGGTCAGCGCGATCAGCCGCGCGGCGCGGGAGTCCTTGCGCTCAGGCGGGCGCGGTTTGGAGAAGAGCATGGCGGTGCGCTCCGGGGTGGAGTTGAGAACGAATAGTGAACAATGTAGGGTGGTGGCGAAGGCGCAGATCAAAGTCCTCCCCCTAGCGGGGGAGGTGTCGGCGAAGCCGACGGAGGGGGACGTGAAACGATCCGAAAAACCCTGCATCGCTCAGGCACGAAAGCTGCGACGGCAGATGTCTCTGCCCGAGGTTCTGTTGTGGAACGGCCTACGCGGCGGACGCCTCGATGGCCTGAAATTCCGCCGCCAGCATCCGATCGGGCCTTATGTGCTCGACTTCTACTGTCCAGCCGCGCACTTGGCGGTCGAGATCGATGGCTGGTCGCACGCGACCGAGGATCGGCCGGAGCAGGACGAGATCCGTGACATGCGACTCTTCGAACGTGGCGTTCACACGCTGCGAATACTGGCGAGCGAAGTCTTGCGATCTGTCGACGACACCTTGGCGACCATCCTGGAAACCGCGCGACCATGGAAACAAAATCCTCCCCCCAGTGGGGGAGGTGTCGGCCCGTAGGGGCGACGGAGGGGGAAGAGGCCGAGCCAGGCGAACTTCCCCCTCCGGTCCTTCGGACCACCTCCCCCTCTGGGGGGAGGATTTGGAACGTTGAACCTCAATCCTCCCCCGCATCGCGGGGGAGGAACTTAGCTAAAGCGCCCGCAGCCGGGGCCGCCTCTCCGCCCCCAGCATCAGGTCGCTGACCGCCCAGACCAGCGCATCCGCCCGGTCGGGGCTGTGGTGCAGGTCGCCGGAGCCGAGGGCCATCAGCTCCTCCTCCAGCGCCGCGAACGCGCCGCAGTGCAGGACCCGGCCCTGTTCGTACAAGGCCGCGACCGGCTCGGCCCTCGCCCGCTTGCCCACCGAGGCGCGGACCAGTTTCACGCGGCACGGCGGGTCGGCTTGCGCGAGCACCGAGCGGACCATGTCGCCGCCCTGGTTGGCCTCGGTCACCAGGGCGTCGGCGGTCCAGGCTCTGGCGGCGGCCACCGCCCTCCCCGCCCAGCCGGCGGGAGACAATCCCCGCGCGGTCTCGTCGGCCAGGACGAAGGCGCGGTCGTCGCGGCGGCCGACGACCACGATCCCGCAGGCGTCACCGGTGGCGGTGGCCGGCGGGTCGACGGCCACGACCACGCGGTCCAGGCGCGCCGGCCGCGCGGCCCGGCAGCGCGCAAGGTCCTCGGCGCGGAACAGGCCGCCGTCGGTCTCGACGACGACGCCGTCCAGCTCCTGGGCCGCCAGTCGCGTGCCGCCGTAGAGGCTCTCCAGCGTCCGCAGGAAGGTGGGCGCCAGGTTGCCGGCGTTGGCGTGGGTGCCGGCGCGGGTCAGGGCCACGCCGGGCTCGGCCATCAGGGTCTTGAGCGCCCGGTGCGGCTTGGGCGTGGTGGTCACCACAAGGCGCGGATCCTCGCCCAGTCGCAGGCCGAACCGCAGCATGGCCAGGGTCTCGGCGGGCTTGGGCCAGGCGCAGAACTCGTCGGCCCAGGCGGCGTGGAACTGCGGCCCGCGCAGGGATTCCGGATCCTCGGCCGAGAAGGCGTAGGCGACCGCGCCGTTGGGCCAGACGAGGCGCCGGCGCGAGGCTTCCCAGCGGGGGCGAAAGACCGGTCCGCCCATGGATCTAAGGCCCGACGGGCCTTCGATCATGACTTCCCGAACGTCGTGCAAGGTGGGACCGATCAGGGCCTGAGTCGGATAGGCCAAGGCGTTCCAGGTGATCCAGTGCGCGCCCGCGAAGGTCTTGCCCGCGCCGCGCCCTCCCAGCATGAGCCAGGTGGACCAGGGTTTGAACGGCGAGGCGAGCTGATGCTTGAGCGGCTCCGCCAGGGCCGCGCTAAGCAGGCGTTGTTGATCCTCCGGCTCCAGGCTCATCACGACCGTCGCCAGCGCCCTCATCATCTCTGCGTTTGAGCTCGAGGAGCTCAGCAAAGCGAGTGAAGCGGGCGACAAGAGCGGCCTGAAGTTCTTCGGGGTCGTCCGGTATGCCGTCATGCATGGAAGCCTCGTCGTCATCGGCCGCCTCGTCGGCGGCGGGTTTGGCTTTAGGCTCAGGGACCATCGTGGCCACCGCCTTGGTCGATCGCGCGAAGACGCCGCAGGCGCGGGCGTCCTTCTCGATCTGGGCGCGTTCGGCGGGGTCGGTGGAGATTTCGAAGGCGGCGATGAGCGTGTCCATCTTCGCCTGGAGGCGGGTCTGCAGCGTCGCGCTCCAGTCCCGGACCTCGTCGCTTCTTCCGGCCATGACACAAAGATACGGCGCCAGCGGGCGCGGATGATTGGCGGGCGCGTAAAAGTGACAAGGCTCTGATTTCACGAGACTTCGTCTGGCTTATTCAGAGCGTTCAGGCGCGCCAATCCCCATAGTGGGGGTCCCTGATGGGCAACCGCGTCCCAAAAATCCGCCCGCAGGGGGCGCCCGATTGGCTATCCTGCCCCCAGCGCGCATGGACATGTCATGTTAGCGCTCCCATATAGCGGCTCCACACCCTAACCAGCAGGACGACCATGGCGCATCTGACGGGCGAGCTTCTGATCGGCGGCGAGCGCCGCTTGGGGACCCACGGCGAGATCAAGGGCGTCAATCCGGCCACCGGCGAGACGCTGGAGCCGGCCTTCGGCGGCGCGACCAAGGCCGATGTCGAGGCCGCCTGCGCCCTGGCCGCGCAGGCGTTCGGCCCCTACCGGTCCCTGCCCTACGAGACCCTCTCCAAGTTCCTGGAGTCGATCGCCGAGCACATCGAGGCCATCGGCGATGAGCTGATCGTCCGCACCATGGCCGAGACCGGCCTGCCGCGTCCGCGTCTGGAAGGCGAGCGGGGCCGCACCGTCGGCCAGCTGCGCCTGTTCGCCGGCGTGCTGCGCGACGGCGGCTTCCTGGAGGCCCGCATCGACCCGGCCATGCCGGACCGCAAGCCCCTGCCGCGTCCTGATCTTCGCCTGCGCAACGTGCCGCTGGGTCCGGTGGCGGTGTTCGGCGCGTCGAACTTCCCGCTGGCCTTCTCGGTGGCCGGGGGCGACACGGCCTCGGCCCTGGCGGCCGGCTGCCCGGTCATCGTCAAGGCGCACCCGGCCCATCCCGGCGCCTCGGAGCTGGTCGGCCGCGCCATCCAGGCCGCTGTCGCCGCCTGCGGCCTGCCTCCGGGCGTGTTCTCGCTGATCCACGACAGCGGCTATGAGGTCAGCCAGGCCCTGGTCGCCGATGCCCGGGTCAAGGCCGCCGGCTTCACCGGCTCGCGCCGCGGGGGCCTCGCTTTGATGGCCATCGCCCAGGGCCGCCCCGAACCGATCCCGTTCTACGCCGAGATGAGCAGCATCAATCCGGTGATCCTGCTGCCGGGCGCCTTGAAGGCGCGGGCCGACAAGATCGCGCCGGACTTCGTGGCCGCCCTGACCCTGGGCGCGGGCCAGTTCTGCACCAATCCCGGCCTGATCCTGGCCCTCGACGGCCCGGAACTGGACGCCTTCGTCGACGCCGCGGGGAAGGCGGTCGAGGCGGCGCCGGCGGCGGTGATGCTGACGCCCGGCATCTGCCAGGCCTTCGCGCATGGGGTCGCGGCCCTGACCGAGGCCAAGGACGTGACCACGGTCGCGCGCGGCGTCCCGGGTCCTGACGGCAGCCACACCGGCCGCGCGGCCCTGTTCAGCGTCAAGGCCGCTGACTTCCTGGCCAATCCTCACCTGCACGAGGAAGTGTTCGGCGCGGCCTCGCTGGTGGTGCGCTGCGCCGATCAGGCCGAGCTCGAGAAGGTCGTGGCGGCCGTCGAGGGCCAGCTGACCATCGCCCTCCACATGGAAGAAGCCGACCACGGCGTCGCCGGCGCCCTGCTGCCGACCCTGGAGCTGAAGGCCGGCCGCATCCTGGTCAATGGTTTCGGCACCGGCGTCGAGGTGGCCCACGCCATGGTCCACGGCGGCCCGTTCCCCTCGACCAGCGACGGCCGCACGACCTCAGTGGGCACGCTGGCGATTGCGCGCTTCCTGCGTCCGGTCAGCTACCAGAACCTGCCGGAAGCGCTGCTGCCGGCGGAGCTGAAGACCGAGAACCCGCTGGGTGTGGTGCGGCGGGTCGATGGGGTGGTGAAGGTCTAGGAAATCCTCCCCCCAGCGGGGGAGGTGTCGACCCGAAGGGGCGACGGAGGGGGAAGCGGCAAGCTCAGCAGCACTTCCCCCTCCGGTCGCTGCGCGACCACCTCCCCCGCTAGGGGGAGGATTTGTTTCAGCCCCCCCTCAGTGCCCGCCCGCGCTCGCAGGCTTGGCGAACTTGGCGACATCCGCCTCCGTCACCGGCTTGGCGTAGTTGTTGCCGAAGTGGGTGCGGACATAGGTCACCGCCTCGGCCATCTGGGCGTTGCTAAGCGAGCCGGCGAAGCCAGGCATGGCCCCCTGCCCGCGCGCCACGACCATGATCGGATAGGCCGCACCGGCCAGCTTGGGGTTTGAGGCGAGGCCCGGAATGGTCCCCGCCCCGACCGCGCCCTTGGCGTCGGCCATGTGGCAGGCCTGGCAGACCGCGCCATAGACCTGCTCGCCGGTGACCGGCTTTTCGACCCGCACCACGCCGCCGGCCGAGTCTTGGGCGAAGGCTGGGGCGAAGGCGGGGGCGGCCATCAGGGTCGCCGTCAGCAGAAGAAGCTTACGCATGTCAGGGCTCCCGATCAGGCGCTCAGGGCGCGTTTGTGCAGGCGGGTGATGGCGTCCAGGGACGACAGCAGCGCCCCCTCCATCCAGCAGCCGACGTAGGAGGCGTGCTCGCCGGCCAGCACGATCCGGCGGTCCATGGCCACCAGGGTCTGGTAGTGCTGCTTGCGCGTCTCCTCGTTCCAGCGGGCGCAGCAGCCCAGCGTCCAGGGCACGCGGCTCCAGGCCACCGAGGCGCCGGTGCGGAACTCCTTGCGGTAGCTGGCCGGGTGGATCACCGAGCCCTGCGCCAGGGCCACCTCGATCCGCTGCTCGGGCGTCATACCGGCCAGGCGGAAGGCGCCGAGGTCGCGGGCGAAGGCGCCCAGCAGCACGGCCGGACCGTCCTGGAACATGTTGTTGTTGGGATAGGAGATCAGGCCGATCTCCTGGTCGGTGAAGCTGTGGCCGCCGTAGATGTCGTCGTCCTCCTCCCAGAAGCGGCGGTTCATCTCCAGGCCCATCTTGACCTGGCCCGAATAGGGCACGGCCTTGATGGCGGCCATCATCTCGTCGGTGACGGCCAGGTCCATCTGGCCCAGAATCCCCAGCGGGATCGTACAGACGCACCAGTCGCCCTTGGCCTCGGTGACCTTGCCCGTGACGGTGTCGGCGTAGGTGACGACCACGCCCTTGTCGTCCTGGGCGATCTTGCTGACCTTGGCGTTGTAGGTGATCAGACCCTCGACCTGCTTGGCGAAGGCCTTGCCGATCATGTCCATGCCGCCCACCGGCTGGAACATGGTGGTCTGCATCTCGTGGTTCATGAAGAAGCCCATCGAGGTCCAGACCTGCGGGTCCAGGACGTCGTGCAGGCTGTAGAGGTCGTCCGAGGGGATCGGCGCGCCGTCCACCCCGCCGCCGCCGGGCCGCTTGAAGCCCCGGTGCGAGGAGGTGCGCAGCGAGGCGGCGTACTTGTAGTCCTTGTCCAGCATGCCCCAGCCCTTGAGGGCTTCGAGCAGGCGGTCGCGGTCTTCCGGGGTGACGGCGTCGTCCAGGGCCTTGGCGTTGACCGACTTGGCCAGCAGCTCGGCGATATTGCCCTCGAAGTCGGCGGCGGCGGCGTTGAAGCGCACCGGCTTGCCGCCGAAGGCCTGGGACGAGTGGATCCAGCCCGAATGGTTGAACTGGATGAACGGCTCCAGGGCCACGCCGAACTGCTTGCAGTAGTGCAGCAGGGTCCGGTGGTGGTGAGGAATGCGCCAGGGGCCGGGGTTGAAATAGTTGCCGGCCGCGTAGCCGACCTTCTGGGTCGCGCCGCCCAGCTCGGTATAGGTGTCGCCGCCCCGCAGCGACCAGTTGCGGCCGCCGGGGCGGTTCTGGAACTCCAGGATCTGAACCTTGTAGCCGGCCTTGCGCAGCTCAAAGGCGGCCAACAGGCCCGCCAGGCCCGCGCCCAGCACGATGACGCTGGCGCCCGGCCGCGCGCCTTGCAGGTTGGGCGGACCGGGAAAGCGCGTCTCGGCCGCGTGGCCCAGCGAGGTCATGGCCTGGTAGAGGGCCGCCGTGCCGCCGACCTTGGCGATGGCGGAAAGAAGCTGACGCCGGGTCGGCGTGCGAGCGCCCGATTGCATGAAACTAATCCCCACGAACCGCCGTACGGGCGGTGCGGGCCTAGGGGCGCACGGGCCGGCGGGACGGCGCGAGTCCCGGCGCCGCAATGCGGCGAAGCTTGTGAGCGAGGCGCCGAATTATCGGCGCCCGGAGCGTCAGGGTGCGCGCGAAGTGGGCAAAGCCCCCTCGCCCCCCTCAGTGCGGCAGCGCGCCGTGCAGCACTAGGGCGGTCACCGCCGAGCGAGTCTCGTCCATGAACGCCCGGTCGGCCAGGGCCTTGCCGGTCAGCGCCCGCACCTGCACGGCGAAGTCGGCATAGTGCTGGGTCAGGGCCCAGATCGCGAAGATCAGGTGCGGCGGGTCGACGGGCCGCAGTTTTCCGGCCGCCACCCAGGCGGCGATGACCGCGCACTTGGCCTCGAACACGGCCTTCAGCGGGCCCGCCAACACCGGCTTGAGCAAGGGCGCCCCGCGCAGCATCTCCAGGGCGAACAGGCGCGAGACCTCAGGATGGTCGCGGCTCATCTCCAGCTTGGCGGCGATCAGGGCGCCGATCGCCTCGGCCGGATCGTCGGCCTCGGTGAAGCGCCCCAACGGCGAGAGCCACAAGGCCAGCCCCTGCTCCAGCACCGCCAGATAGAGGGCGTCCTTGGAAGGGTAGTAGTAGAGCAGGTTGGGCTTGGAGACCCCCGCCGCCTGGGCGATGGCCTCGACGCTGGCGCCGTCGGGTCCGAGGCGCGCGAAGACCGCCAGGGCGGCCTTGAGGATCGCAGCCTTGCGGGCCTGCCCCGCCTGGGCGCGACGCCCTGCAGGCGCCTCCCCGTCCCCGGCTTCGCTCATGGTTTGGGCGGCCTTGACCAGCTTGCGGGCGCCGGACGCCCCCTTGGCGGCCGGACGGGCGGCGGCCTTGCGCGGCGGCTTGACGGTCTTGGCGATCGGGTCGGCCATGAGCTCTCAAATCTGGACCATTTGGTCAAACTTGGACCGAACGGTTCGGATTGCAACGTTACGCGAGATGGTATTCCATGCCGCTCGGACATCACAAGGCGCCGTGACGATGAGTTCTCCGATCACCCCGCTGTCGCCCGACGCCGTCATGCTTCCGGCGCGGCCCGAACCTCTGCCGGTAGACCCGACGACCACCGCGGTGATCGTCATCGACATGCAGAACGCCTACGCCTCGCCCGGCGGCTATCTCGATCTCGCGGGCTTTGACATCTCAGGCGCGGCCAAGGTGATCGATGAGATCAAGGGCGTGCTGGAGGTGGCCCGCAGCGCCGGCATGACGGTGATCTATTTCCAGAACGGGTGGGACGACAGTTACGTCGAGGCCGGCGGTCCAGGCTCGCCCAACTGGTGGAAGTCCAACGCCCTCAAGACCATGCGCGCCCGCCCCGAGCTGCAAGGCAAGCTGCTGGCGCGCGGCCAGTGGGACTATGAGCTGGTCGACGACCTGACGCCCCAGCCGGGCGACATCCGCCTGCACAAGACCCGCTATTCGGGCTTCTTCAACAGCCAGCTGGACAGCGTGCTGCGGGCGCGCGGGATCCGACATCTGGTCTTCACCGGCATCGCCACGAACGTCTGCGTCGAGTCGACCCTGCGCGACGGCTTCATGCTGGAATATTTCGGGACCGTGCTGGAGGACGCCACCCACCAGGCGGGCCCCGACTTCGTCCAGAAGGCCGCCCTGTTCAACATCGAGACCTTCTTCGGCTGGGTGTCGACGACGGCGGACTTCAAGGGGACATTCGGCCAGTTGGCGCCGACCGAATAGCTGTCATCCCGGCCAAGCGCGAAGCGCGCCGAGCCGGGACCGCAACACGCGCCGGCGTATCCGGCGGTCCCGGCTCTCCCCCCGGCTCAAGGCCGGGGTCCGGCCGGGATGACACGCTTTAGGAATTGGAAGAGGAACGACGAGCATGCCCAAGACCGTCATCACCCCGCCCGGGACCCAGACGCCCATCGCCCCCTTCTCGCCCGGCACGCTGGCCGACGGGGTCGTCTATGTCAGCGGCACCCTGGCCTTCGACAAGGACAACAACGTCGCCTTCCCCGGCGACGCCGAGGCCCAGACCCGCCAGGTGCTGGAGACCATCAAGTCCGTCATCGAGACCGCCGGCGGCACGATGGAGGACGTGACCATGAACCACATCTTCCTGACCGACTGGGTCCACTACGCCCCGATGAACAAGGTCTATGCCGAGTACTTCCCCGGCGACAAACCGGCCCGTTACTGCATCCAGTGCGGCCTGGTGAAGCCCGGCTTCGTGGTCGAGATCGCGTCTGTGGCGCACGTGGGCAAGAAGTAGCCAGCCATGACCTCGGGCATCGTCGACGGCATCTTCTACGAACTCCACGGAGGCCCTGTCGCCGGTAGAGACGTCGTGCTGCTGTCGTCGGGCCTGGGCGGCTCGGGGGCGTTCTGGGCGCCGCAGATGCAGGCCCTGACCCAGCGCTGGCCGGTGGTCACCTACGACCATCGCGGCACGGGGCGCAGCGTCCGCGAACTGCCGCCGCGCTACACCGTCGCCCACATGGCCGAGGACATGGTCAAGGTCATGGACGCCCTGGGCCTGGCCAAGGCTCACGTGGTCGGCCACGCGGCCGGCGGCAACGCCGGGCTGCAACTGGCGCTGGACCATCCCGACCGCCTCTCCAAGCTGGTGGTGGTCAACGGCTGGAGCCGGCCCGATCCGCACATCAAGCGCTGCTTCGACACCCGCATCCATCTGCTGAACGACAGCGGTCCCGGGCCTTACGTCCACGCCCAGCCGATCTTCCTCTATCCGGCCGACTGGATCTCGCGGAACCACACCCGGCTGATGGCCGAGGAAGCCCACCACGTAGCGAGCTTCCCGCCGCGCGAGGTCATGCTGGCGCGGATCAACGCCCTCCTGGCCTTCGACATCGACGCCCGGCTGGAGGAGATCACCCACCGCGTCCTGATCAGCGCCAGCGCCGACGACATGCTGGTGCCGATGAGCTGCTCCCAGCGCCTGGCCGGCCGCCTGCCCAACGCCGACTTCCAGCAAGTCGCCTGGGGCGGGCATGGGTTCACCGTCACCGATCCCGAGACCTTCAACGAGGGTCTGGTGACGTTCCTGGAGGGGACGTGATGACGCGTCCTATTGCCTGTCATCCCGGCCGCAGCGCGCAGCGCGGAGAGCCGGGACCGCAACAAACGCCGGAGCGTCCGGCGGTCCCGGCTTTCGCCGGGATGACAAACTAAGAGAGAACCCATCCCATGCAGGTCGGCGTCTTCATTCCCATCGGCAACAACGGCTGGCTCATCTCCGAGACCTCGCCGCAGTACATGCCCAGCTTCGAGCTCAACAAGGAGATCACCCAGAAGGCCGAGAAATACGGCTTCGACTTCGCGCTCTCGATGATCAAGCTGCGCGGGTTCGGCGGCAAGACGCAGTTCTGGGAGCACAATCTGGAGAGCTTCACCCTGATGGCGGGCCTGGCCGCGGTGACCTCCAGGATCAAGATCTTCGCCACCGTCGCCACCCTGACCATCCCGCCGGCCATCGTCGCGCGCATGGCCTCGACCATCGACTCGATCGCCCCCGGGCGCTTTGGCGTGAACCTGGTCACCGGTTGGCAGAAGGCCGAGTATTCGCAGATGGGCCTCTGGCCCGGCGAGGCGCACTACACCGACCGCTATAACTACCTGGCCGAATACACGACCGTGCTGAAGGACCTGCTGGAGACCGGCGTTTCGGACTTCAAGGGCAAGTACTTCACCATGGACGACTGCCGGGTCAGCCCGCACCCGAAGGAGACCAAGCTGATCTGCGCCGGCTCGTCCGACGAGGGCCTGGCCTTCACGGCCCAGTACGCCGACTACAGCTTCGCCCTGGGCAAAGGCACCAACACCCCGACCGCCTTCGCCTCGGTGAACCAGCGCCTGGAGGCCGCCGCCGCCAAGACCGGCCGCGACGTCCAGTCGTTCATCCTGTTCATGATCATCGCCGACGAGACCGACGAGAAGGCGATGGCCAAGTGGCAAAAGTACCGCGACGGCGCCGACCAGGAGGCCCTGGCCTGGCTCACCCAGCAGGCCGCCCCCAACGCCAAGGCCGGCGCGACCACCAACACCCAGCAACTGGCCGCTCCGGAGTCGGCGGTGAACCTCAACATGGGCACGCTGGTGGGCAGCTATGAGAGCATCGCCCGGATGATGGACGAGATCGCGCAGGTCCCCGGCACGGCCGGCGTGCTGCTGACCTTTGATGATTTCGTCCAGGGGGTCGAGGACTTCGGGACCAAGATCCAGCCGCTGATGAAGAGCCGGAAGTAGCGTTCAGCAATCCTCCCCCTAGCGGGGGAGGTGTCGGCGAAGCCGACGGAGGGGGAAGTCCTGAGGCCTTGTTGCTTCCCCCTCCGGCCTTCGGCCGCCTCCCCCGCTGGGGGGAGGATTTTAGATCAATCCACCGACAGCATCCCCTCCAGCTTCAGGCGGAACACCAGCGTGCTGTCGGGCGGGATCTCGCCCATGTCGCGCGAGCCGTAGCCCAGCTCCGGCGGGATGAAGAGCGTCCACTCGTCGCCGACCTTCATTAGCGGCAGGGCCTCCAGCCAGCCCTGGATCAGGCCGTCGGCGGGCATGATCGCCGCCTTGCCGCGCGCGAAGCTGCTGTCGAAGACCGCGCCGCTCAGCAGCTTGCCCTCGTAATTGACCTTGATGATGTCGCCCAGCTTCGGCGAGGGACCGTCCTTGGGGCCCGAGGCGATGACCTTGTACTGCAGGCCCGACGGCAGGGCGACCACGCCCGGCGCCTTGGCGTTGTTGGCCAGGAACGCCTTGCCCGCGGTCGCGGCGGCCGAGGGGCCGGCGTTCAGCTGCGGCGGGGCGGACGGCGTGACCTGGGCGTGGGCGGCGCCGGCGGCGAGAGCGGCCGTGAGGGCGAGAGAAGCAAGAAGGCGCATGGGTCTTTCTAGACTCGAAGCTGGTGTCAGGGCGCGACACCGTAGCGATCCTTGAGCTGAACTTCGCGGCGAAAGTTTGAGCGCCCCCTCCGTCACGCGGCTCCGCCGCGCGACACCTCCCCCGCTGCATGGGTGAGGAGGATACTGACTCCCCTCCTGCCCCGCTTGCGGGGGAGGTGGCGCGCCGCGAGTACGCGGCGTGACGGAGGGGGCGTCCCCCCGCCCGTTCAGCCCCCCAGAACGCCCCGCCGATACCGCTAACAATTTTCGCCCGGTCGGCCACTTTCGGTATTGATCTTACAAGTTCGCCGCCTTCATCTGACCTCACCATGCATCGCCTCGCTCCCGCCCTCGCCGCCCTGCTTCTGGGCGTCTCCGCCGCGTCCGCCCACGCCGAGCCCGCACCCCGGATCGCCAAGATCGACGGCGTCCATCGCCTGCTGGTCAATGACAAGCCGTACCTGATCCTGGGCGGCGAGCTGGGTAACTCCTCAAGCTCGGACCTCAAGGACCTGTCCGGCCACTGGGCGGTGATGAAGGCCGCCAACCTCAACACCGTGCTGGCCCCGGTCGCCTGGGAGCAGGTCGAGCCGGTCGAGGGCAAGTTCGACTTCACGGTCCTGGACGGCATGATCCAGCAGGCCCGCGCCCACGACATGCGGCTGGTTTTGCTGTGGTTCGGGGCCTGGAAGAACAGCATGTCGACCTACACCCCGGCCTGGGTGAAGCGCGCCCCGGACCGCTTCCCCTACGCCCGCACGGGAGAGGGCAAGGCGGTGGAGATCCTCAGCGCCTCCTATCCGGCCACCCGCGACGCCGACGCCAAGGCCTTCGCCGCCATGATGGCCCACCTGAAGGCCGTCGACGGCGACAAGCGCACCGTCCTGATGGTCCAGGTCGAGAACGAGATCGGCATGCTGCCGGAGGCGCGCGACCGCTCCAAGGCCGCCGAGGCCGACTACAACAAGCCCGTGCCGGCCGCCGCCCTCAAGGTGCTGAGCGGCCAGATCAAGGGCAAGAAGACCGGGACCTGGGAAGAGGTGTTCGGCGCGTCTCTGGCCACCGACGAGCTTTGGCAGGCCTGGACCTTCGGCCGCTATGTCGAGGCGCTGGCGGCGGCGGGCAAGAAGGCCTACGACCTGCCGATGTTCGTCAACGCGGCCCTGCCGCGTCCGGGCGCGGTTCCGGGCGGCTATCCCAGCGCCGGCCCCCTGCCCCACCTGATCGACCTGTGGCGGGCGGCCGCGCCGTCCTTGGACATGCTCTCGCCGGACATCTACTACCCCAACTTCACCGAATGGATGCCGCCGTACGATCGGCCCGACCAGCCCTTGTTCATCCCCGAGGCCGACCAGGCCGGCAAGACGCCCGCGCCGGGCAACGCCTTCTGGGCCATCGGCGAGCATGACGCGATCGGCTTCTCGCCCTTCTCGATCGAGCATCTGCCGCCCGAGGGCGTGAAGACCCTGGGCGCGGCCTATCGGCTGCTCGACCAGCTGACGCCCCTGATCACCACCCACGACGGCGGCAAGACCATGCGCGGCTTCCGCGCGCCGGTGGCCTATGACGGGACGGTGGACCTGACGCCGCGCAAGGCCAGCTTCGGTCCCTGGGACTTCACGGTGACGGTGGTCGATCCCTGGACGCCCAAGGACAAACAGGACTACGCCGCCCACGGCGGTCTGGTGATCCAGACGGGTCCGGACGAATTCATCGTCGCCGGTCGAGGGATCACAATGACCTTCGCCACGAAGGACGGGTCGGTGGGCCTGGAGACGGTGCGCGAGCTGCGCTTCGAGAACGGCCAGTGGGTCGACGGCCGCTGGCTGAACGGCGACCAGACCCACCAGGGCCGCCACATCCGCCTGCCGCCGACCGAGTTCGGGGTGCAGCGGGTGAAGCTCTATCGGTATCGGTGAGGGCGGGGGCGTTTCGCTGGTAAACCCGGCGCCCTCTCCCACAGGGAGAGGGTTGGGGAGAGGGGTTACAGCGTCCGACGGAGCGCCGGCACGCCGTCAAACCTCATAACCCCTCTCCCTCCCACCGCTTCGCGGCGGGCCCCGCCCTCTCCCTTTGGGAGAGGGAACCTATAGCCCCCCCTACTCCTCCACCCCATGGGCGTAGACGCCCAGCATGGTCCCGACAAACCCGCCGGCCACCTTGGTGCTGAGGGTCGTGGCGTCCGCCCCCGCCTGCAGCGTCTCCCACAGGCCAGGCTTGGCGGCGTAGGCGAAGTCCATGGTCCCGCCGCGCACGGCGATCTTCAGGTCCAGGCCCTGGCCAGGCTTCAGCGCCACCGGCGCCTGGGCCACCACCACGCCGTCGACCGGATCGTCCTTGCCCGTCCGCTTCTCGACCCGGACCACGATCTGGCCGCCGGCGCGCGAGAGACCCACGAACCAGTAGAAGTCGTCGCTCTGCACCGCCACCAGGCCCGCCTTGTCGCCGTCGGCCTTGGGGTCGAAGCGGACGGTCGTGCTGACGCTGGCGTTCATATGCTGCTGGCGGCGGGCCCAGATCGAGGGCTGCTCATGGCCGCCCAGCTTGTCCTTGCGGGCCTCCAGGCTCAGCGCCCCGTCCTTGACGCTCCACCAGCGCTTGCTGGGGATGCGCATGGTCATCCAGTTCAGGGGCAGTTCGGGACCGTCGAAGGTCTCGGCCGCCTTGAACGGGCCCGAGGTCGGGGCGGTCTGCAGCGCCGGCAGCTTGGGCGCGTCGGCGACATGGGGGATGGTCTTGCCGTTCTCCAGGATCACCGGCCAGCCGTCCTTCCACTCGACCGGCAAGAGGAAGGTCTCGCGGCCGGTGTTGTAGAGATCATCGCCATAGGGGCGCACAGCCAGGAAGGTCGCCCACCACTGGCCGTCCGGCGTGTCGACGATGTCGGCGTGGCCGGCCGAGGTGATCGGCAGCGGCCGGTCGCGCGGCAGGTCGCGCTGGGTCAGGATCGGATTGTCCTTATACGGAACATAAGGCCCGGTGACCGACTTCGAGCGCAGCACCACCTGGCTGTGGCCCTCGGCCGTGCCGCCCTCGGCGGCGGTCAGATAGTACCAGCCGTCCTTCTTCAGGATGTGCGGCCCCTCGGGCCAGATCGGCTTGGTTGAGGGATCGACGCCCTTGTTCAGCAAAAGCGTGGCAGGACCGATGGTCGTCTGGGTCTTGGGGTCGTATTCGTGGATCCAGAGGGCGCGGTGGCCCGGATATTCGGGCGGGCCCGGCGGCCCGTCGTTGTTGACGATCCACACGCGGCCGTCGTCGTCGAAGAAGATCGAGGGATCGATGCCCCCGACCTTGGGCAGCCAGACCGGATCGGACCACGGCCCCTTGGGGTCCTTGGCGGTGATCAGATAGTTGCCGCCGCAGTCGACGCAGGTGTTGAGGATGTAGAACATCCCCTGATGGGCCTGGATCGCCGGAGCGAACACCGCGCGCGACAGGCCAAGCCGCTTGAAGTCCAGCATGCCGGGCCGGTCTATGGCGTTGCCGATCTGCTTCCAGTGGACGAGGTCGGTGGAATGGAAGACCGGCAGGCCCGGGAACCAGGCGAAGGTCGAGTTGACCAGATAGAAGTCCTTGCCCGCCCGCGTCACGCTGGGGTCGGGATAGAAGCCCTGGACGACCGGGTTGCGGTACTGGCCGGGGCCGGCCTTGACCACGTCCGACGGGTCGGAGCCCTCATAGACGAAGTTCGAAAACTGGGCCGTCCGCGGCGCGGCTTGGACTGTGAGCGGCGCCAGCGCGGGGGTGGCCAGCAGGGCCAAGATCATTGCCGTTCGGATCATCCGCCTTACTCCTCCCGACCTTCCCGGCGAATGCCGGGACCCAGATGCATCCCGGGTAGAGGCCGTCCTTGAACGCCTTGAGCCTTACGATCTGGGCCCCGGCGTTCGCCGGGGAGATCGGGTTACTGATCGTGTCTCGCCCTACCGCGCCGGCGCGGCCTTCAGCGCCGCGGCCACCGCCTCGCGCAGGGGCTTGGGCTGATAGGTGTCGTCATAGAGGGTCGGACGCTTGGGCTGGCCGTCCTGGCGCGGCCAGCGGCCCTGCAGCCACGAGTACTTGTCGACCAGACCCCAGGCCAGGATCTCCTTGGTCTGGCGATAGCTCAGCATCTGGTCGAGGAAGGCCTTGCCATAGGCCGCCACCGCCGCGTCGCGCGGGCCAAAGTCGTAGGGCAGGCCCTTGTCGTGGACATCGAACTCGGTGACCAAGAGGTCATAGCCCATGCCGGTGACGTCGTTCAGGAACGCGGTCCACGCCTTCTCCTGCGGCTTGCCAAAGCCGGTGAAGCTGTCGGCGTTTTCGGCGCCGATGTGGCTCTGCACGCCCAGGGCGTCGACCGGCGTGCCGCGTTTCTTGAAGCCTTCCAGCAGCTTGAGCACGCCATAGCGGTGCTTCTCGTTGCCGGCCTCCTGGCTCATATAGTCGTTGTAGACGAGGCGGGCCTTGGGCGCGGCTTCGCGGGCCACGTGGAACGACAGGTCCAGCACCTCTTCCTTGCCCATGGCGTCGGAGAGGAAGGTCGAGCGGATCGAACCGTCGGCTGGATCGACCGTCTCGTTGACCACGTCCCACGAGATCATCTGCGGATAGCGTTGGCACAGGGCCTGGATGTGCTGGGTGACCATCTTGGCGGCGGCCTCGGCGGGCTTGGCCCCAAAGTCGTGGCGCTTCACCCAGTCGGGGAACCACTGCGGATGGTGCCACAGCAGGGTGTGGCCGCGCAGGGCCTGGCCGTTGGCCTTGGCGAAGTCGGCGATGCGGTCGGCGCGCTCGAAGTCGAAGCCCTGGGGGCCGCGCGCGCGCAGGACGTACCATTTCAGCTCGTTTTCATGGACCAGCACGCCGCACTCACGGGCCAGGATCTCGCGATACCGAGCGTCCTCGAAGGAGCCGGTGATCGAACCCTTGGGGCCGGCGCCGACGGCGCTGCCGAACGCGACGCCCTTGGCCTGGGCCAGCTCGCGCAACGAGGGTCCGTCGGCGGCCAGGGCCGGGCCCGCCAGGGCGCTGGCGGCGCCGGCGGCGAGAAGGTCGCGACGGGACAGGGTCATGACACGCACTCCAAGAAAAACGCGCACCGTTACGAGGGACGATGCGCGTGAAAAAGTTGGCAGGAGTAACCGAGCCCCGCCGCGGACCTCCGAAACGGAAAGAAGGCGTCGACGAAACTCTTCCGCGATCCCCGGCCCGAGGCGAACGCCTCAGGCCGGGTTTCGACGGAACTAGAAGCTGGCGCGCACGACGAACGTGTAGCGCCGGTCGTTCATGAACCACGAGCGGCCGGTCTTGAGCAGGTCGCTGTTGAGCACCTGGGTGGCGCGCGTGGTTTCGTTCAGCAGGTTCACGCCCTGGACACCGATCTTCATCTTGTCGTTGACCGTGTAGAAGAACGAACCGTCCAGCTGACCGGTCGCCTCGTTCATGATCGGCGCGTACGGCACGATCACGTCGCGGACGGTGAGCAGGAAGTCCGAACGCCAGCTGTAGGCCAGACGCGCCGAGACCTTGTTCTTCTCGTAGATGACCGCGAGGTTGGCGTTGTACTTCGACAGGCCCTGCAGCGGCAGCTTGCTGGTGTCGACCGTGGTCACGCGGCCGGCGCCGACATCGGGGTCGGTGGCCGACAGGGTGCTTTGCGGCACGCCCTCGCTCTCGATATAGCTGAAGTTGGCGTTGACGCCGAGACCGTCGAAGGGCTTGGGCAGGAAGTCGTAGAACTGCTGGTAGCCGACTTCGAAGCCCTTGATCTTGCCCGTCTGATCCGAGTTGCCCGGCGTCGTCACCAGGGCGCTGAACGTGGCGCCGTTGTTGGTGAACGGCAGACGCACCGTCGTGTTGGCGGCGACGTCGTTCAGCTCCTTGTAGAACAGAGCCAGCGTCAACGAGCCGACCGGCGCGAAGTACCATTCGACCGAGGCGTCGACGTTCTTCGAGGTCGTCGGCTTCAGGTACGGGTTGCCGACCGTGACGTTGCCGGAGGGCTGACCGTTGGTGATGCCGTCGAAGTTCGTGTTCAGCGACAGGTTATAGTAGTTGCGCGTCAGGCCGATGTCGGGCGGCGTCATCGTCTTGGACAGGCCCAGGCGATACTGCAGACCGTGCGGAGCCATGACCTTCAGGTTGAGGCTGGGCAGCCAGTACTCGAACGAGGTCTTGACCGAGCTGGGCACCGTGGCGCCGTTCTGCCAGGCCCGAGCGGCGGCGCGGACCTGCGGCGTCAGACTGCAGAAAGACGAGGGCACGAACGGAGCCTTCGGCTCGGGGCGACCCTGCCATTCGGTGAACTGAGCGACGCACTCTTGGTCCGAAGACAGGCCCGTCGCGATCGGGAAGGCCAGGAAGCCGTCCGACTGGCGCGTCGTCTTGGTGTAGCGCAGGCCGACGTTACCGCTGATCTGCAGGTCGCCGCTCTCGCCCTTGAACCGGGTCATGAGATAGGCCGACTTGGTCACCTCGTTGACGGGGTTGATTTCCTGCGGACGGAACGGCGTCCCCGGGATCACGCCGCAACGCTGGGCCGAAGGCACCCAGTTCTGCGGGCAGTTGCCGGCGAGGCGCGCCCGCCACTCGTCACCGACCGACAGGGCGAACTTGGAAACCAGATCGTAGTTGTCGGCGGTGTTGCGGCTGAAGAACAGGCGGCCGTCACCGACCGGCGAGGCGATCTTGCCCCGCATGAAGTTGTCGAAGCCGTACAGCTCGACCCGGCCGACGCTGGTGTCGCCGCCGGCCACGGCCGGGTTGCCGTTGATCGGATCGTCGAACCACACCGGGCCGTTGTTGCCCCAGATTTCGCTGAGGACGCCCCCAGTTGTAGGACGAGAAGCGGGTCGTCTGATCCCGCTCCGACCAGCGAACGCCGGCCTTGACCGAGTCGAACCAGGTGTCGTTGCGGAACTTGTATTCGACGTCGATCTTGGCGGCGTCTTCGGTGCCCTCCGACTTCTCGAAGTGGTCCATCGCCGAGCGCCAGAAGCTGTTGTAGGCGGCGGCGAGGTTGCCGTTGGCGCCGCGCGCATAGGACGGGCAGTTGTTGTTGAACGGCGAACAGTTGGACTGAGTCACGCCATTCGCCGGCGCCGTGAAGCTGACGTCCGGCAGCTTGTTGCCGTTCAGCGTGATGGCCGCGTTCTGGAAGCTGGAGCCCCAGATACCCATGCTGAGCGCATCGACCTTGGAGTCGACGTGCTGGGCGTCGAACTGGACGCCCCAGTGCTCGTTCGGCGTCCACTTGAAGTTGAAGCCATAGTCGGTGGTCTGGTTGGTGTTGTTCTCGTCGCGACGGATGTTGTTCGACTGCAGACCGTCGATCGGCGTGCGCGGATCGGACGAGAACTGGTCGGAACGCCAGCCGGTCGTGCCGGTGATGACACCGTTGGTGAACACGCCGTCTTCGTCGAAGCTGAACGTCGTGCCGGCCGCCGGACGCGAGTCACCGTTGCCGGCGACGTTGTCGGTGGCGATTTCGATGGCGCGCTCGGTCCACTTGGTCCGCGACTTGGAGTTCAGGTACTGGAACGCGGCCTGCATCGTGCCGTCGTTGCTCTTCCACTGCAGGGCGAGGGCCTGGCCCTGGCGCTTGCGGTCGTTCTCGGTCGAGCGCATCGCCGCGCCGCGCGGGAACCACACGCCCTTCGTGCCGTTGCCGCAGTTGGAGACGGCTTGGCCAAGGTTCGTGCGGCAGCCGAAGTTCGAGATCTGGATGGCGTCGTTGCGGCTGGACAGCTCGGAATGCA
Source organism: Caulobacter sp. SL161 (assembly GCF_026672375.1). Taxonomy (GTDB): domain Bacteria; phylum Pseudomonadota; class Alphaproteobacteria; order Caulobacterales; family Caulobacteraceae; genus Caulobacter. The sequence continues at coordinate 3,484,881 of NZ_JAPPRA010000001.1, forward strand.
CGAAGCTGGCCAGGACGCCGACTTGACCGATGTTGGTTTCGAAGCGGTCGCTGTAGAGGAACGAATAGGTCGGCTTCCAAGCCTTGACGAGGTCGCCATAGCTGGCTTCCGCCGACATCGACAGGATGCGCTTGTTGCTGTCGAACGGCAGGCGCGTGCGCAGGTTCACCGTGCCCGAGATGCCGCCTTCGATCATGTCGGCCGACGGGCTCTTGAACACGTCGACGCCGCCCATCAGCTCGGCCGGAACGTCGGCGAAGCTGAGGATGCGGCCGTTGTTGGCCGTGAAGGTGTCGCGGCCGTTCAGTTCCGAACGGATGAAATTCAGACCGCGCACCACCACGCCCGAGCCTTCGACCGAGAAGTGGTCGGGGTCGACGCTGGCGGCGAAGCGGTTGATGGCCACGCCCGGAACGCGCTGTAGCGCTTCGGTGACCGAGCGGTCCGGCAGGGCGCCGATGTCTTCGGCGGTGATCGAGTCGCCGATGATTTCCGACGACTGCTTCAGCTGCTGGCTGCTCTTGAGGCTCTGCTTGATGCTGGTGACGATGACTTCGTCGACCGTCTGGTTTTCGCTTTTCGCGGTCTGCGCCATGGCCGGCGCGCCGACGACCAGCGCGCCCAGCGCCAGCATCGAGGCTCCGTACTTCAGTCGCGTCGTGAAGGAATTGCGTCCGCCCCCGGCGGACAGCCTATTGGCCGTGCCCATTTTATCCACCTCCCCATTTGTTGTTGGTAGCAAGGTAGCGCTACCATTGATCATGTTACCGTGACCATTGTGGTCAGATCACACGACTGACCACCTGGCGTCAAGCGTTGTCACAAACGCCCAAGTCGTTTAGCCATAAGGAATGGGAACGTTACCATTTGGGGTAGTGGCCGCCGCCCGCACACGGGCTCGCGCGCCAAAGCCTCAAATCCTGGTCACCTCCCCATTCGTGGTCAGGCCGCGCAATGTCCGGATTCTGAACGTCCGGTAACAATAACGATGACAACGCCAGACAGCGTTGTCAATTTCTGGATTGAAAGACGGCCGTCGTTTTGAGGAGGCCGCGTATCGGGGGGAAGGCGGGATGAGGACCCAAGCGGTCAAGCCGTGGGCGGCGTGCGCGCCGGTTGGGGGCATGCCCTTTTCTACCCCCTGCGCCCGCCTCTAAGGTCGCGTCATGGACCCTATCCGCAAGATCGTCATCGTCGGCGGCGGCACGGCCGGCTGGATCAGCGCCTCGGGCCTGGCCGCTGTTCTCAAAGGTCTGCCGATCACCATCGAGCTGATCGAGTCCGCCGAGATCGGCACGGTCGGCGTCGGCGAGGCCACCGTCCCGCATATCCGCTATTTCAACGCCCGGCTCGGCCTCGACGAGGCCGACTTCATGCGCAAGACCCAGGCCACCATCAAGCTGGGCATCCAGTTCTGCGACTGGGGGCGCAAGGGTGAGGCCTATATCCACCCCTTCGGCGCCTATGGACACGCGATCGACGGCCTGCCGTTCCACCAGCACTGGCTGGCGGCCCGGGCGCGGGGCGAGGCCGGGCCCATCGAGACCTACAGCCTGCCGATCATGGCCAGCCTGGCGGGCAAGTTCGCCCCGCCCTCTTCTGATCCGCGCTCGCTGGGCTCGACCTTCAACTACGCCTACCAGTTCGACGCCAGCCTCTACGCCCAGTACCTGCGGGCCTATTCCGAGGCGCGGGGCGTGACCCGCACCGAGGGCAAGATTACCAGCGTCAAGCAGCGGCCCGACGACGGCTTCGTCACCGGCGTCACCCTGGAGGACGGCCGGGTGGTCGAGGGCGATCTCTTCGTCGACTGCTCGGGCTTCCGGGGTCTGTTGATCGAAGGCGCCCTGCAGGCCGGCTATGAGGACTGGACCCAGTGGCTGCCGTGCGACCGGGCCGTGGCCGCCCCCTGCGCGTCGGTCGAGGCGCCCACGCCCTACACCCGCGCCACCGCCGACAGGTTCGGCTGGCGCTGGCGCATCCCGCTGCAGCACCGGGTGGGCAACGGCCATGTCTATTGCTCCAGCTATGTCAGCGACGACGAGGCCGCCCGCGCTCTAGTCGAGAACCTGGACGGCGAGCTGCAGCAGGACCCGCGTTTCCTGCGGTTCGTCACCGGCCGCCGCAAGAAACAATGGTTCAAGAACGTCGTCGCCGTCGGCCTGTCGTCAGGCTTCCTCGAGCCGCTGGAGAGCACCTCGATCCACCTGATCCAGGTGGCGGTCACCACCCTCTTGGAACTGTTCCCGCATCGCGGTTTCGAGCCGGCCGACCAGGACGAGTACAACCGGGTGATGGATCTCGAGTTCGAGCGGATCCGCGACTTTCTGGTGCTGCACTATCACGCCAACCAGCGCGACGACTCCCCGTTCTGGATCGAGCGCCGCGAGGGGCCGATCCCCGACAGCCTGGCCTACAAGATGGCGCTGTTCCGCGAGCGCGGTGCTGTCGTCGGCTACAAGGACGGCTTCTTCCTCGAGCCCTCGTGGCTGGCCGTCTATCTTGGCCAGAACATCCTGCCGCAAGGCCATGACCCTCTGGTCGCGGCCAGCGATCCGGCCCGCACGGCGAAGATCATGGCTGACCTCTCGTCCGCTGTGAGCCGCACCGTCGAGGCCATGCCGACCCACGAGGCGTTCCTGCGTGCGATGGCGCAGGCGAGGACTCCGGCATGAGGCGGGTTCTGATCGTCGGCGCCGGGATCGACGCCTGGATGACCGCCGCCGCCCTGGCCACCGCGACCAAGGGACTGGCCGAGGTGCTGGTCGCCGAGACCGCCCCGCCGCCGTCAGGCCGGATCGCCGCCCTGCCCTCGCTGCAGGGCCTGCACGCCCGGCTCGGGATCAGCGCCGAGGTCTTGGCCAAGGACGCCCAGGCCCGGCCGCGCCTGGCCGCGCGCTACGGCGCGGCGGTCGAACCGTTCGGCGAGACCGGCGTCGGCATCGACGGCGTGGCCTTCCACCACTACTGGCTGGCCGCCGGTCGCCCCGGGGCGCTCAGCGACTGGAGCCTGGCCGCCCTGGCCGCCGCGCGCGGCCGCTTCGCGCCCGCCAGCCCCGATCCGCGCTCGCCGCTGTCGACCCTGAGCCATGGCCTGACCCTGGACGCGGCGAGCTATGCCGCGCTCCTCAAGCGCGTCGCCCTGGCCGCCGGCGCCGGGGGCGGACGGCCGCCCCGACGCCGACCTCAAGGTCGACGCCTCGGGCGGCGAAGGCTTGATGGTCGCGCGCGAGGCCTGGACCGACTGGAGCGCTTGGCTGCCGAACGGCGTCGCCCTGACGCAGGACAGCCTCGTCTCGACCTTCGCGCCAGCGCCGGCCAAGACCGGTCGCATCGCCCAGGCCATGGTCGGCGACACCGTCGCGGTCGGCGCCGCCTATGGCGTCCTTGGCGCGGGCGACGGCGGCGACCTGCACCGGCTGCAGGGCGACGTCTCGCGCCTGATCGCCCTCTTTCCCACCGGCCCCGCCGCCGTGGCCGAGTACAACCGCCTGGCCGAGTCGGCCCTGGAGCGCGCCCGCGACATGGCCATCCTGCGCTGGGGCGATCTGTCGGATCCGCCCGCGACCCTGGCCCGCAAGATCGAGCAGTTCGAGAGCCGGGGCCGCGTGGTCACCTATGACGACGAGGCCTGGCCCGAAAGCGCCTGGATCCACGCCTTCCTGGCGCGCGGGGTCGTCCCCAAGCGCTGGGACCCGCTGGCCGACCGGCTTGGCGCGGAGCGTACGCGCGAGATGCTGGGCCGGATGAAGGCCATGCTGGACCAGGCGGCGGAGGCGATGCCGCGTGTTTGAAGCCTTCCCCCAAGCCCCCTCCACCGCCGTTCGGCGGCCCCCCTCCCCCAGAGGGGGAGGAAGGTCTTCCTTCTGCCCCCTCCGGGGGCGGACGACCTGCGGAGTAGGTCAGGTGGGGGCCCGCGCGGCGCGGGGAGCCCACGCATGACCCCCTCCCCCATCCGCAGCGTCCTGATCGTCGGCGGCGGCACGGCCGGCTGGATGACGGCGGCCGCTCTGGCCAAGGCCCTGCCCAAGACCACCGCCGTCACCCTGGTGGAGTCCGAACAGATCGGCACCGTGGGCGTCGGCGAGGCGACGATCCCGCCGATCACCACGTTCAACCAGATCCTGGGCCTGGACGAGGCCGCGTTCATGCGGGCCACCAAGGCCAGCTTCAAGCTGGCCATCGAGTTCGTCGACTGGATGGGCCCGGGCCACCGCTACCTGCATCCGTTCGGGAGCTTTGGCCTGGATATCGAGGCGGTGAAGTTCCACCAGGTCTGGCTGCGCGCCCATCACGCGGGCTGGGCGCCGCCGATCGACGCCTTCAACCTGTCGGCCCAGGCCGCCCACCTGAACCGCTTCGCCCCGCCGTCGAAGGACCCGGGCCAGGTGCTGTCGAGCCTGAAATACGCCTTCCACTTCGACGCGGGCCTCTATGCGAAGTTCCTGCGCGACTATTCAGAGCCGCGCGGCGTCACCCGCGTCGAGGGAAAGGTCGCCAGTGTCCAGCAGCACGGCGAAACGGGCTTCGTCACCGGGGTGACCCTGGACGACGGCCGGGTGCTGGAGGCCGATCTCTTCGTCGACTGCTCGGGCTTCCGGGGTCTCTTGATCGAGCAGACCCTGCAGGCCGGCTATGACGACTGGAGCCACTGGCTGCCCAACGACCGGGCCGTGGCCATGCCCTGCGTGACCGGCGGCGATGGCCTGACCCCCTACACCCGCGCCACGGCCGATGCGGCCGGCTGGCGCTGGCGCATCCCGCTGCAGCACCGCACGGGCAACGGCTATGTCTATTCCAGCCGCGACATCAGCGACGAGGACGCGGTGGCCCGCCTGCGCGCCACCCTGGACGGCGAGCCCCTGGCCGAGCCGAACTTCCTGCGGTTCCAGGCCGGGCGCCGCAAGGCCGCCTGGGTCAAGAACGTGGTCGCCATCGGCCTGTCGTCGGGCTTCCTCGAGCCGCTGGAAAGCACCTCGATCCACCTGATCCAGGCGGGGATCACCAAGCTTCTGGCCCTGTTCCCCGACCGGGGCTTCGACCCTGTCGAGATCGCCGAGTACAACCGCCTGACCGCCCTGCAGGTCGAGCTGATCCGCGACTTCATCATCCTGCACTTCAAGGCCAACGCCCGCAGCGAGCCCTACTGGGTGCGCGCCCGCCAGATGGACATCCCCGAGAGCCTGCAGCGCAAGATCGACCTCTTCGCCGCCTCCGGGCGCCTGTTCCCGTCGGACCTTGATCTCTTCGCCGAGGCGAGCTGGATCGCCGTGCTGCTAGGCCAGGGGATCACGCCGCGCCGGCACGATCCGCTGGTCGACGCCTTCGACGAGACGTTCCTGAAGACCCAGCTGTCGCGGCTGGCCGGGATGATCCGCCAGACGGCGCAGGCCCTGCCGACCCACGATCAGTTCATCGCCCGCTACTGCGCCGCTTCCGAGCTCAAAGCATGACCCACGACCACCGCCTGCGCCGCATCGTCATCGTCGGCGGCGGCACCGCCGGCTGGATGACCGCCGCCGCCCTGGGGCGCTTTCTCAAGGACGGCTACACCAAGGTCACCCTGGTCGAGTCCGAGGCCATCGGCACGGTCGGCGTCGGCGAGTCGACCATCCCGCAGATCAACATCTTCAACCGGATGCTGGGGCTGGACGAAAACGACTTCGTCCGAAAGACCAAGGCGACCTTCAAGCTGGGCATCGACTTCGTCGACTGGCAGCGGATCGGCCACACCTATCACCATCCGTTCGGCCCCTATGGCGTCGACATGGAGGGCGTGTCGTTCCACGCCTATTGGCTGAAACTGCGGGCCATGGGCCTGGACGACGATCTGGGCGCCTACAGCCTGCAGACCGTGGGCGCGCGGCAGAGCAAGTTCATGCGCCCCAACGGCCAGGCCAACTCGCCGCTGGGCCAGATCGCCTACGCCTTCCAGTTCGACGCCGGGCTCTACGCCAGGTTCCTGCGGGAATACTCCGAGGCGCGCGGCGTCACCCGGCAGGAGGGCAAGATCGCCTCGGTCCAGCAGGACGGTCAGAGCGGCCACGTCACCTCGGTGACGCTGGAGAGCGGCCAGGTTATCGAGGGCGATCTCTTCATCGACTGCTCGGGCTTTCGGGGCCTGCTGATCGAGCAGACCCTGAAGACCGGCTATGAGGACTGGTCGCAGTGGCTGCTGAACGACCGGGCCATGGCCATGCCCTGCACGCTGGGCGGCTCGATGTCGCCGGTGACGCGGGCCACGGCCCGGCCGCACGGCTGGCAATGGCGCATCCCGCTGCAGCATCGCCTCGGCAACGGCTACGCCTATTCCAGCCGGCATGTCAGCGACGACGAGGCCCTGGCCGACCTGCTCAGCCAGCTGGACGGCGAGCCCCTGGCCGACCCGAACCTGATCCGCTTCACGCCGGGCCGCCGCAAGAAGAGCTGGAACGGCAATGTCGTGGCCATCGGCCTGTCGGCGGGGTTCATGGAGCCGCTGGAAAGCCAGTCGATCTATCTGATCCAGGTCGGCATCGCGCGCCTCCTGGCCCACTTCCCCGACCGCCATTTCCGGCAGGCCGACATCGACCGCTACAACCGGACCATGACGTTCGAGTACGAGAAGATCCGGGACTTCATCATCCTGCACTTCAAGGCCACGGCGCGCAGCGACACCCCCTACTGGGACTATCTGCGCGAGATGCCGATCCCAGACTATCTGGCCGACAAGATCGAGCTCTTCAAAGGCTCGGGCCGGGTGTTCCGCGAGAACGACGAGCTGTTCAACGACACCTCGTGGTTCGCGGTGTTCATCGGCCAGGGGATCATCCCGGAGAGCTACGACCCGATGGTCGACTGCATGAACGAGGGCCTGTTCAAGGCCCGCATGGCCGAGATCAAGGCGGTCATCGCCCGCTCCGCCGAGGTGATGCCGGGACACATGGAGTTCATCCGGGAGAACTGTGCAGCGGAGGGGTAGGGATAACCCCGTGAAAGGGTCCCCAAAACCGTGTCATCCCGGACGGCCCGGAGGGCCGATCCGGGACCCAGGGGGTGAAGAAACGCTGCGCCCGCCGCCCCTGGGTCCCGGCGCTCCGCGCTTCGCGCTCCGGCCGGGATGACACGAGCAGATTGCAGGAAATGCAATCTAAGATTACATTTTCTCGATGCGCTCTTACTTCGTCTACATCCTGGCGAGCGGACGGAACGGCACACTGTACATAGGCGTCACCGGCGATCTTGCGCGCCGCGTCTGGCAGCACCGCGAGGGGGCGCCCAGAGGCTTCACCGCAAAGTATGGGGTTACGAAGCTCGTCTGGTATCAGGAGTTCGCGGAGATCAGCGACGCCATTATCTACGAGAAGCGCATCAAGCGGTGGCGGCGCGCCTGGAAGCTCGAGCTTATCGAGGCGGAAAACCCGCAGTGGCTCGATCTGTACGAAACGCTGAACAACTAGCCCCAGCGCCACACCAATCGGGATCTCCAGCCCCCCCTACTTCCCCACCACATTCAGCACCGCCAGGGTCATCGCCTCGACCCCCGTGCGGATGGTCGGCTCGGCCATGGGGGCGAAGTACGGCGAGTGGTTGACCGGCAGCTCGCGGCCTTCAGCCTTGGCCTTGGCGACCTCGGCGGGGTCGGAGCCGCCAAGGCCGAAATAGACGGACGGCACGCCGGCCAGGATGAATTCCGAATAGTCCTCGGACGCCGAGCCCGGCTTGTCCTGGGCCACGGCGCGGGCGCCGAAGGCGGCCTTGAACACCACCGCGGTGCGGTCGGTCAGGGCCGCATCATTGACCACCATCTTGCCGCCCGGGGTCAGTTTCAGGTCGGCGGGCGGGGCGCCGGCCATGTCGGTCACCGCCTTCACCGTGCGGCGCACGCCGTCGAGGATCTTCTCGCGCACGGCGTTGTCCTGGGTGCGGATCGTGCCGCGGACCCGGGCCTTGTCGGGGATGATGTTGCCGGCGCTGCCCGCCTGGATCGAGCCGACCGTCACTACGCCGAACGCCGACGGATCCTTCTCACGGCTGATCACGCTCTGCACATCGACGGTGAAGCGGGCGGCCATCAGCACCGGGTCGATGGTGGCCGAGGGCATCGAGCCGTGCCCGCCCCGGCCGTTGAAGGTGATGTCGAGGCCGTCCGAGGTCGAGGTCAGCACCCCGGCCTTGTAATAGACCTCGCCGGCCGGGCCCGAGCCGACGTGCAGCGCAAAGCCGTAGTCGGGCTTGCCGCCGATCTTGTCCCACAGGCCGTCGTCCAGCATGGCGCGGGCGCCGCGAACCGTCTCCTCCGAGGGCTGGGCCACGAAAACCAGCGTACCCTTCCATTTGGCCTTCATCGCCACCAGCTGGCGCGCTGCGCCGACCCAGGCGGCCATGTGGATGTCGTGGCCGCAGGCATGGGCGACGAAGACCTTCTCGCCGTTCCAGGTGGCGGTGGCCTGGCTGGCCCAGGCCAGGCCCGACTTTTCCTGCATCGGCAGGCCGTCCAGCTCGGTGCGGATCAGCACCTTGGGGCCCTCGCCGTTCTTGAGCACCGCCACGACGCCGGTCTTGCCGACGCCCTCGGTGACGGTGAAGCCCAGCGCCCGCATCTGCGCGGCCAGCTTCTTGGCGGTCTCGACCTCCTGGAAGCCGAGCTCCGGGTGGGCGTGGATGTCCTTGTACAGCGCCTCCAGCGCCGGATAGTCGCGGTCGAGCTGGGCGCTGATCACCTTCTGCGTGGCGGGCACGTTCAGCGGCCCGGCCTGGGCGGCGGTGGCGATCAGCAAGACCAGGGCGGAGGCGGCGAACAGGGACTTCATGGCGGGTCTCGGGTTTCGTGAGTCGCAGGATCGACGCATGGCCAATGGCGATCCGCTAGCCCTCGACTGCAAAAACTCCGTGTCATCCCGGCCGAACCCCGGCGGAAGCCGGGGGTAGAGCCGGGCCCCGGGGGCGGTGCGCACCGCGCTCTTTCACCCCCTGGGTCCCGGCGCTCCGCGCTTCGCGCCACGGCCGGGATGACACGGAGATTACTTCCCGTTCCCCGGAGCCCAGGGGAACTTCAGGCTCTGATAGTACTCCAGCGACTGCTCCGGGGGCTTTTCGCCCGCCGGCAGGGGACGCTTGGCGAAGGTCTGGAACCAGGCGATAGAGGCGTCGCGCCACCACTGGGCCTCGGCCCGCTGGATCTTCAGATAGTCCGACACCTCGCGGTGGCGCCGGGCGTCGACATAGGGGGCCAGGCCCGCCCAGGTCTTTTCCATGCCGTCCACATAGGCCACGCCGCGGCCATAGTGCTTGACCAGCCCGTCCCACAGGGTGTCGCCGGACGTCAGGCGATAGTCCCAGGGGACGTGGTGGAACCACAGCAGGTCCTTCTCGTCGACGCATTTGAGGTCCGCGTAACAGGCGCCCACCGCCGGCGCGTACTGGGCCGTGGCGTTGCTGCCGGAGGGGGTGCGGTCAAAGCCGATCCCGGTCTGGCTGGCCTTGGCGTAGTAGACGCTGGTCCAGTCGGCGCGCGGGCCGCCGGCGACCCAGGGTCCCGGGCCATAGTGGTGGTCCCGGCCCATCTGGTGATGCAGGCCCAGCGGCGTCATGTAGTCCACCGCCGCCTCGCGCGAGCCCATCATCATCGACACGACCGGCGTCACCAGGCGCGGGTCGGCGCTGAAGGTCATCCTGGTCCAGTCCTGCGCGATGGCCTGCGTGCCCGCCTCTGGGTCCCAGGCCAGGCGCCCGAAGACGTACCAGTTGGCCTGGTCGAACTGCGAGCCGCTCCAGTTGCGGTCGCTGCCGATATTGGCCACGCCCGCCATGGCGGTCAGCTTGCGGCCGTCCAGCGCCCCGTCGATCACCTTGGCCACGGTCGAGCCCTTGCCACGGGCCATCGTGTCCGAGCGCAGAACCTCCTCGAACAGCGGGCCGAGGTAGACGAGGTGGGTCGAGAAGCCGAGATATTCCTTGGTGATCTGGAACTCCATGCCGAGATTGGTCTTGGGCATGGCCCCGAACAGCGGGTGGAACGGCTCGCGCGGCTGGAAGTCGATGGCGCCGTTCTTGACCTGGATGACCACATTGTCGCGGAACTGGCCGTCGAACGGCTTGAACTCGTTATAGCCCTGCTTGGCGCGGTCCTCGGGCTGCTCGTGCGAATAGACAAAGGCCCGCCAGAACACGACGCCGCCGTGCGGAGCGACCGCGTCGGCCAGCATGTTGGCCCCGTCGACATGGGTGCGGCCATAGTCCTGCGGACCCGGCTGCCCCTCGGAATTGGCCTTCACCAGAAAGCCGCCGAAGTCGGGGATGGCCTTGTAGATCTCGTCGGCCTTGGCCTTCCAGAACGCGCGCACCGCCGGGTCCAGCGGGTCGGCGGTCTTCAGGCCGCCGATCTCCATCGGCGAAGAAAAGCGCGCGGTCAGATAGACCTTGATCCCATAGGGCCGGAAGGTGTCGGCGAGCGCGGCGGCCTTGGCGATGAACGGCGCGGTCAGGCTGTCGGCCTTGGCGTTGACGTTGTTCAGGACCGTCCCGTTGATCCCGATCGAGGCGTTGGCGCGGGCGTAGTCGACCATGCGCGGGTCGACATGGCCGGGCAGCCGCCACCAGTCGAAGATCGACTGGCCAGAATAGCCGCGCTCGACATGGCGATCGAGGTTGTCCCAGTGGTTGAGCATCCGAAGCTTCACCTTGGGGACCGACGTGATGTCGAGCTTGTCGACCGACTGGCCGGTCTGGATCAGCGACAGATAGCGGAACACGCCGTAGAGCACGCCGATGTCGCGGTTGGCGGCGATGACGGTGGTGGCCTTGCCGCCGACCGTCACGGTGCGGATCAGATAGCCCTCCTCGCCCAGCGTCTGCAGCGGCAGGCCAAGGCCGGTGATCGCCGGCGTCGCGCCCGACGCGAGCAGGATCACGCCGTCGCGCGCGCCGGCCGCCGCCGAGGCGGGCTGGCCCACCAGGCCCGCCAGGCCGCGCTCCAGCTCGGCGCGGGCCACGGTCAGGGTCGGGGTTTCGGCGACGGGCGCGATCGCGGCGGCGCGGGCGGCGTAGGCGACGCGCGCGCTCTCGGCGACCGGCTTGTAGCGGAGCCACAGGTCGTAACCGTCCTCGGCGCGGGCCGCTGGGACGACGAGGAAAAGCAGGGCCGCGACGAACGTCATCAAACGCATCATGTTTCCTACCCTAATCCCGATTTCCCCGGCGAAGGCCGGGGCCCAGATCGAAAGGCTCGGACGAGCCGGATCTGGTTCCGATACGGCCTTGTGATCTGGGTCCCGGCCTTCGCCGGGAAGATCGGCCTTATTGAACTTTCCGACCCCGCACTGTCACGAAGCGCCCCCACAGAAGGTCGGGACACCGACTATTAGTGGTCAGACCACCCGGTTGACAAGCCTCATGGTACCGGTACATCGATAGCCGGGGAGGCGGTTGGGGCGCTGCGCGGCAAGGCGCGGGCTTTGGCTTTTGACCTCCGGCTCAGTCCAGCCTCTGCACAAGGTCGAAGCGTCCTCCATGCCCAAGATCATCGCCGCCAAGACCATCGTCACGTGTCCGGGGCGCAACTTCGTCACCCTGAAGATCATGACCGACGAGGGCGTCTATGGCCTGGGCGACGCTACGCTGAACGGCCGTGAACTGGCGGTCGAGGCCTATCTGACCCAGCACGTCATCCCCTGCCTGATCGGCCGCGACGCCCACCAGATCGAGGACATCTGGCAGTACCTCTATCGTGGCTGCTACTGGCGTCGGGGCCCGGTGACCATGGCCGCCATCGCCGCCGTCGACACGGCCCTGTGGGACATCAAGGGCAAGATCGCCGGCCTGCCGGTCTATCAGTTGCTGGGCGGCGCCTGCCGCTCGGGCGTCATGGTCTATGGCCACGCCAATGGCGAGACGATCGACGAGACCCTCGACAACGCCGCCGTCTATGCCGAGCAGGGCTACAAGGCCATCCGCCTGCAGACCGGCGTGCCCGGCATGAGCGGCACCTATGGCGTCTCCAAGGACAAGTTCTTCTACGAGCCCGCCGACAGCGATCTGCCCAAGGAGACGATCTGGTCGACCGAGCGCTATCTGCGCAGCACCCCCGCCCTGTTCGAGGCCGCCCGCGAGCGGCTGGGCGATGACCTGCACCTGCTGCACGACGTCCACCACCGCCTGACCCCGATCGAGGCCGCGCGTCTGGGCAAGGATCTGGAGCCCTACCGCCTGTTCTGGATGGAGGACGCCACCCCGGCCGAGAACCAGGCCAGTTTCCGCCTGATCCGCCAGCACACCACGACCCCCCTGGCCGTCGGCGAGATCTTCAACGCGATCTGGGACTGCAAGCAGCTGATCGAGGAGCAGCTGATCGACTACATCCGCGCCACGGTCGTTCACGCCGGCGGGATCACCCACCTGAAGAAGCTGGCCAGCTTCGCCGATCTGCACCATGTGCGCACCGGCTGCCACGGCGCCACCGACCTGTCGCCGGTCTGCATGGGCGCGGCCCTGCACTTTGACCTGTCGATCCCCAACTTCGGCGTCCAGGAATATATGCGCCACACGCCCGAGACCGACGCGGTGTTCCCCCACGCCTACACCTTCAAGGACGGCATGCTGCACCCCGGCGACGCTCCAGGCCTGGGCGTCGACATCGACGAGGACCTGGCGGCGAAGTACCCCTATCAGCGCGCTTATCTGCCCATCGCCCGCCGCCTCGACGGGTCGATGCACGACTGGTGAGCGTGGTCTGACCTCCGCGACAATGCGCGCGAAAAAGGAGGCTCATCGGCGCGGTTGGCCGTGATAGAGATTGGCGCTCTCCCCTGCCCTGGGGCGTGTTTCTGCGCCTGCTCAAGCCCGATCGCCATGTCTGACAACGTCAAGCTCTACCGCAAGATCGCCGACTCCGTGGCCGACGACATCGAGGCCGGGCGCTACAGGCTGGGCGACCGCCTGCCGACCGAGCGGGAACTGGCCGAGCAGTTCGGGGTGTCCCGCCCCACCCTGCGCGAGGCGATGATCGCTCTGGAGATGCTGGGCATGATCGAGGCCCGCCACGGCCTGGGCATCTATGTCACGGCGACCACGCGCCCCCTCGCGCCGTCGCCGGAGATCGACTTCGAGATCGGCGCCTTCGAACTGATCGAGGCCCGCCGCCTGTTCGAGGGCGAGGCCGCCGCCCTGGCCGCCACCTCGATCACCGACGACCAGATCGCGGCGCTGGAAGGCCTGCTGACCCGCATGCACGAGGAGGAGGAAATCCGGGGCGAGGACGCCGACCGCGAGTTCCACCTGACCATCGCCCGGGCTACCGGCAATGGCGCGATCATCGCCACGATCGAGACCCTGTGGGACTGGCGCAACCGCTCGCCGCTCGCCCGCAACATCCTTGCCCGCGCGCGCGGCATGGGCCTGGAGCCCCGCATCGCCGAGCACCGCCGCGTCGTCGACGCCCTCAAGGCCCGCGACCCCGCCGCCGCCCGCCAGGCCATGCGCGACCACCTGGAACGGGTCATCGACCACCTGCTGCACGCCACCGAAACCGAAGCCGTCCAACGCGCCCAGGAAGAAACCAACGCCCGCCGCAGCGCCCTGGCGAAGCGGGTGGCGATCTAGGGCAATCGCGCCCCCTCCGTCACGTCGCCTATCGGCGCCGCGCCACCTCCCCCGCAAGCGGGGCAGGAGGAGTGGAGCGGCTTCCTCCTCACCCGTGAAACGGGGGAGGTGGCGCGCGGCGAAAGCCGCGTGACGGAGGGGGCGTCTCATGCCACCACTCCGCCATGCCGAAGCTCCCCCCTCTCCAGCCTGATTCCGACCAGATGCTGCACCTGGACGCCCTGCGTATCGTCGGGGCGGTGATGATCGTGGTGTTCCACTTCAACCGGTTCATCAACCTGGACGGCCAATGGCAGTGGGCGGACGATACGATCAAGACGTTCAGCCTGATCGTCGACCTGTTCTTCTTCATCTCCGGCTATGTGATGGCCGCGATCTATACCGGCCGCCTGACCAGCTTCGCCGCCTATCGCGACTTCATCCAGAAGCGCGTGGCCAGGCTCGGGCCGCTGCACTGGGCCACCATGCTGGTGTTCATCGCCGTGGCCGCCGCCGGCGCGGCCGGCTGGATCCAGGACCGTGACCCGCGCCGCTATGACGTGGCCTGCATCGTGCCCAACATCGTCTTCGTCCACGCCTGGGGCGTCTGTCATTCCCAGACCTGGAACTTCGCCAGCTGGGCGATCAGCGCCGAGATGGGGATGTATCTGGCGCTGCCGCTGATCTTCCTGCTGACCGCGCGCGGGCCATGGGTGACCCTGGGCGTGGCCCTGGCCTCGATCGCCATCATGCTGCAGACGCCGCACGGCGACCGGCCCTTCCACCAGTGGACCTGGGACTATGGCGTGCTGCGGGCCGTGCCCGGCTTCCTGATCGGCATGGCTGCCTTCCAGCTGCGCGATCAGCTGGCCAGGATCCCGCGCCCGAACCTTCTGATGTGGCTGCTGCTGGGCGGCTATCTGGTTATGTCGTGGGCCGGCGTGGAGCGCACCATCCTGCTGTTCGTCGTCTACGCCGTGGGCCTCCTGGGCGTGGCCGCCGACGCCAAGGGCGCGCACGGCGGGGTCAGCCGGCGCCTGGCGCCCTGGGCGCAGCTGTCGTTCAGCCTGTACCTACTGCACCCCATCGCCCTGAAGATGGGCCTGGCCTGGGTGGGCCTGGGGATGTGGAACCTCAACGGCGACCTGATGCGCCTGTGGGTGCTGTTCTGGGTCGTGGCCCTGTTCCCGATCGCCTATCTGTCGCTGGTGTTCTTCGAGCGCCCGGCGCGGGACTGGCTGGCGAAGGTGGGGAAGAAGCAGGCGGCTTGAGCGCCCCCTCCGGCCCTCCGGGCCACCTCCCCCGCTCCGCAGGGGAGGAAGAAGCCGCCCCTTCCTGCCCCGCTTGCGGGGGCGGTGGCGCGCGGCGCAGCCGCGTGACGGAGGGGGCGCTTTAGCGCGAAATCCCCTCCACCCACGCCGGCAGCTCGCTGATGCCGCCCAGCTCGACATAGCGCGAATGCCCCACAGGCGCGTCCGCCGCCTCGTGGGACCAGACCAGGGGATACGGGATCAAGGCGCCCCAGCAGCCGGCCTCCAGGGCCGGCAGGATGTCGGACCGCATCGAGTTGCCCGCCATCACCGCCTGCTCCGCGCCCGTGCCGTAACGGTCGAACACCCGGCGGTAGGTGCTGGCGTCCTTTTCGGACACGATCTCGACGGCGACGAAATAGTCGCCCAGGCCCGACGAGGCCAGCTTCTGCTCCTGGTGCAGGAGGTCGCCCTTGGTGATCAGGATCAGGCGATAGCGGTCCGACAGCGTCGAGAGCGCGTTCTCCACGCCCGGCAGCGGCTCGATCGGCTCGGTCAGCATCTCGCGGCCGACGGCCAGGATCTCGCGGATCACGCGGGTGTCGACCGCCCCGTCGGTGACCTCCAGCGCCGTCTCGATCATCGACAGGGTGAAGCCCTTGGCCCCGTAGCCATAGACCCGCAGGTTGCGCTTCTCGACGGCCGTCAGCTGGGCCTCGATCTTCGCAGGATCGCCGTGCTCGGACAACAGCTCCAGGAAGCGGGCGTGGGACAGGCGGAACAGGCTCTCGCAGTGCCACAGGGTGTCGTCGGCGTCGACGCCGACGGTCGTGATCGTGCTCATGGCGGCAGGCATAGCAGGCGCTCAAGGGACGGTCCTCGGGGAATTTGCGCCTTGGCGGTTGTGGTCCGCCGCCGGGAGCGCCAAAGACTGGACAGGGAGCAATTGCGGCGCGCCATGACCGATCTCGTGACCAACCAGGCCTGGACGCTCATCGACAACGGGCGAGCCGCCGACGCCCTGCGCCTGACCACGGGTCCCGCCGCCCTGCCCCAGGCCGCGCCCAGCCTCCTGATGGCCCACGCCGCGGCGCTGAAGGCGATGGGCCGGACCGACGAGGCCCTGGCGTTCAACCGCCGCGCGGTGGCACGCGCGCCCGGCGACCGCTTCGCCTGGTACAATCTGGCCGCCACCCTGGGGGATCTGGCGATCGACGACGAGGCCGAGGGCGCGGCGCGCAAGACCATTGCGCTGGGCCTCGACGTCCCCGAGGTGCGGCTCGTTTTGGGCAAGGCGCTACAGGGCCTGCACCGCTATGACGAGACCGAGGCGACCTTCGCCCGCGCCCTGGCCGCCCGGCCCAACGACGCCGCCGTTCATCTCAATCTGGCCCAGCTGCGCTGGATGCGCTCGGGTCAGAGCGAGGCGGCGCTGGCCCCGCTCGACGCCGCCATCGCCCGCTATCCCGCCGACGTCACCCTGCGCACGATCCGCAGCAACGTCCTGACCTTCGCCGGCGACCATGCCGGGGCCGACACCACGCTGGAGGACGCTCTGGCCCGCGCGCCGGGCGATCTGACGGCTCGCATCGCCGCAGCGCGAGCGGCCGGCGCCGTGGGCGACCGGGCGCGGATGCTGGCCCACGCGCGCGAGGCCGTGCGCCTGGCGCCGGGCGCGCCGGAAAGCCAGACGGTCCTCTGCGAGGCCCTGTTGGCCGAGGGCCAGGCCGACGCCGCCGCGCAGGTGGCCGAGGCCCTGGTCGCCGACGCGCCTGACGATCAGTACGCGCTGGTGCTACGCAACACCGCCTGGCGGATCACCGGCGATCCCCGGGGCGATCTCTACCGCGACTACGCCGCCCTGGTGCGGACCGACACTCTGGACACGCCGGACGGTTGGGAGAGCCTCGAGGCCTTCCTCGACGCCCTGCGCGACCGGATGCTGGACCTGCACGATCTGAAGACCCACCCGCTGAACCAGTCCCTGCGGGGCGGCAGTCAGGTGCCGTCGCTGGACCGCTCGCGCGATCCGCTGGTGCAGGCCTTCTTCGCCTCGGCGCGCAAGGCCGTGGCGCGGTATGTCGAGGCGCTGGGCGCGGGCCAGGATCCGATCCGTCGGCGGCGCGCGGCCGACTTCGCCTTCGCGGGCGGCTGGTCGGTGCGGCTGCGGTCCGAGGGCTTCCACGCCGACCACGTGCATCCGCGCGGCTGGATCTCGTCGGCCTTCTATCTGGACCTGCCGGGCCGCTTCGACGACGAGACCACCCGCGCCGGCTGGCTGCGCTTTGGCCGTCCAGGCTGCCTGACGCAGCCGCCCCTCGAGGCCGAGCATTTCATCAAGCCCGAGCGTGGGATCCTGGCCCTGTTCCCCTCGTGCCTGTGGCACGGCACCCAGCCGTTCACGGACGCCGACCACCGCCTGACGATCGCCTTCGACGTCGTTCCGCGCTGAGGGCCAGGGCGCCAAGACGGTTGGAAATCCTCGTCCTTCGACAAGCTCAGGATGAGGATTTTGTGCAAGCCGAGTCAGCAGTCGTCCTCACCCTGAGCTTGTCGAAGGGCGAGGACGGCCGCCACGACACGATCAACACTCAACCCCAAACCGCCCAAAAGAAAACCCGCCTCAATCGCTTGAGGCGGGCCTTCGAAACCGGGTGTCCCCGCCGCCGAAACGGCGGGGATTGACCGATTAGTAGCGCAGGCGGGCGTTCAGGAAGAACGTCCGGCCCAGCACGTCGTACGTGGCGGGGTAACCGCTGTTCGACGGCGAGGCGTTGCCGCCGAGGATCGGATAGGCTTCCTGGGTCAGGTTACGCACGCCGCCGGTGAAGGCGAGGTTGTCGTTCACGTTCCAGTCGGCCGACAGATCCCAGTAGTTCTTCGCGCCGATACGCTCGACGGTGAACTTGCTGGCGGGGTTGTCGTCCAGCACGTCGTCCAGGTGGTTCCAAACCACGTTCACGCCGAACTGGTTGTGGGTCCAGTTCAGGGTCGAGCGCAGCTTGTGACGCGGAGTCGGGTTACCGCAACGCGTACCGAACTTATCGGCGCACTTGATCGGCGCCGAGATTTCGTCCGGCGTCGTCGTCGAGTCCCAGGTGTTGGTGTACAGCGAGCGGAACGCCAGCGAACCCCAATCCGGCAGACCCAGTTGTTCCAGGGTCGTGCGGTAGGTGACGCCGAGGTCGAAGCCCGAGGTCGTGATCGTGGCGACGTTCTGCGCGGTGAGCGAGACGTAGTCGATCGAGCCGTTCGAGAGGCGCTTGATGGCCTGGCAGTACGGCGAGTTCGGGTTGCCCTTCACGATCGGGCCGTAGCAGACGTTCATGACGTTGGCGGCGCTGCCGCCGAAGTTGGCGATGGCGTCCGTGATCTCGATGTCGAAATAGTCACCGGTGATCGAGAAGCCCGGCAGCCACGACGGGGTGTACACGAAGCCGGCCGTGAAGGTCTTGCCTTCTTCCGGACGCAGGTTCGGGTTGCCGCCCGACAGGGTCTGGGTCTGCTGGTTGGCGTTGATCTGGCCGACGACGCTGGCCGAGACGCCCGAAGCGACGCAGGCGGCGGCGATCGAGGCGGTCGGCGCACCCCGGGCCGAGCACGGGTCGGTGGCGGTCGGGAAGCCGTTGCTCTGCGGCGCGTAAAGTTCGCCGATCGACGGAGCGCGGATCGCCTTGTTGTACGACGCGCGCAGCATCAGGTCGTCGAACACCTTCCACGAACCCGCGACCTTGTAGGTCTGGGTCGCCTTGGATTGACCGGTGTAGTCCGAGGTACGGCCGGCCAGTTCCAGGTCCAGCGACTTGACCAGCGGCAGGTCCTTCAGCAGCGGGACCAGCACTTCGGCGTAACCTTCGTACACGTCGAAGCGACCGGAGACCGGCGGGCTGGCGTTGAAGCCCGTCAGGTTGCCCGTGGCCAGGTCTTGGCTGGGGTTGAAGGCGAACTCTTCAGCGCGATACTCGAAGCCGACGGCGAAGCCGATCGGGCCGGCGGGCAGCGAGAACTGGTTCTCGGTGTCACCGTTGATGCTGAAGCCACCGTACATCTGCTCGTAGTCTTGCGACGAGTTGATGCGGGTCTTGATGAAGTTGGCCGCAGCCGCCGACATCGTGCCTTGACCGAAGATGTTGACCGGGACGCAACCGCCCGACGGATCGGCGCAGCCGGTGCCGGCGGCGTTCAGCAGCAGGCCTTGCTGGATACGGACCAGGCTGGTGTCGCCCAGCAGCGTGTTGCTGCCATGGGTGTTGCCGTACTGGTAGTAGATGTCGAAGCCGCCGTTGATGGCTTCGATGTCGCCCTTCAGGCCCAGTTGCATCTGGAAGCCCGAGAAGTTGAAGGACGAAACGCGCGGACCCACGTCGCTGAGACGCTTGTTGAACACGCCCGTGACGGTGTCGAAGATGCCGTCGCCGTCGGTGTCGACGTCGGTGTAGGTGCCGGTCGCCCAGGGGCTGGAGGCCGGGATCGAGTAACTCGACGCCGAACCCAGGCTGTTCAGAGCGGTCTTGGCGGCCGTCGTCAGGAACGGGTTGTTGTCCAACGTGAAGCGGAAGATACGGCTGCCGACCGGGGTCGGGGCCAGCTGGGTGACGACCTTCGAGTTGACGAAGTTGCCCTTGGCGTAGGCGGTCAGGCCCGGCTTGATCTCGTAGGTGGCCAGCGAGGTCACCGAGAAACGCTCTTGCGGGGTCTGCAGATAGTTGACCGGCGCGAAGTTGTAGGTGTCGTTGGCCGCGTCATACAGGCGAACGTCGCCGGTCGGCAGGAAGTAGGCCGAGTTGGCGGCGTTGTTGGCGACGCCCGGCAGGGTCACGAAGCGACCGGCCACGAACGGATCGACGCGGCCCGGCTCCATCGAGCCCGAACCCGACGGGACAAAGCCGGTGCGGGCGGCGTTGTCGCCCCAGGCGCGGCTCAGCATGCCGCCGCGCTCGCCTTGGGTCAGGGCTTCGCGCTTGTTGTAGCCGAGGCTCAGGACGACGTTGCCCTTACGATCGGCGAAGTTGGCGCCCATCGTCAGGTCGGCCGAGTAGATCGGCGCTTCGCCGCCATCGGTTTCCGAATAGCCGGCCGAGAACTCGAGACCCTCGAAGTCGTTCTTCAGGATGAAGTTGACGACGCCCGAGATGGCGTCCGAACCGTAAACGGCCGAGCCGCCGCCCGACACGACGTCGATGCGCTTGATCAGCGCCGGCGGGATCAGGTTCAGGTCGACGCTGCCGGCCTGGGTGGTCGGGGTCTGGCGCTTGCCATCCACCAGCACCAGGGTGCGGTTCGAGCCGAGGCCGCGCAGGTTCACCGTGGCGGTGCCGTTGCTACCGTTGTTTACGGTCGAGGTGATGCCCGGAACCGCCTGCGGCAGGGTGTTCAGCAGGTTTTCGGTGTTCACCACGCCCGACTGCTTCAGCTCCTTGTCGCCGACTTGGGCGACCGGGCTGGCCGAGGTCAGGTCAGCGCGCGCGATGCGCGAACCGGTGACGACGATTTCTTCGACCTGGGCCGGTTCTTCAGCCTGTTGCGCCCAAGCAGCGGCGGCCGGCAGCATGACGCCGCACAGGATGGAAGAGGCCAACAGGCTCTTTCGACGGCTAACAAAACCCAACAAATTCCACCTCCAAAAACTTGACGTGGCGCCGCCTGAAACGGCGCGCACGCTCCCCCCCGGTTCTTAACGAACAGGGCATTGAGCGCAGGAAGGCTGTGTCAGGGGCATGGGTCAATCGCGCCACGCGCGGGAGACGCAAGAATTCTTCGCCAGTGTCTCAAATGCGACACATTCGCGCATTCCGGCGCCCTAATGGGATGAAAAGGCCAACAAATTTTCGGCAAGCAGCGCGGGAAAATGGCTACAGTCTTGTGACATTCGCCCGTGTTGACGAAACGTCACGCGCAAGACAGCGCAGCGCCGGGGGGCGACACACACACGCCTCGACTAGGGAAATTTCTGCCAATTCTAAAGAACCGTGAAATTTCGGCGCCGCTGGCCGTGGCGAACGAAGTTCCTTGATCGGCGGTAACGCTAACTTTCGCGTGAATACATGTTCGCAGCCCGTGTACATGTTCGCAATTCGAAGCCGCCGCCAGATCTAGGCTCGGCGACCGGAAAAAGTCGCAGGCGGTTGCGCCGCGACAAGAAGCATCGCTTCAATAGCCGCGCGGCGACATTGCGCCGCCCGCCTGTCGCGTATCCGAGCTCGAATGCCCCAGCACCCGCCCCTGAGAATCAACACAGACCTGCCGATCGAGGCCTTCGCCGAGCGGTTCGCGCGGGACGGCTATGTGCAGATTCCCGTGTTCCTGGCGCCGCAGGACGCAGAGGCCGTCGCCGCCCTGCTGGACCCGCTGACCTGGAACATCGTCGCGCCCGACGAGGCGTCCGAAACGCTGGTGATCACCCCCGAGGTCATCAAGAAGTTCGGCGAGGCCCAGGTGCGCCAGTTCCTGCAAGGCGCGCTGCGCCGGGCCGGCAAGGGCTTCTCGTTCGTCCACATGTCCTACGCGCTGCAGGACGAGTACCTGCGGGCGCCGCAGACCCCGGTCCATCGCGCGACCGAGTTCCTGGAGAGCCGCGCTTTCCTCGACTTTGGCGGTCAGGTGGTCGGTGCGCCGGACGTCACCGGCGTGCGCGTCCAGGCCTCCTACTATCGCCCCGGCGACTTTCTGACGGTGCACGACGACAGCCATCGCCAGGACCACCGCCTGGCGGCCTTCACCCTGGGCTTCACCCGGCGCTGGCGTCCCGACTGGGGCGGCCAGCTCCTGTTCCACGACGCCGACGGCAATGTGACGCGCGGACTGGCGCCGGGCTTCAACGTGCTGACCCTGTTCAAGGTGCCCGCCTCCCACTCGGTGGCCCAGGTCGCCAGCTACGCCGAAGCCAAGCGCCTGTCGCTGACCGGCTGGCTGCTGGGCGATAAGGACCCCGCCTGATGAGACCCTCCGCCATGCTCGCCCCCGCCCCTGCCCTGGCCCTCGCCCTCGCCGCCCTGGCCCTCACCGCCGGCGCCGCCCTGGCCCAGACCGCGCCCGAACCCGATGTCATCAAGGCGCTGAAGGCCTGCAGCGCGATCAAGGCCGACGGCGAGCGCCTGGCCTGTTACGACAAGGCCGCCCAGTCGGTGACCAAGGCCCAGGAGACCGGCGAGGTCATCATCATCGACAAGCAGACGGCCCGCGCCGCGCGCCGCCAGGCGTTCGGCCTGGAGCTGCCTACCCTGTCGATCCTGGATCGCGGCGCCGACAAGGCTGAGACCGAGACTCTGGAGGCCGTCGTCAAGGCCGCGCGCGCCGACGCCGAAGGCCGCTTGGTCGTCACGCTCGAAGACGGCGCGGTCTGGCGCCAGATCGACGGCGAAGTTCTGGGCAAGCCTCCCAAGGCCGGGACCACCGTCGAGATCCGCAAGGCCGCCATGGGCAGCTATCGGATGAAGGTCGGAAGCCAGCCGGCGATCCGCGTGCGCCGCAGCGAAGCCGGCCCGGCCCGCTGAACGCGCGGCTCTTTGCGGGTTCGGCGCCCGACGGGTGAGCACCCGGCGCCGTTGATTTAGTCCGTCGGGCGTCAACGACGCAGCAGACGACATCCTCACCCTTCGACAAGCTCAGGGTGAGGACGACTGTTGGCGCATGTTTGCGGGTGATCCTCATCCTGCGCTTGTCGAAGGGCGAGGATTTCCAGCCGGACTCAAGCCGAAATCTTGGCTAGAGCGTGAGGCCGAAAGTGGGAACCGGTTTCGGCTATTCTCACGCTCTAAATATTTGATCTAGAGCCTTTTTAACGCCTGAAATCGATTCCGATTTCAGGCTAAAGGCTCTACGAACCCTTTTCCTCCGGCTAAGGCAAGTTTGCAGCTGGATCGGTAGCCAATTGCTTCGCGCGTGCAAACAGAGGGCGCGGAAACATTACATCTGAGAAATATTTGACCTCAGATACCGGTCTGCGTCAGAACTTCCACCGCGTGAGATTCCGGCCGATCCGGAACAGGCGACACCGTGCCCCGGATCGGGGGCCACTGGGGAGGAGAGACCTTGGATAGACGACAGTTCCTCGCGGCCTGCGGCATCGGCGCCGGCGGCGTGCTTCTACCGGGCTTTGGCCAGGCGATCGCCGCCGAGCAGCTGGTGGAAACCATGGACGTGGCGGTCAAGAAGCGGCTCGCCGACGCGGCCCTGACCGCGGCCAAGGCCGCCGGGGCCACCTATTGCGACGTCCGCGTCGGCCGCTACCTGCGCCAGTTCATCCAGACGCGCGAAGCCAACGTCCAGGGCGTGACCAACACCGAGTCCAGCGGCGTGGGCGTACGCGTCATCGCCGGCGGGGCCTGGGGCTTCGCCGCCACCAACAACATGTCGCCGGAGTCGGTGGCGCAGACCGCCCGCCTGGCCGTCGCCATCGCCAAGGCCAACGCCAAGAGCCAGACCGCGCCCGTCCAGCTGGCCCCGACCAAGGGCGTCGGCGAGGTCAAGTGGGCCACGCCCATCCGCCGCAACGGCATGGAAGTGTCGCTGCAGGAGAAGGTCGACCTGCTGATGCGGGTCAACGGCGCGGCCCTGAAGGCCGGCGCCAACTTCGTCAATTCCAGCCTGTTCCTGATCAACGAGCAGAAGTACTTCGCCAGCAGCGACGGCTCGTTCATCGACCAGGACATCCATCGCGTCTGGGCGCCGTTCACGGTCACCGCGATCGACAAGGCCACCGGCAAGTTCCGCTCGCGCGAAGGCCTCTCGGCTCCGATGGGCATGGGCTATGAGTACCTGGACCCCAAGGCCGAGGATAAGGTCCTCTCGCCCAACGGCATCATCAGCTACAACAAGTCCTACGACATGGTCGAGGACGCCCAGGCCGCCGCCATCCAGGCGCGCGAGAAGCTGACCGCCAAGTCGGTGAAGCCGGGCCGCTACGACCTCGTCCTGGACCCCAACCACCTGGGCCTGACCATCCACGAGTCGATCGGCCACCCGCTCGAACTGGACCGTGTGCTGGGCTACGAGGCCAACTACGCCGGCACCAGCTTCGCCACGCTGGACAAGCGCGAACAGCGCTTCCAGTACGGCAACGAGATCGTCAACGTCATCGCCGACAAGGTGCAGCCGGGCAGCCTGGGCGCTGTCGGCTTTGACGACGAAGGCATCAAGACCAAGAGCTGGCCGCTGATCCAGAACGGCAAGCTGGTCGACTATCAGGCCACCCGCGATCAGGCCCACATCCTGGGCAAGACCGAGAGCGACGGCTGCTCGTACGCCGACTCCTGGTCGACCGTGCAGTTCCAGCGCATGCCCAACGTCTCGCTGGAGCCCGGCAAGAAGCCGCTCAGCCTGGCCGACATGATCGGCAACGTCGAGAACGGCATCTACATCCTGGGTCGCGGCTCGTTCTCGATCGACCAGCAGCGCTACAACGCCCAGTTCGGCGGCACGCTGTTCTACGAGATCAAGGACGGCAAGATCACCCAACCGCTGGAAGACGTCGCCTATCAGATGCGCACGCCCGAGTTCTGGAACGCCTGCTCGGCGATCTGCGACGAGCGGGACTACCGCCTGTTCGGCTCGTTCTTCGACGGCAAGGGCCAGCCCAGCCAGGTTTCGGCCGTCAGCCACGGTTCGTCGACCACCCGGTTCGACGGCATCAACGTCATCAATACCGCGCGCTCGCTCGGTTAAGCGGATCGAGGGAGACACATCATGGGTATCATGACGGAAGCCGAGGCCAAGACGATCCTCGACAAGGTCATCAAGCTCTCGACGGCGGACGAATGCACCGCCCAGCTGACCGGTTCGATCGAAGGCAACATCCGCTTCGCACTGAACAACGTCTCGACCAGCGGCGTGGTCAGCGACACCAACCTGGGCGTCTCGGTGGCCTTCGGCCGCCGCGTCGGCACCTCGTCGACCAACGACTTCTCCGACGCGTCCCTGGCCCGTGCGGTCAAGCGCGCCGAGGAGCTGGCGCGCCTGGCGCCGGAAAACCCCGAGTTCGTGCCGGCGGTCGAAAAGCAGGTCTACAAGCCCAGCTCGACCTTCAGCGCGGCCACTGCGGCCATCACGCCTGAACAACGGGCCGACATCGCCATGGCGTCGATCGCGCCCTGCCGGTCCAAGAACCTGATCGCGGCCGGGTTCCTGAACGACGAGCAGAGCTTCGTGGCCTTCGCCAACAGCAAGGGCGCGTTCGGCTATCAGCGCTCGACCGAGATGGACTACACCTGCACCGTCCGCACGTCTGACGGTCGCGGTTCGGGCTGGGTCGCGCGCAACCTGCAGGACTCCACGCCCTTCAAGCCGGCCAGCGACATCGAGATCGCCATGCGCAAGGCCAGCGCCTCGGCCGAGGCCCAGGCCCTGGAGCCGGGCAAGTACACGGTGATCCTCGAGCCCGCCGCCGCCTCGGGCCTGATCTCGTTCATGTTCAACTTCTTCGACGCCCGCGCGGCGGACGAAGGCCGCAGCTTCCTGTCCAAGAAGGGCGGCGGCAACAAGCTGGGCGAGCAGGTCTATGACCCGCGCGTGAGCTTCATCTCCGACCCCTGGCACCCGGACCTCGCGGTCCTGCCCTGGGACGGCTCGGGCCGCGCCCGCGAGAAGATGGCCATGGTCGAGAACGGCAAGATCGCCAACCTGATGTACTCGCCCTACTGGGCGCAGAAGCAGGGCAAGCCTGTCGTCGGGCGTCCGGGCAACATCATCATGTCGGGCGGGACCAAGTCGACCGCCGACCTGGTGCGCGAGACCGAGCGCGGCATCCTGGTGACCCGCACCTGGTACATCCGCATGGTCGATCCGCAGACCGTGCTGCTGACGGGCCTGACCCGCGACGGCACCTTCTACATCGAGAACGGCCAGCTGAAGTATCCGATCAAGAACTTCCGCTTCAACGAGTCGCCGGTGATCATGCTGAACAATATCGACGACCTGGGCCGTCCGGTCCGCGTCAGCGAAGGCGGTCAGATGAAGTACATGATCCCGCCGATGCGGGTGCGGGACTTCACCTTCACCTCGCTGTCGGACGCCGTCTGACACACACCCATGGCCAGCAGTCGCGTAACCCGTTCGGAGTGTCTGCGTCTGCTGGCGGGCGGTGCGATGGGAGGTTGGCTGGCCAGCCTCCCATCGTCTCCTAAAGCCGCGCCGCCCTATGATTTCTGGTTCACGCGCCTGCGCTACGACAGCGGCGACTGGGACGTCGACCAGCGCATGCCGGCCAACATCCTGACCTCGCTGGTCGACTACACCACCCTGCGGGTCGATCCCGAGGAGCGCGTCGTGCGGCTCTCGGATCCGGCCATGCTGACCGCGCCGTTCTGCTACCTCGCGGGCCACAAGCTGGTCGAGTTCAACCCCGCCGAGGCCGAGAACTTCAAGACCTATGTCCGCAACGGCGGCTTCGTCTTCGTCGACGACTGCAACCACGACATCGACGGTCTGTTCGCCAAGTCGTTCGAGCGCCAGATGGCCAAGCTGTTCGGGGCCGACGCCCTGAAGAAGCTGCCCAACGATCACCTGATCTACCGCAACTTCTTCAAGTTCGACGGCCCGCCGGCGACCAGCTTCGAACTGAACGGCTGGGGCGACGATCTCATCCACGACTATCTGAAGGGCATCGAGATCGGCGGGCGCCTCGGGGTGCTCTACAGCAACAAGGATTACGGCTGCGAGTGGGATTTCGACTGGCGCAACAAGCGCTTCCTGGCCGATGACAACACCAAGTTCGCGGTCAACATCGTGCTCTACGCCCTCACGGCCTGATCGCCTTTTTCTCTGTTCGGATCGCTTATGACCAAGACCCCCACCGAAGCCGAGATCGCGGGCAAGCTTCAGCGTCTGTCGCAGCTGCGCGCCGCCATCGGCCAGGCCATCGTCGGCCAGGACGAGGTGGTCGAGCAGCTGCTGATCGGCCTCCTGGCCGGCGGCCACTGCCTGATCGAGGGCGTGCCGGGCCTGGGCAAGACCCTCTTGGTCCGCACCCTGGGCCAGGCCCTGTCGCTGGACTTCCGCCGCGTGCAGTTCACCCCCGACCTGATGCCCAGCGACATCCTGGGCACCGAGGTGCTGGAGGAAGACCACGGCACGGGCCATCGCCACTTCCGCTTCCAGCAGGGTCCGGTCTTCACCAACCTGTTCCTGGCCGACGAGCTGAACCGCACCCCGCCCAAGACCCAGGCCGCCCTGCTCGAAGCCATGCAGGAGCACCAGGTCAGCTACGCCGGCGTCACCCACGCCCTGTCCGAGCCGTTCTTCGTGCTGGCCACCCAGAACCCGCTGGAGCAGGCCGGCACCTATCCCCTGCCCGAGGCGCAGCTGGACCGCTTCCTGCTGAACATCCGCGTGGGCTATCCCACCGCCGAGGAGGAGCGGGCGATCCTCGCTTTGACCACCGGCGGCGCGATTGAGGCCCCCAAGGCGGTGATGACCGGCGCCGACATCGTCGAGCTGCAAAAGTGGGTCCGCCAGGCCCATGTCAGCGACGGCCTGCTGACCTGGATCACCCGCCTGATCCGCGCCACCCGTCCCGGCCCCGACGCCCCGCCCGCCATCCAGGACTATGTCCGCTGGGGCGCCGGTCCGCGCGCCGGCCAGGCCCTGGTGCTGGCCGCCAAGGCCCGCGCCCTGCTGCATGGGCGCCTGGCCGCCACCCGCGAAGATGTCGTCGCCCTGGCCGCGCCGGTGCTCCGCCACCGCATCCTGTTGTCCTTCGCCGCCGAGGCTGAGCGCAAGACGACCGACGACGTGGTCGCCGCCCTGCTGGCCGCCCTGCCCGCCCCCGCCCGCGACTGACCCTGCGCATGTCGCCGTTCGACCTGCCTCCGGACCTGCGCACCCGCCTGCGACGCCTGTCGCTGGCGCCGCGCGCGGCCGCCGTGCTGGTCGGCGACGGCGCCCACGCCAGCCGCAATCGTGGCGGGGCGATGGAGTTCGCCCAGTACCGCGCCTACGAACGCGGCGATGACCTGCGGCGGATCGACTGGAAGCTCTATTCGCGGTCCGACAAGTTCTTCGTCCGCGACGCCGAGCGCGAGAGCCCGGTGGCGATCTGGATCGTGCTGGACGCCAGCGCCTCGATGGCCCAGGCCGATCTTGCGCGCCCCACCTGGACGCGCTTCGACGCCGCCCGCCGCCTGACCGCCGCCCTGATTGAGATCGCCCTCTTGCAAGGCGACCGCTTCGGCCTCGTCGTCGCCCAGGAGCGTAGCCCGCTGGTGCTGGCCCCGTCGGGCGACAAGCGCCAGCGCGACCGCATCCGGCTGGAGATCAGCCCGCTCAAGCCCGGCGGCGCGCCGCACTGGGACCGTGACCTGAAGACCCTGGGCGAGCGGATCGCGCCCGGCGATCTCGTCATCTTCATCACCGACGGCTTCGACGAGGCTTGCGTCGCCGCCGCCGAGCGCCTGGCCGCCTCGGGCCGCGACGTGTCGTTCGTCCAGCTCCTGACCGGCGACGAGCGCGACTTTCCGTTCGACAGCTCGCTGCGCTTCCGCGATCCGGAGAACCGGGCCGAGCTGGCGGGCGACGGCCGGTCGCTGCGCGCCGACTTCCTCAAGCGCTTTGGCGAGGCCCGCGCGGCCCTGCGCGCGCGTCTGGAAAGCCGGGGCGTGCGCTTCGCCGAACACTTCGCCGACCAGGATCCGGACGGGCCGATCCAGGCCCTGGCCCGCGCGGCGGCGGTCCGATGATCCCCGCCCTGCTGCTGCCCGCCGCGCTCGCCGCCCTGCTGGCCGTCGCGGTTCCGCTGGCGATCCATATCGCCCGGCGCACCGAGACCAGGACCATCGACTTCGCCGCCCTGCGCTGGCTGAACCCCAACCCCAAGCCCGTCCAGCGCCTGCAACTGGACGAGCGCCTGCTGCTGGCGGTGCGGATCGCGCTGATCGTGGCGATCGCCGTCGCCCTGGCCCGCCCGGTGCTGCGGCCGAGCGGCGATGAGCGTCCCGTGGTCGCCCTCGCTCCGGGGATCGACGCCGCCCAGGTCCCCGATGACGCCGCGCGCCGCGTCTGGCTGGCGCCCGACTTTCCCAGCGCCGACCACGCCGCACCGCCCGCCACCGCCGATCTCGCCAGCCTGATCCGCCAGCTCGACGCCGAACTACCGGCCGCAACCCCGCTGACCCTGGTCGTGCCCCAGACCTTCGAAGCCGACGGCGGGCGGCTCGTGCTGTCGCGCAAGGTCACCTGGAAGGCCGTCCCCACCACCGTCACGCCCAGCGCCAAGCCTGAGCGCGCGCCGCCGGCCCTGGCGGTTCGCTACGCCGCCGAGCGGGTCGAAGCGGTCCAGTATTTCCGTGCGGCGGCGAGCGCCTATGCCGAATCCGAGCAAACCCCCGCCTTCGACGCCGCGCCCGTCGACCAGCCGCTGCCCGGCGGCGCCCAGACCCTGATCTGGCTGTCGGGCGCGCCGCTGTCGGACGCCGTGCTGTCCTGGATCGAGCGCGGCGGCGTCGTGCTGCTGGCCGATGACGCGCCCTCGCCCGTCGAGGGAAGCAAGACCGTCGTCTGGCGCGACGCCGTGGCGGAGCCGCTGGCCCTCGAGGGCCGCTATGGTCAGGGCCGCGTGCTGCAACTGACCCGCCCGCTGGCCCCCAAGAGCCTGCCCGCCCTGGTCGAGCCCGACTTCCCCGACCGCCTGTGGACCCTGCTGGACCCGCCGCCCGCCCCGGCCCGCGTCGCCGCCCAGGACTATACGCCGACGCTGGGTGAGGCGGGGCCGGCCCTGGCCTTCAATCCGCATCCGATCGACCTGCGCCCGTGGCTGGCGGTGCTGATCGCGGCGCTGTTCGCCGGGGAGCGCTGGCTGGCCACGCGTCGAAACCGGGCGGTGATGGCATGATCGCCGCCCTGGCCCACCTGCCCCGCGCCGCCCGGCTGCGCGTGGTGCTCGACACCCTGGCGATCGGCGCGCCCGCCGTGCTGGCCGGCGGCGTGGCGGCCTGGCGCTTGGCCGGACCGTTGGGGACCCTCGCCGTCGGCGCGGCGGGTCTCGCCGCCCTCACCTGGACCGGCTGGCGGCGCACGCAGCGCTTTGACCGCGCCTGGCTGACCGCCGCTCTCGACGCCCAGGCGCCGGGGCTGGAAGACAGCAGCGACCTTCTCTTCGCGCCGCCCGAAACCCTGACAGGCCTGGCGGCGCTGCAGCAGGCAAGGCTTCGCGAGCGGCTGAAAGAGGCCGCCGCCCTCGACCTGCGCCCGGCCTGGTCAACCCGCGCCATCGTCGCCTCGGTGGGCGTCAGCGCGCTGGTCATCGCGGCCGCCGCCCTGTGGCCCGCGCCGGGCGAGACCGGACAAGGCCAAGGCCCCGCCGCCCCCGCGCCTCTGGCCGCCCCGCACCTGACCGGCGCGCGGCTGCGCATCACCCCGCCCGCCTATACCGGCCAGCGACCGTTCGAGCAGAGCAGCCTCGACGTCCGCGCGCCCGCAGGCTCACAGGTCGCCTGGAGCCTGGGCTTCCTGCCGCAGCCCGACGCGGCGAGCCTCACCCTACCGGGCGAGACCGCCCTGCCCCTGCGCCGCGACGGCGGCCGCTGGACCGGCGCGCGGACCTTCGAGCGCTCGGCGCTCTATAGGATCGAGGCCCCCGGCCTGCCCCGCCAGCGGCTGCACCGGCTGGAGATGATCCCTGACACGGCGCCTGTGGTGCGCGTCGTCACCCCGACCACCGCCCTCACCCTGCTGGAACCCGGCCAGACCCGCTGGGCGCCGGTGTTCGAGGCGCGCGACGACTACGGGGTCGCCGCGACCGCCACCCTGAAGATCACCGTCACGAAGGGCGAAGGCGAGAACATCACCACCACCGAGCGGACCCAGACGCTGACCGGCCAGGGCGACGCGCGTCTCAAGCGCTTTTCGGTGTCGCTGGACCTGGCCCGCGAAGGCCTGACGCGCGGCGGCGACCTGATCGTCCAGCTGACCGTCCGCGACAATCGCCAGCCGACGGCGCAGACGGTCGAGGGCCCCAGCGTCATCCTGCGCTGGCCCACGGCCCCGCCGCCGGTCGACGGCCTGGAGGGCATGGCCCGCAAGATCCTGCCGGTCTATTTCCGCAGCCAGCGCCAGATCATCATCGACGCTGAAGCCCTTCTGGCCCGCAAGGCCCGGATCTCGGCCGACAAGTTCATGGACAGCGCCAACGGCCTTGGCGAGGACCAGGCCCAGCTGCGCCTGCGCTATGGCCAGTTCATGGGCGAGGAGGCCGAGGGCGGCGGCGGCGGGGTGGGCCTGGCCCTGCCCACCAGCGACGCCCCGGCTCTGGACCTGCCGACCAATGACGGCCCCGCCGCCCCGGAGCCCAAGGCCGAGGCGCATGACGACCACGATCATGGTCCGGGCGATGGCCACGACCATGGCGCCGAGAGCGACGGCTCGCCGCTGGGCGATATGGACAAGCTGTTGGCGGAGTTCGGTCACGCCCACGACAGCGGCGATGCGGCCACCCTGTTCTCGCCCAGCACCCGCGCCACCCTGGCCCAGGCGCTGGACGCCATGTGGGACTCCGAGCGCGCCCTGCGTCAGGGCCAGGTCCAGGCCGCCCTGCCGCACGCCAACCGGGCGCTCGTCCTGCTGAAGACCGCCCAGCAGGCGACGCGGATCTATCTGGCCCGCACGCCGCCCAAGCTGCCGCCGATCGACCTGTCGCGGCGGATGAGCGGCAAGCGCGACGGCATCGTCTCGGGGCGTCTGGCGCCGCTGGTCCGCGACCCGGCCGACAGCCCGGCCGTCGAGGCCTGGCGCGCCCTCGGCCAGACGGGTCCGGCCGCCGCCCCGCAGAACCTCGACGCCCTGACCCGCTGGGTCGCCTCCAACGCCGGCCGCCTGCCCGACGCCCTGTCGCTGAGCGCGGCCATCGACACCGTCCGCAACGAGCCCCAGTGCCAGGACTGCCGGCGCAAGCTGCGCAGCCTCCTGTGGACCGCGCTGGAGCGCCCAACGCCGAGCGTGCAGCGCCGTGCTCCCGTCGACCCGCGCGGCCGGCTCTATCTGGACGCCCTGCGATGACCAGTCCTTCGCTCCTGGCCTTGGCGGTAATCGTCGGCGCATTGGTCGCCAGCCTGACGCGCCTCGTGCTGCGTCGTCGCGCCGCCACGCTCGCCGAGCGGGGTCCGACCTGGCGCTTTGTCGCCTTGGCGGGGTTGCAGATCGCCGCCGGCGCTCTCCTGTGGCTGACCCTGTTCCCGCCGCACGTGCTGACTGCGCCCGGACGGCTGGTGGTGCTGACGGAAGGCGCGAGCGCCCGCCTGCCCGCCTCGGGCGATGTCGTCGTGGCCCTGCCCGAAGCAGCGCGCGCGGCCGGCGCGATCCGGGTTCCGGACCTGGCCACGGCCTTGCGGCTCTATCCCGAGCCCGGCCGGCTGCGGATCGAGGGCCATGGCCTGTCGCCCCGCGACCGCATCGCGCTGGACCGCCCCGCGACCTTCGCGCCGCCCGCCCCGCCCAAGGGGATCATCGCCCTGGCCCTGCCCGCCCCCGTCGCCCCTGGCGCCCGCTTCACCGTGGGCGGCGAGATCGGCGCGCTGAAGGCCGGGGTGGTCGAGCTGCTGGACCCGGCCGGGGCCGTGGTCGACAAGGTCGAGGTCAAGGCCGGGGCGCGCTTTAGCCTGTCGGGCGCGGCCCGCGCGGCGGGGCCGGTGCTGTTCGATCTGCGTCTGCGCGACGCCGCCGGCCGACAGGTCGAGCATGTCGAGATCCCGGTCGAGGCCCGCGCGCCGGTCAGCCCGCGCGTCCTTGTGCTAGCCGGGGCGCCGAGCGCCGAGACCAAGTACCTGCGCCGCTGGGCCCAGGACGCCGGGATCGCCCTGAACCTCGAGGTCTCGCTGGGCGGCGGCGTGCAGCTGGGCGACGCGCCCGTGGCCCTGACCCGCGCGACGCTGGACGCTGTGGACCTGCTGGTCATCGACGATCGCCGCTGGGAGACCCTGGACCGCCAGGACCGCGCCGCCATCGACGGCGCCGTACGCGGCGGCCTCGGCCTCGTCTTGCGGCCCACGGGTCCGCTGTCGGACGCGGTGCGCCGCGACTGGGCGGGGCTTGGCCTGCCAACCGCCGAGACCGACGGCCTGCGCGCCGTGCGGCTGAACGGCCCGAACTCGGACGTGAACCGGCATGACATCCTGCCGACCACCTTCGGCGGCGTGCCGCTGGTGGTGACCAAGGACGGCCAG
The DNA here is from genome assembly GCF_026672375.1 of Caulobacter sp. SL161. Classification (GTDB taxonomy): domain Bacteria; phylum Pseudomonadota; class Alphaproteobacteria; order Caulobacterales; family Caulobacteraceae; genus Caulobacter. The sequence goes on from NZ_JAPPRA010000001.1 coordinate 3,517,834, forward strand.
CCGCTGGCCGCCTGGCGCGCGCGGGGCCAGGGCCGGGTGGCGCTGTGGACGGTGGCCGACAGCTACGCCCTGGTGCTGACCGGCCGCGCCGACCGCCACGGCGAGCTGTGGAGCGAGCTGTTCTCGGCCGTGGCGCGCCCTGGCGAGGCGGCGGGCGTGCAGGTCGAAGGGCTGGCGCGGGCGGGTCAGCGGGTCGCCCTCTGCGGGGCGAAAGCGGCGCTCAGCGTGATTGAACCCGACGGCGCGACGCGGCGGCCGCTCGCGGATCCGCGCGCTGCGCCAGGGGCGTGCGCGGCCTATTGGCCCGATACCTCGGGCTGGCGCACGGTCGTGGACGGCGATCGCCGGAGCGCGCTGTACGTCCAGCCCGCCGACGCTGCCCCTTCGCTGGCGCAAGCGCAGGCGCGGGCGGCGACGCAAGCGCTGGTCGAGACGGCGCCGACGGGACCGGCGCGCGCGGCGCGTCAGGCGCCGGGTTCGCCCTGGCCCTGGGCCGCAGGCCTGCTCGCTGTTCTGGGGGCGCTGTGGTGGCTGGAGCGGCGCGCGCCGCGCCGGTGATCCTGACCTAGAGGGTCAACACCACGAACAGCACCGCACTGATCGGAATCGCCGCCGAAAGGACCATGTGCAGAAGGGTTTCGCCGACCGTCATGGCCGAGCGAGCGGACAGGGAAACCTTGACTGGAGAAGGGTTGGCGGCGGTGCCCATGGACGATGCTCCTTGCACGACAGAGCTTGCCCGGAAGGTGTTAACGAAGCTGAATCGGGAAGCCCTAACGGCTTGCGACAAGTTGTCCGCGCGCCCTCCTGAGCCCCCCCAAAAAAGAGAGGGCGCGCCCCGCTGGGGAGCGCGCCCTAGAGACCCGCGACAGCCAGAGGAGGCAGGCTGTGCGGTCGAGCCTAGGTTAGAAGTCGGCGCGGAAGCCGACGACGAAGTTGCGCCCGGCGTAGGTGGCGCCGTCGACCATCGACTCGCGATTTTCGTAGCGGTTGTACTGCACCTGCTTGAGCAGGTTCTGGGCCTGCAGCGTCACGCGGGCGCGGCGGTACCAAGGCAGCAGGAAGCTGACCTGCGCGTCCATATAGTTGGTCGGCGCCGCGTACAGGTCGCCCGGGATGTTGTTGCAGGGGCAGACCGACGAAAGGTTGGCGTCGCGGTGGGTGTAGGACACCCGCGCCGAGAAGCCGTTGCGCATCTCGTAATAGACCGTCCCGTTGTAGGTCCACGGCGCCAGGCCTGCGATCAGGGACTTGGGATTGAGGGTCGCAGGCACCGTACCGGACAGCGACTGCGAGATGTGGGTGACATTGGCGTTGAAGCCCAGCCCCTTCTTGATGAAGTCCAGCGGCTGGATCCACTGGAACTCCTGGCCCAGCAGCTTGACCACGACGTCGGAGTTCAGCTTCTGGCGCACCGTCAGACGGGCCGCGGTCGGATCGCCGCCGCCGAGATTAGTGATGCCCGTCTTCTGACGATCGCTGAGGCGGTCGAACAGGAGGCCGGTCTCGCCGAACGGCGTGGTGGTGTCCAGCGTCGCCGGATAGTCGAAGATGTCCTTGGCCCAGACGTTGAAGGTCAGCACGGTCTTGGACTTGGCGTACCACTCCACACCGAAGTCGTAGTTGTTGGCGAAGAAGGGCGAAAGGCGCGGATTGCCCTTGGTGAAGATGTCGCCGTCGAGGCTGAGACCAAAGGTCGGGGCCAGATCGGCGGGGTTGGGACGGGTGACCGTACGGGCGGCGGCGCCGCGCACGACGAACTGGTCCGTCAGCAGATAGGCCAGGTTCACGCTGGGCAGCCAGTTGTGGCTGAAGCTCTCGGTGGTCGGCGCGGTCCGCGCCCCGCCGCCGACCAGGAAGTCGTTGACGATGCCGGCCACCGATTGACGGGTTTCGGTATAGCGAAGGCCCGCATTGAACCTCAGCTCACGATCGAAGATGTCCTGGCGACCGTCGGTCATCACATAGGCCGAGGTGGTGTTCTCCCTCAGACGCCGGGGCGAGTAGGTGTTGAGGTAGTTGCCCGGCTGATCGCCCGGGTTCAGCTCATTGGTGTAGTAGTCGAAATTGACGGCTTGGCGGACCTTGTCGAAGTCCACCACGCGCCAGCCGCCATTGAACCCGGCGTCGATCGGCGCGCCCTTGAAGAGGTTCATCGACGGCAAGGTGGTCAGGTACTGCGGGATCGCCGCGTTCGGGATCGCGCCCGTCAGCGAGGTCTGGGTCGAGGTGAAGGCCGAGGTGCAGTTGTTGCGGAAGGCGCAGTCCGAGGCGTTCCAGGTGACGATGTTGCGCTCGAACTCCGACCGCATCACGCCGCCCGACACTTGCAGGCGTCGCGCGTCGCCCCAGGCCAGATCGGCCCGGAAGGACTTCTGCTCCAGGTCCTGCCGCGTGGGGATCAGCTGGATGCTGTTCCAGTACCAGTTGGTGTAGTTGGGCAGGTCGATATTGGCGCCGATCTTGGGCGTCAGGTCGCCCGAGGTGTAGCTGTAGGTGGCGTACTGCCCGGTGTTCAGCGGCGTCAGGTTCGAGGCGGGGCCGCCCCCGGCCGGCGCGGCCACGCCCGCGGCGTAGGTGACGAAGTTCGTCTGCCCGGGCGCGGACTGCAGCGTGTACTGGATCGAGTTGTTCCGGAACCGGCCCGAGTTCATCATCACCGCAGCCGAGAAGCGCAGATCGTCGGTGATGTCCCACTCGCCGGCCAGCGAACGATAGAACAGCTTCGTATAGGTCTGGGCGTCGGTGCTCTGGTTGAGGAAATAGGCGTTCCCGAACGTGCCCGAGGTCAGCACCTTGTTCTGGTCGAGCTGGAAATTGATCGGGATATTGTTGTTGTAGCTTCGGACCACCAGCATCACGTCGTGCTGGCCAAAGTCGTTGTTGGACTCGGTCAGGATCGAGTCCAGCTTGAACCGGACACGCTTGGACGGACGCCACTCCAGGTTCAGCATGCCCGTCGTCCGGTCACGATTGCCGACGACCTGTTCGGCGCGCACCAGGCGCGGAACGATGGCGTAGCTGAGGTCCTGGCACGAGAGGTTCGAGGTGCCCCCGGCGACGTTGTCGCCGCATTGGACCAGCGCCGAACCCGGCGCGCCAAGCCCCAGCACCGACGGCGCATTGGCCGGCACGGTGGTCAGCGTGGCCCCCGCCCCGCCGCCGTAACCGGCCGTGCGGTTGGTCGCCGGCGCCGAGTTGGCGTTCAGGGTCAGGGAGTTGCAGCCCAGCGTCGTGTTCCGGCAGGCCGCCCCCAGGTTCATCGTCGTGTAGCCGACGGTGTTGAAGATCTCGCTGCGATAGTTGCGCTCGGCATAGGCGCCGGCGACCAGGACGCCGATCTCGCCGATCTTGGTCTTGAACGTGTTGCTCATGATCGCCGCCGCCCGCGGCGTCGAGGTTCCGTCGGCGTCCTGGTAGGATCCCTGCGCCTGGAGATTGAGGTGGAAGCCCTTGCGGTCGAAGGCCCGGATGGGCTGCATGTCCACCGAACCGGCCGTGCCGCCCTCGACGCCGCTGGCGATGGGCGACTTGCTGAGGGTCAGGCGGCGGAACAGTTCGGACGGCAGGATGTCCAGGCTGGACCCGCGCCCTTCATTGCCGCCGTTGCTGGAGGTGCTGATGGCGAAGCCGTTGACGGTCAGCACCGTGAAGCCCGCGCTCAGACCGCGGACATTGATGTAGGTGCCTTCGCCCGAGGTGTCGCGGTCGATCTGAACGCCCGGCAGACGCTGCAGCGACTCCGTCAGGTTCAGGTCGGGAAACTTGCCGATGTCTTCGGCGAAGATGGAGTCGATGAAGTTGGTGGTGTTCTTCTTGGCGTTGGCCGAATTCTCGAGCGACTGCCGATAGCCGGTGACGACGATCTCCTGCACGACCGCCGACTCGCTCGGAGCCGCCGCCACGGGCGGCTTTGCGGATGCTGACTGCGCCAGAGCCTGGCTCGACAACGTCAGGGCTGGCACAGCCGCCGCAGCCAACAGCGCAAGGCGCGCGCGCCCGGGTTCACGAGTCATAGTCAACATCCCTCCCAGCGTCGTCGGCCTAACGCGGACGATCTTTCTCGTTTGCAGCCCGCTTCGTTTCGCGAAGCGCGACCCTGTCACTCGTTTCGATCTGACGCCCCGAAGCCACACGGCCGGCGACAACAGCCCCGCCGGCAGTGACCATCCCATTGGACAGACCAATAAAACCTCAAAGGTCTGACAAAGAGGTACCGGTACCTTTTTGGGAGCGCAAGAGATTTCTCAACCACAAGGCGGGGCGGGATCGCCTTGGCGACCGCTGTCGAGCGCGTTGTGAGGGCGGCGCCGGAGAATGGGAGGTAAGTTCCCCTAGGTCAAAGTGGTCTGACCTTAGACCATGGCCAGGCCCCTCCTCCGCCCCTCGCGGAAGAGGCCGCACGGCCGCAGCGCATGGCGCGCGCGCCCTCCCGTCGCCTTGCCGGCGGCAGACGGTGTCAGGGCCCTGATGCCCGGCTTATGTCTGGAGGGAGAGCCCTGAGCCCCTAAGCCCAGCTGGGCGGCGGGCGCTGGGGCGCTGTTGGCGTACTCGACGCCCGATGGGCCCGCGTCACGCGCCGCAGCGAGGCCGGATAGCGGTGCAGCTGGCTTTCGGGCCGGATCGGCCGGGCCACCAGCCCGCCGCCGCAGTCGGGACACAGGTCCTCGAAGCGCTCGGCGCAGGCCGCGCAGAAAGTGTGCTCGAAGGTGCAGATTCGGGCCGCGCCGCTGGACGGCGGCAGGTCGCGGTCGCAGCACTCGCAATTGGGACGCAACTCGAGCATGGGCCGTCCCCCCGTGATCGTCGCGCTTCGATAGCGTGGAAGCCTTACACCATAAAGGGTTCTAACGGTTTGACGCGAGGGCGCGCGTTCACCGATCACGGGAATGTGGCGGTGCGGCAAAAGCCCGTGATCAACAGGGGTTGACCCCCTCCCCCCCAGGCCCTAGACACCGCGCCGTTTGCGCGGCGGACGGGCCCAAAGCCCGTCCGCTTTCTTGCAAGAAGACGCCCCGACGCGCGGGGGCCGGACGGGGGTTACCCCGGGTCCGTCTTTTTGCGAAAATGACCGCCCAATTCCGGGCCCAACCGCGTTCAGGAGCGCTCCATAGAATGTCCCAAGACCTTCTCCCCGGCGTCACTGGCGTGTTGGCCCTGGCCGACGGCACGATCCTGCAAGGCGTGGGCTGCGGCGCGGTCGGCGACGCGGTCGGCGAGGTGTGCTTCAACACCGCCATGACGGGCTATCAGGAGATCCTGACCGACCCCTCCTACATGGCCCAGATCATCGCCTTCACCTTCCCGCACGTCGGCAATGTCGGCGTGAACGGCGAAGACGTCGAGCAGATCACGGGCGTGGCCGAGACGGCCGCCCGCGGCGCCCTGTTCCGCGACGTCCCCACCGCGCAGGCCAACTGGCGCGCCGACGGCGACTTCGACGCCTGGATGAAGGCGCGCGGCGTCATTGGCCTGGCCGGGATCGACACCCGCGCCCTGACCCGCAAGATCCGCGAAACCGGCATGCCGCACGGCGTCATCGCCCACTCGCCGGACGGCCAGTTCGACCTGGAGGCGCTGGTCGCCAAGGCCAAGGCCTGGGCCGGCCTCGAAGGCCTTGATCTGGCCAAGGACGCCTCGACCACCCAGACCTTCACCTGGGACGAGGGCCTGTGGTCGTGGCCGGAAGGCTACGCCAAGCTCGACAAGCCCAAGTACGAGGTCGTGGTCATCGACTACGGCGTCAAGCGCAACATCCTGCGCGCCCTGGCCCATGTCGGCGCCCGCGCCACGGTGGTGCCGGCCTCGACCTCGGCCGAAGAGATCCTGGCCCGCAATCCCGACGGCGTGATGCTGAGCAACGGTCCGGGCGACCCGGCCGCCACCGGCCAGTATTCGGTGCCCGAGATCCAGAAGCTGGTCGCCAGCGGCAAGCCGATCTTCGGCATTTGCCTCGGCCACCAGATGCTGGCCCTGGCGCTGGGCGCCAAGACCGTGAAGATGGAACAGGGCCACCACGGCGCCAACCATCCGGTCAAGGACCTGACCACCGGCAAGGTCGAGATCGTCTCGATGAACCACGGCTTCACGGTCGACACCGCCTCCCTGCCCGCCCCGGTGCAGGAGACCCACGTCTCGCTGTTCGACGGCACCAACGCCGGCATCGCCCTGAAGGACAAGCCGGTCTTCTCGGTCCAGCACCACCCCGAAGCCTCGCCGGGTCCGACGGACAGCCTGTACCTGTTCGAGCGGTTCGCGGGCCTGATGGATCAGGCGAAGGCTTAAGAGACGCCTCAAGACAACAATTCCTCGTCATCCCGGGCGGCGAAGCCGACCCGGGACCCAGGGGCCAAGCGCAGTGCGGCCGCCCCTGGGTCCCGGCTCTCCGCTACGCTACGGCCGGGATGACGAGGGTGGTTGTTTAGATTATCAACCTAAGGTTACATAGATGAATGGCTCACCAGTCATTCGTCTATATCCTCGCCAGCGGACGGAACGGCACGCTCTACATCGGCGTGACAGCGGATCTGTCCCGCCGGGTCTGGCAGCATCGCGAAGGGCGACAGGGCTTCACCGCCAAGTACGGCGTGACCAAGCTGGTCTGGTACCGGGAGTTCGCGGAGATCGACCAGGCTATACTCTTCGAGAAGCGCATCAAGCGCTGGCGGCGGGCCTGGAAGCTCGAACTGATCGAGCAAGAAAATCCTCAGTGGCTCGACCTCTACGAAACCTGGAACTGCTGACACTCGCGTTGTCACCAGGAAGGGTTTGACCTCCCCTACGTCACCCCGCCCCGCCCATCAGCCTGTCCCGGCTGATCACGCCCAAGTTGACATTCTCAGATCTTCCCGCACCCTCAGATTGCGCCCGCGCTGGGCGGGATCAGGCTTGCGCCCCTGCTGTGCGGGCCGTCGCGTTTGCTTTGAGCGACGCGAAAAACCGAGGGTTGGCTGAATGAACAGCTCGGTCGGAAAGTCTCTTCGGAAAATCCTCAACCTGGATCGCCCGCTGGTGGTCTTGATGAGCTTAAGCATCGTCATGGCGTTCGGCTACCAACTGGGCAAGGACGCTGCGAAAGCTGATAATCAGCGAGACCGCCGGGCGGTTGGCGCGATCCAGAACTGAAGTGGTCAGCGGCCTGAACCGTCACGGATCATGGCGAGGGCCTGATGGACGCGGCAAAGGCTTAAGAGACACCTCGAGACAACAATTCCTCGTCATCCCGGCCGTAGCGTAGCGGAGAGCCGGGACCCAGGGGCGACCTCACGGCGCTTGGCCCCTGGGTCCCGGGTCGGCTTCGCCGCCCGGGATGACGAGGGTGATTGCCGAGGCCTCTAGGAAACCGGGACCTGCTGACACTCGCGTCGTCATCAGGAAGGGTTTTGACCTCCCCTACGTCACCCGCGCCTATCCTTTGAAAAAGGGAGGACGCGGGGATGATCGACGACACCGATTTCACCGGCGAACGGGTGCTGGTCGTCGGCGGGTCCAGCGGGATCGGCAATGGTATCGCGCACGCGTTCAAGGCGCGCGGCGCAGAGGTCGCGGTCTGGGGCACGCGGGCCAGCGCGGCCGACTATGATCCCGCCGAGGGCTCTGACCTGACGGGCCTGTCCTACGCCCAGGTCGACGTCGGCGATCCCGACGCCGTTGAGGCCGCCCCCGCCCCGTTCGAGACGCTGGACGTCCTGGTCCTCTGCCAGGGAACCGTCGTCTACAAGCGCGGCGAGTTCGAGCGGGCCGGCTGGGACCGGGTGATGGCGGTCAATCTCGACAGCCTGATGGCCTGCGCCCGCCGCTTCAAACCCGCCCTGACGCAGAGCCGGGGCAGCGTCATCATCGTCAGCTCGATCTCGGGCCTGAAGGCCAATATCGGCAATCCGGCCTATGCGGCGTCCAAGGCCGGCGCCATCAGCCTGACCAAGACCCTGGGCCAGGCCTGGGCGCCCGAGGGGGTGCGGGTCAACGGCCTGGCGCCGGGCCTCGTGGAGACCAAGCTGACCAAGGTCACCACACAGAGCCCCGAGCGCCTGGCCGGGGCCCTGGCCGCCATCCCGCAGCGCCGGATGGGCACGCCCGCCGACATGGCCGGAGCGGCGCTGTTCCTGGCCTCGCCGCTGGCGGCCTACGTCACCGGCCACACCCTGGTGGTCGACGGCGGCCTGTCGCTTTGAGGGGAGACGAAAAATGAAAGCCCTGCGCTACCACGGCGCCCGTGACGTCCGCTACGAGAGCATGGACGATCCCACGCCCCAGTCGGACCGCGACGCGATCGTCAAGGTCACCGCCTGCTCGATCTGCGGCTCGGACCTGCACATCTATCACGGCCATGGCTTCTCGGAGGACTTAGGCTTCTGCGTCGGCCACGAGGCGGTCGGCGAGGTGGTCGAGGTCGGGCGCGGCGTCCAGCGGCTGAAGGTCGGCGACAAGGTCATGCTGCCGGCCGCCGTGGGCTGCGGGCGCTGCCGCTCGTGCCTGTCGGGCGTGATCCAGACCTGCGAGAACGGCCAGGGCGCCTGCTATGGCCTGTCGGCGCGGCTGCAGGGCTCGCAGGCCGAGGCCGTGCGCGTGCCGGCCGCCGACATGAACGCCGTGCCGGTGCCCGACGGCGTCTCGATGGACCAGGCGCTGATGATGACCGACGCTCTGGCCACGGCCTGGTTCGGGGCCCGCAACGCCGAGGTGAAGCCGGGCTCGAGCGTGGCGGTGATCGGGCTTGGCCCCATCGGCCTGATGGCGGTGGAGAGCGCCTATGTGATGGGCGCGCACATCGTCTACGCCGTCGATCCTTTGCCTGCGCGACGCGCGTTGGCGGAGGAGGCCGGCGCCATCGCCCTGCACCCCGACGAGGCCCTGGCGCGGGTGCGCGAAGACACCAAGGGCCGGGGCCTCGACGGCGTGATCGAGGCCGTCGGCGGCGAGGCCACGGTCGACGCGGCCCTGCGCCTGGTGCGGCCGCGCGGCGTGGTCTCGGTGATCGGGGTGCAGCAGGCCAAGCGCTTCGCCTTCCCGCTGGAGCGCGCCTTCGGGGCGGGCCTGACCTTCCGGGTGGGAACCTGCTCGGTGCCCGAGGAGCTGCCGGCGCTGTTTCCGCTGGTCCGCTCGGGACGCCTGCGGCCGGAGAAGTACATCAGCCACCGCATGCCGCTCAGCGAGGGCGCCGAAGCCTATCGCCTGTTCGAGAGCCGCGAGGCCGGCGCGCTGAAAATGGTGCTGACGCCGGGGTGAGGCGCGCAAAAGTGGGGGCCGCCTCCCGCAAGACTAGGGGGCAAAGCGGGAGGCGGCGACCGGACGCCCGCTGCAATGGGGGGCGCTGGCAGGCGTCCGGCGGGCGGAGCCCATCGCCCGGACACATGCCCGGAAGGGATGGACGGGCTCGAACCCGATCTCGTTGGTGCTGACGCTCAGACCTTCATGTCGAGCAGGGCGCCGGTCATCTTGTCGGCCGTGCGGACCACCGCCGCATTGGCCTTGAAGTCGGTGGACGCGCCGATCTGCTCGACGCGCTCCTTGGCGTAGTCGACGTCGCGGGGCTCGGCGTTCTTCTCGGCCTGCTGATCGCCGGCGGCGACGCGCTGGGCGCTGGCGCTGAGCCGGTCGGCGGCGGCGAGCATCCCCGAGGCGGCGATGGATAGGGCCTGCATGGACAGTGTCCTCTCTGCTTAGCGAGCGTTGTGCGGGCGGTTGGGTTAAGTCCTGGCGACGAGAGATGGTAAAATTCACGGCTCGGTGATGTTTTTTGCCACGCGTTAACCTCCAGGGCCTTCGATACGCCGCCGCAGAGGGGTGTGATCTGCCGCCGCCCGGGCCTCTGGCGGCCGGGGCGTGCGAGGGTTGCCACGCGCGCGGAAGCCCCTGGCGATAACGCCGGTCTTCGCGCCAAAACCTGCCCAAGATTACAAAACGTTCAGACTCCCCCGTCTCGACAAGCTGTCACAGGGTCGACATGGTTCGCCGCCGTCGCGGACTTGGGGGTCTGCGGTGCGGGGATTGGGGCGGTCGCGCCTCCAACACCAAACATAATTTTGGCTACACGCCCGAGGAGCGTCTCAAGTCATGTCGTTTATGCGTCGCGCCGCGCTCGCCAGCGCCGCCCTGCTCTTGGTCGCGCAACCGGTCCTGGCGGCCACGCCGCCCAAGCCGGTCGCCGCCCAGAAGGTGGCCCCGAAGGCGGTCAAGAAGGCTGCGCCGGTCTCGGACTTCACGCCGTCGGCGGAGATCATCAAGACCCACATGGCCTTCCTGGCCGACGACCTGCTGGAAGGCCGCGAAGCCGGCACGCGCGGCTATGACATCGCCGCCAACTATGTGGCCGCCCAGTACGCCCTGCTGGGCGTCAAGCCCGCCGGCGACAACGGCTCGTACCTGCAGCGCGTGCCGCTGATCTCGTTCCGCCCGGCCGGCGACGGCGCCATGACGGTGACCGGTCCCGACGGCCAGACCGTGGCCCTGACCTTCGGCGAAGACTTCCTGCCCACGCCCCAGGCCCAGGCCGCCGACCTGACGGTGGAAGCGCCGGTCGTGTTCGTGGGCTATGGCGTGGTCGACGCCACCCGCAACCGCGACGACTATGCGGGCCTGGACGTGAAGGGCAAGATCGTCGTCATGCTGGGCGGCGCGCCGGCCTCGATCCAGACCGAGGAACGCGCCCACCTCAGCAGCCCCAACACCAAGCGCGCCGAGGCCGAAAAGCGCGGCGCGATCGGCGTGATCACCCTGTCGACGCCCAGCGGTGAAAAGCGTCGCCCGTTCAAGGCGGGTGTGGCCGGCATGAAGAGCTGGCGCGTGGTGTGGCGCAACGCCCAGGACGTCGGCGCCATCCGCGCGGCGGGCACGCCGTCGCTGGCCTCGCTGAGCCAGGCCGGCGCGGCCAAGCTGTTCGCCGGCGCGGCGGGCTCGCTGGAAACCGCCATGGCCGAGGCCGAGAAGCCGGAAGGCGCGGTCAAGGGCTTCAACCTGGCCACCAAGGTCAAGATCGAACTCAAGACCGAGATCCAGAAGAGCGAGAGCAGCAACGTCGTCGGCATGATCGAGGGTTCGGACCCGACCCTGAAGGCCCAGACGATCATCCTGTCGGCGCACCTGGACCACATCGGGATCAAGCCGAACGCCAAGCCGGGCGAAGACGCCATCAACAACGGCGCGCTGGACAACGCCTCGGGCATCGCCACCCTGCTGGAGGTCGCGCGCGGCTTCAAGAACAGCAAGGTGCGCCCCAAGCGCTCGATCGTGCTGCTGGCCGTGACCGCCGAGGAAAAGGGCCTGGTGGGCTCGGACTACTTCGCCGTCCACCCGACCGTGAAGAAGGCCGACATCGCGGCCAATGTGAACCTTGACATGCCGGTCCTGCTGTATCCGTTCAGCGACGTGATCGCGTTCGGCTCGGATCGCTCGACGATCGGCGAGGTGGTCAAGCACGCCGCCGGCCGCGTGGGCATCGGCGTCTCGCCCGATCCGCTGCCGGAAGAAGGCCTGTTCACCCGCTCGGACCACTACCGCTTCGTCGAGCAGGGCGTGCCGTCGGTGTTCCTGATGACGGGCTTCCAGAACGGCGGCGAGAAGGCCTTCACGACGTTCCTGAAGACCAACTATCACAACCCCGCCGACGACCTGAAGCAGCCGATCGACTACACGGCCGCCGCGCGCTTCGCGCTGGTCAACTACGAGATCGCCCGCGAACTGGCCAACACCCCGGTGCGTCCGACCTGGAAGAAGGGCGACTTCTTCGGCGCCGCCTTCGCCCCGGCCGGCCACCCGTCGGCGGCGAAGTAGGCACTTGGTGTGTCATCCCGGAAGCCTCGCAGAGGCTATCCGGGGCCCAGGGGTTGCAAGAGCGCTGCGCCCGCCGCCCCTGGGTCCCGGCTCTCCCCCCGGCTTTCGCCGGGTCCGGCCGGGATGACACGGTGTTTTGGTGGACGAGCTGGATTGACCCCGCCGCCGCCCCGCGCGATTTCTAGTCGCCTCTTCAATCAGGACTGATCTGTTGACCGCCCGCACCGGCGCCTACCTGAAGATCGGCGTGATCGCGCCGGCCCTGATGGTGGCCGACGTGTGGCTGGCCCAGCAGCTGTTCCCCGGCTTCGACGCGGGCGCCCAGTTCATCAGCGAGCTGGGCGGGCCCGAGGCCCCGATGCCCGAGATCTTCAACTACGGCATGGTGGTCGCCGGGATCGCGGGCCTGTTCGCCGGGGCGGGCTTCGCCCATGCGCTGGAGCACGCCGGCGGCCGGCGGGTGGTGTCGGCCTTTGCGGGCCTGTTCGTGGCCCTGACGGGTCTGGGCGCGATCTTCGCCGGCATCTTCCACTGGCCTGATCCGATGCACCGCGCCTGCGGCGTGGGGCTGGGCATCCAGTTCGCCCCGCTGTTCGCCGCCTGGGCGCTGTGGGGTAAGCCTGACTATCGGCGGCTCGCCCAGTTCTCGCTGGGCTGGTTCTTTGGGCTGTTGCTGGTCTTCGCCCTGCTGACCGGGGTGTGGAACGTGCGCACCGGCTACGATGTCGGCTACTGGCAGCGCGGCCACGCGTTCCTGGGCCTGCTGTGGCTGGGGATCGCCGCCTGGACCCTGGAGAAGGGCTGGCGCACGGCGGTCCGGGAAGAGATCGAAACCGCCTCGGCCTGAGGCGGGCCGTTTCAGGCCGCGCGCCGCACGGCCCCGCGTCCCAGACGGAACCGCCCGACCAGCGACATCAGCCGCGCGCCCTGGCCCGCCAGGGCCTCGTCGGCGGCGCGGGCCTTCTCGACCATGGTCAGGTTTTCCTGGGTGAAGCGTTCGATCTCCGCGACCTCGGCGTTGACCGTCGTCAGGTCGCGGGCCTGGTCACGCAGCGACTCGGCGATGCGGTCGGCGGCCGCGTCGATGCCGACGATGCGGCCCGCCACGCCGGTGAGCGCCGCGCCGGTGCGTTCGACCAGGGCCACCCCGGCCTCGACGCTGGCGCCGGACTCGCTGATCAGCCCCTTGATCTGACGCGCGGAGTCGGCCGAGCGCTGAGCCAGGGCCCGGACCTCTTGCGCCACCACGGCAAAGCCCCGTCCCGCCTCGCCCGCGCGCGCGGCCTCGACCCCGGCGTTCAGGGCCAGCAGGTTGGTCTGGAAGGCGATCTCGTCGATCAGGCCCACAATGTCGCCGATGCGACGCGAGGAGGCGTCGATCTGGCCCATGGTCTCGGCGGCCTCGCCCACCACCGCGCCGCCCTGGTCGGCCTCGCCCCGGGCTGAGGCCACCAGGCGTCGGGTCTCGTCGGCGTCGGCGGCGGCGCCGCCCATGGCGCCGGTCACCGCGTTCAGCGAGCCGGCGGCCCGCTCCAGCCCCTGCGCCTGGCGCTGGGTGCGGCGCGCCAGTTCGCTGGAGCTCAGCGACAGGGTGTCAGCGGCTGAACCGATGGCGTCGGCGGCTTCGGCGATCTCGCCGATCGCCTGCTCCAGGCTTTCGACCGCGGTGTTGAAGTCGCGGCGCAGCGGCTCATAGACCGGCGCGAACGGACCGGCGATGCGGCGCGACAGGTCCCCGGCCGCCACGGCCGCCAGGGCCTCGCCGACCTGGCTGACCACGTCGGTCTGCTCGTCGATCGACAGGGTCAGGGCCGCGGCGCGGTCGCGGTCGGCGTCGGCCGCGCGGCGCAGGCTGTCCTGCTCGTCGCGCAGGGCCTGGGCGCGCGCCAGTTCGACCCGCAGGGTCTCCAGCGCCCGGGCGATCGAGCCGATCTCGTCGGCGCGCTCGGTCTCGGCCACCGGGCGGTCATAGCGGTTTTCGGCGAGGCCCTTGACCGTCTCGCGCAGGGCCAGCAGCGGCCGGGCGATCAGGGCGCGCGAGGTCACCGCCAGCACGCCGAGCGCCGAAGCCAGCAGCACCAGACCCCCGATCGCCAGGCCCAGGGCCAGGCGGCGCGCCGGCGCCAGCAGGGCCGCCTCACTGACGTCGACGACCATGGCCCAGGTCGCGCCCGAGGCCAGGCGAACCGGCGCGACCAGGCGTTGGGCGGTCCGGCCGTTCAGCGTCACGCCCGACACCACGGCGGGCTTACCGTCGGCCATCACCTGGCGAACCACGTCCAGGCCGGGGTCGGCATAGGGCTTCATGCGCAGCGCCACGTCCGGGTGCGACACCCACAGGCCGCCCGGGGAGACCAGCATGGCGCGGCCGTCATTGAAGGGCTTCAGCGCGTTCAGCCGCGCGGCGATGTCGTCCAGGGCCAGGTCCGCGCCCATCACGCCGATCACCCGGCCGTCCGCGATCACCGGATGGGTGATCGAGGTCATCAGGACCTGCTTCTGGCCGCCGCCGTCGGCGACATTGTCGGAATAGGGCTCCATCACCGCCGGGCGGCCGCTGTTGAAGCTGGTCTTGTAGAAGTCCTCGCCGAACTCGCCGTCCTCGCCGCCCGAGATCGCCAGGCCCTGCCCCTCGCGCACCCAGTAGCCGATAAAGCGGCCGCTGGCGGTCGAGCCCAGCTCGGTCTTGCCGGCGAAGGCGGCGTCGTCGCCCAGCACATTCGGCTCGAACATCAGCCAGCCGCCCAGCATGGCGTCGGCGGCGCGGGAGACCGGCTTGAGCTGGGCCATATAGACCGCGCGATCCCGCTGACCGGCTTCATAGCTGGCCGCGAACAGCGCCGCTGAGGATCGCACCACCGCGTCGGCGGCGTCGAGGTCGTTCTTGACGCCCTGGGCGCTCTCGCCGGTCATGCTGGCGGCGTAGCGCTCGGCCAGGTCTCGAACAGCGTCATTGCTGCTCCAGGCGATCAGCAGCGAGGCTGCGATCAACAGCGCGCCAAGGGCCCCGCCCCCGGCCGCCATCAGCTTCCCCGCCAGAGATAACCGCTTGAACGCACCGGCCATCTTCACGCCCCCAAACTCTACTGTGGCGGGAGAAGGCATGGTAAATCTTGCTGAACCTTGAACGTCGGGCCATCGTCCAGGGGCGCAGGATAAAAAAGGGCTCGCTCCAGATGATCATTGTTCACCATCTTAACAATTCGCGCAGTCAGCGGGTGCTTTGGCTGCTCGAAGAGCTGGGCTTGCCCTACGAGATCAAGCGCTATCAGCGCGACGCCAAGACCATGCTGGCGCCGCCGGAGCTCCGGGCGATCCATCCTCTGGGCAAGTCGCCGGTGATAACCGACGGCGACACGGTGCTGGCCGAGACCGGCGCCATCGTCGAGTACATCATCGCCATGTACGGCGGCGGCCGACTGATGCCGACGCCGGGCACGCCCGAGCGCCTGCGCTACACCTACTGGCTGCACTATGCCGAGGGCTCGGCCATGCCGCCGCTCCTGATGAAGCTGGTGTTCACCGCCCTGCCCGCGCGCGCGCCCGGCCTGATGCGCGGCGTGGTCAAGTCGATCGCCGCTCGGGCCCTGAAGGGCTTCGTCGATCCGCAGCTGAAAGCCCATATCGACTACTGGGAGGCGGAGCTGGCCAAGTCGACCTGGTTCGCCGGCGCGGAGCTGACCGGAGCCGACATCATGATGAGCTTCCCGCTCGAAGCCGCCGCCCAGCGCGCCGGCGCCGCCGAACGCCCCAGGATCAAGGCGTTCCTCGACCGCATCCACGCCCGCCCGGCCTATCGGCGGGCCCTCGAGCGCGGGGGACCTTACGACTACGCCTGACGCCTGACCGCGGGCGGGCCGCTCCAGAGCGGCGGCGGACGCGCGGGCGCAGTCCGACTTGATCGAGATCAAGCCCCTCATTTCGAGTGCGGCGAAACGCCGCCGTTGACAGAAATTAACCGTCCGAAAAGGGGGATGCGTGACGTTGTCCACACGGATGGTGCGGTCAATCCCCCGTCCGGTGGAGAACGCACCCTGTGAGCACGCCAGTCCCGAGGACCCGCCGTTTCGCTGCGGTCGTCAGGCCGCTCGCGTTCTCAACCCTGGGCATCATCCTGAGCCTTTTCGCGGCAGTGGCTGTCGACGCCCAGCCGCGTACGCCCGGTCGCGTGGCGGCGGTGTTCCCGCCCTGGTGGGACGACGCACGCGTGGTCGCCAGCGCCGGAACCGCCGGCGACATCGCCGGGGCCGGCGGCGCGTCCTTCATCGTCATCCTGCGCGGCGACCCCGCCACGCTGAACCAGCGCGCCCGGACCGCCGGCGCGTGGCTGTTACTGGATCCCGCCCTCGCCGGTGCGTGCGCGCGTCCGGCTTCGGAGCCTGTGTCGTCATGAACGTCAACTTCTCCAACCTCGACGCCCAACGCCAGATCGGCGGCAAGCTGATCATCGCCCTCGCCTGGCTGCTGATCCCGATCGTGCTGGGCGCGCGCCTGGCCGTGCAGGCGCCCATCCTGGGGCTCTCGATCGCCGCGGTGCTGGTCGCCACGGGCGCGACCCTGGCCTGGAAGTTCGCCGGTGGAGGATCTGGCGGACGCGCCATGGTGGGGGTCGCGCTGATGGCGCAGGTCTCGCTGCTGGTCGCGGCCCTGGGCGGTCACGCCTGGCAGGCCGACATGCACATGGCCTATTTCGCGGCCCTGGCCCTGCTGGTCGTCTATTGCGACTGGATGGTGATCGCCGCCGCCGCCGCGACAGTGGCCGTGCATCACCTGGGCCTGTCCTATCTGGCGCCCAGCCTGGTGTTTCCGGGCTCGGCCAATCTGGGCCGCGTCATTGTCCACGCCGTCATCCTGATCGTCGAGGCCGCCGCCCTGATCGCCGTCACCGCCAGCGTCAACAGTATGTTCGCCATCGCCTCCTCGGAGCGGGCCAAGGCCGAGGACGCCGTCGGCGAAGCGCGCGCCGCCAATGACGCCGCTGAGACCGCGCACCGCCAGCAGGAAGAGACCCGCGCCCGCGCCGCTACAGCCAGCGAGCGCGAGGCGGCCCAGCGCGACGACGCGGTCGCCGCTCTTGGCCAGGGCCTGTCGCACCTGGCCCGCGGAGACCTGACCCTGCGCCTGACAGAGCGCTTCGCCGAGGCCTATGAGCCGCTGCGGAGCGACTTCAACACCGCCGCCAGCCGGCTGGCGGACGCCCTTTCGGTGATCGAACAGCGCGCCAGCGGCGTGCGCGCCAACGCCGACCAGATCGCCGACGCCACGATCAACCTGTCGCGCCGCACTGAGAGCCAGGCCGCGAGCCTCGAGGAAACCGCTGCGGCCATGGACGAGATCACCGCCACGGTCAGCCAGACCGCAAGCGGCGCCAACAAGGCCGCCGACGTGGTCAGCCGCGCCCGCGACGACGCCCGCCGCTCGGGCGAGGTGGTCGAGCAGGCCGTCTCGGCCATGACCGTCATCGAGGAGTCCTCGCAGTCGATCAGCCAGATCATCAGCGTGATCGACGAGATCGCCTTCCAGACCAACCTGCTTGCCCTCAACGCCGGCGTCGAGGCCGCCCGCGCGGGCGAAGCCGGACGAGGCTTCGCCGTCGTCGCTCAGGAAGTCCGGGCCCTTGCCCAGCGCTCGGCCGAGGCCGCCAAGGAGATCCGCACCCTGATCTCGAACTCGACCCAGCAGGTCGAGGCCGGCGTCAACCTGGTGGGGCGAACCGGCGAGGCGCTGGAACGGATCGTCGCCCAGATCGCCGAGATCGACGGCCTGGTTTGCAACATCGCCGCCTCGGCCCAGGAGCAGGCCAACGGTCTGGCCCAGATCAACGGCGCGGTGAACCAGATGGACCAGGTGCTGCAGGAGAACGCCGCCATGGTCGAGGAGACCTCGGCCGCCACCCAGACCCTGAACACCGAAGCCACGCAATTGGCCGAGTTGGTGCGTCAGTTCGATCTGCCCCGGGGTCATGTCGAGCAGCCCCAGCGACGGGTCGCCTAGACTGCGGCGCGGCGCCCTTTCGCGCCGCGCCGTTGCAAGCTCAAGCTTGGCCCCCTTGCGTTACGGGAACCGGGCGCCTATCCTCCCAGCCCCCGGTTGTGCGCGCCCGCGACTGGAAGATCTTCCTCCCAAGGCGTCCGAGCTAAAATCCGCAATGGAAAAAGTGCCGATGACCGTCGCGGGGTACCAGACCCTCGACGAAGAACTGAAGCGTTTGAAGACCGTCGAACGACCGGCGGTAATCGCCGCGATCGCCGAGGCGCGCTCGCATGGCGACCTGTCGGAAAACGCCGAGTATCATGCCGCCAAGGAGCGTCAGGGCTGGATCGAAGGCCAGATCGCCGAGATCGAGGACAAGATCGCCCGCGCCCAGGTCATCGACGTGACGAAGCTCTCGGGCAAGCAGGTCAAGTTCGGCGCCACCGTCTCGGTGGTCGACGAGGACACCGAGGAAGAGGCGCGCTACCAGATCGTGGGCGACCACGAGGCCGACGTGAAGTCGGGCCGCATCTCGCTGTCCTCGCCGCTGTCGCGCGCGATGATCGGCAAGGAAGTCGGCGAGGTGGTCGAGGTCAACACGCCCGGCGGCGTCAAGGCCTATGAGATCCTCAAGGTGGAGTGGCTGTAAGGCGGTCTTCCGCCTCAGCAACGCCACAAGTTGGGTTCAACGGAGCGAGGCCGCTAGATTAGCGGCCTTGTTTCGTTTTCTGTTCGCCCGCTTCTTGCGTCCGAGATCGATGACTTGACCAAGGCTGGACCCTCCCCGTCGAAGACGTCGCCGCTCAAGGTCTGGGCGGTGTCAGACGGCCGCGCCGGGATCGAGGCCCAGGTCGTGGGCCTGTCAGAAGCGCTCGCGCGCCTGGTCCCCTGCGAGGTCACCGTCAAGCGCGTGGGCTGGCAAGGGAACATCGGCCGCCTGCCCTGGTGGCTGAACCTCCTGCCCAAGCGCTGGCTGACGCCCGAGAGCGGCGTCCCCGACCGCCGCAATCCCGACGACTGGCCCGATCTGTGGATCGCCGCCGGCCGCGCCACGCTGCCCCTGTCGATCCGCGCCAAGCGCTGGTCGGGCGGCAAGACCTTCGTGGTCCAGATCCAGGACCCGCGCGTGCCGCCGCACATGTTCGACCTGGTGATCCCGCCCAAGCACGACCGCATGTCGGGCGACAACATCCTGCCGATCACCGGCTCGCCGCACCGGGTGACGCCGCAGCGCCTGGCCGCCGAGTACGAGGCCTTCCAGGACCTGATCGAGCCCCTGCCCCGGCCGCGCGTGGCGGTGCTGGTGGGCGGCAAGTCCAAGGCCTTCGACCTCTCCAGCGAGCGCGCGGCCCAGATCGCCCATTCGATTCAGATCCCGCTGGAACAGGACGGCGGCAGTCTCCTGATGACCTTCTCGCGCCGCACGCCCGAGACGGCTCGCGCCCTGATGACCGCTCGCCTGCGCCACCTGCCCGGCGTGGTCTGGAACGGCGAGGGCCCCAACCCCTATTTCGCCTTCCTGGCGGCCGCCGACTACATCCTCGTCACCGAGGACTCGACCAACATGGCCACCGAGGCGGCCTCGACCGGCAAGCCGGTGTTCGTGCTGAAGATGGACGGCTCCAGCCTGAAGTTCCGCCTGTTCCACGAGGAGCTGGAACGCCAGGGCGCGGCCCGCCCCTACGGCGGCGCCTTCCACGGCTGGACCTACGACCCCGTCAACGAGACCGACCGCGCCGCGCGCGAAGTGCTGGCCAGGATCGGGGTGGAGGTCGCCGAGCCGGTGGCGGAGCCCGAACCGGCCCCGGTGGAGAAGGCGAAGGCGAAGGCGAAACCCAAGCCCAAGGCGCGCCCCGGCGCCGAGGCCAAGGCGCCGTCCGAAACCGCCGCGCCGAAGGTTCGCAAGCCTCGCGCGGCCAAGGCAAAGTCCTGATTTCTCGAGACTCCGCTGATCCTCCGACAGGCGTATGGTCAGGACGACGATCGACCTCGGCTGCCCCAAATCCTCATCCTGAGCCGGTCGAAGGACGAGGATCTCCCCGCCGAACGAGCCCCACACACCAACTGAACTCAGCGTTTTTATCGGTTGCGGCGGCGTGGATGTTCTTGCAATGTTCACGCCATGGCTGAGCTCGAACCCCGCAGCGCGATTGGCAAAGCCGCCCGCAACGAACGGCGCAAGGCGTTCGCTGCGACCTGCAACACCGTGGCGGTCGCTTTCCTGGTTTCGGCGCTCCTGCAGCCTCTCGTCGGCGGTGAGCTCCGGTGGATCAGCGTCTTGAGCGCGCTGATCGGCTTCGTTGTCTTGCAGGGGCTTCTCCACTCCATCTTGTCGCGCGTGGAGGATTGAATGGACCCGGTAATCCAAGTCGTCCTGATCGGTCTCGTGTTCGTCGCCGCCGGCTACGGCGTGTTCTGGCTCTCGATGCGAGCAAAGCCGCACCAGAAGGGACCGCCGCGGTAGGCGTCGGACCCGTTCCCCCAAAAGGTCTCATGGATTTATCGATACTCGCTGACAGCGGGGCGCGGCGCCGTTAAAACGCCTCAGGGTTGTTATCCGGGAAGATTCCATGCGGCTTCGCCTAGCGTTCTTCGCTGCTGTCGTGCTGACAGCGGCCACGACGGCCTCCGCCCAGACCTCCGCGCCGTCCCAGGCTCCGGCGTCGATCAGCGAGGCGGAACGTGAGGCCTTTCGCGCCCAATCCAGCACTGTGGGCGCTGAAGACCTGATGTCGCTCGTTCGCCAGACCTATCCCGAGGACTATCTCGCCTTCGAGACCGAGATGATCACGGCGCGCAAGGCCGGCGCCTCAGCGAATGATCTGAACCAGCGCGCCTACAAGTTTGGCTCCGATATCCGCCGCCGGGTCGAGCCCTACGTGAAACAGGCGCCAACCCCGGCGCTATTGGGGTTCCTTCGAAGCCAGACAGAAGCCATCGATCAGATGCGCACCGTCAGCGCCCGCGCTTGCTACGAGGCCGTCGAGCTCGGTGGCGTGAGCGCGGAGTCCGTCAAGACGCTGACGCCCACCATCGTCAAGCGCTTCTCGCTTGAAGGCGAACATCGGCTGACGCTCGCGCTGAAGGGCAAGGCCAATCCCGTCAACCGCGAAGCACCTTCGGCGGAAGACCGCGAGGCGGCCAAGACGGCGTTTCTGAAGATCGGTGGCGACCCGGACTGGCTGCAAGCCATGAGCCAAGGCGCGCCCCGCCAGCAGTCCGACGATGTCCGCTGTCGTTCGGCGCTGGCCTATCTGAAGGGCATTCTCTCCCTGCCATCGGAGCAGGCCGCTCGCCTGGCTGCGTTCTAGCCCTCACCGGCCGGACGGGCCTCCAGCGCTGCTCCGAGCGTGGCGAACAGGCCCTGGATGCTGACGGGCTTGGCCAGGTGCAGATCCGCGCCGGCCTCCAGGCAGGCTCGCACCTGATGGGGCATGGCGTTGGCGGTCAGCGAGATGATCGGCGTGCGGCGCGCCTGCGCCTCGCGTTCACGCCGGCGGATTTCGGCGATGGCGGCCAGGCCGTCCATGACCGGCATCTGGGTGTCCATCAGCACCACGTCGAAGGGGTGCTTCTCGAAGGCCTCGACGGCGGCCTGGCCGTCCTCGGCCACGGTGACGTCAGCGGCGTCCGCCAGCATCAGGCCGATCACCTTCTGGTTGGTGGGATGATCCTCGGCCAGCAGCACCCGCAGGCGGCGATCCAGGGCCAGTTCGCCGGCCGGATCGGCGGACGCCGCGGGCGTGCGCTGGCCATCGGCCAGGAACAGGGCCTCGAAGACGAAGGTGGCCCCCTCGCCCGGATGGGCCACGCAGGAGATCTCGCCGTCCATCAGCCGGGCCAGGCGCCGGGCGATCGGCAGGCCAAGCCCGGTGCCGCCGACCTTGCGCGTCACCGAACCATCGGCCTGCTGGAAGCGCTCGAACAATCGGTCGGCGCTGTCCTCGTCAAACCCCTCGCCCGTGTCCTGAACGCTGACGGTCAGGTCAATCCGCCCGTCTTCGGCGACAAGGGTCCGGGCCTCGATGATCACCGAGCCGGCGGTCGTGAACTTGACGGCGTTGCTGGTCAGGTTGGCCACGATCTGGCGAACCCGCAGGGCGTCGCCCAGGACATGGTCGTGGAAGTCGTCGGCGAAGGTCAGCCGGAAAACCAGCCCCTTGCTCTCGGCGACGGCCTTGAACACGGCGACCGCTGCGGTGATCGCCTCGCGCAAGTCCAGCGGGTCGCGCGACAGCTCAAGCCCCCCGGCCTCGATCTTGGACAGGTCGAGAATATCGCTGAGCAGCAGGTTCAGCGCGCGGCCGGAATTGAGGATCACCTCCATCATCTCGCGCTGGGCGTCGTCCAGGGCGGTGCGGCTCAGCACCTCGGCCATGCCGATCACGCCGTTCAGGGGCGTGCGGATTTCGTGGCTCATATTGGCCAGGAACTCGCTCTTGGCGACGCTGGCCGCCTCCGCCTTCTGCAGGGCCTCGGCCAGGGCCGCGGCGCCGGCCTTGCGCTCGGTGATGTCCTCGCAGATCACCAACAGGTGGCGGCGGCCGTCTTCGCCCGGGATGGCGATCTTGCGGGTCTGCAACCAGCGGCGACCATTGTGGGGCGTATCCAGCGGCTCTTCGTCGATGGTGACCAGCTTCCCGCTTTCGATCACCCGGCGGTCGTCGGCGGCGAAGGCGTCGGCCTGCGCCTTGGGAAAGAAGTCGTAGTCGCTCTTGCCCAGGAGCTCGGCGCGCGGCACGCCCAGCTGATTCTCGGCGGCCCGATTGACCAGCAGGA
This sequence comes from Caulobacter sp. SL161, assembly GCF_026672375.1. Classification (GTDB taxonomy): domain Bacteria; phylum Pseudomonadota; class Alphaproteobacteria; order Caulobacterales; family Caulobacteraceae; genus Caulobacter. The sequence continues at coordinate 3,540,358 of NZ_JAPPRA010000001.1, forward strand.
AGGCGCCTGTATCGCCGTCCTTGACGAACAGCATGGCGGGCGTGTTCTCGACGATGGTGTCCAGAAAGCTGCGGGCCGCCAGGGCCTGGGCCTCGCGGCGACGCAGGTTGGTGAGGTTGGCGCAGGTGGTGATCAGCCCGCCGGCGGGCGTGCGCCGGCTCTCGAACCGCAGATATTCGCCGAACTCTTCGCGGATCTCTTCGATGCGGTCCAGCTTGCGCCGGCCCAGCTGGTGGGCCAGCCAGGCCGCGCGATCGCCATCGGCCTCGGGATAGCGCCCCGCCGCCAGGCCCGCCAGCAGCAGGCTCTCAAACGTAGCCCCCACCGTCAGGGTGACGCCCCACTTGGCCCACAGTTCGCCGTACCGGGCGTTCCAGATGACGCAGCGATCCTCGGCGTCGAACAGCGCAAAGCCTTCCGGCGCGGCTTCGAACGCCTCTTGCAGCGCGGTGTCGACGGCGTGGGTGTCCACTAGAGTAGCGGCGTTCATGAAGCCTCACGGAGTGTGCGACCGGCTTAGGAAGCGCACAAAGGAGCTTAACGAGGTTGAACGCAGCGCTTCGAAGCGGGCGATGCGGCGATTTGTCCCGCGCCGACGCCCCACCGCACACGCCGGACGCATCGCGCCCGCCACGGCCAAACGGCTCGCCCTTGCCAGCGCCCCCGAACCCGCGCGAAATCAGCGGATGATCCTCGCCATCCTCCAGGCCCGAATGAGCTCCACCCGGCTGCCGGGCAAGGTGCTGATGCCGATCCAGCGCCAGCCGATGATCGTGCGGCAGATCGAGCGGGTCGCCCGCGCCCAGCGTATCGACAAGCTGGTGGTCGCCACCTCCGACCGGCCCGAGGACGACGCCATCGAGGCCGCCGTCCGCCGCGAGGGGATCGCGGTGTTTCGCGGCTCGCTCGACAATGTGCAACAGCGCTTCATCGGGGCGCTGGACGCCCATCCGGCCGACCACGTCGTGCGTCTGACCGCCGACTGCCCGCTGGCCGATCCCGCCCTGATCGACGCCACGATCGACCTGTGCCTGTCCAAGGGCGCCGACTACGTCAGCAACACCCCTGAGGGCCACGCCCACCCCAAGGGCACCGACGTCGAGGTGATGACCGCCGCGGCCCTGCGCCGCGCGGCCGCCGAGGCGACCACGAAGGAAGCCTTCGAGCACGTCACCTGGGACCTGTGGAACCAGCCGGAGCGCTGGACCTGCGCCTGGCTGCCGTGCTTCCCCGACCAGGGCGCGGTGCGCTGGACCGTCGACCGGCCCGACGACTACGCCTTTGTCGCGGCGGTCTATGACGCGCTCTATCCGGCGAACCGCGCCTTCACCTCCGACGACATCCGCGCCTTTGTCGCCGGCCGGCCGGACCTGCAGGACTACGGCGGCGACCGGCGGGCATGAGCTTGCGCATCGTCTTCGTCTGCGCGGCGGGGCCCAGCGTCGGCGGGGGCCACGTGATGCGGTCCCTGACCCTGGCGCGGGCGCTGGAATCGCGCGGCGCGGTGTGCGCGTTCCTCAGCACGCCCGAGGTCGCGGCGGTGCTGGGCGCCTTTGGCCGGGGCATGGCCCGGACCCACACGACCGACCCCTTCGACGCCGTGGTCTTCGACAGCTACGCCCTGTCCGCCGACGCCCACCGCGCGATCGCCAAGGGCCGTCCGACCCTGGTCATCGACGACCTGGCCGACCGGCCGCTGGCCGCCGACCTGGTGCTGGACGCCGGGCCTGCGCGACGGCCTGAGGACTATGCGGGCCTCGTCCCCGCCCACGCCCGTCTGCTGCTGGGCCCCAACCACGCGCCGGTGCGCCCGGCCTTCGTGGCCCTGCGCGAGGCCGCCCTGACCCGCCGCGCCGAACGCGGACCCGTGCGGCGGATCCTGGTGTCGCTGGGCATGACCGATGTGGGCGGGATCACCGGCCGGGTGGTCGGCCTTCTGACGCCGATCCTGGGCGAGGCAGCCCTGGATCTCGTTGTCGGGGCCAGCGCGCCCAGCCTGCCGACCCTGCGCGCCCTGGCCGCCGAGGATCCGCGTCTTGCGCTGCACGTCAACGCCCAGGACATGCCGCGCCTCGTGCTGGAGGCGGACCTGGCCATCGGGGCCGGGGGCTCCACCACCTGGGAGCGCTGCGTCCTGGCCCTGCCGGCCCTGACCCTGATCCTCGCCGACAACCAGATCGCCGCCGCCCGCGCCCTGGAGGCGGCCGGCGTGACGCCGTGCCTGGATGTGACCGCGGCGGACTTCGAGGCGGCGTTTGTCGCGTTGGCGCAGAGCCTGATCGTCGACGCGGATCGCCGCGCGGCGCTGTCGGCGGCCAGCGCCACGGTGTGCGACGGCCGGGGGGCCGAGCGGGTGGCGGAGGCGGTGCTGGGGCTGATGTAAGCGCCCCCTCCGTCTCGTCGCGTATTCGCGCCGATCCACCTCCCCCGCTTCGCGAGGGAGGAAGATGATCCTCCTGCCCCGCTTGCGGGGGAGGTGGCGCGCGGCGAAACCCGCGTGACGGAGGGGGGCGCTATCCCCCTGCGACATCCCGCCTCGCACCCCACCCTCATCGTTAACAGGTTGTTCGCTGCTTCGGCCCGATTCTCCAGGCCACCATGCGCGCCCTGCCCGACATCCGCGGTCTGAAATATCCGGACGAGTTCATCGCCCGGCACTTCTTCAAGCGTGGCCTGCATCAGAAAACCGGCCGGGTGGTCGAGCTGGGCGGTGGCACGGGCAACAACCTGTCGCTCTACGCCGCCTATGGCTGGGACCTGACCAATGTCGACTATTCGGCCGCCGCCCTGGCCGACTGTCGCTGGAACCTGGGCGAGGCCGTTACCCTGATCGAGGCGGACCTGTCCAAGGGCCTGCCGGACCTCGGCGCGACGCCGATCGACGTGCTGCTGATCCCCAACCTCCTCTGCTACCTGACCAGCGCCCAGGCGAGCGCGGTGCTGACCGCCGCCCGCGCGCGGCTGGCGCCCGGCGCCGAGGTCTTTGTCCGCACGCGCCTGATCGACGACTTCCGATGCGGCAAGGGCGTCGAGGAAGAGCCGAACGGCTGGCGCCTGGCCACGCCCGAGACCGGCGAGGCGGGCCTGTTCAACCTGTTCTACACCGAGGACGGCCTGGTGCGCCGCCTCGTCGAGGAGCTGGGCCTCACCCAGCCCACCGCCCTGAAGGTGGCGTTCGACAACATCCAGAACGGCGTGTTCGTCTCGCCCAACAGCGATCTCGTCGTCTGGGGCGCGACGGCGTGAGCGCCCCCCACCGCATCCGCATCATCGGCGGCGGCCTGACCGGCGTGCTGGCGGCCTTCGAGGCCCATCGCCTGGGCTGGCGCGACATTACCTTGCAGGAACGCTTCGAGGCCCTGGGCGGCGTCGCCCGGCCCAAGCTGATCCACGGCCGCGAGATGCGCGACGGCTGCGTCTATTTCGGCGGCGAGACCGATCCGATCGTCCAGACCCTGAGCGCCCACGGCGCGCGGTTTACGACCTTCGACAATCGCTTCGGCTCGATGAGCGCCGACTTCGAGGGCCGCCGCGTCTTCACCTGGGACTTCGGCGGGCCGGCGGTCGACTGCCCGGCCTACAGGGTCAAGGCCCCGGCCGACGACAGCCTGGCCGCGCGCCTGGCCGCCTATCCGCCCGAGATCGCCGCCACGCTGGAGGACTATGTCCGCTGGCACCTCGGCGCCGACCCGTCGCTGGTCCACGGCGACGCGGTGATCCCGATGGCCATCAACCGGGTGTTCCCGGCCGCCGCCGACCTGGCGGCCCTGGGCCGCGCCAAGGCCAGCGATCCCTGGACCGACGAGCTCTACGCCATCCCCCGCGCCCTGTCGGGCCGCACCGCCAATCTGGTGGCCAGCCTGCCGGAGGGCGGCTTCGCCAAGCTGTTCGACGACCTGCACGGCGCGCTCGTCAAGCTGGGGGTCAAGGTCGAGACCAACTGCCTGGTCCCGCCGCGCCAGCTGCTGGCCGAGACGGCCGCTGACGAGACCATCGTCTGGGCCGCCAACCCGACCCCGCTGTTCAAGCCGATGGGTCTGGCCACGCCCACGCTCGTGAAGAAGAGCTTCTTCACCTACGTCTATCAGGTCGAGGCCTTCGACGGCCCCTGCCCCCTCTATGTCCAGAACTTCACCGCCCAGGGCGCGACCTTCCGCGCCTATCTCTACGAGAGCGGCGGCGCGAAACTGGTGGTGGCCGAGTGCGTGCGCGAGGCCGACCTCAAGGCCCTGCCGGGCGAACTGCGCACCCTGCTGTCCGGCTTCGGCGCCCTGAGCCTGGGCCCGATGGTCCAAGCCGACGCCCAGCCGCGCTGGATCTATCACTCGCTGGAGGCCATCGCGGGCCTGAAAGCCCTGCGCGCCAAGCTGGCCGAGCGCTTCGGCGAGCGCTTCATCCCCGGCGCCTGGGAGCCCTACGCCAAGGCCGCCAAGCTGGCCGAGGTCAACGCCGCCCTGGCCCGCGCCCGCGACCTGGCCGCGCCCGCCGTCGCCAAAGCCGGATGACCGCGACGTCGCCTCCCCGGACGGCGGTGATCATGCAGCCGACCTATCTGCCGTATCTGGGCTATTTCCAGCTGATAGCGGCCGCCTCGGTGTTCGTGTTCCTGGACGACGTGCAGTTCGCCCGCCGCTCGTGGCAGTCGCGTAACCGCATCCTGACCGCCCAGGGCGAGCTGATGCTGACCGTGCCGGTCAAGAAGCACGACCGCGAAACGCCGATCCACGCCATCCAGATCGACGACAGCCAGCCCTGGCGCGACAAGCACCTGGCCGCCATCCGCCACGCCTATGGCAAGCGGCCGTTCTTCGCCGAAGGCTGGGCGTTCGTCTCCGAGCAGCTGACCCGCGAACGCGACGGCGCCCTGGCCGACCTGACCTGCGGCATGGCCCAGGCGGCCGCAGAGGCGCTGGGGCTGACGCCGGCGTTCGTCCGCGCCTCCGACCTCAAGGCGCCCGGCGCGCGGTCCGAGCATCTCCTGGCCCTCTGCCGGGCGGTCGAGGCGCAGGAGTACGTCTCGCCGATGGGCTCGGCCGACTACATGGAGGAAGACGGCGTGTTCCAGGCCGCCGACTTCCCCGCGCGCTTCCAGCCGTTCCAGCTGGTGGAATACCCGCAGGGCCGCGAGCCCTTCACCCCGTACATGGGCTTTGTCGATGCGCTGATGAACGTCGGCTGGGACGGGATGCGGGGGCTGGTGGCGGGGTAGCCTCCCTCTTCCAAAGGGAGAGGGAGGGGCCCGCCGCGAAGCGGTGGGAGGGTGAGGGGTTACGAGGTTTGACGATTGCCCGGCGCTCCGTCAGGCGCCGTAACCCCTCACCCCAGCCCTCTCCCTCTGGGAGAGGGAGCGCGTAAAGCCCCCTAGCGAACACTGTTCAGATCACCCATCTTCCCTGCAAACGGGGAAGGAAACCGCACATGGCCAAGTCAAAATCCGTCGTGATCACCGGCGTCTCGACCGGCATCGGCCATGCGGCGAGCAAGGTGCTGGTCGGCCGGGGCTTCCACGTCTTCGGCAGTGTCCGCAAGGCCACCGATGGCGAGCGCTTGAAGGCCGAGTTCGGCGACGCCTTCACCCCGCTGATCTTTGACGTCGCCGACGAGGCGGCCGTGCGCGCCGGGGCCAGGCAGGTCGAGGCGGCGCTGGGCGGCAAGACGCTGGCGGGCCTCGTCAACAACGCCGGCATCGCCGTGGCCGGGCCGCTGCTCTATCTGCCGGTCGACGAGTTCCGCCACCAGCTGGAGGTCAATCTGACCGGCGTGCTGATCGCCACCCAGGCCTTCGCGCCGCTGCTGGGGGCGGGCGAGGCGCGCCGGGGCCCGCCGGGACGGGTGGTCAACATCTCGTCGGTCGGCGGCCGCAACGCCAACCCGTTCATGGGCCCCTACTGCACCACCAAGTTCGGGCTGGAGGGCTTTTCGGAGTCGCTGCGCCGCGAGTTCCTGCCCTTCGGGGTCGACGTGGTGGTGGTGGCGCCCGGCGCGGTGGCCACCCCGATCTGGGACAAGGCCGACCAGGTGGACGTGACCCGCTACGCCAACACCCCCTACGCCAAGGCGCTGGAGCGGATGCGCGGGTTCATGCTGAGTCTGGGCAAATCGGGCCTGCCGCCCGAGCGGATCGGCGAGACCATCGCCACCGCCCTGACCGCGCCCGCCCCCAAGGTCCGCTATGTGGTCTCGCCCTCGCCGATGCAGGTGCTGATGACCGAGATCCTGCCCAAGCGGACGATCGACAAGGCCACGGGCAAGCGGCTGGGGTTGATCTGAGCCAAATCCTCCCCCCCAGCGGGGGAGGTGGCCGAAGGCCGGAGGGGTAAGTTCTGCGGACCTTGCCTCTTCCCCCTCCGTCGTCCCTTCGGGCCGACACCTCCCCCACTAGGGGGAGGATTTCGAGCCCCCTACCCCACCATCGACCAGTCCAGCGGCTCGCCGCGGGAAAGGTCGCGGGCGGCCTTGCCGGCCAGCACCTTGTCGAGGTCGGCCGGCGGCAGGCCGTTGCCGGGGCGGACCGAGCGGACATTGGCCCGGGTCAGGGGCTCGCCGGCCTTCACATCGGCGGTGACGTACAACGAGCGGCGGAAGAGCAAGGACGTCGCCTCCGAGCCCAGCACGTCGTAGTGCGCGCGGCCCAGCGCCGCCCAGGCGTTCTTGGTGTCGTCCACCAGGGCCTTGAACTCGGCGGGCTCCAGACTGAAGGCCGCGTCGGGGCCGCCGTCGGCGCGGGCCAGGGTGAAGTGCTTTTCGACCGCGCAGGCGCCGAGGCTGACCGCCGCCACCGAGGCGGCCGTGCCGGGCGTATGGTCCGATAGGCCGATCGGGCAGCCAAAGCGCGCGGCCATGTCCGGGACAGTCCGAACGTTCGCGTCCGCGAACGTGGCCGGATAGCTGGAGACACAGTGCAGCAGCAGCACGCCCGGCGCGCCGCCGGTCAGGGCCGTATCGAGCGCCGTCTGCATCTCGGTCAGGTTGGCCATGCCGGTCGAGATGATCAGCGGCTTGCCCTTGGCGGCGGCGTACTTGATCAGCGGCAGGTCGACGGCCTCGAACGAGGCGATCTTGAAGGCCGGGGCGCCCAGGCTGTCCAGGAGGTCGACGGCGGTCTCGTCAAAGGGGCTGGAGAAGATCGTCACGCCGCGCTGGCGGGCGCGCTCGAAGATGGCGGCGTGCCATTCGAACGGGGTGTGGGCCTCTTCGTAGAGCTCGTAGAGGGTACGGCCGTCCCACAGCCCACCGTGGATCTTAAACTCGGGCCGGTCGACATCCAGCGTGATGGTGTCGGCGGTGTAGGTCTGGATCTTGATCGCGTCGCAACCGGTGTCGGCCGCAGCGTCGACCATGGTCAGGCAGCGCTCGAGGCTGCCGTTGTGGTTCCCCGACAGCTCGCAGATCACATAGGGCGAGTGGTCGACGCCGATTTTGCGGCCGGCGATCTCGATGAAGGGTGCGGACATGGGCGTGCTCCTCGGGCGAATAACCCGGAAACGTAGTTGCCCTCACCTTAACCCGCCAAAGGTGGACGAGCCGTCAATCGCAGCCGCCGCCGCCACCGCCATCCGCGCTGCAGTCGCCGCCAGAGTCGCTGGAACCGCCGTCGGCGACCACGCCGCCGTCGCCGTTGTTCTTGGCCTTCTTGTCAGACGCCACCGACGCCGCGTGGGCCGTCACGCCCAGGCCGCCGCCGATGGCGACACCCAGGCCAATCCCCAGCGCCAGATTATCCAGCGCCAAGCCCAGGGCGACGCCAATCGCGATCCCCGCGCCCATGCCGATCGGCAAGCCCGCCTTCATACCATACCCCTCAATCCGCCGACCCCTTGGGCCAAGACGGAACCCTCTTAAGCTACAGGGCCCTAAGTGTTTGATCTTAGAGCCTGTTTATGGGGCTTAGATGATTCCACCTCAACCCGATAGGCTCTAGTCGATGATCGGCTCGCCGCGCGGTCGCGCGTCGTATTCCTTCTTGCCCTGCCAGGCCGAATAGCCGGCGACCACCACGAATATGGCCACCAGGCCTAGGCCGACCAGCATGTCGCCGAACCAGATATTGGCCAGGCCCGCGAACAGGGCGACGATACCCACGCTCAGTAGGACGCCGAGCTTCATCAGGTTTTCCTCCCGTGGCTTTTGTCGCCACTGCGGAGAATCCACACTATATCTCCCCCCATGTCTACGCCCTCCCCTCGCCAGACCCGCTGCCTGATCATCGGATCGGGTCCCGCCGGCTACACCGCCGCCATCTACGCCGCCCGCGCCCTGCTGAAGCCCGTGCTGATCGCCGGCATCCAGCCCGGCGGCCAGCTGACCATCACGACCGATGTCGAGAACTATCCGGGCTTCGCCGACGTCATCCAGGGCCCCTGGCTGATGGACCAGATGCGCGCCCAGGCCGAGCATGTCGGCACCGAGTTCGTCAGCGACATCGTCACCAGCGTCGACCTCTCCAAGCGCCCCTTCGCGGTGAAGACCGACAGCGGCCAGGACTGGATCGCCGAGACCATCATCATCGCCACCGGCGCCCAGGCCAAATGGCTGGGCCTCGAGAGCGAAGCCAAGTTCCAGGGCTTTGGCGTGTCGGCCTGCGCCACCTGCGACGGCTTCTTCTATCGCAACAAGGACGTCATCGTGGTCGGCGGCGGCAACACCGCCGTCGAAGAGGCCCTGTTCCTCACCAGCTTCGCCAGCAAGGTCACCCTGGTGCACCGCAAGGACGAGCTGCGCGCCGAGAAGATCCTGCAGGAGCGCCTGCTGGCCCACCCGAAGATCGAGGTGATCTGGGACAGCGTCATCGACGAGGTCCTGGGCCAGACCGAGCCCATGGGCGTCACCGGCGCCCGCCTGAAAAACGTCAAGACCGGCGAAACCCAGGAGGTCGCCGCCGACGGAGTGTTCATCGCCATCGGCCACGCCCCGTCGTCGGAACTGTTCGCCGGTCAGCTGGAAACCGGTCCGGGCGGCTATCTGAAGGTGAAGCCGGGCACGGCCTCGACCGCCATCGAGGGCGTCTATGCCGCCGGCGACGTCACCGACGACGTCTACCGCCAGGCCGTCACCGCCGCCGGCATGGGCTGCATGGCCGCCCTGGAGGCCGTGCGCTTCCTGGCCGAGGAAGACCACAAGGCCGCGCATCATCCGATCAGCCACGAAGAGGCGAACAAGATCGGGGTTTGGTGAGGGCTTAGCGCCCAAATCCTCCCCCTAGCGGGGGAGGTGTCGGCCCGAAGGGACGACGGAGGGGGGAAGATGCGGGCTCGGCAAGCTCTTCCCCCTCCGGCGCTTCGCGCCACCTCCCCCACTGGGGGGAGGATTTTTCAGTTCAACGGATTGAGCAGGCTCGGCGGCCGGGACTTCGGCTTCGGCGGAGGCGGCGGCGGCGGCGGCGGCGGTGGGGCCTCAGCGGTCGGCGGCTGCGGGCCTGAGACGGCTTCGAGCGCCTTGTTGATCCGCGCGATCTCGTCGGCGGTCGGAATCCGGCGGCCGGCCACCGTGCCCTGCACCGTCACCCGCTCCCCGGTCGGCGAGTTGGCGTCCGGCACGGCCACCAGCTTGGCGTCGGGCAGGACCAGGTTCGAGACCCCCAGCATCTGGGCCGCAGCTCCGGTGGCGACCGGCGTCGCGGCGGCCGGCGTCGTCTGGGCGGCCAGCACCTCGGGCGGGGCGGCCTCAAGGGTGCGCGGGTCGGCGGCCAGCAGGATGTCGGCGCTCACCGTCTCATTGCCCGAGTAACGCCCCCGGAACGCCTGCAAGGTCCCGGACGGACCGGTCCAGCGATAGAAGATGTGCTGGCCAAACTGCTTCAGCTTGACCAGGGTCGGGGCCCAGTACGGCGAGACATAGTCGGCGTGATAGTGGGTGGCCACGCCCACCGGCTTGAACACAAAGCCGCTCAGGGCCCGCTTGGCCACGGCCTGGGCGTTGGCCCAGATCGCCGGCACCGGCTCGCGCGCCAGCGAGCCGTCGCAGGCGAAGCTGAACTGGCAGCCGGTGGTCCGCGCCGCGCCTTCGTAGATCACCCCGCAGATCGACTTGGGATAGCCGGGATGACGCATGCGGTTGATCACCGTCTGGGCCACGGCCATCTGTCCCTCGCCGGGCTCGAACCCCGCCTCGTAATAGACCGCCTGGGTCAGGCACTGCAGCGCCCTGGCCCGCGCGTCGGCCGATCCGGTCAGGACGAACGGCTTGGCGACCTCAAGCTCCCCGCCGATCGTCGGGCGCAGCGAATTGATCAGCCGCGCCGCGTCGAAATCCGGATCGCGGTCGCCCAGACGCGGGATATCGTCGAGGCGGATCACCTCCCAGCCCGGCACGCGCCCCCAATAATCCGTATGCGGAAGAGGATCATGACGCCGCGCCAGGGCCAGCATGGCCGGGTCCATATTGGCGACATAGCGCTTGAGCCCGCGCTCGCTGAAGCTGGCGGTGACCCGCATCAAGCCGGCGTCCCGCCCCGTTCCGGCCGGCACATAATAGGTGGCGCACGCTGAAAGACCGCCCACCACCCCGAGGGCGGCGACGGCCTTCCACGTTTTCCCTTGGATCCGAGCCCCCGCCCGCACGCGGGATGGCTACTTTAGGCCGAGGGTGGAGCGCAGCATCCAGGCGTGCTTCTCGTGAGCCTGCAGGCGCTGGGTCAGAAGGTCGGCGGTGGCTTCGTCGCCGGCCTCGTCGGCGATGGGCATGGCGTCGCGCAGGGTGCGGATGACGGTCTCGTTGTCGGCCTTCAGCTCGCCGATCATGCCTTCCCAGTCCTGCTCGGGATCGCCGTCCTTGAGGCTGGAGAGGTTGCCGAAGGCGGCGTAGCCCTGCGGCGCCAACTCGCCCAGGGCGCGGATGCGCTCGGCGATCGCGTCCAGCGCGGCCCATTCTTCCTGGTACTGCCCTTCGAGCAGCACGTGCAGCGACTGGAAGTTCGGCCCGCGAACATTCCAGTGATAGCCATGCGTCTTCAGATACAGGGCGTAGCTGTCGGCGAGCACCTTGTTGAGCGAAGCGGCGATATCGGTGCGCTGTTTCGCGGTCAGCCCGGTGTTCAAAGCGGCGGCCATCATGATCTCCCGTGTTGCGCGTCTTAGGTAAGCGTGTCCATCCTCTTGGCAAGACATCTTTGCCGGGAGCGGGGATGGAGAAGAAAGACAATCCAATCCGCGCCGTTGACGACCAAGGACGTATCCACGCGCTGATTAGCGCATGGCTCATCCCTCAGGTTCCGCCACCAGCGTGGCTGTGCGCGATCGCGTCTATCATCGGCGTGGCCATGGCCGTCCTGATGCGCGTTGGTCTGCTGGGCCTGAGCAACGGCGTCGGCGCGACCCAGCCGTTCTTCCCGGCGATCATGCTGGTGACGCTGTACGCCGGCTGGCGCTGGGGGATGATCCCCACGATCGCCGGCGCGGTGTTCGGCTGGTGGCTGTGGGGCGGACGCGACGGCGAGCCGCTGAACAACGACGAACTGTCGAGCATCGTCATCTATCTGATCTGCGGCGTGATGGTCGCGGCGGTCGCCGAAGGGCTGCGCGGCGCCATGCAGGGCCTGGCCAGGGCGCGCGCGCAACGCGCCGACGCCGAGACGCGGCTGCGGGTCACCCAGACGGCGGCGGGGGTCGGCCCGTGGGACTACGACCTGACCACCGGTCAGCTCAACCTGTCGCCCGCGGCGCGACGGAACCTGGGCATCCCGGAACACGCCGACATCATTCTGGCCGACCTGCCCCGCTTTGTTCACCCCGACGACCGGGCGATGACGGAGGCCATCGTCTTTGGCGGGTTGAACAATCTGACGGACTACGAGGTCGAGTACCGCCTGGCCGACACCAGCAAGGGCGAGCGCTGGGTGCATGGACGCGGCGAGGTGCTTCGCGACGACACCGGCCGGCCCGTGCGGATGATCGGCCTGAACTTCGACGTCACCAACCGCCGACGCGCCGAGGCCGAGGTGCGCGAGAGCGAGGCGCGGTTCCGGGCCCTGGCCGACAGCGCCCCCGCCCTAATGTGGGTGACGCGGTCCGACGGGATCCGCCAGTTCGTCAACAACGCCTATGTCGCCTTCGCGGGGCTGGACTATGACAGCGCCCTGACCCTGGACTGGCGAACCCGCATATTCCCCGAGGATCTGCCGCGCATCCTCAAGGAGCAGGTCGCCGGCGAGGCGTCCCGCCAGCCCTTCAGCCTCGAGGCGCGCTACCGCCGCGCGGATGGCGAGTGGCGCTGGCTCAAGTCGTTCTCGCAGCCGCGCCATGATCCCTCCGGCGCGTTCGCCGGCTTCATCGGCATGGCCTTCGACACGACCGAGGCCAAGCAAGCCGAAGCCAATCTGACCGGCATGAACGAGCTTCTGGAGGAGCGGGTCGCCGCCGCTGTCGCCGAGCGTGACGCCGCCCAGGCCGCCCTGCTGCAATCCCAGAAGCTGGAGGCCATCGGCCAGCTGACCGGCGGCGTCGCCCACGACTTCAACAACCTGCTGACAGTGATCATCGGCGCGCTGGACGTGGTCGAGCGTCACCCCGACGACGCCCGCCGGCGCGAGCGGATGGTCGGCGCGGCCCTGGCGGCGGCCAAGCGCGGCGAGAAGCTGACCCAGCATCTGCTGGCCTTCGCCCGCCGTCAGCCGCTGAAGCCGGAGGTGTGCCGCATCGATGGCCTGATCGCCGAAAGCGAAGGCCTGCTCCGGCGCGCCCTGGGCGACGCCTTCAGCTTCCACCTGCGCCTCGGCGCCGGCGTGCGCAGCGCCCGGATCGACGCGGGCCAGTTCGAGGCCGCGCTGCTGAACCTGGTGGTCAACGCCCGCGACGCCACCCCGCCCGGCGGCGAGGTGAGCATCGAGTCCCGTCCGGTCACCCTGGATCGCAAGGAAGGCGATCTGGAGCCCGGCCAGTATCTGCGCGTGGCCGTGCGCGACACGGGAACAGGCATGGACGCGGCGACCATCGCCCGGGCCGTCGAGCCGTTCTTCACCACCAAGCCGCCCGGCGAGGGCACCGGGCTTGGCCTGTCGCAGGTCTATGGGTTCGCGCGCCAGAGCGGCGGGTCGGTGCTGATCGAGAGCACGCCGGGCCAAGGGGCCACCGTCGCCCTGCTGCTGCCCGTCAGCGCGGGGGACGCCGCCAGCGAAAGCCTGCCGCACGTCGACCATATCCGCGCCCAGACGCCGTCGCGGGTGCTGCTGGTCGAGGACGACCCGCAGGTCGCCGAGCTGGTCGACGCGATGATGAACGACCTTGGCCACTCGGTCGTGCGCGCCGGCGGGGTCGACGAAGCCCTCTCACGCCTGGAGCAGGACGACGGCATCCAGCTGGTGCTCAGCGACGTGATCATGCCGGGCGGCAAGAGCGGCGTGGACCTGGCCGAGGCGCTGGCCGCCAGCCGTCCGGGCCTGCCGGTGGTGCTGTGCTCGGGCTATACGGGCGGCGACCAGGGCCGGGCGCGAGCGGGCGGCTGGCCGTTCATCAGCAAGCCGTTCTCGCTGGAGACCCTAGCCCAGGCCCTGGCCCAGGCGCGGCCGCACTAGAGCCTTTAGCCTGAAATCGGAATCGATTTCAGGCGTTAAAAAGGCTTTAAATCAGATACTTAGAGCGTGAGAATAGCCGAAACCGGTTCCCACTTTCGGCCTCACGCTCTGACGGTTCAGGCCCGGTCGCCCAGCAGCACCTGGCGGATGTCGCCCTTCGATCGCGAGAGGGCGATCAGCAGATAGATCGACAGGAACAGCATCCCGCCGAACACCGCCAGCACGCCCAGGCCCAGGGCGGCGGGGCGGAACCGGCCGCGCCATGAGACCCACAGGCCCGACAGCAGAAGAAAGCAGAAGAAGTCCAGATTGAACTGCCCCGGCCAGCCCATGGCCGCCATGTCGCCGAAGAAGATCGGGACGAGGTTCCAGCCATGGTTGGCGATGGTGACGCTGGTGTAGCCGACGATCACCGTCAGGCAGGTCAGCAGGAACAGGCGGAACGGGATCATCGGGCGCTCTCTTTTGACGGGGTGATCAGGCGGGCTTCCAGGAACAGGCAGCGGGCGGTCATGGCCAGAAGGCCGATCGAGCCGCTGGCCAGCACGGCCAGCATCCACGGGATCGGCCGCATGCCCACGGCCCGGGCCCGCGGCAGCAGGAGGGCGGTGGCGGTTCCGGCGGCCAGCAGCAGGTCGCACCAGATCTGAGCGCCCCACGGCCCGCGCAGGTGCTCGTTCCAGAAGCCGAGCGGCCCGGCCTTGGCGACGACATCGACGGTCAGGGCCAGGAAGATCACTGACAGGGTCGCCGGGATCATCCAGGCCTGCGGGCCGAGCTTGGGTTTCAGCGCCATGACCCCAAAGGCGGCCAGCAAGCCGAGGGCTGCGCCGGCGGGCAGGATAGCGTACACGGACTCAGGCATGGGAACCTCATGTAGCGATTGCTACATGACTAGCGTATTGTAGCGGTCGCTACAACCGGAAAGGCGGCATGAACGTTCGGGACGAACAGCGCGCGCGCGTGATCGCGGCCCTGGCCGACCACCTGCTGGCCACGGGCCTGTCCCAGGCCAGCCTGCGCCAGCTGGCGGCGGCGGCCGGGGTCAGCGACCGGATGCTGCTCTACTACTTCGTCGACAAGACCGAGGTCCTGGCCCTGGCCATGCAGAGCCTGGCCGGCGGCATGGCCGCGCAGCTCGAAACCGCCCTGCCCGCCGACCAGCGCCTGTCGCAGGCCGCCCTGACCGCCAAGGCCGCGCGCCTGGTGGTCGATCCGGTCTTCCGCCCGTTCATGCGACTGTGGATCGAGGCCATCGCCGCGGCCGCGCGCGAGGAGCCGCCGTTCGCCGACATCGCCCGCCAGATCGGCGAAGGGTTCCTGGTCTGGATCGAGGCGCGGCTGGACCCGGCGCTCGTTCCCGACCCGCCCGGCGCGGCGGCGACCATCCTGGCCCTGCTGGACGGCCTGGCCTTGCTGGAAGTCTGCGGCGGCGAGGATCGCGTCCAGAAGGCCGTGGCGGCCCTGGAAGCCGCGAGTCTGGGGTAGCGACCGCTTTCGCTGGGCGCCGTGAGAGCCCATATCCCAGGCATGGCCTCTGCAACCGCCCAAGACCCGCGCCTGACCGTCTGGTTCGACGGCGCCTGTCCCTTGTGCCTGCGCGAGATCGCCTTGATGAAGCGCCTGGATCGCCGGGGCGCGATCCAGTTCATCGACGTCGCCGGCGAGGAGGCTGTCTGCCCGATCGATCGCGCCGAACTGCTGGCCCGCTTCCACGCCCGCGAGGACGGCCAGCTGTTGTCCGGCGCGGCGGCCTTCGCGGCCATGTGGCGGGCTATCCCGCTGCTGCGCCCCTTCGGCCTTGCGGCCCGCGCGCCCTGGGCGCTGAAGATCCTGGACGCGCTTTACGTGCGCTTCCTGCGGGTGCGCCCGCGCCTGCAGCGGCTGGTCGCTGGGCGATAGCCTATTCCGCCGGCTCCATCGGCGTCGGGTCGCCGTCGTGCGAGATCAGCACGGCCAGCCACCGCAGATCGTCGTACTGAGCCAAGGCGTACATCAGGGCCAGGGTCAGCGGGATGGCCAGGAAGGCGCCCGGCACGCCCCACAGAACGGTCCACATGCCCACCGCGATCAGACTGGCCGCCGGATCGATGTTCTGACTGTCGGCCTGCATCTTGGGCAGGACCAGATTGCCGACGATCGACGACACCACCTGGATGCCGACGAAGATCGCGATCGCCGGCGTCAGGGTGGGGAACTGCAGCAGGGCGAACAGGGTGGGGCCCACGCTGCCGGCCAGCACCCCCAGCACCGGCAGGTAGGCGAAGAGGAAGATCACCAGGCTCCAGAACAGGGCGCTCTCCAGGCCCACGGCCCGCATCACCACCCAAGATCCGAAGGCGATCATCAGGCCGGTGATCGACTGGACGTACATATAGCGCTCGACGCCCGAAAAGCTGCGCTCCAGCACCATGGCCAGGCCCTGGCCGCCGCGCGAGGCGACGATCTGGTCGACGCGCTTCTGGATCATCGGCTTGGACAACAACAGGAAGAACAGGAAGATGAGGGTCAGGCCCAGGCCCGCCGAGGCGTTCTGCACGCTGGTCAAAAGCCCGTCCGCCAGGGGGCCCAACTCGATCTTCTGAGCCAGGGCCGCCAAGCTCATCACACCGCCTCCCGGAAGATGGATCAGCGCCAGCAGTTGGTCGATCCGGGCCATCATGGCCGGCATACGCTCGACGATGCGCGCCGCGCCGCCGATCACCACGGCCATGCCGGCCACGATGATCCCGCCGACGATCACGGCCGTGATCGCGAACACCATCCACGGCCGCGCCTTGGGCAAGAGCCGCACGACCCGGTCGCTGAGCGACGTGATCAGGATGGCCAGAACCAGCGCGAGGGTGAACGGCCAGAGCACGGCGCTGAACACGTACAGCAGGCCCGCCGCCACGGCGAAGTTCACCAGGAACGAAGCGCCCGTCTTGCTCACTTGGCCCCCACGCGGAAATCCAGGGCGGACCTCGCCCTCAACGAGGGGGGCTCTAGCATTTCCGCAAGGGAAAGCGCTACCGCCAGGCGTAGTTGAAGCTGACGCTGATCCGCTGCTCGTCGGCCTGGTTGGGCGTCACCTCGTGGCGCAGCCAGCTCTCCCACATCAGGATCGCGCCCGGTGAGGGCTTCACATAGACGAAGGGCTGCAGGCTCTCAGGCGCGTCGGCCTCGCGGGTCGGGGCGGCCATCATCATCGGCAGGCGCGGGTCCTCGAACTTGATGGCCGAGGCGCCCGGCGGGATGGTCACATAGACCGTGCCGGAAATGACGCTGTGGGGGTGGATGTGGCCGGTGTGCTGGCCGCCGGGCTCCAGGATGTTGATCCAGAAGCTGTCCATCACCAGCTTGCCCGCCCCGAGGTCAAAGCACAGCGTCTTGGCGAAGGCGGCCGCGTGCTTGTCGAGCTTCTTCTTGAGGTCCGCGAACAGGCTGTCGCGCAGCGGCAGGTCGTTCAGCGAGGCGTAGGAAGTGTAGCCCAGATACCCCTTGTTATAGGCCCAGGCTTGCCCCGCCTCGTCCTCCTCGGCGATGGCGATACAGGCGTCGTGCAGGTCGTCGATGAAGGCGTCGAACCCCTTCTCGCCGGCCAGGCTGGCTTCATAGAGCGGGGTGACGAACAGGCTGCGCGTGGTCATGGCGGGGTCATAGCGCGATTGACGCCCGAGCACGAAGAGAACATAGTCAGAACATGGCCGCGAGCATAACCCCGAAGATGGACGCATCGTCCGCCCAGGCCGCCGAGCAAGGCGTCGAAGTCTTCGCGCAGCAGCCGCCTTTCGTGGAACGCCCCGGCTTTGAGGACAATGAGGCCCATTGGGACGACGTCCAGCGCATCGCGGAAGAGACCGAGCGTGATGGCGGCATTCCGCTAGAGGACGTCATTCGCTGGGTGGAGTCGTGGGATACGGACACCGAACTCCCCCCGCCTGAACCGCGGCCGCGAAACGCTGGATGAGAACAGTCGAAATCTCGGCGGCGGCCCGCCGAGACATCGAGTATCTGCGGGCCTGGCTGGCGGCTCGCGCACCGAACGCCTCTAGACGCGCGGTCCGGCTGATCCTCGCGACCGCCGCGACGCTCGCTGAGTTTCCAGAGCGTGGGCGCTTGATCCGCAACAATCAGAGAGAGCTCACCGTCCGATTCAGCTCGACCGGCTATGTCTTGCGATATGTCATCCATGCCGAGCGGGTCACGCTGTCGCGCGTCTTCCACAGCCTGGAACGTCGCTGAACGCCTCGGACTCGCCTATATCTGCCCCGTGACCGACACCCCCGCCTCCGACACCGACGCCGCCCGCCAGCCGCCCGCCCTCTCCGGCGCCGCCCTGATCAAGGACGAGGTCACGCGCCTGCCCGACGCGCCGGGCGTCTATCGCATGATCGGCGAGGGCGACGAGGTGCTCTATGTCGGCAAGGCCAAGAGCCTGAAGAAGCGCGTCGTCCAGTACGCGCAGGGCCGCTTCCACACCAACCGCATCGCCCACATGGTCGACGCCACGCGGTCGATGGAGTTCGTCACCACCCGCACCGAAGCCGACGCGCTCCTGCTCGAGATCAACCTGATCAAGTCGCTGAAGCCCCGCTTCAACGTGCTGCTGCGCGACGACAAGAGCTTTCCCGAGATCGTCATCCGCCGCGACCACGACGCGCCGCAACTGCGGAAACACCGCGGCGCCCACACGATCAAGGGCGACTATTTCGGCCCGTTCGCCAGCGCCTGGGCGGTGAACCGCACGCTGAACACCTTGCAGAAGGCGTTCCTGCTCCGCTCGTGCAGCGACAGCGTCTATGACAGCCGCGACCGGCCCTGCATGCTCTACCAGATCAAGCGCTGCGCAGCCCCCTGCACCGGCCTGATCGGCAAGGACGACTACCAGGCCCTGGTCGACCAGGCCGAGGCGTTCCTGCGGGGCAAGTCCCGCGCGGTGATGGCCAGCATGGCCAAGCAGATGGAAGAGGCCGCCGAAGAGCTGGAGTTCGAACGCGCCGCCCGCCTGCGCGACCGCATCCGCGCCCTCTCGGCCGTGGCCCAGGAGACCCAGATCAACCCCGAGACCGTCGAGGAGGCCGACGTCGTCGCCCTGCACGTCGAGGGCGGCCAGGCCTGCGTGCAGGTGTTCTTCTTCCGCGCCGGCCAGAACTGGGGCAACCGCGCCTACTTCCCCCGCATAACGGGGAACGCGGACGAGTCCGAGGACGAAACCGTCACCGAAGAGCAGCGGATCATCACCGCGTTCCTGGGCCAGTTCTATGACGACAAGCCGATCCCGCGCCTGATCCTGGCCAATGTCCAACCGGCCGAGAGCGAACTCTTGTCCGAGGCCTTCGCCCTGAAGAGCGGCCGCAAGGTCGAGATCAGCGTGCCCAAGCGCGGCGAGAAAGCCGACCTCGTCCAGCACGCCCTGACCAACGCCAAGGAGGCGCTGGGCCGCAAGATGGCCGAAGGCTCGGCCCAGACCAAGCTGCTGGCCGGGGTCGCCGAGGCCTTCAAGCTGGACGCCCCGCCGGAGCGGATCGAGGTCTATGACAACAGCCACATCCAGGGCACCAACGCCGTCGGCGGCATGATCGTGGCCGGCCCCGAAGGCTTCATGAAGGGCCAGTACCGCAAGTTCAACATCAAGAGCACCGAGCTCACGCCCGGCGACGACTACGGCATGATGAAGGAGGTGCTGCGCCGCCGCTTCGCGCGCCTCGTGAAGGAAGAGGAAGAGGGCGACGACGCCAATCGCCCCGACCTTGTCCTGGTCGACGGCGGCAAGGGCCAGCTGGACGCGGCGCTGGAGATCATGGCCGATCTCGGCGTCGACGACATCGCCGTCGTGGGCGTGGCCAAGGGGCCGGACCGCGACGCCGGCCTGGAGCGGTTCTTCATCCCCGGCCAGACCCCGTTCATGCTCGAGCCCAAGTCGCCGGTTCTGTACTACCTGCAACGGCTGCGCGACGAGGCCCACCGCTTTGCGATCGGCGCCCACCGCACCCGCCGCAGCATGGACCTGAAGAAAAACCCCCTCGACGAGATCGAGGGGGTGGGTCCCGGCCGCAAGAAGGCTCTGCTGCACGCCTTCGGCTCAGCCAAGGGCGTGGGCCGGGCCAGCGTCGAGGATCTCGTCAAGGTCGACGGCGTCAGCCAGGCCCTGGCCGAGCGGATCTTCGGGTTCTTCCGGAGGGGGTAGTCGGGCTCAAAGCCACCTCCCCATCTCGGTGTCATCCCGGACGACCCGGAGGGGCGATCCGGGATGACACGAGATTTTTAAGCCGCCACCGTCGCAGCCGCCTTCATCCGCCGGAACGCGGCGTTGAGGTCGGCCAGGGCGTGGGCGAAGGGCGTGCCGTTGCGCATCGCGCGCTGGGCCTCGACGGTGGCGCCGCGTTGGGCGAGCTCCGCCACCTCGCCCGCCCGCAGGTGGAACTCGCGGTGGGCTTCCAGCAGGTTCAGGAACGCGTGGTTCCCCGCCCAGCGGCGCGAGCCCTCGCCATGCAGCCAGCAGCCGGTCGGGCACAGCCGGTCCGACTTCAGCTCGCGAGCGTCGAACGACCGCTGCTCGGAAATCGCCGCGCCGAGCGTCTCACGGATCAGGGTGTGTTGGTGTGCGTGTTCAAGGAAATCCATGGCCAAACCTTTCGGTTCAAACATGGGTCGATATGTCGCGTAACTTGGTTTCCGAACGGTTTCCGCGCCCGCCCTCTATCCACAGCTTGAGGCCGTTTTCCCCCGATTTGGGGAGGACGGGGCGCCGGAAGGACGACGCTCTCACCTGGCCGCCATCTGCCCCCTCCCTTCCCCCCATGGAACCTCCGCCGCTGCGGGCCGTTGTTAAGGTCAAGCCGTGCCGAGGAGGCGCCCCCTATGGACCAGCAGACTCAGAAGAGCTTCGAGCGTGACCTGATCGCCTTGATCCCCCACCTGCGGGCTTTCGCCCGGTCGCTCACCGGCAATGCAACCGCGGCCGATGATCTGGCGCAGGAGGCCGTGGCCAAGGCCTGGGCCGGCCGGGGGAGCTTCACCATGGGCACCAACATGAAGGCCTGGACCTTCATGATCCTGCGCAACCAGTTCTATTCCGACAAGCGCCGCAGCTGGCGCTCGGTGGCGCTGGACCAGGAGATGGCCGAGCGCACCCTGGTGGCCAACACCAACTTCGACAGCCCCATCGCGCTCGACGACCTGCGCCAGGCGATGCTGATGCTGCCCGAGAACCAGCGCGAGGCGCTGATCCTGATCGGGGCCGGCGGGTTCTCGTATGAAGAGGCCGCGCAGATGATCGGCGTGGCCGTCGGCACGGTGAAGAGCCGCGTCAGCCGCGCCCGCGCCGAGCTGATCCAGACCTTCGAGAGCGGCCACTACGCCCGCGACGGCAAGCCGGCCGGCCAGGCCATGGCCTCGATGCTGCGCGATCTGGAGCGGCTGGCGGCGTAGGGGAAGCTTCCCGTCTCTTTCGGTCGGGGTCGTCCCGGGCGCGAGTGTGACGACGAATCTTCACTATTCGAAGTAGCCGCGATACGGTTTTCGCTACGGCGGGGCTCACGTTCGAGACACCCCACCGGAGGTGAGCCAACATGCAGGCGGCGGGGGGCTATGTATTCGTGTTCACGCTGATGGGCGTTGCGCCCGTCGCGTTGAGCGCTCCAGCCTTTTTGACGCTCTATCGTTACAACAGCGGCGCGCCGCATTTCCGGGACTGGGGAATTGCGTACGCCGCGTTGACGGCTGCGATCGGGTTTGGCGCGCTGAGTCTTTGGGAGCCTGGTCCGCTCCTGTTGCCGGTTGTGGCCAGCCAGACCTTGTCCCTCGTCTGCCTGGGCCTTTTCTACTACTTCCACGCGGTCGGCAGCCTTCGCTATGTCAAGGCGAAGATGGTGGAGTCGCTGGCCGCCATGGTTTCGATCGGCGCGCTGGCCCTGATCGTGATCTTCAACGTCGTGTCCCCCGACTACGGCCTGATGATGTCCTCCATCGTCCAGTTGCTGGTCTATTTCTGGGAAGGCGCGATCCTGCGCCGCGAAGGCCTGCTTGGCCGCGCCTTCTTCTATGCGTGCGTGGGTCGTGGCTTGCTTTCCGTCTGGCGGCCGGTGGCCATTGCGGACTTCGACAGCCTGTTCATGTACACGACCCTGGCGCTGGCGTTCACCTCGGCCTCCACGCTGCTGGTGATGCTGCTGGCGATCGAGCGCGATCACAGCCAGTTGCAGACCGCCAACCAGCGCCTGACTCTGCAGAACGCCTTGATTGGGCGCCAGTCCGCCACCCTGCAGCAGGTGGCGGTGGATCTCAGCCGCGAGCAACTCAGGGCCGCCCAGGCCGACAACGCCCGGCAAGACTTTCTGAGCGGCATCAATCACGAGTTCCGCACCCCACTGAACGCAGTCATGGGGTTCTCTTCGGTCATTATGGCGACCAAGTCCGTCTCAAGTGACGTGCGACAGTTTGCTAGCAATATCTATGACGCTGGCGCTCGGATCCTGGCCCACTTTGAAAAGATCCAGACCGTAAAGGCGCTGGATGCGGCTTACGTTTCGCCTCCGGAAGCGGTGGACGTCCAGGACTTGCTGGCGTCGATCAAAGCCTTTGCGGCGGATCATCCAATGGCGGTCGGGATCGAGGTCGAGATCGAGGACCGAGGCGAGGTCACGGCCGTCCATGCCGATCGCGCCAATCTGGAGAACGCGCTGCGGCAGCTGGTCGACAACGCCGTGCTCTACACCCCGCTCGGCGAAAAGGTGATCCTGACGTGTCGCCCCACCGAGCTCGGCCAGGCGGTCATTGAAATCACGGATCGCGGTCCCGGCTTCGACGCGAATGTCGATTTCGATAACCCCGTCCCGTTCGTGCGCGGCAGTTCCCATGCCGGCTTGAACAAGCCGGGCCTGGGCCTTGGCCTGTTTATCGCCCGTAACATGCTTGAAGCCAGCGGGGTGCGCCTGACGCGGCGCGATCACCCCCAGGGCGGGACGATCGTCACCCTGACCTTGCCGGCCAGTCTTGCGAAAACCAAGCCGGCCAAGAAATCCCGCAAAAAGACCGTCTGACG
Source organism: Caulobacter sp. SL161 (assembly GCF_026672375.1). Taxonomy (GTDB): domain Bacteria; phylum Pseudomonadota; class Alphaproteobacteria; order Caulobacterales; family Caulobacteraceae; genus Caulobacter. The sequence continues at coordinate 3,562,890 of NZ_JAPPRA010000001.1, forward strand.
TCTACAGCCCCGCACACGCCCCGCAGAACGCCGCGACGTCCCCCTCGTCGTGGTACACAGACAGCCCCACCCGTAGCACGTCGTCGCGGACGTCGACCACGACGCCCTGGGCCGCCAGGGCGTGCTTCCAGGCGTTGGCGTCGGGATGGCGCAGGGCCAGGAACCGGGCTTGCGGGCCGTTCCCGGGCGGGTTCAGCATGACCGCTTCGCGCAGGGGTCCGGCCTCTCCGGCGGCGATCTTGTCGAGCAACCGCACCTGCAGAGCCCGCGCATGCGCCGCCACGGCGGCCGTGGTCAGGCCCTCGGCCTCCAGCATCCGCCCCGCCGCCACGAAGCGATAGAGGCCCGAGGGGTCGAAGGTGGCGCCCATGAACCGTCCGGAGTCGCTGACATAGCCGACCCCGCCGGGCGGACCCTCCAGATCGCCGAACTCGGCGTACCAGCCGGTCAGCACCGGGCGCGGGCCAAAGCCCGCCGGCGCGTGCAGGAACGCCGCGCCCTCCCCCGCCATCGCATACTTGTAGCCGCCCGAGACGTAGAACACCCGGTCGGCCACGGCCGACAGATCGGTGGGGACGGCGCGAAAGCCGTGATAGCCGTCGACCACCACCCAGGGGCCGTCGGGGCGCGCAAGCTCGGCCAGGTCCCAGACGCGGTCGAAAACCAGGCCGGTCTTGAAGAAGACGTGGCTGACGAAGATCAGGTCGTGCTCGCCCGCCTGCGCGGCGGCCAGGAACTGCTCGGCGAAGTCGGGCGCCTCGGCGTCGATCAGGGTCAGGGCGATCTCGCCGGACTCGACCCAGCGCTGGGCCTGGCGGCGGAACGAGTGGAACTCGCCGTTGGTCGACAGCACTCGCAACGGGCGCGGCCGGTCGATCGCCGAGACCAGGGTGGCCAGCAGGAGATGGGTGTTGGGCGCGAAGACCACCGTGTCGCTGGACGGCAGGTTCAGCTCGCGGGCGACAAGGGCTTGGGCGGCCGGATAGACCTGACCCAGGGCCTTGTCCCACTTGTGGTCGGCGAGGACCGCGGCGTCCTCCCAGGCCTCGACCTGGGCGGCCAGCGTCACGTCCGGCCACAGGTGGTGGCTGTGGGCGGCCATATGCAGCCGACCCGGAACCGACAGAGCGCGCGAGAAGAGGTCCTTGCGCGCGGTCATTACAGCTTGGTCCTCAGCGACCACAGCTCGGGGAAGGCGCGGCGGCGCAGCGTGCTGGCCAGATAGCCGACCCCGTCGGTGCCGCCGGTGCCGGGACGCCCGCCGATGATCCGCTCGACCGTCAGCACGTGCTTGTGGCGCCAGGTGACCAGGGCGTCGTCCAGATCCACGAGCTTCTCGGCCAACTGATAGAGCTCCCAATAGCGCTTGGGGTCGCGATAGACCTCCAGCCAGGCGGCCTCGACCTCGGGCGAGGGAACATAGGTCTGGCTGAAGTCGCGGTGCAAGGCGCTGTCGGGCACGGCCAGGCCATGGCGCGGCAACTGGGCGATGGCCACATCGTAGAGGCTGGGCGACTCCAGGGCGCTCTTCAGCATGGCCAGGGCCTCAGGCCGCTCTGTGTGGAACTTCAGGAAGCTCTGGTCCTTCAGGCCCAAGAGGTATTCCAGCGCCCGGAACTGGTGCGACTGGAAGCCCGAGCTCGTCCCCAGATCGTCGCGAAAGCTCAGGTAATCGGCCGGCGTCATGGTGGCCAGGATGTCCCACGACAGGGTCATCACCGTCTGGATCCGCGAGACCCGCGCCAGGGCCTTGTAGGCCGGCTCGACATCGCCGCCGGCGATCAGCTTCAGGGCCAGGGCGACCTCGTGGAGGATCTCCTTGAGCCACAGCTCCTTGGTCTGGTGGATGACGATGAACAACAGTTCGTCGTGCCGGTCGCTCAGCGGCTTCTGGGCCGAGAGCAGTTCGTCGAGCGCGAGGTATCGCGCGTAGGTCATGTCTTGCGCCATGCCGAAACCTTAAGCGGCGTCGCTCGGCACATTGTCCTCGTTTGCGCGGCGAGGGTCGGGCGCGCTAGAACAATGTTCTGGAAATCTGGAGCCTGACAGAACGATGAGCGCGCTCAGCCGCATGGATCTTTCCATCCTCCGCATCCTGGAGGCCGACGCCCGCATCTCGTTCGCCGCCCTGGCCGAGCGGGTGGGCCTGTCGAAGTCGCCGTGCTGGTCGCGCGTGCAGGCGCTGGAGAAGCAGGGCGTCATCACCGGCTACCACGCCCGCCTCGACGCCAAGGCGCTGGGCAAGGGGCTGAGCGTCTACGCTCTGGCCACCGTGGAGTTCGCCCGCTACGAGGCCTTCGAGGCCGCCGTGCTGCGCCACCCGGCGATCACCGACTGTCACTCCACGGCCGGGGCCGGCGACTATCTGCTGCGGATCGTGGCGGCCGATGTCGAGGACCTCGACCACCTGCTGCGCAAGGAGCTGAGCCAGATGCCCGGCGTGCAGCGCTACACCACCACCGTCTGCATGAAGGCGATCAAGGAAGGGGGGCTGGTGACGGCGGGGCTGTGACCTCGCGGCGCCCCTTCCCCTTCAACGCGCAACGCGGCTAAACCAGCATCATGGTTGAGCCCGTCGCGTCCGCCCCGCCGTCGCCGCCCGTCGCCGCCCCGCGCAGCCGCGTGGGCAAGACGCTGTCGATCGTAGCCCCCTGCTACAACGAGCAGGAGGTGCTGGACCTGTTCTTCGACCGGATCGACGCCGAGATGGCCAGGCTGGGCGTCGCCTACGAGGTCGTCTGCGTCAATGACGGCAGCCGCGACCACACCCTGGCGGTGCTGCTGCGCCGCCATCAGCGCGACCCGCGCATCAAGGTCATCAACCTGGCCCGCAACTTCGGCAAGGAGACCGCCCTGTCGGCGGGGCTGGACGCGGCGACCGGCGACATGATCGTGCCGATCGACTGCGACCTGCAGGATCCGCCCGAACTGATCGGCCAGTTCCTGGAGGCCTGGGAGGCCGGCGCCGACGTCGCCTATGGCGTCCGCGTCGACCGCACGTCCGACGGCTTCCTCAAGCGGGCCACGGCCCAGGGCTTCTACCGGGCGTTCAACAAGCTGTCCGACGTCGACCTGCCCTACAACGCCGGCGACTATCGCCTGATGGACCGGCGGGTGGTCGAGGTGCTGAAACAGCTGCCCGAGCGCAACCGCTTCATGAAGGGCCTGTTCGCCTGGGTCGGCTTCAACCAGGTGGCCGTGCCCTATGTGCGGCCCGAGCGCGCGGCGGGGACGACCTCGTTCCGCTACTGGAAGCTCTGGAACTTCGCCCTGGACGGCATCACCTCGTTCAGCAGCGTGCCGATCCGCATCTGGAGCTATGTGGGCCTGATCGCCGGCGTGCTGGCCTGCGGCGTGGCGGGGATGATCGTGGTGCGCACCCTGCTCTTCGGCCGCGACGTGCCCGGCTATCCGTCGCTGATGGTGGTGATCCTGATGAGCTTTGGCCTGCAGATGCTGGCCATCGGCTCGCTGGGCGAATATGTCGCCCGCATCTATCAGGAAGTGAAGAACCGGCCACTCTATGTGGTGATGGACCGCTACGGGTTCGACGCGTGAGCGTCAGCCCCCTCCTGACCCCCGCGCGGCGGGACTTTCTGGTGTCGGCCCTGCGCTACGGGGTGGCGGGCGTGTTCAACACCCTGGTCGGGTTTTCGATCATCCTGGCCCTGGACCTGGGCCTGGGCCTGGCTCCGCACCTGGCCAACGCCATCGGCTATGCGATCGGCGTCTGCGTCAGCTTCGTGCTGAGCAAGGTCTTTGTCTTCAAGGCCCGCCAGACCGCGCGCGCGGCCCCGCTGCGCTACGCCGCCGCCGTCGCAGCCGCCTTCGCCCTGAACCAGGGCGTGCTGACCCTGGCCACGCGGGTTCTGCCCGAGGGCGCGCTGTGGAGCACGGCGGCGCAGGGGCTGGCGATCGCAAGCTATACGGCCGCACTCTTTCTGCTCAGTCACTTCTGGGTCTTTGCCCACACGCCGAATTCCGGCAAGGACGCCTGATGGACCGCCTGATCTACGACCGCATTCGCGACCTGGAAGCCGACCACTGGTGGTTCGTGGGACGACGCCAGATCCTGCGGGGCCTGCTGCAGCGCATCGGAACGCCCGCCGGGGCGAAGATCCTGGAGGTCGGCTGCGGCGCCGGCGGCAACGTGCCGCTGCTGCGCGACTTCGGCGCGGTCACCGCCCTGGAGCCTGATGACGAGTCCCGCGCCTATGCCAGCCAGCGGCTGGGGCTCGCGGTCGACACCGGCCTGCTGCCCGACGGCCTGCCCTATCCGCCGGAGAGCTTCGACCTGGTCTGCGCCTTCGACGTGGTCGAGCATGTCGATGACGACGCCGCCTCGGTCCAGGCCCTGGCGCGGCTGGTCAAGCCCGGCGGCGCGATCCTGACGACGGTGCCGGCCTATCAGTGGATGTGGAGCCACCACGACGTGCTGCACCACCACAAGCGGCGCTATCGCCTGCCGGCCTATCGCGCGCTGTTCGAGGCGGCGGGGCTGACCATCGAGACGGCCACCTATTTCAACACCCTGCTGTTCCCGCTGGCGGCCGCGCAGCGCACCGTCAAGCGCCTGCTGGGCGACAAGAGCGCCGATGACGCCATGCCGCCCAAAGCGCTGAACAAGGCCTTGGCGACCGTGTTCGCGCTGGAGACGCCGCTGGCGACGGGTCCTGGCCTGCCGTTCGGCCTGTCGATCGCCGTGATCGCGCGCAAGGCCTGAGGCTGAAGGATCAGGGGGCTGCGGATACGATCCGCATCGCCTCCAGCCCCGCGCCCATCAGGCGGTTGTCCGCGCCCAGGCCCAGCGAGGCCGGCGTCTGGGGATCCTTGGTTTCGAACACCACGCGCACCACGCCGCTCCGCAGCGTCTCGGCCGGCAGCAGCAGCCGGTAATCGTGGCGGATCGCGTTCTGGCGGTTGAAGGTGAAGGTTTCCGACGCTCCGCCGGCCGAAACAGTCACCGTGCGCGTCGAGGTCTTGAGCGGCAGGAAGGCGAAGGTCGCCACCTCCAGCACCGCGCCCGGCAGGCTGGCTTGCGCCTCGGACAGCCGCATCTCGACCACGGACTGGCGCCCGTCGGCCCAGACGCCGCCCGCCTCCGGCGCGCTCCAGCCGGTGCGCAGCGCGCTGACGCCCGATCCGCCGGCCTTGAACAGCAGCGACGGAGGCTCGACGCAGGACCCGACCACCACCACGACCAGGCCCAGCGGCGCGCCGGAGCGGCAGCCGGGCTTATCATAGGCGTCGCCGGCCAGGGTGACGATATAGGGCACGTCGCCCGGACGGTTGGGCCGCCCGTCATCCAGCAGGCTCAGCACGTTGCCGCCGTGGGCCGACTGCAGCATGCCGATCGTGCCCATATAGGTCGCCACGGCGGGAACCTGGCTGGCCGAGAACATCACCTGATCGCCATGCAGGCCGCGCGTCAGCCGCACCTCGCGAACGTCGCGCAGCACCGCAGTGACCTGGGGCACCTCATAGACGCTCGGGCGCAGGAACACGGCCAGCATCACCAGCAGCTGGGCCGCCAGGGCCGGGACCACGCCCAGGCGCGCGCTCCAGCCGGACTTCTCCTCGAACGCCGCGCCGCGCACGCCCAGCACCGTCATCCCCCACAGCGGGATCACAAAGACCAGCAGCGTGCAGACGCCGAAACCATGCTTGAGCACGGCGTATTCCGAGCCCTCGCCGCGCAGGGCGTAAAGGGCGTACTGGGCCAGCATCGACACGCCGGCGCCGGCGCCCAGCGCAGCCAGCAGCACGGCCGCGCGCGTCGGGCCGGCGTCCTCCTCGACAGCGGCCGGCGGACGCAGGGCCTCGATGAGGAAGATCCAGGCCGACAGAACCACCAGCAGGGCCGACAGGCCCGCCAGACCGTTCAGGGTCATCGGCATGGCGAAGTGGATGCTGCCGTTGTTCACGGCCATCCAGCGCATGCTCCAGAAGAACGGATTGCCCACAAGGCCGGCGGCGATCAGCAAAAGGCCGCCCAAGCCGATCCAGTCGATCCGGCGGGCGTGGATCATGTCGCGCAGCACCGCCAGGCCCAGCATGGCCATCAGCGCGCCGCACAGGCGCAGGGTCGGCACCAGGTGGAAACAGCCGCACAGCAGCACCATGGCCGCGCCGTACACCGCAAAGGCCGGCCGCGAGCGCGCCAGCACGACCGCGCCGCCGGCCACGCCCAGCGCCGCCACCGCCTCGCCGACCATCTGCGGATAGAAGAAGTTGCGGACCAGCTCGGCGCCGATCACCCCGCGCAGGGCATAGACATTGACCAGGGCCAGAGCCGCGCAGATCGCCAGATAGGTCAGCGACACGCGCCGCGCCTGATCGAACAGCACCAGCCAGGCCACGCCCGCCGACAGCACCCCGGCCATCAGCAGGGCGTTGATCTCCGACCACCCCAGGGTCGCGAACAGGCCCGCGAACCGGTGGCTGAGCTTGGGATAGGCGACCATCTCGGCCATCCACTCGTGCCCGACGGCCGGCACCAGGAACGCGCGCCGCACCACCTCCATCACCTGCAGGTGGTAGGAGGCGTCGACCGACAGCGATAGCATCCGGTTCGTCGAGAGCACCGCCGCCAGGACAAGGCACCACAGCACGATCGCGCCCGCGCGAACCCAAGCCGTCTTATTCCCGAACATCCGATTTACGCCCCGATCGATTCCACGTCGCCCCACGCGCGGACCCCGATTACTAGCAGCAAAGTCGTCGCTGAAAAGCCCGCGCCTCAAGGTTGCGCAAAGCCCCCAAGGCCCCACATCCCAAGGCATGACCGAAGCCAAGGCCACACTGATCCTGCTTGCGGTGGCGATCCTGCTGATCCCGTTGGGCGTCTGGGCGATCCGGGCGGCCAAACGCTCGCGCCGGACGCTGGCGCCGCTGGCGGGGATGGTTGCGCTGCTCGGCTTCTTCCTCACTGCGGATCCGCCGCCGCCCCCGCCGGCCGAGACCGCGACGCCCCGACCCGACGATGAGGACGAGGACGACAGCGGCGAGCCGAAGGACTGAAGCCGACAGTAGCTGGCGCGCAGGTCTGGCTTGCGCCAAGCTGCGCCCACCGGAGACCGCCCGCATGACCAACTTCATCCAGGTGACGCCGTTCCTGCATGTGCCGGACCTGGAGGCGGCGCTGGTGTTCTTCGTCGACCTCCTGGGCTTTGAGGTCCCCTATCGCCAACCCGGCTATGCCTATGTCCACCGCGAGACCGTGGGGTTTCGCCTGTTGGAGGCCGACGAGGCGACCGTCACGCCCAGGGGCGCGGGCGGCTTCGCCTACTATATCGACGTGCGCGATGTGGACGCCGTGGTCGCCGAGCTGACCCCGCGCCTGGCCGCCCTGCCACCAGAGGACGTCCATGGCCCCGTCGACCAGAGCTACGGCCAGCGCGAGTTGATGATCCGCGCGCCCGACGGCGGGCTGCTGGTGTTCGGCCAGGCGATCCACGATTAATTACGATTGTAATTAGTTTAGGCTTGTAAAATCTGAACCCGCCGCCACTCTCCCCGCCGAGGGAGAGGAACAGGTCATGGCCATTTCAGATTTTGGCGCCCGACGCACGCGCGCCTCGGCGGCGGCGCTGCTCATGTCGACCATCGCCGTGCTCGGCGCGGTGGGCGCGCTCGGCGCGATGGTGCTCACCGGCGTCGACCTGGCGAAGTTCGAGCGCGAGAACGCCGCCCTGCCGCCCCCCTCGCCCGAGCAGGCCGCGCGCTACGCGCCTCTGGCCCGGACCAATTGGCGGATCGTCCACGCCAATCTGGAGGCCCGGCTCCAGCAGTCCAAGCCGCTGGAGCTAGGGGCGGTGTGGTCCACCCGCACGGGGCGCATCTGCGGTCTGGTCAACGGCCGGGGCAGCTTCGGCGGGCTTACGGCCATGGCGCGGTTCTACACCGTGGACCAGCAGCCGGTCTTCCACCGCGACATCGACCACCTGAGCTTCCAGCACGCGTGGTTCCAGTGCCGGCGCGACACCTATGTGATGCTGAACCCGGGCACGATGGAGCCGGGCTTCTGCGGTACGGAGCTGGGCCGCCGACGGTGCTATGCGGTGAAGAACGGGGTGCGGGTGGACCCTTAAAAGGACGGTTTGGCGACCATCAGCCAGACGATGGCCAGCACCGCCGCGAAGGCCGGAAAGCCGAGCACGAACCAGATGCGGAAGAGCCGGTCATAAGCGGCCGGTAAGGGCTCCCCCGCCGCCACGGCCGCCTCGGCCAGGCGTCTGAGCCTTATCTGGATCCAGACCACCGGCAGCCAGCAGAGGCCGGTGACGACATAGAGCGCCAGGCTCAGGGCGACCCAGCCAGTGTTGAACGGAAGTCCCGCCATCTGGGCCAGGGCCCCGCCCGTGATCGGCTGGGCGATCACCGCCGTGGTGGTGAAGACGAAGTCGGCCAGGACGACGATCCGCGCGGTGTGGGCGATCAGGACCGGATCGCGGGTGCGGTGGGCCATCAGCATGAAGAAGGCGATCCCCGCCCCCGTGCCCAGCAGCACCGCCGCCCCGATGATGTGGGCCGCCTTGAGCAGCAGGTAGAGGTCCATCAGCGCTCCTCCAGCGTCGTCAGGGCGGCCACCGCCAGCATGGCGGCAGGAATGCTCTTGACCAGCGGGCCCAGCGGGTCGAGCCACAGGTCGGGCCGCACCAGCGCCCCGCCCAGCAGATAGCCGGCCGTCACCAACAGCATGCCCTTCAGCGCCAGGCCCGCCGTGCGCCGATGCGCCAGCAGAAGCGTCAGGACGATGTCGGCGACGCTGCCGCCGACCACCGCCGCAACGGCCAGGTCCTGCGAAACTCCCGCCGTCGTCAGGGTCGCCACCGCAGGCGCAAAACCCACCGTCACACCGATCAGCCCTGACACCATCCAGAAGGCGAACAGCACCGCCAGGATCAGCGGCTTGGCGAAATAGACGCGCGCGAACCAGCGCTCCTGCACACCGGACGGCATGGCCGCCAAGAGGGCGTCCAGCGACTTGAGCTCAAGGCCCAGCATGGCGGCGTCGCTCGCCTCGCCCCGCACGCCCATCCGCAGCTGCGCCAAGGCGGCATTGCGCATCGGGCTGCGCCAGCCCAGAAAGGCCAGGGCGTCGGCGCCGAAGGCTGTGATCCGCGCCAGGATCGGCGGCAGGTCGATGACCGGCGCGGCCGGAAACCCCAGCCAACCCCGCAGGCGCGCGACCAGATCCTGCAGCGTCACCGCCTCGGCATGTACGAGGTCAAGGCGACGGCGCAGGGGCGCGCCCGGCGCAAGGCACCGAACCACGGCGGCGGCCACGTCGTCGGCCGCGACCACCTGCACGCGGCTCTGGCCATGAACGACCGGCGCAAAGCCCGGGAACCCCGCGAGGCCGCGCAGCAGCGCGGTCCCCCCATAGGCCGCCGGACCGATCACCAGGCCCGGACGCAGAACGATCCAATCAAGCCCCGCGCATTCAGCCACCAAGGCCTCGGCCGCGTATTTGGTGGTGTTGAAGGCCGTCGGCTTGCCTGTCTCGACCCCGGCGGCCGAAATATGGATCAGCCGCGCGCCCAGCACCTGACAGGCCTGGGCCAGCCGCCGGACGCCTTCGACATGCACGGCGTTCAGGTCGTCTCGCGGACTGTCCTGCAAGGCGCCAGCGCAATTGATCACCGCCGAGGCGCCGTCGAGCAGCGTGGTCCAGTCCGCAAGGCTGGCCGTCGCCAGATCCGCTTGTTTCCAATGGAGGTTCGCAAACCGCCGCCGCGCCTGGGTTAGATCGCGCCCGACGCCAATGACGTCATGCCCCTCCGCGACCAGTCGGGCGGAGACATAAGAGCCGATGAGCCCATAGGCTCCGATGACGGCGACGCGCATGGAGCCTTCAGTAGCTTTTCTCTCCGAGCAGGAGAAGGTGTCGCCAATCCCGGTTCCCGCTCTCTGGAGAGCGGGAGGGTGAGTGCGTACGCCGTGTCCGGGCGCGCACCGAACGGCCGCCGCCCTCAAGCGCCTCGATCTGAAAGGGTGAAACCCCTCACCCTCCCATCCCGACATACGTCGAGACGGGCCCCTCCCTCTCTCAAAGAGAGAGGGATTTCAATGACCTACTCCGCCGCGTAGCTTTGCAGCGGACGCACGTCCAAGGCCTCGGCCGGAGCGCCGGCGATGGCCTGGGCCGCCGCCAGGGCGCCGGCGCTGGTGGTGTAGTACGGCACCTTCATCATCAGGGCCGTGCGGCGGATCTCGAAGCTGTCTTCCAGGGCCTGCTTGCCTTCGGTGGTGTTGAAGACGAGCTGCACGCCGCCGTTCTTCATCACGTCGACGATGTGCGGACGGCCCTCGAGGACCTTCTTCACATGCTCGACCTGGACGCCCTGGCTGGCGAGATAGGCTTGCGTGCCCTCGGTCGACAGCACCTTGAAGCCGGCCGCCTGCAGCAGCTTCACCGGCTCGACGATCCAGGGCTTGTCGCTTTCCTTGACCGAGACGAAGGCCGTGCCCTTGGTCGGCAGCTTCACGCCGCCGCCCAGCTGGCTCTTGGCGAAGGCGCGGGCGAAGGCCGGGCCCATGCTGGTCTCGCCGTCGCGCTTCCAATCGAGGCCCATGACCTCACCGGTCGAGCGCATTTCCGGGCCCAGCACCGTGTCGACACCGGCGAAGCGGGCGAACGGGAAGACCGCTTCCTTGACCGCGATGTGGTCGTAGGGAACGTCCTTCAGGCCAAAGCTGGCGAGCGTTTCGCCGGCCATGATCTTGGCGGCGATGGCGGCCACCGGCTGACCGATGGTCTTGGCCACGAACGGCACGGTGCGCGAGGCGCGCGGGTTCACTTCCAGCACATAGATGCGCGGGTTGTCGCTGTGCGGCTCTTCGATCGCGAACTGCACGTTCATCAGGCCGCGCACGTTGAGCGCCAGAGCCATCTGCACCGTCTGGCGCTTCAGCTCCTCGACCGTCTCGGCCTTCAGCGAGAAGGGCGGCATCGAACAGGCGCTGTCGCCCGAGTGGACGCCGGCTTCCTCGATGTGCTCCAGCACGCCGGCCACGAACACGTCCTTGCCGTCGCACAGGGCGTCGACATCGACCTCGGTGGCGCGGCTCAGATAGTGGTCCAGCAGGATCGGATGCTCGAGCGAGATCTCGCCGGCGCCGGCGATGTAGCGCTCCATGGCGTCATGGTCGCGGATGATCTCCATGCCGCGGCCGCCCAGCACGTAAGACGGACGCATCACGAACGGGAAGCCGATCTTCTCGCCTTCGGCGCGGGCCTCGTCCCAGCTGCGAGCGATGGCGTTTTCCGGCTGGGCGATGTTGAGGCCGTTCAGCAGCTGCTGGAAGCGCTCGCGGTCTTCGGCCAGGTCGATGGCGTCCGGGCTGGTGCCTAGGATCGGCACACCGGCCTCTTCCAGGGCGTGGGCCAGCTTCAGCGGGGTCTGGCCGCCGAACTGGACGATGACGCCGGCCAGCGTGCCCTTGCTCATCTCGACGTGCAGCAGCTCCAGCACGTCCTCGGCCGTCAGCGGCTCGAAGTACAGGCGGTCGGAGGTGTCGTAGTCGGTCGAGACGGTCTCGGGGTTGCAGTTGACCATGATCGACTCGACGCCGATCTGGTCCAGCGCGAACGCCGCGTGGCAGCAGCAATAGTCGAACTCGATGCCCTGGCCGATCCGGTTGGGCCCACCGCCCAGGATCACGGCCTTCTTGGCGGCCGACGGGTCGCTCTCGCACTCGGGGATCTGGCCCAGGGCGCCGAACTCGTAGGTCGAGTACATGTAGGGCGTCGAGGCCAGGAATTCGCCGGCGCAGCTGTCGATGCGCTTGAACACCGGGCGCACGTTCAGGGCCTGACGCGCGGCGCGCACGGCCTTTTCGGTCGATGCGGTCAGCTTGGCCAGGCGCGCGTCCGAGAAGCCTTGCGCCTTCAGTTCGCGGAAGCCCTGAGCGGTCTGCGGCAGGCCGCCGGCCTTCACCCAGCCTTCCTGGCGGACGATCTCGGCGATCTGGCGCAGGAACCAGGGCTCATAGCTGCAGGCGGCATTGACCTCGTCCACGGTCAGGCCGTGGCGGAAGGCCTGGGCGATGACGCGCAGGCGGTCGGGCGTGGGAACGCCCAGGGCCCGGATCACCGCCTCCTTGCCGTTGTCGGGATCATCGGCGCCGGCGATCTCGACCTCGTCGAAACCGGCGAGACCGGTCTCCAGACCGCGCAGGGCCTTCTGGACGCTTTCCTTGAAGGTGCGGCCGATGGCCATGACCTCGCCGACCGACTTCATGGCCGTGGTCAGCAGAGGCTCGCTGCCCGGATACTTCTCGAAGGCGAAGCGCGGGATCTTGGTGACCACATAGTCGATGCTGGGCTCGAACGAGGCCGGGGTCGCGCCGCCGGTGATGTCGTTCTTCAGCTCATCCAGGGTGTAGCCGACGGCCAGGCGCGCGGCGACCTTGGCGATCGGGAAGCCGGTGGCCTTCGAGGCCAGCGCCGACGAGCGCGACACGCGCGGGTTCATCTCGATGACGACCATGCGGCCGTCCTTCGGATTGACGGCGAACTGCACGTTCGAACCGCCGGTCTCAACGCCGATCTCGCGCAGCACGGCGATCGAGGCCGCGCGCATCCACTGGTATTCCTTGTCCGTCAGGGTCAGGGCCGGGGCGACGGTGATCGAGTCGCCGGTGTGGACGCCCATCGGATCGATGTTCTCGATCGAGCAGACGATGATGCAGTTGTCCGCCTTGTCGCGGACGACCTCCATCTCGTACTCCTTCCAGCCTAGGACGCTCTCTTCGACCAGCACCTCGGTGGTCGGCGAGAGGTCGAGACCGCGCTCGACGATCTCCTTGAACTCCTCGACATTGTAGGCGATGCCGCCGCCGGTGCCCGCCAGGGTGAAGGACGGACGGATGATCGCCGGCAGGCCGACGAACGCCAGCCCTTCCATGGCCTCTTCCAGCGTGTGGCAGGCGCGCGAGCGGGGCGATTCCAGGCCCAGCTTGTCCATGGCGTCGCGGAACTTCTGACGGTCCTCGGCCTTGTCGATGACCTCGGCCTTGGCGCCGATCATCTCGACCCCGAACTTCTCCAGCACGCCCTGCTCTTCCAGAGCGAGAGCCGTGTTCAGCGCGGTCTGGCCGCCCATGGTCGGCAGCAGCGCGTCGGGGCGCTCCTTCTCGATGATCTTGGCGACCATCTCAGGCGTGATCGGCTCGATATAGGTCGCATCCGCCACGTCCGGATCGGTCATGATCGTGGCGGGGTTGGAGTTGACCAGGATGATCCGGTAGCCCTCGGCGCGCAGCGCCTTACAGGCCTGGACGCCCGAATAGTCGAACTCACAGGCCTGACCGATGACGATCGGCCCCGCGCCGATGATCAGGATCGAGGAGATGTCTGTTCTCTTGGGCATGGCTAACTCGCGCAAAGACACGGTCGCGCACAACCACGCGCCCGCTGTCGACCATCTTGCAGGTTAAGGCGCCCGTGTAGAGACGGAGTCGGTTTGGCGCAACCCCGCATGTTGGCGCAAGGTTAAGGGGGCTCGCCAGCGAACCCGCCTCGCCGCGAAACTCCACCTTGACGCGTAGATGGCGTTAGACGCGTATGTGGCGCAAACAGGGGGTGGCGCATGGGCGAAGCGGCCAATCTGACCGGCATCTGGCAAGGTCTTTATTCCTATCCGCACGCCCTCGCGCCGGTTGCGTTCACCGCCACACTTCTGGACAGCGGGTGGCTTAGCGGGTCCATCCACGAGATCGCCGTGGGCGAAGACTATGTGCCCGTGCAGGTGTTCGCCACGATCCTGGGCCGCCACGAAGGCGGCGCGGTGCAGTTCACCAAGACCTATGATGGATCCAAGGCCGACTGGTCCCACGCCGTGCACTACGCCGGCGCCCTGAGCGAGGACGCGACCGAGATCCAGGGCCAATGGTCAATCCCTGGCGTTTGGTCCGGCAAGTTCCTGATGATCCGACCTGGGGGTCCCCGGGCGACGGTGCTTCGCGAGGCCTTCGAGACGGTCTAGCGACAGACCGCGAACTCTGGCCGCCATCACCCGCCCGCCGCCGGGCTGGGGCTGAGATTGCTGCGCGACGGGGCGGAGCTGGGGGCGGCGAACAGCCAGGCCTCGGCCAGCAGCAGGTTGGGAACCCAGCACAGGAAGGCGATGGCGCGATAGGCCTCGACGAAGGGCAGCGGCCCCATCGCGGCCAGCGGCAGGTAGAGGCGCAGGGTGACCGCCGCCAGGGTCAAGGCGAAGGAGCGGATCATCCAGGCGCGGTGCTCGGCGATGCGCCCCTGCACGGCCCGGCGCCAGGCCAGGGTCGTGGTCACGATCCAGGCTGCGCCCAGCAAGCCGAAACCGGCGGTGGCGATCGGTCCGGCCGTCGCGCCCAGGGCCAAGGCGACGCCGCCCACGCCGCCCGACAGGCAGCCCAGGACGTACACACGGCCCAGCAGCCGATGAGCGCGCGGCCAGCGCGCGCGGACCCCCGCCAGCATCTGGAAGGGCCCGACCAGCAGGGCGGTCGCCGCGCCGGCCACATGCAGGAAGAGGAACGGATCGACAAACCGGTTGGCCATCACATTCGGCGCCAAGGGGCCGATCCGGGGCAGGTAGCGATAGGCGGTCAGGGCGACCACGAGGCTGAGGATCATCATCAGCAGCCAGGCGGGACGGGTCAGGGTTTTCGGCATGGTTGGGCTCCGGTTTCGAGCCGAGATTGCAAGGGCCGCGACGCCGCGCTACGCCAACCGCGTGAGCGGCGCCTATTCTGCGCGAACGGCGCCAGGGGCGGATGATCGATGAGTTTGACGGATCGCCAGGGCGCGCTGAAGCGGCTGGCCATCGACCTGCTGCTGCTGACCGTGCTGGGTCTGGTGCTGGGCGTGCTGTCGCCTTTCGGCACCGCGCAGCTGTCTCCCGGAGAGCGCTTCATCTACTGGCTGCTGTCGATCGTCGGCGGCGGCCTGATCGGCGTGGCGGTCGACGAAGGGCTGGGGCGCCGGATCGACGGCTTTGCGCGCCGCCTCCTGGTGGTGACCACGGTCATGACGCCGATGGTCGTTGTCTGGGTGGGGCTGATCGAACTGATCTTCGGCCATCAGGCGTTCCGGCTGCCGCCGGTCCTGTGGTTTCGCGTCTGGGTGATCAGCGGCCTGGTCATGACCGTGCGGATCCTGGCCTGGCGCAAGCCGCCGACGCCCGCCCCGACGGTCGAGACCCGGGTCGTCGTGGCCCCGCCCCTGCCCGAGGCCGAAGCCGCCTTCCGCCAGCGCCTGTCGTCCAAGCGACGCACAGCCCGGCTGATCGCCGTCGAGGCGCATGACCACTATCTGCGGGTCCATACCGATGCGGGCGTCGAGCTTCTGACCCTGCGGTTCTCGGACGCGCTCGCCGAGCTGGCCGGCGCCCACGGCTTCCAGACCCACCGCTCCTGGTGGGTGGCCGGCGAGGCGATCCAGGCGGCGCAGTGGCGGCGCGGCGCGGGCGAGCTAAGCCTGGCCGGGGATCTCGTGGCGCCGGTCAGCCGCCGACACGCCCCGACCCTGCGGGCGGCCGGCTGGCTCTAACCCGGCGCCTGAGCCTCGCGCGCCGGATCCGCCGGCGCCGCCCACGCGCCGCCGGACTTGCCCAGGTCGTAGCCCAGCGTGAACAGCGCCCGGCGGCCTTCCGAGGCGAAGTCCAGCCCCGAGAAGTCGCCCTTGGCGTCGTCGGGGATGGCCGTGTAGCGGAACACCCCGCCGTTGCGCCGGGTGAAGGCGGCGTTGGCCGTCAGGTGGGTGCGCAACTGGGCCTTGTTCATGGCGATCCACGAGCGCCCCAGGATCGACAGGGTGTCGCCCTTGGTGAAGCCGAAGCCGCCGTCGATCTGGCCGTTGACGATCACCGACACCTCGCCCGGCCCCGTCTGGTCGCGACCGGGCAGGATCGACAGCAGCAAGGTCTCGGGCGCGACGAAGAACGGCGTCGTGACGCTGCCGTCGACATGCATCTCCGAGAGCTTGCGGTCGCCGCCTTCGACCTCGATCAGGATTGGCGGAAAGACGCCCGGAATGGCCGCCGAGGCCACCAGGACGTCGCGAAACAGCTGCAGGGCCGCCGCGTCGCCGCGCGAGGCGATCGCGCCCATGTCCCAGATCATGGTCTCTTCGGTGTCGAGATTGGTGGTGGCGATCATCAGCCGCCGCCCCTTGGCGTGCTCGACCGCGATCGCATACAGCAGCGGTGGGTCGACATAATTGGCCACCAGATCCCGCAGGGCGTGGTTGCGGAAAATGCTGGGATTGAAGAACAGGTCCAGCCCCCGCTTTTCCAGGATCCGGTCGGCGGCGTCGCTGGTGTAGGCCTCGGTCAGGCGGCGGTCCCAGTCCTTGCCCAGATAGGCGAAGGGCGCGGTCAGGGCTCCGGTCGAGACGCCGGTGACGATGTCGAAGTCGGGGCGGTCGCCCGCCGCCGTCCACCCCACCAGGATGCCCGCTCCATAGGCTCCGTTCGAGCCGCCGCCCGAGATCGCCAGCACATTGACCTTGCGGCCGGCGGTATGGTCGTGGACCTCCTGCGCGAACTTCAGGCCCGCAGCGGGGTCGGCGGCGCTGAACCGCACGTCCGAGAGGCCCTGCGGCGCGGCCGCGCCGATGTCCTGCGCCGTAAAGGCTTCGCGCGACACCGTCCCGCAGGCCGACAGCACAAGTCCGACCATCAAGGCGGCCAGAACGCGAAAGGCCCGCATGGAAAGCATCTCCGAAACGGCTCGAGCGATGATTAGCCGCCGCGCGCCTTCAAGGGAATTGCCCCAAACGAAAACAGGCCGGCGCAAGCGCCGGCCTGTCATAGTCTCGAACCCGTAGGCTCGCTGCGGGCTTTAGGCCGCTTGCAGCTGGCCGGCCGAGGTCTTGCCGCTGCGGCGGTCGACTTCGGGCTCGTACGAGATCTTCTGGCCTTCGTTCAGCGAACCCAGGCCCGAGCGCTCAACGGCCGAGATGTGGACGAAGATGTCCGCGCCGCCGTTGTCGGGTTGGATGAAGCCGAAGCCCTTGGTGGAGTTGAACCACTTCACGGTTCCAGTCGCCATGGGGATGTTCCTTGTAGGCATAGGTGTTCGTCGTCCGGAACGCCCGGTCGACGATCAAATTTCGTTGGAAGTTCGGTAGGCGCGTCCGGCGCTCCTGGTCCAGGAGCAAGGAAAAGCAGGCCGAGCGGCAGCGAATTCGATACAACCATAAACAGGATTTTTCTGGGGATATCAAGAGAAATACCGTCGCAGGTCTTTTTGCTGATTTCTCCAGATCGCGAATTCTGTCGAGAATATTTCCCTAGCAGCCCTTGCCGCCCGGCGCCGCGCGAGCCCTTAAGGGCCTTGCCAGACTCCTTTTTGCAATTCATTCTCAACTGCATCATCGCGAAGGAGACGACGATGGTTCTGCGAATGACCGGCGCCAGTTGGCTGGCCGCCATGATGCGGGTCGAGCGTGAGGAGAGCGGCGAGCTGAACGACGACGCCTGGCTGCTGTTTGGCCCCAGCGACCCGGCGGTGGTCGAGCGCCGGGAGCCGTCTTCGGACGAGTAACGCGCCGGCCGGGCTCTGCCGCTCTGTCACGAAAGGGGCGCCCCGAAGCTACGCCTCCGGAAAACGAGCGAGGCCAAAACGCGTTCAGCGGGATGGGGCGGCTGGCGAAGGTCGAGCTTCTGGATGGGACCGTACGGTTGCTTTCGACCCTGGTCGGACGCTCGGAAAATCCTCCCCCCAGAGGGGGAGGAGGCCGAAGGCCGGAGGGGGAAGTGCTGCCGAGCCGGCTTCTTCCCCCTCCGTCGGCTTCGCCGACACCTCCCCCGCTTGGGGGAGGATTTGGTCCGCATTCCACCCCTAGCAGCCCGCGGCAAGGTCCTGTTCCGACCCCAGCCGCCCCGCCCTGAACGTCTAGGTCAGCGCCTTGCGGGCCGCTTCCCAGTATTGCGCGCCGGTGACCAGGGTGACCGCAGTGGCCAGCCACAGCAGGCCGTGGGCGATGAGCGTGAACCCGCCGACCAGGGCCGGCTCGGGCGGAAGGCCAAAGGCGCTCCACGAGGCCAGGATCATCTCGGCGCCGATCGCCACCAGCTGCAGGGTGGTCTTCCACTTGGCCAGCAGGGTCACCGGCAGCTTGACGCCCTTGCCCGCCCCGACCTCGCGCAGGGCGCTGACGGTGAACTCCCGGAACAGGATCAGGCCGGCCGGCAGTACGACCATGGGGTTGGGGCCCAGGGCCATCAGGCCCAGGAGCGCGCCGCAGACCAGGATCTTGTCGCCGATCGGGTCGAGGATCGCCCCCCAGACGCTGACCGCGTCCAGCTTGCGCGCCAGCCAGCCGTCGACGAAGTCGGTCACCGCCGCCACCACGAAGGCGTAGAAGGCCCAGCGCTCCAGACGAAACTGGGTCTCGGCCGTCAGCTGCTCGCTGACATAAGGCACGGCCCCGGCCGCCGCCGCCAGGGCGATGAACATGAACAGCGCCATGACGAGGCGCGAGCTGGTCAGGATGTTGGGCAACGCTTTCATGCGCGCTTCATAACGCACAAACCGGCCGAAGGGATACCGGCCGCGGCCGGTTCGGGCGCGTTAACCACGCTGGGGGATTTTTCGGACGCGGGACGCGACTCGCTCCGATATACAAAACCGGAGAGCGACACGGCGCTCTTGTCGATGCGGGCGCGCCAGGCATGCCAGGGCTCGAAACGGCGGAACACGGCCTGCGCCGGCGCGTCAGCTCGGTGCGTGGCCGCTTGGTGCTTCTGACCGTCAGCCTGTTGGTTCCGGCCCTGCTGGCGATGGGCTTCCTGCTGGCCGGCGCCGATCGCGAGTCGCGCGGACGCCTTTACCAGCAGCTGCTGACCACCGCCCGCGCGCTGAACGGCGCCGTCGACCGCCAGGCCGCCACCGGGATCTCGGTCGCCGAGACCCTGGCCACCGACGAGGCCCTTCTCGCCGGCGACTGGGCTGGGTTCCACGCCCGGGCGCGACGGGCCATGGAGCGCCGCACAGGCTGGATCGTCGTGGCCGACGCCAACGGCCAGCAGGTGCTCAACACCCTGGTTCCCTATGGCCGTCGCCTGCCCCGCATCCAGCGCACGCCCGAAGAGACCAAGGCTTTTCTGGCCGGGCGCAGCAAGGTCTCGGACCTGCTGGCCGGCCCTGTCGCCGGCACGCCGGTGATCACGGTCGGCACGCCGATCACCGTCAAGGGCCAGTTCTATGTGCTGTCCTATGTGGTGGACGCCGCGTCGTTCACCTCGGTGTTCCGCCAGCAGCGGGTGCCGGACACCTGGGTGGCGACCCTGCTGGACAACCGGCAGCAGGTGATCGCCCGCTCGCGGCTCAATGAGAAGTTCACCGGCGCCCAGGCCTCGGCCGACATGACCGAGAACCTGCGCCACTCCGCCGAGGGGGTGAACAAGAGCACCTCCCTGGAAGGCGTTCCGACCAGGGTCGCCTACACCCGCTCGCCACAGACGGGCTGGACCCTGGTGGTGTCCATTCCGCGCAAGGAGCTGGCCAGCACCGTCAATCGCTCGGTCGCGGTCGGCACCGGGATCTTCCTGCTGCTCCTGGTGCTGGGCTTGTGGCTGGCGCTGGTCTATTCGCGGCGGATCAACCGCGACATGCGCCGGCTGGTGCGCGACGCCTCGGCGATCGGGCGCGGCGAGTCGCTGCAGCCGGCGCCCCGCGACAGCCTGGAGGAGATCGCCGCCGTTCACGCCGCCCTGCTGACCGCCTCGGAGGAGCTGAAGGCCCGCGAGGAACGCCAGGGCGTGATGATCAACGAGCTGAACCACCGGGTGAAGAACACGCTGGCCACGGTGCAGGCCCTGGCCCGCCAGACCTTCGCCAAGGTCGACGGCGCGCCGCTGGGCGTCTTTACCGATCGTCTGATCGCCCTGTCCGGCGCCCATGATCTCCTGACCCGCACCGGCTGGCGCGAGGCCGACATGGCCGCGCTGATAGAGGCCAGCCTCGGCGCGCATGGCGATCGCGTGGATCGCGAGGGTCCCACCGTCGCCCTGGCCCCGCATACGGCCGTCGGCCTGTCGATGGTGTTCCACGAACTGGCCACCAACAGCGCCAAGTACGGCGCGCTGTCGGCGCCGGGCGGGCGCGTGGCCCTGACCTGGCGGCGCGATCCGGTCAGCGACACCCTGTTCTTCACCTGGCGGGACGTCGGCGGCCCGCAGGTCATCCCGCCCGCCTCGCTGGGCTTTGGCACCCGCCTGATCGAAAGCTCCATCCGGCGCGAGCAGAAGGGTCAGGCCCGCTTCGACTTCCTGCCCGACGGCCTGGTGTTCGAGGCCTCGCTGCCGCTGCCCGAGGCGGTGCGCTGGAGCAATCCGCTCTGATGGCCCCGTCGCCGGCCGATACGGCCGCCGCCTTGGCGCGCTTCATCGATCAGGAACGCCTGCCGCCCGCCTTCGCCGCCCTGGCCCAGCGCCTGCACCAGCCCCTGGCCGCGCGGATCGCCGAGTGGGCGCAGGGGCGGGACGAGCCGCTGGTCGTCGGGGTCTGCGGTCCCCAGGGCTCGGGCAAGTCGACCCTGGCCGCGCTGCTGGCTCGACTGCTGGCGGACCGGGGCCTGCGGACGGCGCCCCTCTCGCTCGACGATCTTTACCTGCCGCGCGCCGCGCGAGAGCGCCTGGCCCGCGAGGTCCATCCGCTGCTGCGGACACGCGGGGTTCCCGGCACGCACGACCCGGCGCTGGGGCTGGCGGTGCTGGACGCCCTGGCGCGGCCGGGCCCGACGCCGCTGCCGCGCTTCGACAAGGCCGCCGACGACCGCGCGCCGCAGGCCGACTGGCCGATCTTCGATGGCCCCGCCGATGTCGTCTTGCTGGAAGGCTGGTGCGTGGGCGCCCGCCCGCAGTCGCCCGAGGCCCTCGCCGCGCCCGTCAACGCCCTGGAGGCCGCCGAAGACCCGGACGGCGCCTGGCGCGCCTTCGCCAACGACGCCCTGGCGGGCCCCTACCGCGCCCTCTTCGACCGCATCGACCGCCTGGTGCTGCTGACCGCGCCGGACTTCGCGACCGTCCGCGCCTGGCGGGGCGAGCAGGAGCTCAAGCTGCGCTCGCGCCTGGCCGCCGAGGGCCGC
This sequence comes from Caulobacter sp. SL161, assembly GCF_026672375.1. Lineage (GTDB taxonomy): Bacteria > Pseudomonadota > Alphaproteobacteria > Caulobacterales > Caulobacteraceae > Caulobacter. The sequence goes on from NZ_JAPPRA010000001.1 coordinate 3,583,972, forward strand.
AACGCCGCGCGGACCATGGACGCCGCCGCCCTTGACCGTTTCCTGGCGCACTATCAGCGCCTGACCGAATGGATCGCCCAGGATCTGCCCGCGATCGCCGACATCGCCGTCACCCTGGACGCCCACCGATGGCCCGCCAAGACGCGCGGCCTATAGTGGCCCGGCCATGACCGCCTTCTCCAACGCCGACATCGCCGCGCTCGCCCGGCGCCTGCTGGACCACAGCCTGCCCAAGGCCGAGTGGACCCACGCCGCCCACCTGACCGCCACCCTGCGGCTGGTGCGCACGCGCAATGCGGACCTGGAGCGGGACTTGCCCAACATCATCCGCACCTACAATGTCGCGGTCGGCGGGGTGAACGACGACAAGAGCGGCTATCACGAGACCATCACCCAGGCCTATCTGGCCGCGATCCGCGCTTTCGACGCCGCCCTGCCACCCGGTCTGGACGACGCCGAGGCCGCCCGCCGGCTGATGGCCTCCGCGCTCGGCGACAAGGATTGGCCGCTGACCCATTGGTCCCGCGAGCGCCTGTTCTCGCCGGAAGCGCGCCTGGGCTGGGTCGATCCGGACCTGCGCCCGCTGGACTATCCGCCGGCGACCACGGGCTGAGATACGACGGATTTGCAATCGCGGCCGTGGACGGCTATATGTGAATTATCAGTTATGCTCATTTTCAGCATAACCCCGACGCCGGAACCCGACTGGAACGATCGTGACGGTCCCGGCGTTTTTTTGAGGCCCTGGAAATGCTCACTTTGAGCATAACGGAGGATCAGATGGCCGACGGGTTCGCTCCCGCCCCCTTCAACGGGGTCTTCACGCCCGAGATCGAGGCGCAGACCGCGCCCGTCTGGGAGAAGGTCAAGCACCACGTCACCCCGATGGAGTGGCGCACGCAGGCGCCGCTGATCGTCGAGATCAACCGCCTCAAGCGCGAGAAGAACGCCGCCATCCTGGCCCACAACTACATGACGCCGGACATCTTCCACGGCGTGGGCGACTTCGTGGGCGACAGCCTCGCGCTCGCCAAGGAGGCCGCCAAGAGCGACGCCCAGATCATCGTCCAGGCGGGCGTGCACTTCATGGCCGAGACCAGCAAGGTCCTGAGCCCTGAGAAGAAGATCCTGATCCCCGACCTGAAGGCCGGCTGCAGCCTCGCCTCCTCGATCACCGGCGCCGACGTGCGACTGATCAAGCAGCGCTATCCGGGCGTGCCGGTCGTCACCTACGTCAACACCACCGCCGACGTGAAGGCTGAGACCGACATCTGCTGCACCAGCGCCAACGCCGTGCAGGTGGTCGAGTGGGCCGCAAAGGAATGGGGGACCGACAAGGTCATCCTGATCCCCGACGAGTTCCTGGCCCGCAACGTCGCCCGCCAGACGGACGTCAAGATCATCGCCTGGGCCGGCCACTGCGAAGTCCACAAGCGCTTCACCGCCCAGGACATCGCCGACATGCGGTCGGCCTGGCCCGGCGCCGAAGTGCTGGCTCACCCCGAGTGCCCGGCCGAGATCCTGGAAGCCGCCGACTTCGCCGGCTCCACGGCCGCCATGAACGACTATGTCGCCGCCAAGAAGCCGGCCCAGGTGGTGCTGATCACCGAGTGCTCGATGGCCAGCAACGTCCAGGCCGAAAGCCCCGCGACCCAGTTCATCGGCCCCTGCAACATGTGCCCGCACATGAAGCGGATCACGCTGCAGAACATCTACGACGCTCTGGTGCACGAGCAGTACGAGGTCACCGTCGACGCCGAGGTCCTCGACCGCGCGCGTCTGGCTGTCCAGCGGATGATCGACCTGCCGCCCCCGGCCGTTCCGGCGCGGTACGACCTGGTGAAGGCCAAGCATCACGTGGATGTGGAGCTGATTTAGTGCGGCCGAAGTCGGTCAGCGAACTAGAGGCTTGGCTGGCAGCGCAAGGCGGTGACCAGACCTATTTCTGCTTCGATGACTGCCATCTGGCCTACGACGCCTACTGCCTGACGCCCCGCGCGACCAAAGCCGGGACTGTCTGGGAGACCTATTACACGGAGGGACGAGGTCAGGCCGACCTGCGGACCTTCGCCGATGAAGCCACCGCCTGCGCCTACTTTCTGTCCTGGGTCGAAGATCAAGGACTGGCTCGGAAAGCGACCAATGACGCTTGAGACGCTCACCTTCGACGGCCCCGTCATCCTCGGCGCAGGCCTGGCCGGTCTCACCGCCGCGCTCGCCGCGAAGACGGCGTTCGTCCTGTCGCCGACGCCGCTGGCCACCGGCTGCTCCAGCGCCTGGGCGCAGGGCGGCATGGCCGCAGCGCTGTCGGGCGACGACACACCCGCGCTCCACGCCGCCGACACGATCGCGGCGGGCGCGGGTCTGTGCGACCCCGAAGCTGTCGACCTCCTCACCCGCGAGGGCCCGCAGGCCGTGCGTGACCTCGCCGCCCTCGGCGCGCCGTTCGATCGCAAGGCTGACCATGGCTTCGTGCTCAGCCTCGAGGCCGCCCACTCGGCCGCCCGCGTCGCCCGGGTCGGCGGCGACGGGGCCGGCGCGGCGATCATGGCCGCCGTCGTGGCGGCGGTCCGCGCCACACCGGGCATCGAGGTCCGCGAAAACGCCCGCGCTCGCCGCCTGTTGCAGGACGTGAGCGGCCGCGTCGTCGGCGTGCTGGCCGATGTCGACGGCGCCCTGGTCGAGATCCGCTCGACCGCCGTGATCCTGGCCACCGGCGGCGTCGGCGGGCTCTACGCCGTGACCACTACGCCCGCCCAGGTTCGCGGCGAGGGCCTCGGCCTAGCCGCCCTGGCCGGGGCGATGATCGCCGATCCGGAGTTCGTGCAGTTCCACCCCACCGCCATCGACATCGGCCGCGACCCCGCGCCCCTGGCCACCGAGGCCCTGCGCGGCGAGGGCGCGATCCTGCGTAATGCTGATGGCAAGGCCTTCATGGCCGACTACCACCCGGCCAAGGAGCTGGCGCCGCGCGACGTCGTCGCCCGCGCGATCCACGCCGAGCGCACGGCCGGGCGCGGCGCGTTCCTCGACGCGACGCAGGCCGTCGGGGCGCACTTCCCCCATGAGTTCCCGGCCGTGTTCGAGACCTGCATGAGCGCGGGGATCGACCCGCGCCGGCAGATGATCCCGGTCACGCCCGCCGTGCACTACCATATGGGCGGGGTCGCCACCGACCTTGACGGCCGCGCCAGCCTGCCGGGCCTCTACGCCGCCGGCGAGTGCGCCTCGACCGGCGTCCAGGGCGCCAACCGCCTGGCCTCCAACAGCCTCTTGGAAGCGGCCGTGTTCGGCGCCCGAGCCGGTCGTGCGGCGGCGGCGGAGAGGACGCCCGGCGGCGAGCCGATTGACCTCACGCCCCTGCCCGACCTGCCCGACGCCGCCCTCCAGACCCTGCGACAGGCCATGAGCCGCGACGCCGGGGTGCTGCGCGAGGCGGCGGGTCTGGCGCGGCTGCTGACCCAGGTCGAGGCGCTGGAGGCCGCCTACGGCCCCTGCCCCACCGTGGTCGCCGCGCGCCTGATCGTCGACGGCGCCCTGGCCCGCCGCGAAAGCCGAGGCGGCCACTACCGCTCGGACTTCCCGGCGACCGGCGAGGCCGTCCGCACCTTCGTCACGCTGGCCGGCGCCGACGCGGCGCTGCGCTACGCCGCCGAGTGATCCAATGACCGTGACCGCCCTCTCGCCCCTGCCCGACCTGCTCGTCCGTCCGATCGTCGATCTGGCCCTGGCCGAGGACCTGGGCCGCGCCGGCGACATCACCGGTCAGGCCTGTATCGATCCCGACGCCCGACTGTCGGTGGCCTTCGTCAGCCGGCAGGACGGCCGGGTCTCGGGCCTGTCGTGCGCACGCCTTGCCCTGGCGGCGATGGACCCGACCGCGACCTTCGAAGTGGCCACGCCCGACGGCGCAGACGTGACGCCGGGCGCGGTGCTGGCTCGGGCCGAGGGCAATGCGCGCGCCGTACTGATCGCTGAGCGCACGGGGCTGAACCTGCTGGGCCGGATGTCGGGGATCGCCACCCTGACGCGCTCTTACGTCCGCCTAGTCGAGGGGACGGGCGCCACCATCGTCGACACGCGCAAGACCACCCCCGGCCTGCGGGCGCTGGAAAAGTACGCGGTGCGCTGCGGCGGCGGGGTCAACCACCGCTTTGGCCTGGATGACGCGATCCTGATCAAGGACAACCATGTCGCCGCCTGCGGCGGGGTCGGCGAAGCCGTCCGCCGGGCCCGCGCCCACGCCGGTCACCTCGTCAAGGTCGAGGTCGAGGTCGACGGCCTCGATCAGCTGGAAGAAGCCCTCAAGCACGGCCCCGACGTGGTGATGCTGGACAATTTCAGCCTGGCCGACCTGCGCGCCGCCGTGTCCCTGGCCAAGGGCCGGGCGGTGCTGGAGGCCTCGGGCGGGGTGAACCTGACCACTGTGCGCGCGATCGCGGAGACCGGCGTGGACGTGATCAGCGTCGGGGCGCTGACGCACTCGGCGCCGGTGCTGGATATCGGGCTGGACGCCGTCTGAGGGGCAAAGCGCGCCATAGCAAAAACAGGTGTCATCCCGGACGGCCCGCAGGGCCGATCCGGGACCCAGGAGTTGCAAGAGCGCAGCACCCGCCGCCCCTGGGTCCCGGCTCTCCGCGCTCCGCGCTGCGGCCGGGATGACACGGATTTTCTAGAACAACCGCATCAGCTCGCGGATCACCATCGCCGCCAGCACGCCGGTGGACAGCACGAACAGGAGGAAGCGGATCGCCACCAGGTTCACCGAGACCTGCACTAGGCTGTGCAGCACCCGCAGGCCGACATAGACCCAGGCGAAGTGCACGGCCATGCCGTCGGCGTGGCCGGCGACCTGGATGGCCAGGGCCGCCGCGTAGAAGATGGTCGGCTGTTCCATCAGGTGGTTGTAGTTGTCGGCCGCCTGGCGCGCGCCGTCGGGCAGCTTGTCCAGCGAGCCCGGAAACCGGGCGTCCTGCGGCTTGATGCCGGCCTTCTGCATCGCCGGAATCCGCTGGACGTACATCCAGAGCCAGATCACCAGCGACCACGCCACCAGCGCCATCACCGGCGCGACCATTGAAGTTTGCAAGACGCCCTCCCAGGCTTTGTTCTTTCCTGGGAGGGATCAGACCAGACAACGGCGTTCGCTAAAAGCCTGCCGCTAAGGGAACGCCCTTTTCGAGACTGAAGTAGGCGCGTCGTGGCGGCCGTCCTCGCCCTTCGACAAGCTCAGGGTGAGGACGACTGTTGGCCTCGGTTCGCAGAAAATCCTCATCCTGAGCTTGTCGAAGGACGAGGATTTCCATCCGCGTGCGCGCCCGTACTCAACCGCCCGCTACCGCCCCGCAGGCGGCGGCGCGGGGTATTCGATCTCGCCGGCATAGCCCAGAGCCCGCGCCCGCTCGGTCATGGTCTTCAACAACTCGGGCGAGGCCGGCGCGCGCGTATAGAGGAAGATCTTGCGACGGTCGGGGCTGGCCGAGATGAACCAGGCGCCGGCCGGGTCCTGGTCCAGCACCTCGTAGCGCCAGGTGACGAACGGCAGGTACGAGACCTTCAGGCGGCGATTGACGCCCGGATCCTCGATGACGCCGTCGCCCTTGATCGCGCGGCGCTTGCCGTCGACGCCGCCCTGGCGGCAGTCGTCCTCGACCGCGACCCGGCGCTCATCGACGCGGTTATAGACCGTCGTGGCGGCCACGCAGCCTTTGGTGATGCGCATCGGCGTGCGGCCCACCTCCATCCAGACGCCCGAATAGTGGCGGGCCGGATCGATCAGCGGGGTTTGAGGTTGCAGTGCAGCAGCCTGGGCCAGGGCGAGAAGAGCAATAGCGGTGTTCAGCATGGGGTCACCTCCTGAAAGCCGGTACGCGCGAGGCCTTACGCTGGACGGATCTTGACCTCGATCAAGCCCGCTTTTCCATAGATGAAACCTATCCCTTCTAGAAGTTTTATCAATTGGATCGATTGTGCGGCGCACTATAGACAGCCGCCATTCCTTCCAACCGGAGCGCCTCATGTCGCTGATCAACACCGAGATCAAACCCTTTACCGCCCAGGCCTACAAGGACGGCAAGTTCGTCACGGTCAGCGAAGCGGACGTGAAGGGCAAGTGGTCGGTCTTCTTCTTCTACCCCGCTGACTTCACCTTCGTCTGCCCGACCGAACTGGAAGATCTCGCCGATAACTACGACGTGTTCACGCGCCTGGGCGTCGAGATCTACGCGGTGTCGACCGACACCCACTTCTCGCACAAGGCCTGGCACGACAGCTCGCCGGCGATCGGCAAGATCAAGTACACGATGATCGGCGACCCGTCGGGCCAAGTGACCAACAACTTCGAGATCATGCGTCCGGGCGTCGGCCTGGCCGACCGCGGCACCTTCCTGGTCGACCCGCAAGGCGTGATCCAGTTCATGGAAGTCACCGCCGAAGGCATCGGCCGCAACGCCATCGAGCTGCTGCGCAAGATCAAGGCCGCCCAGTACGTCGCCGCCCACCCGGGCGAAGTCTGCCCGGCCAAGTGGGAAGAGGGGGAAAAGACCCTGGCCCCGTCGCTCGACCTGGTCGGCAAGATCTAAGACTTCAAGACCCGAACCGTCGGCCGGTCATCCGGATCGGCCGGCGGTTCCCCTCTCGATCGTTCGCTGCGTTCGATCCCTCCCCCGACAATCGAACGCCCCCTTCCACTCCCCTCGCCTTTTTGGGAGCCCGCCATGCTGGACGCCGGTCTGAAAGCCCAACTGACCACCTATCTGCAGAACCTGCGCCAGCCGATCACGCTGGTCGCCTCGCTGGACGACTCCAAGGGCTCGGTCGACATGCGCGCCCTGCTGGACGACGTCGCCTCGACCTCCGACAAGGTCAGCGTCCGCTTCGACGGCGACGACGCCCGCAAGCCCTCGTTCGCGATCGAACGCGCGGCCAATGACGCCGAAGTCCGCTTCGCCGGCCTGCCGCTGGGCCACGAGTTCACCTCGCTGGTGCTGGCCCTGCTGCACGTGGGCGGCCACCCGCCCCGCATCGACGCCGAGGTGATCGAGCGCATCAAGGCGCTGGACGGCGACTATCAGTTCGAGACCTATTTCTCCCAGTCGTGCCAGAACTGCCCCGACGTGGTGCAGGCGCTGAACACCATGAGCGCGCTGAACCCGCGCATCCGCCACGTCGCCATCGACGGCGCCCTGTTCAAGGCCGAGGTCGAGGCGCGCCAGGTGATGGCCGTGCCGACCATCCTGCTGAACGGCCAGGCCTTCGGCCAGGGCCGCATGGAGATCGAACAGATCCTGGCCAAGCTGGACACCGGCGCGGCCGACCGCATGGCCGAAAAGATCAAGGCCAAGGACGCCTTCGAGGTTCTGGTCGTCGGCGGCGGTCCGGCCGGCGCGGCCGCGGCGATCTACGCCGCCCGCAAGGGGATCCGCACCGGCGTCGCGGCCGAGCGCTTCGGCGGCCAGGTGCTGGACACCATGGACATCGAGAACTTCATCTCTGTGCCCCACACTGAAGGCCCCAAGCTCGCCACCGCCCTGGAACAGCACGTCAAGGACTATGAGGTAGACGTGATGAACCTGCAGAAGGCGGTGGGCCTGGTCCCGGCCAAGACGCCGGGCGGCCTGCACGAGATCAAGCTGGAGAACGGCGCCAGCCTGAAGGCGCGCACGCTGATCCTGTCGACCGGCGCGCGCTGGCGGAACGTCAATGTGCCCGGCGAGGCCGAGTACAAGAACAAGGGCGTGGCCTACTGCCCGCACTGCGACGGCCCGCTGTTCAAGGGCAAGCGCGTGGCGGTGATCGGCGGCGGCAACAGCGGCGTCGAGGCGGCCATCGATCTGGCGGGCGTCGTCGCCCACGTGACCCTGATCGAGTTCGACAGCCAGCTGCGCGCCGACGCCGTGCTCCAGCGCAAGTTGGCCAGCCTGCCCAACGTCAAGATCGTCACCTCGGCCATGACCACCGAGATCCACGGCGACGGGTCCAAGGTGAACGGCCTGACCTACAAGGACCGCAACAGCGACACGGCCCACCGCGTCGACCTGGAAGGCGTGTTCGTGCAGATCGGCCTCGTGCCCAACACCGAGTGGCTGAAGGACTCGGGCGTGGCCCTGAGCAATCGCGGCGAGATCGAGGTCGACTATCGCGGCGAAACCTCGATCCCCGGCGTCTTCGCCGCCGGCGACGCGACGACGACGCCCTACAAGCAGATCATCATCGCCATGGGCGAAGGGGCCAAGGCCTCGCTCAGCGCCTTCGACTTCCTGATCCGCCTGCCGGCGGCGGAGGCGGCGGAAGCGGCGTAACGCCTCGCTGTCATTGAACCGAAGAGGGCCGTCCGGCGATCCGCCGGGCGGCCCTTTTGCTTTCGCATAACACTGTTTAGCTTCGCGCCCGGGGCATTTCGGGGGAACGCGATGGCCAAGGGCGACGCGGGCGAGACGCAGCAAAGCGACAAGGTTCCAGGCACGACTGACGCGGTCGAGATCGCCATGGACGAGGAGCGCCACGACCCGGCGCCGGACAGTCCGGCGCGGACGCTGCTGATCCGTCAGGGCCGACTGTTGGAGCTGCAGATCCGCCGCGAGCGGATGCTGGTCTGGAGCCAGGGCCTGCTGATGCTGGTCGGGGTTGTGGCCGTGCTCGGCGCGGGCGTGGCGCTGTGGCGCGCCAGCCAGGACCGCAGCATCATCGTGCAGCCGTTCAGCGTGCCTGAGGCCTATGCCGCGCGCGGCCTCACCGGCGAGGCGGCGGCGCTGCGGCTGGTCTCCGAAATGAGCGCCATCCGCGAGGTCACCAACCGGACCTCGTTCCTCGCCAGCAACCGAATTCTCGACAACAGCGACGCCATCTCGGTCCAGATCGCCCAGACCGGCCTGTCCGTCGAGGAACTCAGTCGGCTGCTCGGCCGCTGGCTGGGCAACCAGACCCTGGTCAATGGCCAGGTGGTCGATGGCGCCGATGGCAAGGTGACGCTGGTCCTGCGCTCGTCCAGGCATGGCGTTTCGACCGTGACGGGCCCGGCCGACCAGTTGGACAGCCTGTTCGTCAAGCTGGCCGAAACCGCCTTCTCCCGCGCCGAGCCCACCAATTGGGTGCAATACCTCAAGAACAAGGGGCGTTACGAGGAGGCGCTCGCCAGCGTCAAGGGCTTGGTCGAACGCCCCGAAACCAGCGACCTGGAACAAGCCAACAACTACAGCCTCTGGTCAAATGTCGACGCCAATCCGCAGCAGACGCGGCGGCTGGCGCTACGCTCATTGGCGCTGGATCCGAACGTTATGACGGCGGAATTGAACCTGTTTCGCGCCGAAGCCGTCCTGGGCCACGACGAAGCCTCTCTGGCGAGCGCGCGCCGGCTGCTGGCTCTGAGGGACGACGCTCAGAACAAGCGATATCACTCGTCGATCGGGCGCATGCGCAGCGAGGCCGAGAGCAAGGTCAATCTACTGACCGGCGACTATCGCCCAATCACCCTCAATGGCCAGGAACGTAATGCGCCCACCCGACTGCTTTCGGACGGCCAGATTAGCGCGCGCGCCCATGACGCATCCCTCACACGGCAACTGATCCAGGACGGGATCGACCAGAACAGGATCGCGCCACGCCAGATCGCGCATCTCCAAGCTGAGATCGCGCTGGCGCGGGACGATGGCCCCGCCGCCCTGGCGTCGGTCGGCGTCATGGAATCCGCCATCGAGCAGCGTAGCCGCACCCCTATTCGCCCAGATGGTCCGCTTCGTCAGGACATATCAGAGTATCGCGCTCTGGATTCGGCCATCCGCAACAGCGAGGGCCTGCCCCTCAAGGCCCGCGCCCTGATCGCCGCCGGCCGGCCGGCTGAGGCCCGCGACGTCCTGGCGTCCACCCCGCTGGACGCCTACCAGGCCGTCATCGCCCGGGGCGAGGCGGCCTCGGCGCTGAAGGACTGGGCCGACGCCGACCGCTGGTTCGCCCGCGCCAAGGCGCTCGCGCCCAGCCTGCCCTGGGCGCATCTCGCCGACGGCCGCTCGCGTCTGGCGCGGGGGGATCTGGCGGGCGCTGAGGCGGCGTTGACGGTGGCGCAGGAGCGCGCCCCGCGCCTGGCCGAGGTGCGCTACGAACAGGGTCTGCTCGCGCTGCGCCGGAACGATCGCAGCGCCGCCGTCCGCGCCTTCAAGGCCGCCGCCGAGCGGGCGCCGCAGTGGGGCCGGCTGCATCTTGTCTGGGGAGAGGCCGAGGCTGGTCGTGGGCGAAGCGACACGGCGCGAGACCTCTGGATCAAGGCCCTGGGCATGGACCTCTCACCCGCCGACCGAGCGCGGCTGGATCGCCTGCTGCCTTCTTCCTAGCCCTCGCCCGCCTCGACCAGTTCCTCGAGGAACAGCGCCATCAAGGCCGACTGGGAGTTCACGCCGGCCTTGGCGTAGACGCGGGCCAGCTGGGCGCGGACCGTGCCGGCGGCCGCGCCGCGCAGGGCGGCGATCTCGGCGACGTCGCAGCCCTTCAGCGCAAAGAGCGCCACGTCGGCCTCGGCCGCCGTCAGCTTCCAGTCGGAAAAGCGCAGACGGGCCAGATCGGCCAGCGCGCCCTTGGCCGCCGCCACCGCCGCCTCGTCCTGGCGGGCGCGCAGCACCAGCCAGCGCACCTGGGCCGCGCCGAACAGCACTCCGACCAGCAGGGCGACCGCCGCCCCGGCCTCGGCCGCGATATGGACGCCCGATCCGTCGGCGCGCAGGTCGCCGGTGACGTCGACCAGGAAAAACAGCGTCGCGGCCAGTTGCAGGATCACGACGACCGCGATCATCGTGATCCTGTGTTCCAGAGCGCGTCGGCGACCGATCATTCCAAAGCTTTAGCGCCGCCCAGGAAGCATCGCCAAGACAATCCGCCGGCCGCTCCGCCGGGTCTCAAAAACCACGCCGGCGAAGTGCAGCACGATCAGCACATAGAGCAGATTGACCGCCGTCTCGTGGACTTCGGCCAGCGGCCCTTCCTCGCCATGGCCCTCGCCGCCTTCGGCGCCGTCATGCTCTTCGGCCTCCTCGCCGATCTTTTCGTGTTCGCGCGCTTCATTTTGGACGGCGGCGGGCGGGGCGGCGACGGGCGACTTGGCCTCGGCCGGCGCGTTGGCCATCAGCACGCCGGTGACGATGATGACCGCCAGCATGCTCCAGATGGCGTAGACCATCAGCGCGCCCAGCGGATTGTGCGAGGCGTGCTCGGTCCGCCGCCCCTGGGCGATCTTGCGGAGGTGGGCCAGGGCGCGGGCGGGACTGGGCGGGAAAGCGGCGAAGCGCGCCTCGGCCGGGCCGATGACACCCCAGATCAGCCGCAGCGCCAGGGTGGCCGCCAGGGCGTAGCCGACCCAGACGTGAGGGTTCGAGCCCTCCTCGGTGATCAGCCCATTGGCGAGGATCGCGCCGACGATCGTCCAGTGGGTCAGTTTGACGACGGGGTCCCAGCGACGCGGCGGGCGCGCGGTTTCCAGAGGGGCGGCGGAGTCGGTCATGGGGGCTTCTCCCGGCTTCAGAGGAGACAAGCCCTGCGCGGTCCGGCGACCGGCGGCCATTGGCGCACGGCTTACGCGCCCGGGCGTAAGCTGGTGCTTACGGCGCTGACGCCACACGAAAAACGCCGCCCCGACTCCGTCTAAGGCGGCCTTTCGACCCGTTGCGGACGCTCGGAAAATCCTTCCCCCAGAGGGGGAGGAGGCCGAAGGCCGGAGGGGGAAGTGCTGGCGCGCCGGCTTCTTCCCCCTCCGTCGGCTTCGCCGACACCTCCCCCGCTAGGGGGAGGATTTGGGGCGAATTCCCCCTTAACCCGCCTCCGACCAATTCCGCTCTTCGGCAAGGCGCGCCGGGTCTGCGGCCGGCGTCGTTCCAACAGAAAACGCCGCCCAGGATCGCTCCCGGGCGGCGTCTTCGTCTCTAGGCTCAACCCAGTCCTTAGAACTGGATGTTCGCCCCCACAAACACCGTGCGGCCGCTGGTGGTGAAGTTCCAGAGGCGCTTGGCGCCGGTCTCGCCAAAGCCGTTGTTGAAGCTGTTGACCTGCTCTTCGCGCTCATCGGTCAGGTTGATGGCGTCCAGCGACAGGCGGACGCGCGGGGTCAGCTGGTAGAAGGCCGACGCATCAACATAGGTCGTGGCGTTGAACGCGCCGCTGTCGATCAAATAGTCCGAACGATAGTTGGCCGAGATGCGGCCGCCGTACTTGGCGGTCTCGTAGTACAGCGTGGCGTTGGCGTTGATGTCCGAGAGGCCGAAGATGTCGGTCTCCTGGTTCTTGCCGTTGACCAGGTTGATCGTCTTGCTGTCGATCAGGGTCAGGTTGGCCACCGCGCCCATGTTCTTCAGCGCGCCCGGCAGGAAGAAGAAGTCGCTCTGGGCTGACAGCTCGACGCCCGTCAGCTTGGCGTTCCGCAAGTTCACCTGGCGGGTGTAGGAGGCGACATTGGTCGTGGCCGTGACGCCCGGATAGATCCCTTCGGCCAGGCCCGTGCTGGCGTAGCTGACATTGGTCGTCGTCTGGCTGGCGATCAGGCCGTCGATGTTCTTGTGGAACAGGCCCGCCGTCAGCATGCCGACGCCGCCGAAGTACCATTCAGCCGCCAGGTCGAACTCGTCCGAGGTGTAGGGCTCGAGGTTCGGGTTGCCGGTCGAGACGGTGACGGTCGTGCCGTCCACGCTGACCGAACCGTTCATGGCGTAGGCGCCCAGGGCCGGGCGGTTGATGTTCTGGGCCGCAGCCACGCGGATCTGGAAGCGGTCGGAGACCTCGACCACCGCGTTCAGCGACGGCAGTACGCCCGAATAGGTTTTCTTGGCCACCGTCGGGGTGTTGACGCCGCGAACCGCCAGAACGCCCGACGAGGTCAGCTCGGTGTCATAGGCGCGCAGGCCGGTATTGCCGCGCACCGGCAGGCCCATCAGCTGCGTCTTCCAGTCCAGCTGCAGATAGCCGGCCGTGGTGTCTTCCTCGACCGCATAGATCGAGCGCGGGGCGCCGAGCGTGCGGGTGACGCCGTACTTGGCCAGGGCCTTGTCCCAGTCGACGATGATCCACGACTGGTCGTCGTGCTGGGTGAAGACCTTGGTCACGCCGTCCAGACGGTTGTCCAGCGTGCCCTTTTCCCAGGCCGTCCGGTTCACGTCGTCATTGGTCTGCGAATAGCCTTCGTTCTTGAAGCCGCGATACGACAGGCCGCCCTTCAGGGTCAGGCCGTCGTTGAAGTCATAGGCGGCGTTGAATTCGGCGTTCTTCAGCTCGGTGGTCTGATAGGTGGCCGAGAAGTCGATCTCGTGGGCGCGGTAGTTGTTCGCGTCGGTGGTGTTCCACTTGTAGGTGTTCTTGCCGCTGTCGCCGCGATAGTCGGTGATCAGGCCGCCGAACGCTTCGGTGTAGAACTTGTCCGAGATCGGGATGTCGTAGTCCGAGGTCTCCTGGCCGATGTGGCCGTCGACGCGCAGCTTGTCCGACACGTTCCATTCGCCGGTCAGCACCAGTTGGTCGAAGGTGTTCTTGGCCGACTGGCGACGGGTTTCAGTGGCGAAGACGGTGTTGTCGACGTCGGCGTAAACGACCGTGTTGTGCTTGTCGTACTGGATCGAATTCAGCACCGGCGGGGCGCTGACCAGATTGCCCGAGTGCGGCGTCGAGCCGCCCAGAACCGTCGAGCCGACCGAGGCGCGGGTGGCCAGGTGGATCTCGGTGCGGTCATTGGTGAACTTGCCGTGCAGGGCGTCCAGCGTCAGGGTGACGGTCTCGACCGGGCGCCACTGGGCGGCGGCGGTGACGCCCAGACGCTCCTGGTCCGAACCCCAGACCGACAGGCGGTTGCCGCGGGCGAAGATCAGTTCGCCGTTGGTCGCCTTGGCCGCATCGGCGGCGCTCAGCTTCACGACGTTGGCGGCCTGGGCGCGCTGGGTGCCGGCGCCGTAGGTGTTGTAGCCCTGCTCTTCGGTCTTGCGCTTGGAGTAGGCGACCGAGGCCAGGAGGCCGAACTTGTCGTCCCAGTTCTTGGCGATCATCGCCGCGCCGCGCGGCTGGGTGTCCTTGGTGGCGCTGTTGGTGCCGGCCTGCAGCGACAGGGCGCCCTTGGTCCCGGCGTAGTCGAACGGCTTGGCGGTGTAGAGGCCGACGGTGCCGGCCATACCGCCTTCGTCCTGCTCGGCCGAGAACGACTTGCGCACGTCGACCTTCGAGAACAGTTCCGAGGCGAAGATGTTGAAGTCGAACGCGCGGTCGCGCGAGGTCTGGCCGCGGCTGTCCATCGGCGAGTCGACATTGCCCAGCACTTCCATGCCGTTCAGCTGGACGCGGGTGAAGTCGGGGCCAAGGCCGCGCAGCGAGACGCGACGGCCTTCGCCGCCTTCGCGGTTGATGGCCACGCCCGGCAGACGCTGCAGCGACTCGGCCAGGTTCAGGTCGGGGAACTTGGCCATGTCCTCGGCGACGATCACGTCGGTGACGATGGCGCTGGCCTTCTTGGCCTCGCGGGCCACGCCCAGCGACTTGCGGAAACCGGTGACCACGACGGCGTCGACTTCGGCGTTGTCGGCGGCGGCGGCCTGCGCCTGGTCTGCGGCGTGGGCCTGGGCGACCGGCGCCAGAGCGGCCATGACGAGTTGGGCCGCGCCGACGAGGAGCGCGATCTTGCTGCGAGACATTGGATTACCCCCATGTACTGACATGTACTGATGTCGGCGGAGGATCCGGGGAGGAGCGCCGACGTTTGGCGCGGCAATAGGGAGCGTCGATGACCGCGACGTATCAGCTAGATCAAGGATTGATGACAACGCTAACAGTCATCCACAACGCGACGTGAAACCGTCATGGGCCTTGGCTAGGGGCTAGGCGTTATCTCGGAGACTCTTGATGTTGACTCTGCTCGCCGCCCTCGCCGTCGCCGCCGCGCCCTGCCCGGTCTCGGACGAAAGCCCCACCTGCGTGCGCCAGCGGATCGACGCCCTGCCGATGACCGACCTGCTGACCGTCGGCACCCACAACTCCTACAAGCTGGCCATCCCGCCCGAAGAAATGGCGGCCATGGTCGCCGCGCGCGGGCAGGCGGTGCTGGGGATCGACTACAGCCACCGCCCCCTGACCGAGCAGCTGGAGGCCGGCGCGCGGCAACTGGAGATCGATGTCGTCGCCGATCCGCAAGGCGGTCTCTTCGCCAAGCCGCTGACGGCGCTGGGCAAGGGCGTGTCCTTCCCGCCCGACGTCGCCGCCGCCCTGGAGAAGCCGGGCTTCAAGACCCTGCACATCCCCGATGTCGACTTCCGGTCTTCGTGCCTGACCTTCGTGGCGTGCCTGAAGGAAGTGCGCGCCTGGTCCGACACGCACCGCGACCACGTGCCGATCCTGATCATGCTGAACGCCAAGGAAGGCGCGGCCAGCCTGCCGGGCGGCGTGACGCCCCTGGCCTTCACTGAGGCCCTGTTCGACGCCCTGGACGCCGAGATCCGCTCGGTGTTCGGCGAGGATCGCCTGATCACGCCCGACCAGGTGCAGGGCAAGGCCAAGACCCTGCGTGACGGCGTGCTGGCCGGCGCCAAGATGGGGGGCGGCTGGCCCAAGCTCGGCGCGGCGCGCGGCAAGGTGTTCTTCGCCCTCGATGAAAGCCCGGCCAAGGTGGCGCTCTATCGCGGCCAGCGCGCCTCGCTGGAAGGCCGGGCCATGTTCGTCAACACCGACGAGGCCTCCCCCGCCGCCGCCTATCTGACCCTGAACGATCCCGTGGCCCAGAAGGACCGCATCGCTGCGGCGGTGAAGGCCGGCTTCATCGTCCGCACCCGCGCCGACGCTGAAACCCTGCAGGCCCGGCGCAACGACCCCACCCAACGCGACGCCGCCCTGGCCAGCGGCGCGCAGTACGTCTCGACCGACTACATCTGGGCCGATCCGCGCTTTGCGGGCGGCTATACGGTGCGCCTGCCCAGCGACAAGGTCGCGGTCTGCAATCCCGTGCGCCAGCCCACGGCGTGCGGCGGGCGGGACCTGGAGGGGCGGTAGGGCGCCCTATCCTCAATCCACCAACATCATTTTCTCTTGTCATCCCGGCCGGAGGACCGCGTAGCGGGCCGTAGAGCCGGGACCCAGGGGCAGCCGCACTGCGCCGGCCCCTGGGTCCCGGACAGCCTCTACGAGGCTTCCCGGATGACGAGGGATTTTATCTTTGCGCTAGAGGTAAGGGACCCTAACGCCGCCGCGCGACCAGCGCCCAGGCGGTTGCGATCACCGACACGCCCAGCGTCAGCGCGCCCACAAGGTCCCAGAGGCCATCGCCCAGCAGGGCGGCGATCAGGCCAAACAGGCTGAAGGCGGCGATCAGGGCCGGCGCGCCGAACACCTGCCACAGGGAAAGATGGTGACCGGTCTTCATCGCGCCGCCTTCCGCTTGGCCAGCCACAGATAGAGGCCCGAGGCCAGGATCACGATCGTGGCGATATCAAGCAGCGCCCACAGGATCTTCAGGCCCATGCCGCCATAGTCGCCAAAGTGCAGCGGCTGCGACAGGGTCAGGGTCTTGACGTACCAGGGCGTCGGCGCGATCGCGGCCAGCTCGCCGGTGCGCGCGTCGATCAGGGCGGGCGTGGTCAGGTGCGTGGTCAGCGGCGTCTTGCCGTGGAAGAACACCGCATAGTGGTGGTCGGTCGAATAGTCCGAGCCCGGGAAGGCGACGAACTGCAGGTCCTTGTCGGGCAGCGCCTTCTGGGCCTTGTCGACGGCGGCCTGCAGCGAGCTGCGCTGGCCCGGCGCGACGGGGCTGTCATAGGCCTGCGTCAGTTCCTTGAGCGCCGTGTTCTTCCAGTAGCCGACGATCGGCGTGGCCAGGGCGTTAACGACGCCGGTGGCGCCGACCACCAGCACCCAGGCCGCCGTCACCGCGCCCAAGAGGTTGTGATAGTCCAGCCAGCGGGTGCGCGCCCGCTTGCTGGCCCGCACCGTGCCGAAGGGCAGCCGGCGCATGAAGGGCGCGTAGAGCACCACGCCCGAAACGAGGGCCACGATCAGCAGCAGACCCATGGCGCCCAGGAACAGCATGCCCGCCAGGCCCAGGAACATGTCGGTGTGCAGCTGGAGCAGGAAGTCCATGACCGGATGCCCGGCGACCGGCGGGGCGGGATCGCCGCTGGTCTGGTCGATGGGCTGGAAGCTGTAGACCCCCGCCTTGCCGCCCGGCTGGACGCTGGTGACGTTCACCACCGGCCGGTCCTCGTCAAAGCTCATATAGGCCGGAACCTCGCCCGGCTTGCGGGCGAGCGCGGTCTCCAGCACCTGGTCGAGGGTCAGCTTGGGGCCGTCCGGACGCGCGGGCGTCCAGGCCTCTTCCAACAGGACATGCTCGATCTCGTGGCTGAACACGAGCGGCAGCCCCGTGACGCAGAGCATCAGCAGGAAAGCGGTCGAGACCAGGCTCGACCACTTGTGAACCCACGACCAGGCGCGGAGCGTCCGGGCCTTCATCAGCGCTAGAAGTCGGTGCTGATCGAGAGACGCAGGGTGCGCGGCGCGCCCAGCGTCAGGTAGTTGGCGCCCGGATAGCCGCCGACGGCCACCCACTGGTTCCGGTCGGCCAGGTTCTCGACGCGGGCCCGCAGGGTGACCGCCTTGCCGCCGGCCTCGAAGGCGTAGCGTGCGCCCAGGTCAAAGCGCGTCCAGGCGTCCAGCGACACGGTGTTGGCGGTGTTGGCCTGCTGCGAACCGGTGTGGACCGCGCGGCCTTCCAGGGTCAGGCCCTCGAGCGTGGCGATATCCCATTCCAGGTTCAGATTGGCCTGGAACTCCGGCACGCCGATCGGGGTCTTGCCCTGCAGCGTGGCCGACAGAGCGCGGTTGACCTTGGCGTCCAGCCAGGTGGCGCCGCCCAAGAGGCGCAGGCCCGGGGCGGGCTGGCCGAAGACGGTCAGTTCCACGCCCTGGTTCTCCTGCTCGCCGCCGGCGGTGTAGCGACGGCTGGAGGCTTCGAAGTACTCGGCCGGCTGGGTGGTGCGGAACAGGCTGATCGAACCGCCGAACGCGCCGGCGTCGTACTTGGCGCCGATCTCGGTCTGCTCGCCGCGGAACGGCGACAGGATCTCGCCGACATTGGCCACGGCCACGCCGCTGACCTGGGCCGGGGCGATCTTCCCGGGGACCAGGGCCTCGGCGTAGTTGGCGTACAGCGAGACCTTGTCGCTGGGCTTGAACACCGCCGCCAGAGCCGGGGTGGTGGCGTCGCCGTCATAGGCGCCGTTGCGGGCGCCGGTGTTGTAGTCGTACGAGCGGGTCTGGATGTCCTGATAGCGGACGCCCACCGTGACCAGCAGGCGCTCATTCAGGAACGACAGGGTGTCGGCCACCGCGACGCTGCGGTTCTTGACGCGCTCGGTGACGTTCGGATCGCTCTTGGAGCCGCCCACGAAGAAGTTCGGGTTCGGCGCGGCGACGGCCACCGGGTTGTAGAGGTTGCTGGCGAAGCCGGCGAAGTTCGAGAAGGCGTAGGCGTTCTTGGACTTCAGGTTCACCTGGGCGACCGAGGCGACGATGGCGTGACCGACCGCGCCCGTGGCGAACTTGGCGCGCAGGCCGGCGTCCGCCGACAGGATCGAGTCCTTGCGGACGTTGTCGAAGCGGTAGGCGCTCAGCGTCCCGTCAGCCAGAGCCGTCGGGTTGGCCAGAACGTTGTCTTCCTTGCCCTGGCGACCGCCCAGGGCGGCCCAGGCGCTGACCGTGTCGGTCAGGTCGAACTCGCCGCGCGCCGCGCCGAACAGCTGGCGCTCGTCGGTGTGGGTCCAGGGCTGGGCGAAGTTCTTGTCGGCCGCCGGGGCCTTGGGGATGGCGCCGGCCGGGGTCACGGTCGGACGCGCCCCCTCGATGCGGTGATCCTGCCAGCCCAGGTCCGCCGAGAAGCGGGCGCGGTCGCCGCGACGATCCAGGCCCAGGCCCAGCACCGTCAGGTCGCGCTTTTCGCCGTCGACGGCCGTCTCGCCGCCGCGCAGGCCCAGATTCACCCGCGCGCCATAGGCGTCGTTCTGGCCAAAGCGGCGCGAGACGTCGGCCGAGCCATAGACCTGCTCGCCGCCGTCCCAGCCGGCCGTGAAGCGGGTCAGCGGGGTGCTGGACGCGCGCTTGGGCATGAGGTTGAAGGCGCCGCCGACGCCGCTGCCGCCGGGGGCCGCGCCGTTCAGGAAGGCGTTGGCGCCGCGGAAGACGTCGACCCGCTCGATCAGCTCGGCCGCCACGAACTGGCGCGGCAGAACGCCGTAGAGACCGTTATAGGTCATGTCGTCGGAATAGACCGGGAAGCCGCGAACGACGTACAGCTCCTGGAAGTTGCCAAAGCCCTTGGTCACCCGGACGGTCGGGTCGTTCTGCAGCACGTCGGCCACGCTGCGGGCCTGCTGGTTGCGGATCAGGGCTTCGGTGTAGCTGGTGACGGCGAACGGGGTGTCCATCGTGTCCAGCGCGCCCAAGAGGCCGACGCGCGCGCCCTTGGCGACCTGATCGCCGGCGTAGGCGGGCGGCAGACGCACCTGCGAGCCGGTGATGACCACCTCATCGACGCGGGTCGTGTCGGCCTGGCGCGCGAACGCGGGGCTGGCCAGAACGCCTCCCAGCAGGGCGGACGACAGCAGAAGGGCGAGACGAGGCGACATGAAACGATCCTGATAATGCGAGTGCGTCGCAATATCCGGCCTTCGCGCATGTTTCAATCTATCCCTCCCCGGTATGGGGGAGGCCGCCACGAAAAAGCCGCCCGAGAGGTCCCGGGCGGCGTCTTCGGTTCAGGCCCGCGGGATGGCTCTAGGCCGTCGCCATCGCCTCGCCGCGCACCAGGGCGGCGTAGGTGTCCATCAGATCGAGCGACAGCTTGGCGGGCGTGAACTTGAACTCGCCCACTTCCGAGACCGGGGTGACCTCGGCGGCGGTGCCGACGATGAAGCACTCGGTGAAGGTCGAGAGCTCTTCCTTCTGGATGTGACGCTCGACCACCTCGATCCCCTTGCTCTTGGCGATGTCGATCACCGTGCGGCGGGTGATGCCGTCCAGGAAGCAGTCCGGCTTGGGCGTGTGCAGCACGCCGTCCTTAACGAAGAAGACGTTGGCGCCGGTCGCCTCGGCCACATAGCCGCGATAGTCCAGCATCATCGCGTCGGCGTAGCCGTCCTTCTCGGCGGCGTGCTTGGAGATGGTGCAGATCATGTAGAGGCCGGCGGCCTTGGCGGCGATCGGGGCGGTCTTGGGATCCGGGCGCTGGTACTTGGCCCAGGTCAGGCGGATGCCCTTGGCCTTGGTCGCCGGATCGAAGTAGCTGGGCCACTCCCAGACGGCGATCGCCACGTGGATCTTGGTCTGCTGCGCCGAAACACCGATCATTTCGCTGCCGCGCCAGGCGATCGGACGCACATAGCAGTCCTTCAGGCCGTTCTTCGCCGCCGTCGCCTTGCAGGCCTCGTCGATCTCGGCCACCGTGTAGGGGATCTCAAAATCGAGGATCTCGGCCGACTTGAACAGGCGCTCGGTATGCTCGGTCAGTTTGAAGATTTCGCCGCCGTACATGCGCTCGCCTTCGAACACCGACGACGCATAGTGCAGGCCATGGGTCAAAACATGCACCTTCGCCTCGCGCCAGGGCACAAATTGCCCGTCAAGCCAGATCCAACCGTCGCGATCGTCGAAGGGAACCAGAGACATCGGCCCAAGACCTCCTTATTGGGAACGCGGTTCTTAGACGCCCCGTGGGGGGATGCGTCAAATAAAATGGACTCCGCACGATGATAGCCCCGCTACAGCCCGGCTCGGACGATCCCCGTCTGATCCTCCGCGAGGAGGAACTGGACGGCGGGCTGGAACTGATCCTGTTGGCCGAGGCCTCGCTTTGGGCCGCCGTGGACGCGGTGCTGGAGACCGAAGCCCTGGGTCTAGGGCGCTCGCACTGGCGCGCGGCCTTCCTGCTGCGCCGCCGTCCGGGGATCGGGGTGCAGGACCTCTCCAAGCTGACCAGCCTGTCGAAACAGGCCGCCAGCCGCACCCTGTCCGATCTCGAAAAGGCGGGCCTGGTGGAGCGCGTCTCCGGCGATCTGGACGGACGCCGCCGCCCCGCGACCCTGACCGCCGAGGGCGTGGCCTTCGAGCAGCGCACGGCCGAGCGCCTGCGGGCGCTGCTGGCCCGGGCCTACCGCACCGGCGGGCTGGACGGGGTGGCCGGCACGCGACGCATCCTGGCGGCGCTGGCCGGATCGCGGCAAGGTGTCGGCCCAGGACGACGGATGCCCACATGACCCCTGACGAGCGCCGCGAACGCCACCTGCTGGTGGTCGACGACGACGACCGGCTGCGCAAGCTGATCAAGGAATTCCTGAGCCGCGCGGGCTTTCGCGTCACCGCCGCCGCCAGCGCCGGGGCGGCCGACAAGCTGTTCGAGGCGCTCGATTTCGACCTGATGGTGCTGGACGTGATGATGCCGGGCGAGGACGGCATGACCTTCACCAAGCGCCTGCGCGCCAAGGGCGGCGAGGCCGGTCGCACGCCGATCCTGATGCTGACCGCCAAGGACCAGACCGCCGACCGGATCGAGGGCCTGTCGGCCGGCGTCGACGACTATCTGGGCAAGCCGTTCGAGCCGCGGGAACTGCTGCTGCGCATCGAGGCCATCCTGCGCCGCTCGGCCGCGCGGCCCGTGGGCCCCAAGGCGCTGAGCCTTGGCCGCTGCACCTTCGACGCCGACCGGGGCGAGTTGACCTGCGACGGCGAGGCCGTGCGGATCACCGAGGCCGAAGTGACCCTGCTGCGGCGCCTGGCCCGCTCGCTGCACGAACCGGTCGACCGCCTGGAGCTGGCCCGCGACACCGCCGACGCCACCGGCCGCGCCGTCGACGTCCAGGTCACCCGCCTGCGCCGCAAGATCGAGCCCGACCCGAAGAACCCGCGCTACCTGCAGACGGTGCGGGGCGTGGGGTACCGGTTGGCGCCGGATTGATGGGGGGCGCCGTCCAAATCCTCCCCCTCGCGGGGGAGGTGTCCGCGCAGCGGACGGAGGGGGAAGTCGGCCGGCGGCGGGGTTATCCTCTTCCCCCTCCGGCGCTTCGCGCCACCTCCCCCGCTGGGGGGAGGATTTAGGTGCCCCTCACCCGCCTCGACATCCCGCCGGCGCTGAAGCGTCTGCTGCCGACCACGCTGTTCGGGCGCAGCCTGCTGATCATCATCCTGCCGGTGGCGATCATGCAGATCGCCGTGACCTGGGCGTTCTTCGACGCCCACTGGCAGAGCGTGACGGCCAAACTCTCCGAAGGCCTGGCCGGCGACATCGCCTGGGCGGTGCAGTCCTATGAGGACGATCCCAGCCCCGCCGCCGTCGAGAAACTGGCCGAGCGGGCCGAAGGCGCGTTGTCACTGTCGATCGCCTTCCAGAAGGGTCGCAAACTGCCGACCAGCCATCGCCCCTCGCTGTTCGCGGCCCTCGACCGCTCGCTGGACAAGGCGCTGGAGGACCGACTGGACAACCCGTTCTGGTTCGATACGACCCGCTACCGCGCCTATATCGACATCCGCGTGCAGGTCGACGGCGGGGTGCTGCAGATCTACGCCCTGCGCGACCGCGCCTACGCCACCCAGGGCCATATCTTCATCCTGTGGATGGTGGTGGCGACCCTGCTGCTGACGGCGGTGGCCATCCTGTTCATCCGCAACCAGGTGCGGGCCATCGAGCGTCTGGCCGAAGCCGCCGACGCCTTCGGTCGGGGCGAGGACCCGGACTTCAAGCCGCACGGCGCGCGCGAGGTGCGTCAGGCGGCCCTGGCCTTCATCGCCATGAAGCTGCGCATCCAGCGCCATATCGAGCAGCGCACCGCCCTCCTGGCCAGCGTCAGCCACGACCTGCGCACGCCGCTGACCCGGCTGAAACTGGAAATGGCCATGGCCGAGCCCTGCGAGCGCATGGAGGCCATGAAGGGCGATCTGGCCGAAATGGAGCACATGATCGACGAGTACCTGGCCTTCGCCCGCGGCGAGGGCGGCGAGGCGATCCAGGTGGTGGACCTCTCCGAACTGGTCGAGGCCGTGGTGGCAGACGCCGAGCGCGGCGGAGCGGCGATCGAGACCGAGATCACGCAAGGGCTGGAAACCCGCCTGCGCCCCCTCACCTTCCGCCGGGCCCTGGCCAATCTGATCGACAACGGCGTGGCCCACGCCGACCGGGTGCGCGTCACGGTCAGCCCGCGTCAGACCGGCGGGGTCGATGTCGCGGTCGACGACGACGGCCCGGGCATTCCCGAAGACAAGTACGAAGAAGCCTTCAAGCCCTTCTCGCGGCTCGACGAAAGCCGGAACCAGAACGAGAAGGGCGTGGGCCTCGGGCTCGCCATCGCCCGCGACATGGCCCGGGGCCTGGGCGGAGATCTGGTGCTGTCCCGCTCGGCGCTGGGCGGCCTGCGGGCGCTGATCCGGTTGCCGGGGTAGGAACAAAACAAGGTGTCATCCCGGAAACGCCGCAGGCGTTATCCGGGACCCAGGGGGTGACGAAACGCCGTGCGCGCCGCCCCTGGGTCCCGGGTCGGCTTCGCCGCCCGGGATGACACGGTGAGGCTACGCCCCCCGATCGCGGAACGGGTCGGCCGGGTACACGCCCAGGATCTCGAAGCGCTCTGAGAAGAACTTCAGCTCGTCCAGCGCCAGGGCCAGGTTGCGGTCTTCGGGACGACCGTCGACCTCGGCGTAGAAGAAGGTGGCGGTGAAGTTGCCGCCCTCCATGTAGCTTTCCAGCTTGGTCATGTTGACGCCGTTGGTCGCAAAGCCCCCCAGCGCCTTGTAGAGCGCGGCGGGCAGGTTGCGGACGCGGAACACGAAGCTGGTCACGCAGCGGTGGGTGAAATCCGGCGCGGCCGGGGCCTTGTCGGCGGTCATCACCAAAAAGCGCGTGGTGTTGTGGCGCTCGTCCTCGATGTCGCGGGCCAGGATGTCGAGGCCATAGATCTCGGCGGCCAGGGCGGGGGCGACGGCGGCGTGGGTCGGGTTGGGCTTGAGGGCCAGGGCCTTGGCCGCGCCGGCGGTGTCGCCGGCGGCCTCGGTCTCCACGCCCAGGCGCTTCAGGCTATTGCGGCACTGGCTCAGCGCGATCGGCATCGAGCTGACCACCTTGATGTCCTCCAGCTTGACGCCCTTGTTGGCCATCAGCTGGAAGCGGATCGGCTTGAAACGCTCGCCGATGATCTTCAGGCCCGAGGCGGGCAACAGGTGGTGGACGTCGGCGACGCGGCCGGCGATCGAGTTCTCAATCGGGATCATGCCCAGCTGGGCGACGCCCGACTTGATGGCCTCGAAGGCCTCTTCAAAGGTCTTGCAGGGATAGGCCTCGTAGTCGGGGAAATAGGTGCGGCACGCCTCGTGGCTGTTGGCGCCGGGCTCGCCCTGGAAGGCGATCTTCTTGAGGAGGCTCATCGGGTTTCCTCGGCCTGCTTGCGGGCCGCTTCGAGATCAGAGGGATTGTCGACGGAGATCGGGGCGGTCTGGGCCACGGCGGCGCGGATCGTCAGGCCCAGCTCCATGGCGCGCAGCTGCTCCAGCTTTTCGCGCTTTTCCAGCGGCGAGGGCGCGGCGGCGTTGAAGGCCTCCAGCGCCTCGCGGCGATAGCCGTAGATGCCGATGTGGCGCCAGACGGGCGCGTCGCCATAGAGGGTGGAGCGGGTGAAATAGAGGGCCCGGCCGCTTTGGCCGTCCTCTTCCATGGCCAGCACGGCCTTGACCACGTCCGGGTTCGAACGGTCGGCGGCCGAGGCCTCGGGGGCCACGACGGTGGCGATGTCGGCGTCGCCGAACTCCTTAAGTATTCGCGCGCAGTCGGACAGTACGGCCGGGTCGACGAAAGGCATGTCGCCCTGCAGGTTGATCACCACGTCGTGCTCGAACCCCGGATCGAGCTGCGCCAGCGCCGCCAGAATCCGGTCTGAACCGGACGGCAGGTCCGGGTCGGTCAGCACGGCGGTTCCGCCAGCCTTTTGAACCGCCTCGACGATTTCGGGGTCGCCGGCGGCCACGGCCACGGGGCCGATACCCGCTTCGAGGCCCTGGCGCAGGACGCGCACGATCATCGGAACCCCGCCGATATCGGCCAGGGGCTTGCCCGGAAGCCGGGTTGCGGCCATCCGAGCCGGGATCAGAATGAGGGGGTTCATCGGTTCAAATCTCCGCCGCCCTGTTGCGCGAGGGGCGGTAGCGTGTAAGAGACGCGAGCGCAACATGACGCGCGCTGGAGACTCGTCCTTGTGATTCCGGCGCGCGGGTTTCAAGCCCGCCGTTCGACGGGCCGATAAGAGGCTGACAAGGCTGAAATGAGCGACCTGACGTTCAACAAGATCGCTGGCGGCGTGCTGCTGACCGGCCTCGTTATTTTCGGTCTGCGGGAAGCGTCCTCGATCGTCTTCGCCAAGCCCGAAGTCGAGAAGGCCGGCTACGAGATCGCGGTCCAGGAAGAAGGCGCCGAAGGCGGCGCGGCGGCGGTTGAAGTCCTGCCGGACTGGAACGCTGTGCTGACCCCGGCCAATGTGGCCGCCGGCCAGGCCGTCGCGGCCAAGTGCGCCGCCTGCCACAAGTTCGACGCGGGCAACGCCAACGGCACGGGCCCTGGCCTGTGGGACGTGGTGGGCCGCAAGGTGGCCGGTCACGCCGGTTTCAACTACTCGACCGGCATGAAGGAATTCGCGGCCAAGACCCCGGTCTGGGACTACGACCACCTGTATGAATTCCTGAAGGCGCCGGGCAAGTACGTCTCGGGCACCAACATGACGTTCGTCGGTCTGAAGAAGTCCGAAGATCGCATCGCGATGATCGCCTACATGCACAGCCTGGGTTCGACGCTGCCGGTCCCGCCGCCGCGTCCGGTCGCCGCCCCGGCTCCGGCCGAAGGCGCCGCGCCCGCCGCTGAAGGCGCGGCTCCGGCCGCCGAGGGCGCCGCCCCGGCTGCTGCTGGCGCTGCTCCGGCCGCTCCGGCCGCCGCCGCCCCGGCCGCGCCGAAGGCCTAAAGGCTCTTCGACATCCGATACGAAGAGGCCGCGACGCGAAAGCGCCGCGGCCTTTTTCTTTTCCCGTGTCATCCCGGCCGCACCCCGGCGAAAGCCGGGGGAAGAGCCGGGACCCAGGGGCGGCGCGCAGGGCGTTCTGTCCCCCCCTGGGTCCCGGATAGCGCTTCGCGCTTCCGGGATGACACAGAGAGGGAAGCGCCGCCCCCTCCCCCCTAAACCCGCCGATACCCCAGCACCCCGCCGGTCGGCGTCGCCGCGATCCGCGCGATCGCTTCGGCCAGGGGCTCGATGGCGGTGGCCATGTGGTGGGCGTTGGCGTGCAGGATGGTGTCGGGGTCCAGCAGGATCGCCACGTGCCCCTTCCAGAACACGAGGTCGCCACGCCGACGCTCGGCCTCGGAGATCTCGGGGAAAAAGTCCCGCTGCAGATCGGTGTCGCGCGGGCAGGCCCGGCCACAGGCATAGAGCGCCTGCTGCACCAGGGCCGAGCAGTCGAGGCCCAGGCTTTCCCGCCCACCCCACTGATAGGGCGCGTGCAGGAAGCGCTCGGCGACGGCGACATAGTCGGTCTCGAAACGGCCGACGGGCGCCAGGTGGTGATCAACGAACCAGCCCGACCGGGCGCCGCGCACGAACCGCCCTTCCCGCGCCTCGACCGTAACCAGGGCGTTCAGGCTGTAGAGGCCCACGATCGCCGACTTGATGTCCGGCTCGGCGAAGGCGTAGGTGCGCGGAACGGCGATGCGATGATCCG
The DNA here is from genome assembly GCF_026672375.1 of Caulobacter sp. SL161. GTDB lineage: Bacteria > Pseudomonadota > Alphaproteobacteria > Caulobacterales > Caulobacteraceae > Caulobacter. The sequence goes on from NZ_JAPPRA010000001.1 coordinate 3,610,705, forward strand.
GCGTCAGCACCGGCGCCGACAGGGCCTCGCTCAGCACATAGCCGACATAGCGGTCGCGGCGGGCCTGGCCGAAGGCGAAGTCGCCGGCCTCGAACAGCACGTCGAACAGTTCGCCGAAAACGAGCTGATCTTCCTGCTCGGCGTCCGGCTCGGGGGCCTTGCGCAGGCTAGCGATCGGCGCGCTGACCTGCATCGGGGTGACGTCGGCGAAGCGCTCGGCGGCGACGAGGCCCTCGAGCCGGCGATCCGCCACGCCGTCGCGGACCAGGGTGAGGCGGCGGTCGGGCGCGCTCATCGGGCGAACCTGGCTTGCAGCATGGCGAACGCCGCGCGGATGGCCTGGACCTCGGCGCCCACCGGATAGCCGGGGCGGCCCTTGGGGTTCCAGGCGAAAACGTCGAAGTGCGCCCAGCCGCCCTCGCTCGGGGCGAAGCGCTGCAGGAACAGCGCCGCCGTCGTGGCGCCCGCCTGGGCCCAGCCGTCGGGATCGTTCTTGAGGTCGGCGATGTCGCTGTCCAGCGCGTCGCGATAGGCGTCGGTCAGGGGCAGGCGCCACAGGGGATCGGACACCTTGCGCGAGGCGGTCTCGATCTGGCCGGCCAGGGTGTCGTCAGACGTCCAGAACGGGATCACGAACGGCCCCATGGCCACCCGCGCCGCGCCGGTCAGGGTGGCGAAGTCCAGGGTCAGGGCGGGTTTCAGCTCAGCGGCGCGGGTCAGGGCGTCGGCCAGGATCAGCCGTCCCTCGGCGTCGGTATTGCCGACCTCGACGGTCAGACCAGCCCGGGTCTGCAGCACGTCGCCCGGCCGCATGGCGTCGCCGGCGATGGCGTTCTCGACCACCGGCAGGAGGATCACCAGGCGCACCGGGAGTCTCGCCTCCATCACCATGCGCCCCAGCGCCAGGGCGTGGGCGGCGCCGCCCATGTCCTTCTTCATCAGCCGCATGCCCGACGAGGGCTTGATGTCGAGACCGCCGGTGTCGAACACCACGCCCTTGCCCACCAGGGCCAGCACCGGATGGGACGGATCGCCCCAGGCGATCTCGATCATGCGCGGCGCGCGGGTGTCGACGGCGGCGCGGCCCACGGCGTGGACGGCCGGATAGTTCTCCTTCAGCAGATCATCGCCGCGCACCACCGACAGGGTCGCGCCGTACTTTTCGGCGATCTCGCCGGCGATGGTCTCGATCTGCAGCGGCCCCATGTCGTTGGCCGGGGTGTTGACCATGTCGCGGCACAGGGCGCAGGCGTGGGCCAGGGCGGTGACGAAGGCCACGTCGACGCCCTTGGGGGCCACCAGACGCGGGATCGCCTCCCCGCGCTTCTTGTAGCGGTCATACCGATAGGTCCCGAGCGCAAAGGCCAGGGCCGCCTGCTCGCCGTCCAGCCCCTTGGGCAGGCGCGAGAGGGCGTAGTCGCCGGCCGGCAGCTTGCCCGCCAGACCCCGCAGCAGCGACAGATCGGCGCGGCCCGCGCCCACGCCCATCAGCACCTGCTCGATCGCCCCGCCGGCGCCGGGAATGGGCAGCACCTGCCCGGCCTTGCCCGCAAACTTGTTGGCGGCGGCGTAGGTCCTTGCCGGCGCGCGCTTTCGCGCGAGGAACGCCTCAACCTCGGACTCCGCGACGGGATGCACCGGGATCGCCTTGCCGTCGGTCTCGGCCAGGATCGGATGCGCGGCGTCGGTCATCGGCGAAACCCTTAAAAACTATGCTTAACGATTCCTTGAGGCCCGCGCGGGATGATGCGCGCACCTTCTGGAGACTTGTCTTCATGTGTCGCAAGCGCGCGCTCATCGCAACCGTTCTCGCCCCCATGGCCCTGGTCCTGGCGACCCCGGTCTTCGCCGCCGATCCGCCCAAGGCCGCGAGCGCCAAGGCCGCGCCGGCGCCGGTCAAGGCTTCGCCTCAGCAACGGGCCGAGGCGCGCCGCCTGGACCCGCTGGCCCAGGCCGCCTTCTGGGGCGCGGAGTTCGAGGTTGACGCCGGCGACGCCGAGGCCGGCGCGGGTCTGGCCAAGGCGCTGCGGGCTCTCGGGCGCGCCGACGAAGCCGCTGTCGCCGCGACCAAGGGGCTGATCGCCCATCCGGACGACACCGGCCTCTTGCTGGAACTGGCCCGCGCCCATATCGCCCGGGGCCAGGGCTTCTATGCGATCGAGCCGGCCCGCAAGGTCGCCGCGCTCTCGCCCAAGGACTGGCGTCCGCTGACCCTGCTGGGCGTGGCCTATGAACAGGCCGAGCGGGACGAAGAGGCCGAGGCCGCCCACCGCCAGGCGATCGCGCTGGCGCCCAACGAAGCGACCCCGATGGCCAACCATGCGATGCATCTGGCCGCCAAGGGCGACCTGGCCGGCGCCGAAGTTCAGCTTCGCCGCGCCGTGACCCTCCCCTCGGCGGGGATCCAGGTGCGTCAGAACCTGGCCCTGGTGGTCGGCCTGCAAGGCCGCCTGCCGGAAGCCGAGAAGCTGGTCCGCGCCGACCTGCCGCCCGAGCAGGTGGCCAACAACCTGGCCTATCTGCGCGCCGCCGTGGGCCAGGCGGGTCAGTCCCGCAGTTGGGACGCCGTAAGGGCCGGCGGGGGGCGCTAGAACGCCCCCTCCGTCACGGCGCCAAGCGCCGCGACACCTCCCCCGTTACACGGGGAAGGAAGAGAAATGGTCATCCTCCCCCGCGTGCGGGGGAGGTGGATCGCTGCGGAAACACAGCGAGACGGAGGGCGCGCTCTACTGCCCCCTACCCCGCCAAGGCCTGGCTCACCACCTGGGTCGCCTTGGTGAAGGTGGTGAGCAGCGGCGTCGTCAGCACCTCCTTCAGGGTGAAGGCGAAGAACGCCGCCAGTCCCAGCATCAGCGCCATCTCAAGCGCCGCGCCCCCCTTTTCCTCCTCCGCGAACACGCGGATCGGAGGCCCCTTACCATGATAGCCCATCGCACCTGTCCCAAACCGACACTGAACGGCTGAGACAGCGCAAGACCTACGCCAGGACGAGGCCGGCGCGGACGTCCACTAGAAGGCGTCCTGCACCTTCATGATCGCCGGGCCCAGGATCATGATGAACAGCACCGGCAGGAAGAACAGGATCATCGGCACGGTCAGCTGGGCCGGCAGGGCTGCGGCTTTCTTTTCAGCGGCTGAAAGCCGCAGCTCGCGGTTTTCCTTGGCCATGACCCGCAGCGCCGTCCCCAGCGGCGTGCCATAGCGCTCGGCCTGGATCATCGCCGTGGCCACCGACTTGATGCCGGGATGGTTGGTGCGGCGGGCAAGGTTCTCATAGGCCAGGCGCCGGTCGGGCAGGTACGACAGCTCGGCGGTCAGCAGGGAAAGCTCCTCGGCCAGTTCCATCGACGAGGAGCCGACTTCCGCGCCGACCTTCTGGATGGCCGCCTCGATCGACATGCCGCTCTCGACGCAGATCAGCAAGAGGTCCAGCGCGTCCGGGAAGGCCGCCACGATGGACTCGCGGCGCTTCTGCGCGACGTTGGAGATGTAGACGTTCGGCGCGTAGTAGCCCAAGGCCAGGAACGCCACGCAGGCGCACAGCTTCTGCATCGGCAGCAGGCCAAAGTCGTTGACCACGTACAGATAGAAGGCCGCGCCCGCCGCGAAGGCGAAGGGCATGGCGAACCGGAAGAAGTAGAAGGTCGAGACCGGCTTTGGGCCGCGGAAACCGGCCTGGGCCAGCTTTTCCACGACCTTGGGATCCTCCAGCAGGCGCGACAGCTGCAGGCGCTCGACGACGTTCTTGTAGAGGCCCTCGTCCTGGTGGCGCAGGCTGCCGCCGGCCGTGCCGGGGGCGCGCGTGGCGATGGACTGGCGCGAGCGGCGGCGCAGCTCCTCGCGGCGGTTGGCCACCGACTTGAGCCGGCCCTCCAGATTGTTGTCGCGCATCACCGGCGAGGCCAGGGTGATGATGGTGGCGAACACGACCACGGCGATGAACGCGGTCAGGACGTTCGAGGGGCTGGTCAGGGTCTCGACAAGCGACATGCGGCCCTCCCCCTCAGAACTTGAAGTTGATCATGTTGCGCATCACGAAGATGCCGATGCTCATCCAGATGGCGCTGGCCAGCAGCATCAGGTGACCGCGCGGGTCGGTGAACATCGGGGCCATATAGGCCGGCGAGGTGACGCTGATCAGGGTGACGACGCCGGGCGGCAGACAGCCGATGATGAAGGCCGAGGCGACGGCTTCGGCCGACAGCGCCTTGATCTTCTCCTTCATCAGCTTGCGCGAGCGCAGCACGGCCGAAAGATTGCCCAGGGCCTCGGCCAGGTTGCCGCCGGTCTTCTGCTGGATCGCCAGCACGATCGCAAAGAAGCGCAGCTCGTTGGTGGGCATGCGCTCGTACATCTTCTCCAGGGCCGCATCCATCGGCACGCCCATGGCGACATTCTCGGTCAGGATGCGGAACTCCCCGGCCAGCGGCTCGGGGCATTCCTTGCCGATGATCTTCAGGCAGTCGTGGACCGGCAGGCCCGACTTGATGCCGCGGACGATGATGTCGACGGCGTCGGCGAAGGCCTCGGTGAACTTTTGGGTTCGGCCCTTGGCCAGAAAGCCCAGCACCCAGCGCGGCAGACCCGCGCCGGCGGCGAAGCCCGCGCCCAGCGCCACCAGCGGCGACTGGCCCAGCAGCAGGATGATCATCGCGATGAACAGGCCAAGCGTCCCGCTGACGATCCAGAACATCTTGACGTTGTCGCCCAGACCGGCGGCCTGAAGCCGCGCGGCGATGCTCAGCGACGCCTTCTTCTGCTTGCGATCCTGGTCCTTCAGCGCCTTGAGGATGGCCTGACGGCGCGCGTCGGGGGTGTTGGCGGCGGCCTTGGCGCGCACATTGGCCTGACGCTCGCCGCCCTTGGCGATGATCTGGGCGCGCTTGGCGGCCTTGCTCGACGCGCTGTCGCCGCCGGCGAAGGCGAAGCCGAGGCCGGCGATGGTGATGAAGCCCAGGATCCCGGCCAGGACAAAAAGCATGGCCTACTCCGCCGCGTCGAGGGCTTCGGCCAGCTCGCGCTCCAGGCCGTAATAGCGGGCGCGATCCCAGAAGCGCGGACGGGCGATGCCGGTCGAGCGGTGCTTGCCCACGACCTTGCCGTTCTCGTCCTCGCCGGTGATCTCGTAGACGAAGAGGTCCTGGGTGACGATCACGTCGCCTTCCAGGCCCACGACCTCGGTGATGTGGGTAATGCGGCGCGAACCGTCGCGCAGGCGGGCGGCCTGGATGATCACGTCGACCGAGCCGACGATCATCTCCTTGATGGTCTTGGAGGGCAGGCCGTAGCCGCCCATGGTGATCATGCTCTCGATCCGGCTGATCGCCTCGCGCGGGCTGTTGGCGTGCAGCGTACCCATCGAGCCGTCGTGGCCGGTGTTCATGGCCTGCAGGAGGTCGAACGCTTCGGGTCCGCGGACTTCGCCGACGATGATGCGTTCGGGACGCATCCGCAGACAGTTCTTGACCAGATCGCGCATGGTCACCGCGCCGCTGCCCTCGAGATTGGGCGGACGGGTTTCCAGGCGCACCACGTGCGGCTGTTGCAGCTGCAGTTCGGCCGCGTCCTCGCAGGTCACGACCCGCTCGGTGGGGTCGATGAACGCGGTCATGGTGTTGAGCAGCGTCGTCTTGCCCGAACCCGTGCCGCCGGAAATGACGAGGTTACAGCGGCAGGCGCCGATGACCCCCAGAACCCGCGCTCCTTCGGGACTGATGGAGGCGAACTCCACCAGGTTCTTCATGGTCAGCTTGTCCTTCTTGAACTTCCGGATGGTCAGGGTCGGACCATCCAGAGCCAAGGGGGGCGCGATCACGTTGACGCGGCTGCCGTCGGGCAGGCGGGCGTCGCAGATCGGGCTGCTTTCATCGACGCGGCGGCCGACCTGGCTGACGATCCGCTGGCAGATGTTCATCAGCTGGAGATTGTCGCGGAAGCGGACGTTCGTCAGCTGGACCTTGCCGCCCACTTCGATGAACACCCGGTGCGCGCCGTTGACCATGATGTCGGCGATGTCGTCGCGGGCCAGCAGCGGCTCCAGCGGGCCATAGCCGAGAACGTCGTTGATGATGTCCTGGACCAGATGCTCCTGCTCGGCCACCGACATCGAGACGTTCTTGATCGCCACCAGCTCGGCGACGATGTCGCGGATCTCCTCGCCGGCCTGCTTCAGGTCCAGCTGAGCCAGCTGGGACAGGTCGATGGTGTTCAGCAGGGCGTTGAAGATCGTGGTCTTGGTGGCGTGGTAGTAGTCGCTCTGCTCACGAACGATGGTGGCCGTCTGCGGCTGCCCCTGGGCGGCGCGGAGCTGCTCCAGGCCCACCGTGGCCTTCGGCGCAGGGCCGTTGACCTTGGGAGCCGGCGCCTTGGGTTCCTGGGCGGCGACAGGCTCGACGCGCTGGGGCCGCGTAGCGATGGCCGCGCCGCCCGCGGGCGCGGGGGGCGGCGCCTTGGAATCGCCGGAGGCTGACGTATCGCGCTTGCCGAACATCTACTTCTTCTTGAACAGGCCCGAGAACAGCGAGGTCTTCTGCGTCGGCGGCGGCTCGCGCCGGGTGATCAGCCGCGCCAAATGCTCCAGCCCTTCGGCGGCCTTGGACTTGGGCGCCACCTCGGCCAGCATCTGACCGTTGTTGGCGGCCTGGCCATAGGGCTTGGGATCGAAGGGCAGCACCAGCGACGGCTGCACGCCCAGGGCCTCGCCGAAATCCTTGACCGGGATTTCGGGACGGCCGGGCACGCCCACCTGGTTCAAGACGAGGCGCGGGGGCGCGTCGTTGGGGCGTGAACCCTTGACCAGGTCGATGATGTTCTTGGCGTTGCGCAAGCTGGCGAGGTCAGGCGTGGCCACCACCACCAGATCGTCGGAGCCGATCAGCACCCGACGGCTCCAAGCGTTCCAGACGTGCGGCAGGTCCAGCACCACGAACGGGGCGGCGCCGCGGATCTTCTGGGTCACTTCCTCGAAGGCGTCGGCGCCGAACTCGTAGTCGTCGTCCAGCGAGGCCGGCGCGGCGAACAGCGACAGACGATCGGCGCAGCGCACCATCATCCGGTCCATCAGCACCGGATCCAGGCGGTCAGGCTGGCTCAGCGCGTCGAGCACGCCTTGCAGCGGATCCTGGTTGAAGTCGAGGCCGGCGGTGCCGAAGGCCAGATCCAGGTCGACCAGCACGGTGGCCGACTGCATCTTCTCGGCCATGGACCAGGCGAAGTTGTGGGCCAGGGTCGAGGCCCCCACCCCGCCCTTGGCGCCGACGAAGGCGATCTGGCGACCGGTGAACGGCGCGGCCGGATCGGCGTACAGCGCCCCGACGGCGCGGATCACCTGCAACGGACCCAGCGGCTGGGTCAGATACTCGCTGACGCCCCGGCGCATCAGTTCGCGATAGAGGGCGATGTCGTTGGTCTGCCCCACGACGACCACCTTGGTGCCCGGGTCGCAGACCTGGGCCAGGCTGTCGAGCAGGTGCAGCAGGCGCTGGGCGCCGTCCAGGGTTTCGACCATGACCAGCGAGGGCGTCGGCTGGTTCTGGTAGTAGTCGACGGCCGCTTCCAGCCCGCCGTCTCGCACGATGACAGCCGCCCGCGACATGCGGCGGTCGGCGGCGGCCTTTTCGATCAGGGCGGCGGTCTCGGGCCGGGCGCAGAAGGCGTGGATGGTGATGCGCGGGATCACCGCATCGCCCATCCCGCTGTCGGCGATCGGCTCGTCATAGGCCGGGACCGACGCGACGGGCGCGCTGGCGGGAATGTCACGCTCGCGCTCGTCATAGTCGGGCGCGGCCGCCGCCGGCGCGGCGGGCTGGACCGGGCGCGCCTGGGGCGTGGGCCGGGTGGTCGGCGGCGCGACCTGGGACGAGCGCGCCGGCGGCGGGGCGTCCTCGCGCGGACGGGCCGGCGGGAAGTCGGCGAACGGGTCGTCGAACCCGCCCGCCGGCGTCAGCGACGGGGCGGACGAGCGCCAGGGATCGCCCGCGCCGGTCGTGAACTCGTCGGCGGCGTCGAAGCCCAGGTCGAAGGGATCGTTGTCGGTCGGCCGCATTACTGGATCGCCTTCGAGACGGCGCCGCTGGCCTGCTCGTCCTTGGCCGAACTGGTGACCTCGCCCTTGCGGTACTTGCCCAGCACGGTGTCGCGACGCCCGGTATCCGCCGGCGTCATGTCGCGCGGCCGCACCAGGTCCTCGGGGTTGGCGACCTGGGCGGCGATATTGGCCGCCATGGCGCAACCGAAGTTCTCGTACACGGTATTGTCGCGGGTCGCCGCCAGGTTCTCCCAGCGTTGGCCGCACTTGATCGGCCGGGCCTCGTGGCGGACGAAGCCGACGCGGATCGCACCTTCCTCGGCGCTGGCCTGATCAACGCCGACGACGCGCACGCGCGCACCGGCGCCCAGGCCTGCCAGACGGTCGCGGATCTGGATGGCCATGGCCCCGGCGGTGTTGGGCGCGGTGACGACCAGCTCGCGGGCCTCGGCCTCCAGCCAGCGCGAGACCAGGGCCTCGAGGGCCGCCGACTGGTTGGCCGACAGGCCCGAGGCGTGCGGCTTCAGCAGGATCTCGTCGGGCGCGGCGTCGACCTTGATGCGGTCCATCCACTGCTGGGTTTCGGTGGCGGCCAGCTTGTTGGGCCCCTGGTCGGGCGGCGTCGAAGCGCAGGCGGCCAGGCCCAGCAGGGCGGCGCCGAGGAGGACGGACTTGACGGGGATGCGAAGCGTCATGGCGGCGTCCTACTCGATCACATAGCCGACGGGGCCTTGATAGGCGCGCCCCGCGTTCGCGCCGGCCGGCGCCTTGACCACCTTGTTCAGCCGGCCCAGCAGGACCGTGCTCATGTCGCTGGCGAACTGCAGACCGTCGGCCGGCGTCTGCAGGTTCTGCGGACGGGTCGGGTCGATGATGTACGGGGTGATGATGACCACCAGTTCGGTCTGGTTGTTCAGGAAGTCGCGCGAGCGGAACAGCGAGCCCAGGATCGGCATGCTGGTCATGCCCGGCAGCGAGTCGATGGTTTCCTTGGTGGTCTGCTGCAGAAGACCCGCCAGCATCAGCGAGCCGCCCGAGGGCAGCTCAACGGTGCTCTCGACGCGGCGCACCGACAGGCCCGGGACGGTCAGGTTCGTAGAACCCGAGCTTGTTCCCGTGCTCATGCTGAAGGCCCCCAGGCTGCTGAGCTCGGAAACCTCCGTCGAGAGCTTCAGCGAGATGCGCCCGCCCGACAGAACCACCGGCGTATAGCCCAGGCCCACGCCATAGGGTTTGAACTCGATCGTCACCTTGCCGGAGGTGTCACTCCCGGTCGGGACCGGAAACTCGCCGCCGACCAGGAACTTGCCCGCCTCGCCCGAAACCGCCGCGAGGTTGGGTTCAGCCAGGGTCCGGACCAGACCCACGCGCTCGAACGCCTGGATCATGGCCTTGGCCGAATTCAGACCGGCGCTGCCGGCGGTGTTCTGGATCGTGGCGATATCGCTCTCGCGGTCCACGGCCGGCAGGTCGTAGGCGTCGGTGACGGGGTTGTAGCGCATAACCTGCGGCTGCTGGGTGGTGTCAGCCTTGTAACCGCCCGTCACCCCGCCCAGCAGGCTGCCGTTGACGCCATAGCCGGGCGCCATGCCGAAGGTGTACTGCGTCTCGCCGAGCTGGCCGATGACCGCATTGAGATCGACGCCCAGCTGCTTGATAACGTTGCGCTGCACCTCGACGATGCGGACCTGCAGCATCACCTGGTCCTTGCCGGCGACGCTGATCATGTTCAGCACCTTGTCGGGCGAGCCGACGAACTGGGCGGCGATCCGGCCCGCGTTCTCGGCCTCGGAGGCGCTGCGGACCACGCCGCTCAGCACCACGCTGTCGCGGATCGGCGAGACGCTGATCTTGGCGTCGGGCAGGATCTTGCCCAGCATCGCGGCCAGTTGGTCCACCGGCTGGCTGACCCGGATGCTCAGCGACAGGATGCGGCGGCCGGCGGTGTCGAAGAAGGCCGCGTCGGTCGTGCCCTCGGCCAGACCCACGATGTAGATCCGGCGCTTGTCGCGCAGCACCGCGTCGGCGATCTGCGGGTTGGTCACCAGAAGGTCGCGGACCTCGCTGGGCAGTTCGACGATCGCCGACTTGCCCTTGGCCAGCTCCAGGGTCGCGGCGGTCTGGTCGGCGGTCATCACGATGCGGGCGACCTGATCCTCGGCGCGGACCATGACCGGCGCAGGCGCCGCCGCAGGCGCGCGGGTGACGCGGGCGGGCGGTCGATAGGTGTGGGACCCGCCGATGGGACCATCGGCGAACACCGGCGCGGTCGACGTCAGCGCCAGCAGGGCGGCGACGGAAGCCGTCAGGAGACGACGCGAAGCGGACATGGAGGCTTTCACGGAAGGAAGGTTCACCGGACGGCTCATGGACGCACCGCCACGCTGGTGGTCTGGCCGCCGCGGTTGATGCGGACGGTGGAGTCGTCGCCGGCCACCGCGTGGGTCACGCCCGACGGGCCGCCCATGTCGGTATAGGCGCGCAACGCCAGGGTGATGGGGCCGCCGGCCTTGGCGCGGGCCAGGGCCTCGGCCTCGACGGGGCCGACCTCGAGGGTGGCGGTGGCCGCCACGATCGACTTGGCGTCCTTCTCGGCGGCGGTGGCCTGGTCGAGGGCCAGCACCCGGATGTTCTGCAGCACGGTCTCGGCGATCATCACCTTGCCGCCCTGGTCGCCGGCGGCCGGAGCGTCGCGGGTCGACAGCACATCCACGCGGTCGCCCGGCAGGATGAAGCCGCCGACGGCGGTGTCGGAGGTCACGGGCACCGACATGGCGCGCTTGCCGGGGGTCAGCACGACCGAGAGGTAACCGCCCTCCCCGCCGCGCACGATCTTGCGGGGCGTGATGGGCTCGCCGATCAGGATCGGGTCGCGGACGATCGCGCCCTCGACGACCTTGGCCGGATCGCCGCCGATCATCTGGTCGGCGGTGGCCGCGACGGCCGCCTTGGCCGCCTCGACCTTGCCGTCCGGCGTGACGGGCGCGGAACCGTTGGTGATGAAGGCCGCGTTGATCGAATCGCTGGGCCAGGCCTGCCAGCCCACATCGGCCGCCACCAGGCGCGTGCCCACGGGCAGGTCACGCTTGGCGACCAGGACCTGGGTCATGGGCTTTCCCGGCGCGGCGGGGCCGCCCGGCGCCTCGACAAGGCCCGTCGGCTTGGCCGGCGCGCCGCCCAGGGCGCGCTGCAACACCACGGCCAGGCCGATGGCCGACACCGCGGCGATCAGGACGATCAATAGGCGAACGGGGCTCATGAGCAGGCTGGAACTCTAGGGTGAGCCGAACGGCCGCCGGTCCGGCGAGCGCGCACGATTCGTCAGTCAGCCTTTCTGGCCACGCCCCATGGTGGCCGCCGCATGGTTAACGCCTGCTAAAAGTTTTGCTCGGGACGTGGATCGATCACGCGACAGGCTGTCGCGCCAGGAGTCAGCCTCGAGCGCGGCTCAACCCAGGATTCCGAGAGCCAGAGCCCCTTGGGGAAAGGCCGCCAGGGCGCCGACGGCGATGGCGACGCCATAGGGCAGGTCTCCGCCGGTCGTCCCCAATTTGCGGAGCCAGGCCGGACCGCCCGCCACGGCCGGCGCCAGCCAGCCCGAGCGCAGGCCCAGAATGGCGAAGGTCAGGACGCCGCCCGCAAGGCCGGTGTACAGCATGAACGTCAAGGCCGCCGGCCAGCCCAGCCACAGCGCGCACACCGCGAACAGCTTGCCGTCGCCCCCGCCGATCCAGCCGGCGGCGAACATGCCCATGCCCAGCACCAGGGCGCCGAGGCCCACGGCCAGGCAAAGCCCGATCTGCGACAGCGGCGCGCCGCTGACCAGGGCGGCCGGCACAAAGGCCGCGATCAGGGCCAGCGATATCCAGTTGGGGATCGTGTAGCTGGTAAGGTCCTTCAGCGCCCCGACGATGGCCAGGGCCGGAAAGATCAGCAGCAGCGGGATCTGAAGAGCCTGCATGGAGCGAAGAGACCTTGGTTGCTTACCGCTTCATTCTGGGGCGCACCCGTGAAGCAATGGTTTCTTCGCGCGACGTCTGGCAGGCGGAGCAGCAAGTAAAGACGGGCCGAAAATAAAGAAAAGGGCCGAGGCGGAAGCCTCGACCCTCTTCTTTTCGAGCGTGACGCGAGTGGCTTAGGTGCCAGCCGCCGTCGAAACCGCGGTGCCGGCCTTCGTGAAGGCGGTCTTCAGGTTCGTGCCGAGGGTCGTGACGGCGGTCACGATGACAACGGCGATCAGGGCGACGATCAGGCCGTATTCGATGGCCGTGGCGCCGGATTCATCCTTCAGGAAGCGCGTGACGAACTTGGTCATGACTTGGTCTCCTAAACCAGATCTAGTTGATTTGAGGCTCTCAAGCCGTTCGACTTGCTCACCCCCGAAAACACGATCAATTTCGCCGACTGCACTTAATGGCCAGTAAACAGCGAATAGTTTTCAGAGATTTTCTTTTGGTTTATTTGTATTTACCGTTATTTGTTCTTAACCATGCGCTCCGCGATCACAGGCAAGCCCTTTTGATTCAAGGACTTTCTCAAGCGACGCTTGGCCGCACGCCTGTGGATTTTAGTCTTTTGTTGACCAAACAAAGTGATCCTAGGGCTCGCTCGGATCCAGGATCGGAAACCTCATGCGTCGTCTTTCACTCGCCATCGCCGCCGTCGCGACCCTTTGCGGCGCCGCTGCGGGGGCTCAGACCCTGCCGCTCGAGCCGGTTTCCGCGAAGACGTCGGGCGCCGCCGTGTCGGTCGACCTGCCCGTCTCGGCCGGTCAGGCCTCGTATGTCAGCCTCGCCGGTTCGGTTCGGGACATCGTGGTGGGCGACCCCAGCATCGCCGACGTCAGCGTCGTCAATGACCGCACCCTCGTCGTCCTGGGCAAGCGGCCCGGCGTGACCAGCCTGCTGGCCTTCGGCGCCAACGGCCGCCCCCTCGCCGACCGCCAGGTGGTGGTCTCCGAGAACGGCGGCGGCGGCGTCATCGTCTATCGCGGCGCCACGGCCAGCAACTACGCCTGCGCCGCCCAGTGCACGCGCCTGGGCCAGGGCCAAGGCGTCCCCTAGGCCCCCGCCCGCACGCCTCACGTACACGCGCGTTCTAACCTGTGGTTAGGATCGTTCGACTAGCGTGCCGTTGAAAGCAGGATTGCTCGCTGCATGGCTTCACGCTCCCTCATCGCCCGCGCACGTCTCCGGCTGGCGCGTTCGGCCGGCCGCTTTGCGCGCGCCGACGAGGGCGCGACCGCCGTCGAGTTCGCCCTGGTCGCCATCCCGTTCCTGATGCTGCTGTTCGCCATCATCGAACTGGGCCTGGTGTTTCTGGTTTCGATCACGCTTGAAAACGCGGTCATCGACGCCGGCCGCACCATCCGCACCGGCGAGGTTCAGACCACCGGCGGGAACGCCAACTCGTTCAAGACCGCCGTCTGCAACCGCATGAGCTGGCTGGGATCCAAGTGCTCGAGCGCGCTGCGCCTCGACGTGCGCACCTTCACCGACTACTCGACCGGCCAGGCCTCGGCGACCAACACCACCGTGCCGACCACCATGAACTGGAACCCCGGCGCCTCCGGTTCGATCGTTGTGGTCCGCGCCTACTACACCTGGCCGCTGGTGACCCCGATGCTGAACACGGGCCTGCAAAGCTCCAACGGCAACCGCATCATCTACGCCGCCACCTCGTTCACCAACGAGCCGTACGACCAATGAGCCGTCGTCGCCCCCTCTCCAGCTTCTGGCGCGACCGGCGCGGCGTGTCGGCCGTCGAGTTCGCGCTGATCGCGCCGGTGATGATCGTGATGTACTGCGGTCTGGCCGAAGTGACCCAGGCGATGATGGCCCAGCGCCGGCTGTCGAACATCGCCTCGCAGATCGGCGACCTGGTGGCCCAGAGCAACCAGACCGGGCCGACCAAGATGGCCGACGTCTTCACGATCGGCGGTATCATCATGGCGCCCTTCCCGACCGCCACGCTGAGGATGTGCGTCGCCAGCGTCACCTCGGACGCGACCGGCCGGGACACCGTGGCTTGGTCGCGGGCCTCGGGCGCGATGACCAACTGCCCGGCCCAGGGCGCGGTGCTCACCGACGTGCCTGTGGGGGTGCTTCCGGCCAGCAAGAGCGTGATCCTGGCGCGGGCGAGCTATGTCTACACCTCGCCGATCAAGCTGGTGATGCCGGCCAGCATCACCTTCCAGCGCACCTTCTATCTGCGCCCCCGGAAGGCCGAGACGATCCTCTGGTCGACGACCAGCTAGAGCGTGAGGCCGAAAGTGGGAACCGGTTTCGGCTATTCCTACGCTCTAAGTATCTGATTTAGAGCCTTTTCAACGCCTCAAATCGATTCCGATTTCAGGCTAGAGGCTCTAGGCGTCCAGACGCGCGTTCAGCCGCGCCGCCAGGGGGTGCTCGGGCAGCGCCCGCTCCCCCAGACGCGACACGGGCCGCACGCCGATCAGGCTGTTGGTCAGCACCACCGCCTCGGCGGCCTCCAGCGCTTCGACGCCCACGGCGACCTCATCCACCGCTTCGCAGGCCAGCAGTCGCGCGCGGGTGGTCCCCGCCAGGACCCCGCAGTCCAGACGCGGCGTGAACAGGCGACCGCCCGCCAGCCAGAACAGGTTGGCCGCGGCCGCGCAGGCGATCTCGCCGCGATTGTTCAGCATCAACGCGTCATCGGCCCCGGCGGCCCGCCCCTCGGCCCGGGCCAGGACATTGTCGAGATAGGCGAGCGTCTTGAGCCGTGAGGCCGGCGAGCCCTCGTTGCGGCGCGTGGCCGCCACGATCAGCGTCGCCGGCGTCGTCACCGGCGTCGAGGGCACGGCCGTGGCGAATAGCCGGACGGCCGGCGCCTCGGGCCGATCAAGCCCGCGACCGCCCGAGCCGGCGGTGAGGGTCAGGCGGATCGCAAAGCGTCCGTGCGCCGGCGCCGCGGCGAGGACCAGACGCTGGGCCGCCTCGCGATCGAACGGCAGGCCCAGGACGGCGCAGCCGGCGGCCATCCGGTCAAGATGGGCCGGCAGGTGCGCCACCGCCCCGTCCTGAGCCAGCATCGTCTCGAACAGGCCATCGCCCAGCAGCAGGCCGCGATCGCTCAGGGGGACAGCGTCAGGTCTCGTCATTGGGTCAGCGCCGTCTTCAGGGCCGCGATCTTGGCCTCGGTCTCCAGGCGCTCGCCGCGCGGGTCGCTGTCGGAGACGATCCCCGCCCCCGCCCGGGCCTCCAGCCGCCAGCCTTCCTCGTCCTCGACAAGGCCGACGGTGCGGATCAGCACGCTGGAGTCGAACGCTCCGTCGACCCCGGCCCAGAACAGGCTGCCGCAATAGGGCCCGCGCGGCGGCTCAAGCTCGGCGATCACCTTCATGGCCTGCACCTTCGGCGCGCCGGTGATCGAGCCCGGCGGGAAGCTGGCCCGCAGCAGGTCGGCGACGCCGCGCCCCGGCGACAGACGCGCGGTGACGGTCGAGACCAGGTGATGGACGTTGGCGAAGCTCTCGACCTTGAACAGTTCCGGCGCGCGGACGCTGCCGGCCGGCGACACCCGCGCCAGGTCGTTACGCATCAGGTCGACGATCATAAGGTTCTCGGCCCGGTCCTTGTCGCTGGCCAGCAGCTCGGCGGCCAGGGCGCGGTCCTCGGCGGGATCGCGGCCGCGCGGGCGGGTGCCCTTGATCGGCTGGGTCTGGATCGCGCCGGAAGGATCCAGCTTCAGGAACCGCTCGGGCGAGTTGGACACCAGCGCCCGGCCGGGCAGCCGCCAATAGGCCGAGAACGGCGCGGGGCTTTGCTCGCGCAGGCGCACGAACAGGTCGAACGGATCGGCGTCCGCCGCCAGTCGCCCCGTCCAGGCGCGGGCGATATTGGCCTGGAAGATCTCACCGCCGACGATCCGCTCGACCACCTGCGCCACGGCGGTCTCATAGGCATCGGCGTCGCTGGCGATCAGGTCCGAGCAGAGGGGACCGGCGGGCGCCGCGCGCTCGGGCGCGGGCGTATCCAGCCAGGTCAGGGCCTCAGCGGCGCGGGTCTCGGCGTCTCCCGCAGTCTCGCCCCGGCCGACCGCGACCACCTGGCGGGCGTGATGGTCGAAGGCCAGCAGAGCCGGATAGCGAGCGCAGGTCAGGTCCGGCCAGTCGGTGCGCCCCAGCCCCAGGTCCTCGACCCGGTCGCCCAGCTCATAGGCGCCCAGCCCCACGACGCCGCCCTGGAACGGGGGGCCTTCGGGATGGCTGGGCTCAGGCGGACCGACCAGCGCGGCCAGCGCCGCGAAGGGATCGGCGCTGTCGGTGGCCGCCAGGCTCAGCGTCGCGTCGGGCGCGCGCAGCAGGTACGACCACCGCCCCGCCCCGCCGGTGACCAGCGCGCAGGCGAAAGGCTCGTCCCGGAAGGGCGCCAGCGCCCAGACCGGCTCGCGCCAGGGGGCGGTCAAGAGAGCGACATGCCGCATGAGCAGGGTGATAGCAGGGCGGCGGCGCGCCCTCCACCATCGTCACCCCCGTTCGAAGGCCATCGTCCAGTTGGTCTCCCAGGTCTGCTCCCCATCGGGCGAGAAGGCCTGCTCCCAGCGGCAATGATCCTGGTCGTCGACGAACCAGCGGAAGCGGACGCGAACCGCGCGCCCCTCCAGGGTGTCGTCGCCGAAGAACTCGCCGACCCCATCGGCGAAGCGGCCGATCATCGGCGGATCCACCGCCGTCTGGCGACCGTCAATCCAGTAGATGGTCCAGAGCCCGCGCGCCGGATCAAACAGCCTGACGGTCACCGCCTGATAAGTCCCCGCCGGCAGCTCCAGGACATTCTCGTCCATATTGCCAAGACCGCCGAGGATCTTTCGGGTCTCGGTGACGCCGGCGAAATCCTCCCAGCGGGTGGAGCCGACCAGACGTCCCACCAGACGATGGTGATGGACCCGCCACCGACCGATGAAGAAGTCAAAGTCCGCGCGGCCGTCGTCCATCATAGGCTCCCCAGTCTTCCTCTCGGATGACAGGGACATACGCAGAGCCAGTGTCAGGATCTGTCAGCAGGCGGCTAAACCTCCCGTCCGCCGCCCTTCACCGTGAAGAGGCCCAGCAGCCCCAGCGCCAGCAGGCCCGCGATCGGCACGAAGCCGGCCACCTGGCTGTCAAAGATCTTGGTGGCCAGGGCCACCAGCAGCGAGCCCAGCCACATGGTGGCCGTGCCCGACAGAGAGAACAGGCCGAAGAACGCCGCCATCCGGTCGGGCGGGGCCAAGCGCACCAGCAAGGTGCGGCTCGAGGCGTACTGGGCGGTGACGAAGACGGCGATCAGCAGACCTATGCCCAGATAGATCAGCTCCGGCAGGGTGCGGAACAGCGGGCCGTCCCAGACGACCGGATGGGTCGCCGCGTCCCAGCTCCAGAAGAACAGGATCTTCTCGCGCCCCATGCCCAGGGAGCTGAGGACCAGCACGATGCAGGCGGCGATCTCCAGCTGGAGGGCGCGCTTGGGCCCGAGCTTGCGGTCCAACCACGGCGCCAGCAGCCCGCCCAGCACGCCGAAGATCGACAGCGAGATCCCGTAGGCCAGCATCTCCAGCTCGCCCCACTGCATCAGCCCCGCCGCGAACAGGCCGCCGAAGATCAGCAGCGCCGTCATGCCGTCGCAATAGAGCATCCGCGCAGCCAGGAACTTGGCGACGTCGGCATGGCCTTTCAGATTGCCGAAGGTGTCGATGAGCAGCTTGAAGCCGTCCTTCAGCGCCGCGACGAACGGCAGACCGGTTCGCGGGGCGTCGCGGGTCCACAGGAAGAACGGGATCGCACCCAGCAGCATGACCGCGCCCGCCAGCGGCCCGACGATACGGCTGGGCTCATGCTCGGTCTGGCTGAGGCCAAACAGCGGGCCGGCCGGCACGAACGACCACGACACCTGCCCCGGCAGCACGAAGGCCCACATCACGAAGATCAGCAGCGCCACCGACAGGCCGTTGGCGGTCGCGTAGCCCAGGCCCGACAGCACCGGCTCCTGACCCTTCTCGGCGGCGCGCGACAACAGCGAGTTCTGCAGCACGTCGCCGCAGTTGTAGATGACGCCCAGGATAATCAGGAACAGGCCGATCAGCCCCACCGGCAGCCCGCCGGGCGTGGCCCACCACAGCGCCATCAGCAGGGGGACCATGATCGCCAGGCCCATCGCCATCAGCGGCTTGCGCGGTCCGTAGCGCTCGATCGAGGCGCCCAGGATCGGGGCCAAGAGCGCGGTCAGCAGGCCGTAGGTGGTGGAGATGTCGGCCACCGTCGCCTGCCCCTTGACCGGATCGCCGATCAGCACCCGCGAGAAGTACGGCGCGAACACATAGATGGTGACCAGGATCACATAGGGGTCGCGCGTGCCCTGGTGCAGGATCCAGCTGAGCGCCCCTTTGGACAGCTTGCCGGTCGGCGGCGGCGTGAGAACGTCTTCCCTGCCCTCCGCGCCGGCGACATCGCTCAGGCCCGGAGGCGTTCCCGCCAACTCGCTCATACCCCAAACCCCCAAGAGCGGCCCTCTGGCGGGACCGTCCGGCGAGGTTGGCGGTTAAACGCTCGTTTGTCACCTTACGGATTGAGCGGGGCGGTGAGCGGACATGGCGGATGTCGGTGAAGGGGGGATGTCGGACGTCAGAGCCGCCAAGCCTGCTGTCAGCGAGGGCACCAGTCGGCGCGAGGCGAGAAGATCAGTTTCTTTTTCGCCTGATAGTTCTCAGGTCCAAAGCCCTCGAAGTCAATGTACGGAATGAACGCTTTGACGCTTTCACCAGGACTGACCCGCGCCGCATAGCAGCCACCGATGCAATAGCCGCCATTCCATTCGGCTAACGGAAATTGCCTTTGCGAAGTCCGCACCGAGACATAGTCTTTCGCCCAATCCACCTTTCCTTTTTGGTTGGGCCATTGGTCGGACACGAGGCAGATCCTGCGCTTTGAGTGTGATGTAAGTTCTAGGTCAAAGCGTTCCGCGTTTGGGTTGTCGTAGGTGGAGAAAGTGAAGTCCACTCCAGCGACGGGTTCGCCCCTTGGTCCCGCTGTTACACACGCGGCTGTTGCTGCCGCCGCGACCAAAATGCCCAAAATCGATCGCCACATGCGCGAGAGCTCACCGCGTTTTCTCCCTATGTGAAGTCAAGAAGGAGGCGACTGCAATGGGTCGTGAGCAGCGTCTAACGCTCCTCCAGAAACCCGACCTTCCCGGCGACACGTCAGTGCGGCGAAGCCAATGCTGGGATCCAGATCGAGCCCGCCAGTCGCTGTCCGATAAGCGCCGCGTGACGTCGCATCATCCCCAGCCGCCCCAGATGAATCTGGACCCCGGCATTGGCTTCGCCGCACTGACGTGTCGCCGGGGATGTCGGAGGCTACAGCAGGATATGCGCCGCCACCGCCTCGCGCGTCGTCTCATCCAACCCTACGGCGTTTTCGAGGTAGCCGTCCAGCGAGCCGTACTGCTCGTTGATCGCCGCAAACGCCGCCGCCAGGTAGCGGGCCTCCACGCCCATGGCCGCCCGCATCGCTGCCTCGGTCGGCCGCTTGCCGGTCATCTCGAAGATGTTCTTCAGGAAGATGTGGCCGCGCCGCTCGAAGCGGGTCGGGTCGTTGGTCAAAAGGTAGTCGTCGATGACGTCGTCGTCCGAGACGCCGGCGATATGGTGCGTCAAGGCGGCCAGGATGCCGGTGCGGTCCTTGCCCGCCGCGCAGTGGATCAGCACCGCGCCCTCTCCCTTGGCCACTGCCTGGAAGTAGCGGCTGAACAGATCCAGGTGCCGCTCCTTAAACGGGGCGCGGCGGTAGTACTCGTCCATGTAGGCGTGGATCGACTCCAGCGACAGATCCGACTCCTTGAGGAAGGTGTGCCAGGGGTCCTCGCCGGTCATGCCCAGATCGTTGTCGATGACCTGGGCTGAAAAACCGTCCCACCGCCGCGACGGCGCGCGCTCGCGCTCGTTGGGGCGACGCAGGTCCACCAGGGTGGCGATGCCCAGCGCGGCCAGATGCGCCAAGTCCTCGTCCGTCGCCTCGGCCTGGTGGGCGGCGCGGAACAAGACGCCCTTCTTCAGTCGTCCCGCGCCGGCGGCGTAGTCGCCGAAGTCGCGGAAGTTCTCGACGCCTTGCAGGGGGATCAGTCTGGTCATGGCTGGGTGACTTAGCGAATGGGCGAGACTGTGGAAAGCGCCCCCTTCGTCACGCGGCCTTGCCGCGCGACACCTCCCCCGTTGCACGGGTGAGGAGGACGCCGCTCCCCTCCTGCCCCGCTTGCGGGGGAGGTGGATCGGCGCATAGCGCCGAGACGGAGGGGGCGTCGCGATCTCACCACCACTTGGCCTTGCGGTCCTCGGCCGTCGCCGGTTTGGCGCGCCACAGGAAGACGAAGTTGCGGTGCTCGGCCCAGGTCTGGCCCTCCAGGCCGCTCGCGCCCTGGCAGACGCTGGTGTGATAGGGCCCCGCGCCGTCGGTGGTGCGGAAGCTGGCGCAGGTGCGGCCGCCGGCCGTCTTCCAGCGACCGGCCAGGATCTCGCTGTCATAGAAGCTGCCGGTCACCGTACCGTCGGCCTCGAGCTTCAGCGTCATACCCTTGTAATAGGGCTCGGCCGGCGTGGCCGACAGGTCGACGACCCAGTCGCCGGCCAAGGGCGCGGGCGTTGCGGCCGCCTGCAGGGAAAGGGCGAGCATCAGGGCCAGCATGGGCGTCTCCAACGGCGGTCGATAACGCCGTTACGCGCCGGACCTGACCTTGGATGTTCCAGCCACCGGTAGCTCTAAAAACCGCGTCATCCCG
Source organism: Caulobacter sp. SL161 (assembly GCF_026672375.1). Lineage (GTDB taxonomy): Bacteria > Pseudomonadota > Alphaproteobacteria > Caulobacterales > Caulobacteraceae > Caulobacter. Next base: position 3,631,504 of record NZ_JAPPRA010000001.1, read on the forward strand.
GGCGGCGCAGCCGACCCGGGACCCAGGGGGTGAAGAAACTCAGTGCGAGCCGCCCCTGGGTCCCGGCTCTACGCGCGAAGCGCTCCGGCCGGGATGACACCAGGAGAGGACCCTACCGCCGCAACAGCGGCTGGATGCGGTCCTGCAGCGGCTGATCGATATAGCGGTGGAACAGCCACGCCCCGCCATAGGCCAGGGGGAAGCCGGCCAGCCACATCAGCCACTGCCAGCCGATGCCGATCGGCACGGTGTCGATCAGCTTGTGGACCGCGCTCCAATAGATCACCCCGACGAAGATGTGGGTGATGAACAGGGCGAACGACAGCTTGGCCCCCTCCTCGATCCACCGCTGCGGACGCTTGACCGGCAGGCGCCCGGCGCCCAGCACGATCATGGCGATGGCCAGCAGCGAGGGGGCGTCGAACAGCAGCGGATCGGGCAAGGCGTAGCGGTCCAGCGGCTGGGTGATCACGAGCAGGGCTACCCCGCCCCACAGCAGGGCGTGGGCCGCGCCTTCCGAGGGCCAGCGCATGTCGACCGTGCGCGCCAGACAGACGCCCAGGATGAACAGCGGCAGGGCCCGGACCACGCCGAACTGGAACCGCAGGTCCGCCAGCCCCTGGTCGAACACGGTCTCAGCCAGCACCTCGAAGGCGGCCAGGATGACGAGGCCCAGCAGCGGCAAAAGCCAGGCGTGGCGGATCTTGCTGACCGCGCGCCAGAAGCTGGGGAACAGGGCGTAGCAGACGATCAGCGCCGACAGGCTCCAGCTGGGCAGGTTCCAGCCGTCGCTGGGAAAGCCCCAGGCGTGGATCAGCAGGGCCTGCGGAACCAGCTGGTCCCAGGCAAAGCGGCTGGGCTTGTGGGCGTCGGTGCCGATGGCGTTCAGAACCACGACCAGCACCGCCAGCATGGCCAGCACCGCCAGGTGCCCGGGCCACACCCGCGCGGCGCGGCGCACCCAGAACTGCGGCGTGGTCAGCCGCCCGCTCAGGGTCGAGGCGCCATAGGCCCGGCCCAGCACATAGCCCGACAGGATCAGGAAAAAGTCGGTGGCGAGAAAGCCGCGCGAGAACACCTGGGCGAAGCGCTCGATCCGCATCGGGCTCTCGGCGCCATAGTGGTAGACGACGATCAGCAGCGAGGCGAGGAAGCGCAGGAAATCCAGCGCCCCACCGCGCACGTTCTCCTTGGCCGAAACATGGCTGACCGACTGAGCCGTCGGCTCGGTCGCAACGGGGGTCCCGTCGGAGGGAATCTGGGGCGGCGCGGCGGTCACGCTCGCCGCATAGCAAAGCCCGTCCGGAGGCGGAAGCCGTCACCCGAACCTCGTCTTGCGCTATGGCGTCGCGGACACGCGGTGACGGGCGTGAAGGTGGGATGAAACGCCCTCTCCCATGGGGAGAGGGTTGGGGTGAGGGGGTACGGCGTCCGACAGAGCGCCGGCACGCGGTCAGACCGCGTAACCCCTCACCCTCCCACCGCTTCGCGGCGGGCCCCTCCCTCTCCCTCTGGGAGAGGGAACCTACAACACCCCCGCCGCCGCCTTCGCGGCCGCGACGCGCTCGTCCATGCCCTTGCCGTAGATCGCCGTGATCCGCTCCAGCACCGCAGTCGGCGCGGTCTCCGGCCGTCCGGCGTTGAACGGCGGAGCCGGCGCATACTCCACGGCCAGCTGAATGCCCTGAGCCATCTCGTCGCCCGCCAGTTCGGCGATCAGGGTCAGGGCGAAGTCGATGCCCGCCGTCACCCCGCCGCCGGTGATGTAGCGCCCGTCCCGCGCCACCCGCGAGGCGTCGGGGATCGCGCCGAACAGCGCCAGCTGGTCGCGCCAGGCCCAATGGCAGGCCGCGCGCTTGCCCTTGAGCAGCCCCGCCGCCCCCAGCACCAGCGAACCGGTGCAGACCGAGCAGACATACTTGGCGCCGTCGGCCAGCCGGCAGATCTGCGCGATAAAATCAGGATCGCCCATCGCCTGGGTCGTGCCAAAGCCGCCCGGGACGATCAGCACGTCGCAGGCCTCGATATCCGACAGCTTGGGCAGGCGGGCGAAGACCAGGCCGTCGGCCTCGATCTCGCCGCCCGCCAGGCTGGCCACCGTGACCTTGGCGCCGGGCAGGCGGCACAGCACCTGGTGCGGTCCTGTGAAGTCCAGGTGCGTGACACCCGGGAACAGGGCGATCACGATCTGCAGGGTCTGGCTCATGCGATGGTCTCCGTCACAATCGAGTGTGAAGATGACTCGACGGGGCGCTGGCGGAAATGACATAGTTCCCGCAATTTCAGCCAAGGCGTCCGCCATGCCCCGCGCGATCGGCTTTCTCGTCTATCCCGGCTTCCAGTTGCTGGACGCCACAGGCCCGATCGCGGCGTTCGAGATCGCCGGACGGCTGGCGCCCGGCGCCTACAGCCTGCATTTTCTGTCGCTGCGCGGCGGCCTGGTCCCCAGCACCTCGGGGATGGTCGTGCAAACCAGGGCCCTGGCCGAGGCGCCGCCGCTCGACACCCTGCTGATCGCCGGCGGCGACGCGGTGAAGGTTCCGGCCAGTTGCCCCGAGACCCTGGCCTTCGTCCGCGCGGCGGGGCGGCAAGCGCGCCGCGTCGCCAGCGTCTGTTCGGGAACCTATGTCCTGGCGGAAGCGGGCCTCTTGGACGGCAAGCGCGCCACCACGCACTGGAGCCGGACCAAGGACTTCCAGCGCCGCTATCCGAACATCAGGCTCGAGCCCGATCGCATCTGGGTGCAGGACGGGTCGGTGTGGAGCTCAGCCGGCATCACCGCCGGCATCGACCTGTCCCTGGCCCTGATCGGCGCCGACGAGGGCGAGGCCGTGGCCCGCCGCACGGCCCAGCAGTTGGTCGTCTATCACCACCGCCCCGGCGGCCAGTCGCAGCACTCGGCCCTGATCGACCTGCGCCCCGGCCGCTTTGACGCCCTGCTCTCCTGGGCCCGCCAGAACCTGTCCGAGCCCCTGAGCGTCGAACAACTGGCGGGTCGCGCCGCCATGAGCCCCCGCAACTTCGCCCGCCTGTTCGCCCAGGAGACCGGCGTCACCCCGGCCAAGGCGGTCGAACGCCTGCGCGTCGAGGCCGCCCGCGCCCTGCTGGACAGCCAGCCGCTCCAGGTCGAGGACGTGGCCCTGGAGACGGGCTTCGGCGATCCCGAGCGCATGCGACGGGCCTTCATCCGCGCGTTCGGGCAGCCGCCGCAGGCGCTGCGTCGGGCGCGGGCGGGGTAGCGGGGGGCGGGGCGGGGCTATCGACGCCCGCGATTCATGAAGACGACGATGAACGCCCCACTGATCGCCACGAGCACCGCGATCCAGCTAGCGGGTGTGAAGTCGGACATCGGCGCCTCCGTGGGAGGTAGTGGAAGCATGCGACCCAGCATCTCGCCATGCAAGACCGAAGACCCGCCCGAAAGCAGACTTTCGGGACGCCCCACAAGGGTGGAAGTCGGACAGGCCGCAGGCCCGCGCCTGACCGCTTCGCGGTCGTCCGCCCCCAGAGGGGGCGGAAGGTACATGCTTCTTCTTCCCCCTCCGGGGGAGGAGCGCCGAAGGCGCGGAGGGGGCAAGTATGGGTGGATGGCAGATCAAATCCTCCCCCTAGCGGGGGAGGTGTCGGCGAAGCCGACGGAGGGGGAGGAAGCCGGCTCGGCAGAACTTCCCCCTCCGGCCTTCGGCCTCCTCCCCCTCTGGGGGGAGGATTGTTCGAACGTCCGCCATGGGTCGTGAACCGTCTCTCGCCTACCTCCCAAAAACCGACCTTCCCGGCGAACGCCGGGACCCAGATCGAGCCCACCAGCATCTGCCCGACAAACGCTGCGTGATGTCGCATCATCCCCAGCCACTCCAGATGAATCTGGGCCCCGACATTGGCTTCGCCGCACTGACGTGTCGCCGGGGAAATCGGGAGGTGGGGGCGCTTACATCTTGATCGACATCAGCTCGATGCGGTTGCCGAACGGGTCGTCCACATAGACGCGGTCCCAGCCCTCCAGCGGCTCGTCAGCGGCCACCTGAACGGCGGATGGGCTTTTCGAGCGGGGCGGAAGTTGGCCTCGACGCCCAGGAGGATCTTCACCTGTCCGTCCTCGAACCTCACCCGCCCCGCTCCGCCCGCAGCATCGCAACCTCGTCCTGCAACTGCGCCAGGCGCTCGGCGTGCTCGCGGCACAGGATCATCAGCTCGTCGCTGCGCAGGGCGTCGACCTTGTCGATCACCCGCATGATCTCCAGTTCGGCGCGCAGGTTGACCGCATAGTCGTGCTCGGCGGACAGCCGGTCCTTCGCCGCCTGGCGGTTCTGGCTCATCATGATCACCGGCGCCTGGATCGCCGCCACGGTCGAGAGCAACAGGTTCAGGAAGATGAACGGATAGGGGTCGAACGCCAGGTTCAGCGGCTTGAGCGCCAGATTCAGCCCGATCCACAGCAGCAAGGCCAGGGCGAAGCCGCCGATGAAGCTCCAGGAACCGCCGATGGCCGCGACCTTGTCGGCCAGGCGCGTCCAGAAGGTCCCCTCGTCGAAGACCGCGCGCGGGTCGGAGGGCTGCTCGGCCAGGATCAGGTCGATGACGCGCTTCTGGACGTCGTTGAGCTCGCCGTAGGACTTGCCCAGGAGGTCCATCGAAAGCTGGTCGAGGCGATCGTGCGACATGGGCGGGGACTCTGCGGACGGGGAGCCCGCATCATCGGCGGGCGGACCCGCGCGTGACAAGGCCGCGATTGACAGGCGCGCCTCGACAAGGCGACGCTCGATCCGTCGGGTGGGGCTGACGAAGTTTCAAATCATCAATGGAGAAGCGCCATGGCCCATAAGTTTCTGATCAAGAAGAACAAGGCCGGCGAGTTCGTCGCCTATTTCGTCTACAACAGCGAAACCATCTTCTGGACCGAGGGCTACGCCTCGAAAGCCTCGGCCAAGAACGCCATCGAGTCGATCAAGAAGAACGGCCCGGACGCCGAGATCGACGATCAGACGGACTGATCGGAGCGCACCAGAGGCTCCCTCGCCATCGCGAGGGAGCTAAGGGTGTCTTCCGACACTTGACCCCTCCGCCCGTTCGGCATCTGATCATTGATAACAATGATACGGGAGGGGACCATGCCGGCGAACGGGCGCAAGAGCATCTTCATCACGGGCGCGGCCAGCGGCATCGGCCTGGCCTGCGCCAAGCGGTTCGCGCAGGAGGGCTGGTTCGTCGGCCTGTCGGATATCGACAAGGTGGGGCTCAAGGCCGCCCTGCTGGCCATCGGGCCGGAGAACGGCTCGATCCATCCCCTGGACGTGCGCGACCGCGAGGCCTGGGAGAACGCCATCGGCGAGTTCGGCCGCGAGACCGGCGGTAAGGCCGACGCTCTCCTGAACAACGCCGGCGTCGCGCGGTTTGGCATGCTGAACGAGATGTCCGACGCCGACTGCGACATCCAGATCGACATCAATCTCAAGGGCGTGATCAACGGCGCCCGCGCGGGCTTGCCGCTCTTGAAGGCGGCCGGCGGGCGGCTGATCAATGTGGCCTCGTGCGCGGGCCTCTATGGCTCGCCCAAGCTGGCGGTCTATTCGGCCACCAAGTTCGCCGTGCGGGGTCTGTCAGAGGCGTTGGACGTCGAGTACGCCGCCTATGGCGTCAGCGTCGCCTGCGTCATGCCGTGGTTCGTCGAGACGCCGATCCTGAACGCGGCCTCGGACGGCTCCAACAAGTCGATGTCGGAGTCGCTGAAGGCCGGCGGGCTGGAGGTCTATCCCGTCGAGGACGCCGCCCAGGTGGTCTGGGAGGCCGCCCACGGCAAGGCCCTGCACTACCTGGTGGGCAAGCGGGCCAAGCAGATGCGCTTCGCCGCCAGCCACATGCCGGGCAGCCTCAGGAAGCAGCTCCGCTCGCGGCCCCTACTGTAGCCTTCAGGCCTTCCAGCGCCGGCTTGTCATGGGTCGGCGCGCTGGCCTTGGCCGGCGTCAGCGCCGGCGCGGAGGCCGGCTCGCTGACCGGACCGATGGGCCCGCCGACGCCGGGCGCGCCGTTGGCGAGCTCCGGACGCGCCAGGCTGGCATAGGCCACCGGGCCGTGACCGTCCGCCGTCAGGCTGGCGATCTCGGACGGGGCGATGTCGTCGACGGTCGGCGACTGGCTGGAAACCCCGCTGCGGCGACCGAAGCGATAGAAGATGTGCATACCCACCTGGGTCACGCGTTGCAGGCGCGGGCCCCAGCCCGGCGACACATGCACCGTGTGGAAGTGGGTGGCCGAGCCGACCGGGCTCTCCATCGTGCCGGCCACGACGCGGGTGGCGACCTTGCGCGCGCGGCTCTAGGCGCCGGTGTCGCGGACGCGACGCATCGAGCCGTCGCAGGCGAAGCTGAACTGGCAGCCGGTGCGGTTATAGGCGCCCTGGAACACGACGCCGCAGATCGACTTCGGGAAGGCCGGGTGACGCACGCGGTTCAGAACGACCTGGGCCACGGCCGCCTGGCCGCTGGGGGTCTCGCCACGGGCTTCGTAATAGACGGCCTGAGCCAGGCATTCGAGCTCGCGCGAGCTCTGCAGGGCGTTGCCCAGCTGGAACGGACCGGCGCCGGCGCTATTGAACATCGTGCCGAAGCTGGCGCGCAGCATCAGCGGGCCGGTGCGGCCGCTTTGGCCCGGCAGCAGGGCCGAGCCGGCGCCTTCCAGACGGGCGGCCAGCATCGCCGACTGACGATCACGCTGATCGACGGCGGCGAAGAGATAGGGGTCATGACGCTTGGCCACGGCGAGCGCGCCGGGGTCCATACGCGTAGAAGCGCTGAGCATCGCCGCCTCGGAGAAGTCCCCCGAAGCGCCTTCCGCCAATCGGGCGACGCGGGCGTGGGTGGAGGCCGATTGGGCCAGGCCACCCAGAAGGTAAACGCCGCCCAGGGCGAGACCCGTGATGGACCCCACCAATACGGCGCCGACCAGCCCGCGCGCGTCCGCGCGCGTCTGCGACTTGATATACAAAACTCGTGTCCTGCGCGGCGAGAGCCTCCGGCTCCCCGACAAAAGCGCCCCGGAAACCCCGCGAAAATCACTGGCGGAGACTCTTCCGAAGCGGAGGACTGGCCGTATCACGCTGTGGCCAAGATCCTGCTTGTAGCGGCTTATGACGTATCCATGACCGACTCGCAAGCACTTGACGCGCCGCAACATGGCCTCTGCGCGCATGCGTCGCGCAGTCTAATCGTTAACGCCTTGAATCCTCGCAAAAAGCTGGACAAGTCCGATCGGCGTTTTTTTGCCGCCTTGAAAGCCTTGCCGCGCCTGTGCTCAACCGATCCTGGCGGAATCTGGACCAGCGCTTATCGTTACTCGGCGCCGACACAAGGTTAACGCCGCAGGGCCGCGCGGGGACTCTGGCGAGCCCCCGCACGTCCTGGATCAGCGCCCCCGGATCAGGCGCCAGCCGTCGATGACCAGCTTCAGCAGCATGATCGCCACGGCGACCCAAAGGGTAACCTGCAGGCTGAGGTCCACCGTCTTTTGCAGGTTGGCCAAGCCCGCCACCGTGGCCTCCGGCGCGACCAGGGTCACCAGCGGCATGGCCGGCCAGAGGGCGGCGGCGATGGCCAGGCCGATCAGCCCGGTCACGATCTCGAAGCCCGCCCGCGCCCGCACCCAGCCCGGCTTGACCATCAGGATCAGGCTCGACATCACCTGCACCACCGCCATGATCAGGATCGGCCAGTAGAGCGCCTGGAAGATCGGCGAAAAGCTCAGAACGATCTCGCCGCCGCGCGTGGTGATCACGTTGCTGTCGGGGAAGTCCACCAACTTGGTCCACCAGCCGATGAACAGCAGGGTGACCGCCGCCTCGAAGAGACCTTCGAACCGGCTCTCGAAGAGCCGTTTCTTGGACTTGGAGACCCTGGGCAGGTCATTGACCTTCCAGTTCCTGAACCCGTCGGTGTTGATCCAGCCGCGCTCGATGGCGGCGCCGATCAGGGTCGCCACGCCGATCAGGCATAGCGCGGTCGGGATGAAGTCCGTGATCGTCCGCATCACCAGACGCGCGTCGCCGTGGGCGGTCAGCAGGGCCACGCCGGCCGGGATCGCCGCCGCGATCGCCGCCACAACCACCAGCACTTTCACACTGAACAGCCAGAACGGATAGAGCTCAGGCCCGATCAGCGCCGTATGCGGCCCATAACGGCCGGCGACGGCGATCGGATGACCGATCTCGCGCAGCAGTTCCTCGATCTCGCGCTTGTCCAGCGGGCGGCCGCGCTGGGCTTCGAGATCCTCGACGCGGTTGACGATCAGGTCGCGCAGCTCGGCGACGATGTCCTGGCGCGAGTCCTTGGGCAGCAGGGCGGCGACAGCGCCCAGATAACGATCGACCAGATCGCTCATGTCATGGGGTCCTTTGGTAAGAGTAGCGGCTGTCACAACAGCGGCTCCAGGGCGGCGTTGATCGCCCGCCATTCGTCGGCGAGACGGGCCAGCACGGCCCTCCCCTCGCTCGACAGCTGATAGAAACGCTTCTTGCGCTTGTCTTCCTCGCGCCACTCGCTGGCCAGCAGCCCTTGAGCCTCCAGCCGGCGCAGCATCGGATAGAGCGCGCCTTCGTCGATCTCCACGCCCACGCCCGAGAGCGCCTGACGCAGGCTGTAGCCGTAGCGCTCCTCCCGCAGCTGGGCGAGGACGGCGAGGATCAGGGTTCCCCGCCTCAGCTCCTGGCGGAGCGATTCAAAGATGTCCGTATCGGTGGGCATAGGGTGTACGACGCATAGTGTGTGGCACATGGTGTGTGATACACACTGTATGTCACACAGTATAATTGCGAGTCAAGGCGTCGAACGGCGTTCATCATTCCCCGATAGGTGTTCGTACCCAATACCGCCGCGACCGGAATGCCGTAGGCTTCGCAAGCTCAGGAGCCTCGCCCATGCCGCGCACGATCCGCCCCCTCGCCGTCGCCGTTCTGCTCGCGGGCGGGCTTCTCGCCACGGGAACCGCCGCCGCCGCCCAGGCCTCGGCGGTCAATGGTCAGAAGCTGGCCCAGCGCCACTGCGGCGGTTGCCACGGGGTCAGCGACCTCAAGAGCCCCCTGCCCAGCGCCCCGGCCTTCGCCAAGCTCTATCTGCGCTATCCGCCTGGCCGCCTGGACCAGGTGCTGTCCGAAGGCATGCTGTCGCCCGCCTCGCCGCCTGAGGAGGGCTCGCCCCAGACCCATCCGCGGATGCCGCAGGTCAAGTTCGACGACGACCAGCGCGCCGACCTCAAGGCCTATCTGAACAGCCTGGATCCGCGCTGAGGCCGCTCAGGCCGCCGCCGTCAGCGCGGTGTTGATGCCCACATAGAGGGTCGCCGGCGTCACCGGCTTGGTGATGAACCCATCCGCCCCGGCGGCGAGCGCGGCGTCGCGATGCTCGCGCGAGGCGTTGGCGGTCATCATCACGATCGGCGTGGGGGTACGCCCCTCCCCTTCGCGGGCTTCCAGACAGCGGACCTCCCGGGTCGCGGTCAAGCCGTCCATCACCGGCATCTGCATGTCCATCAGGATCAGGTCGAAGCGCTGTGTGGCCAGAAGGGTCAGCGCCTCGGCGCCGTTCTCGGCCATCACCAGCTCCGCGCCCGTCGGCTCCAGCAGCAGTTCGACGACCCGGCGGTTGTTGGGATTGTCCTCGACCAGCAGGATCGTCATGGCCGTGGCCAGATCCGCCTCGCTCTCGACCGCCACCGAGGCCTCGGGCTCGGCGGTCGAGACCGGCACGTGCACGCGGAACACGCTGCCGCGCTCCGCCCCGGCCAGCGCTTCGATATCGCCACCCATCATGCGCGCCAGGGCGCGGCAGATGGTCAGGCCAAGCCCCGTTCCGCCGAACCGGCGCGTCACCGAGGCGTCGCCCTGGATGAAAGGCTCGAACAGCACGTGTTCCATCTCGGGCGACAGACCCACGCCCGTGTCGCGCACCTCGATCAACAGGGTCTGCGCCGCCGGGTCCGCCCCCTCGACCGTGACACTGACGGCGATCTCGCCCGCGTCGGTGAACTTGATGGCGTTGGCCAGCAGGTTCCACAGGATCTGGCGGATCTTCTGGGCGTCGCCGCGATACCGCCCGCCGGGCGGGGCGATCACCGAGACGTCGAACCCCAGCCCCTTGTTGTCGGCCTTGATCTTGAAGAGGTCGGTCGAGGACCGCACCAGATCCTCAAGCCCGAAGGTCACGACCTCCAGCTCCATGCGCTCGGCCTCGATCTTGGCCAGGTCCAGCAGGGCGCTGAGGATCGACTCCAGGGTCGTCCCGGACTCGACGATAATCTCGACCATCTCGCGCTGGCGATCGGTCAAGTCGCTCTGGCCCAGAGCCGAAGCCAGGGCGATCACCCCGTTCAGCGGCGTGCGGATCTCGTGGCTGACATTGGCCACGAACTGGGATTTGACCTGGCTGGCGCGCTCGGCCAGCTCCAGGGCGTCGCGAAGCTCGGTCTCGCGCTCGCGAAGCTCGGTCACGTCGATGAACGAGGTCACCGTCAGGCTCGGCGGCTCACCCACCGTGTCGAAGATCGGCAGCGAATTGACGCTGAGCCAGCGCAGCGCGCCATCCGGCAGATGCACCCCCAGAACAAAGTTCAGGACCGGCTCGCCCGTGGCCAGACAGACCATCGACGGCTGGGCCTCGACCGGAAGCGGCGCTCCGGCGGCGTCGACGAGCCGCCAGTCGTCGTCGACCGAGCTCTTGCCCAGCAACTGGTCGTGGGTCAGGCCCAGCAGTGCAGCGGCGGCGGGGTTGTGGCGCAGGATGATGCTGCTGCGGTCCTGCAGCACCACGCCTTCACGCATCGCGGCGAAGATCGTCCGGAACTGCACGCCCTCAGCCGCCAGGTTCAGCAACTGCTGGCCCTGGGCGTCGGCCAGTTCGCAGCGGGCCCGCATCTCGATCAGGCGCGCGGTGATCCTGGCCAGGCGTTCGAGGGCCTGAACCTCCTTCGCCGACCAGTCGCGCGTTTGTTGGTCGATCACACCGACCGCGCCGATGGCCACGCCCTGCTCGGTGACGATCGGCGCGCCCGCATAGCTGCGGACGTGCTCGGGGCCGGTCACGAACCGGTTGTCCTTGAAACGCGCGTCCAGCGTCACATCCGGCACCAGGAGCGTCCTGGCCTGCGCCACCGCATGGGCGCAGAACGAGGCGGCGCGCTCGGTCTCGCAGACATCGATGCCGACCCGGGCCTTGAACCACTGACGATGATCATCAATCAGCGACACCACGGCGATCGGCGTCTGGCAGGCGTCCTGCGCGGCGTGGACGATATCGTCGAACTCCGGCTCGGGCGGCGTATCCAGGATGCCAAGGTCCAGGAGCGCCCGAACGCGGGCGATCTCCCGGGCCGTTACAGACTTGTCCATCGCTCCGACCGCACCCCAAACTCCGCGCCGAGAGTCTTAGTACTTGATTTGGGGTTATCCGCGCCCCGCCTGTGGGCCGCCGGAGATGTCGCTTTTTGACGCAGGCGCCGCCTCGCCCGTGCGCGCCGCCTTGAGCTGATGGCCCACCGTCACGATCGCCTCCAGGGCCGGGACAAGCCCCTCGCCCAGCGGCGTAAGGGCGTACTCCACAGACGGCGGCGAGGTGGGCTGGATCGTTCGCGAGAGCACGCCCTTGGCTTCCAGTTCCTTCAGGCGCTGGGACAGCACCTTGGCCGACACCGGCGGGATATCGGTCCGCAGCTCGCTGAACCGCCTTGGACCGGCGCGCAGGTGCCAGATCACGTTCGGGGCCCAGGCCCCGGCGATCACCGCCATGCACTCGGTCAGCGCACAGGGCTCCGGCGGCGGCGCGCTGCGGTTCTTTCGGACTTTCAACACCATGGCCAACGCTCGGTTACCGTCAGGAAACGCCAAAAGTTGCTAACCAGAAGAAACCAGGTTGGCAATGGTGACCTGTGCCCATAGGTGCCCGGCGGCACTCAAACTGGAGACGTCGCCATGCACCTCTACTTCAAGCCCGGCGCCTGTTCGCTGGCCGCTCGCATCACCTTGATCGAACTGGGTCTGCCGTTCGCGGCGGTCCCCGTCGACACGGCCAAGGGAACCACCGCCACCGGCGCCGACTACAAGCGCATCAACCCGAAAGGCTACGTCCCGGCGCTGGCGATCAGCCCCGGCGTGGTGATCACCGAGAACCCGGCCATCCTGCAGTATCTGGCCGACCTCGCGCCCGAGCGGGGCCTGGCGCCGCCGGCCGGCGGACTGGAGCGCGTCCGCCTGCAGGAGTGGTTGGCCTTCATCTCGTCCGAGCTGCACAAGGCGTTTGCGCCCTGGTTCTCCGGCCGCCCGATGAGCGCGGACGACAAGGCCCGGGCCGAGGCCCATCTGGCGCGCCGTCTCGATGACGTGGAACGGCAGCTAGCCGATGGCCGGACCTATCTGCTGGGCGAGGGCTTCACCGTCGCCGACGCCTATCTGTTCGCGGTCCTCAACTGGACCCGGTTCATCGGCGTGTCGCTGGAGGCCTGGCCCTATGCGGCCCGCTTCGTCGAACAGGCCCAGGCCCGATCGGCGGTTCGCGAAGCGCTGATCGAGGAAGGTCTGTCGCCCGCCGGAGACGCCGCATGAGCGACTTCGCCGGCGTCCAGGACGTCCTCCGAAAGTACTTCGACGCGCTCTATACCTGCGACGTGGGTCTGCTGGCGGAGGTCTTTCACCCCCGCGCGATCTACGCGACCGCCGACGAGACTCCGCCGCTCTATCGCGACATGCCCACCTATTTCGAGGTGGTGCGCGGGCGCACCCCGCCGGCCGCCTCGGCCGATCCGCGCCGGGACACCATCGACGAGATCGCCTTCGCCGGCGACAACGCCGCCGCCGCGCGGGTGCGCTGCACGCTCGGCGCGCGCGACTTCGTCGATCTGCTGACCCTGGTCCGCGAGAACGGCCGCTGGCGGATCATCGCCAAGGTCTTCCAGATCATCGAGAAGGAATAAGCCCATGCCCTATGTGAACATCCAGGTGACCCGAGAAGGCGTCACCGCCGAGCAGAAGGCGCGCCTGATCGAGGGCGTAACGACGCTCCTGAGCGCGGTGCTGGGCAAAGACCCCAACACCACCTTCGTCGTCATTGAGGAGGTGTCGCTGGAAAACTGGGGCGTCGGCGGCTTGCCCGTCGAGGCCTACCGGGCCCGGAAACGGCTGGCGGCGACCTGAAACGCCGGACGCGGACGCGGCCTCGAAACACCGCCGCGTCCGCGATCCCCCTGGATTTCGAGGGGGCCAAGGTTTGCGCGGCCTCAACGGCGACAGTATCTTGCATGCGAAGAGGGGATGACCACCTTGTCCAGGACCAAGGGCGCCAGGGATCTCGACCACGAGACCAAACGCCGCGACTTGTTGGAGAAGATGACGCTCCACCTGATGGCGCGCGGGGGCGAACGCGCGAGCTTTCGCGACCTGGCGGCCGCCGCCGAGGTCTCGCCGCCCACCCTGCGTCACTATTTCGGCGACCGTCGCGCGGTGATCGACGCGGTGCTTGAGGAGTGCCTGCGACGCGGCCGCCCCGGCCTCGACGCCCAGCGCCTCAGCGACCTGCCCTTCGAAGCCTCGATCCACACCTATGCGCGCAGCCTGGTCAATGCGCTGCGGGCCGAGAAGACGGTGCGGCTGGGCGACATCTTCGCGCTCAGCCTGGCCGAAGGCCTGACGGACCCGACCTATGGCCGCCCGGCCCTGGAGCACATCGTTGAGCCGACCCTGCAGGCGCTGGAGGCCCGGCTGGCGGTCCACATCGCGCGCGGCGAGATGCGGGCCGATGTCGATCCGCGCATGGCCGCGCTGCAACTGGTCTCGCCGCTGCTGCTGGCCTGTCTGCACCAGGACCAGCTGGAGGGCGCCCACCTGCGCGCCATGAACCTGGAAAAGCTGATCGCCAGCACCTGCGGGGCGTTCCTGCGCGCCTTCGCGACTTCCCCGCCCGTGTGGGGGACCGACGAGCCCCCGGCGCCGGTCTTGGCTGCGGCCGACTGGCGCTAGAGCGTTTCACGACCTGGCCGCGCCAGGCCACGAGACGCTCTAACCTCTTATTTTAACGCGTTTTTCTTCACGCGAACCGGGACCACCTCGCTCGAAAAACGCGCTAATCGTCGCGGCGAACCCTTAAGCGCTTCCGCGACCTTTCTTTATACCAAGCGATACACTAAATAATCCTCGATCGGATTTGATCGAGGGAGACGCCCTATGGACGGCGCGGTCCACATCCTTGAGCCTCGCAGCGACAGCGCGCCGCGCGCCGGCGCCGCCCGGGCCATGGCCGTGCTGGGCGCGCTGGGCCTGGTCCCGTTCGTCGCGCCGCCGCTGCTGTTTCTGGCCGGCGTGCTGCCGGGCGGGACGGCGTGGATCGCCCAGGCCGCCTATGCCGGCGCGATTCTGGCCTTTCTCGGCGGCGTTCGAGCGGCGCAAGCTGCGCTCGGGGCGCGGGCGGACATCGCCACCCTGGTGATCGCCATGGCCCCGCCGATCGTCGGTTTCGCGGTCGCGGCCCTGGTGGCCGGGGCCGGCTCGGCGGCGATGGTCTCTACGGGCCTGCTGGGCCTAGCTCTGGCGCTCGCGGCTCAGGGCGTGTGGGACATGACGGCGCAGACCTTGCCCGACTGGTATCGCAAGCTCCGTCTTCCCCTGACGATCGTCGCCTGCGGGTCTCTGCTGGTCGGCGCCCTGCTGGCGAGCACGCCGACATGAGCGGACGCCTCGCCGTCGTCGTGGGCGCCGGCGGCGGCCTCGGCCGCGCCTTCGTGACCCGCCTGGCGGCCGAGCCCGGCTGGAGCGCCGTCATCGGCGTCGGCCGCGCCCGTCCGGACGACTGGCCCGAGCCCCCCCGCACGCCCTTTCTGACCCTGGACCTGCTGGACGAGACCGCGCTGGCCGCCCTCGCCGCCCAACTGCGCGAGAAGGGGTCCCTGGGCCTGCTGCTCATCACCACCGGCCTGCTGCACGACACCGACCTGACGCCCGAAAAGAGCATGCGCGCGGTCAGCGCATCGGCGATGCAGCGCCTGTTCGAGGTCAACACGATCATCCCCAGCCTGGCGCTCAAGCACCTGACCCCGCTGCTGCCCAAGGACGAGCCGAGCCTCGTCGCCGCCCTGTCGGCGCGGGTCGGCAGCATCGGCGACAACCGCCTGGGCGGCTGGCACGCCTATCGCGCCAGCAAGGCGGCGCTGAACATGATGATCCGCTGCCAGGCGCTGGAGCTGCAGCGCGAGCGCCCGCGCGCCGTCTGCGTGGCGCTGCATCCCGGCACGGTGTCCACCGAGCTCAGCGCGCCCTTCGCCCGCTCGCCCAAGACCCTGTTCACCCCCGACGACGCCGCCCAGCGCCTGCTCAAGGTGCTGTCCCAGCTGGAGCCCGCCCACAGCGGCGGCTTCTTCGCCCATGACGGCCAGCCCATCCCCTGGTGAGCCGCTCGCCCTTCCCCCCTCGGAGACGCCCCGCATGTTGATCCCCAGCGATGTCGCCCGCGCCGTCCGCCGTACGACCACGACCTTCGTCCTCAACTGGATCGACGCCCGTCAGCGGGCGATGGATCTGGATCCCCTGGAGTTCCTGATCGTCCACACGATCGCCGCCGCCAATCTGCAGCACCTGCCCGCCAGCCGCCGCGCCGACCTGAACGATCCCGAGGCCGGCGACGAGCGTCACCCGGTGTCGATCGAAGGCGTCGCCGCCGCGCTGAACGTCTCCAGCGAGACCGTCCGCCGCCGCCTCAAGGCCCTGGTGGCCCGCGGCCTCGTCGAGCGCATGGGTCCGCTGGAGGACGACGACGGCGAGCGCAGCGGCCTCAGCGCGGGCCTCGCTATCAACCTGAAGGCGCTAGAGAACCCGGCCATGCGCCGGTCGCTGGGTCTGGAGCTGTCGCAGCTGTGGCGCCTGCTCCTGTCGCTGGAGCAGTTGGGCGTCATCCGCATCAACCGCCAGCACATCGCCAACATGGCGGCGTAGGGGGCGGGACCTGCCGCCAGCCTGCTGCCACTCCCCGTCAGCAGGCCCTCTAGCCTTCGCCCCCGCGCGCTCCTAACTTGGGCCCATGCCTTCTCGCGACACCTCCGGCGTCTCCGACGTCTCGACGCCCTTCGTGCTGGACACGGTTCCCGGCGGCGCGATCCCGGCGCTGTGGACCCCGCACCGCCCGGCGCGCCCCGACAAGTCCGAGGGCGGGAAGACCTTCAAGCTGGTCAGCGACTACCAGCCCGCCGGCGACCAGCCGACCGCCATCGCCGAACTGGTCGAGGGCCTGGAGAACGGTGACCAGGACCAGGTGCTCTTGGGCGTCACTGGCTCGGGCAAGACCTTCACCATGGCCCAGGTGATCGCGCGCACCCAGCGTCCGGCCCTGATCCTGGCCCCCAACAAGACCCTGGCCGCCCAGCTCTACAGCGAGATGAAGTCGTTCTTCCCGGAGAACGCGGTCGAGTACTTCGTCAGCTACTACGACTACTATCAGCCGGAAGCCTACGTGCCCCGGACCGACACCTATATCGAGAAGGACTCCTCGATCAACGAGCAGATCGACCGGATGCGCCACTCGGCCACCCGGGCGATCCTGGAGCGCGACGACGTCATCGTCGTGGCCTCGGTGTCGTGCATCTACGGCATCGGCTCGGTCGAGACCTACACCGCCATGACCTTCACGCTGGAGGTCGGGCAGCGGGTCGACGAAAAGCAGCTGATCGCCGACCTCGTGGCCCAGCAGTACAAGCGCAACGACCAGGCCTTCGAGCGCGGCACGTTCCGCCGCCGGGGCGACACCATCGAGATCTTCCCCGCCCACTACGAGGACCGCGCCTGGCGCGTCACGATGTTCGGCGACGAGGTCGAGGCCCTGTCGGAATTCGACACCCTGACCGGCAAGAAGACGGCCGACCTGGAGATGATCAAGGTCTACGCCAACAGCCACCACGTCACCCCGCGCCCCACCCTGCGCCAGGCGATCATCGCCATCCGCGCCGAGCTGAAGGAGCGCCTGGAGTGGTTGACCGCCAACGGCAAGCTCTTGGAAGCCCAGCGCCTGGAGCAGCGCACGACCTTTGATCTTGAGATGATCGAGACCACCGGCTCGTGCGCCGGCATCGAGAACTACAGCCGCTATCTGTCGGGCCGCAAGACCGGCGAGCCGCCGCCGACCTTCTTCGAATACATCCCCGACAACGCCCTGCTCTTCACCGACGAGAGCCACCAGACGGTTCCGCAGATCGGCGCCATGTACAAGGGCGACCGCAACCGCAAATGGACGCTGGCGGAGTACGGCTTCCGCCTGCCGTCCGCCCTGGATAACCGCCCCCTCAAGTTCGAGGAGTGGGACGCCATGCGGCCCCAGTCCGTCCACGTCAGCGCCACCCCGGCCGACTGGGAGCTGGAGCGGGCCGGCGGCGTCTTCGCCGAGCAGGTCATCCGCCCCACCGGCCTGATCGACCCGCCGGTCGAGGTGCGCCCCGTCTCCAAGGACGGCGCCTCCCAGGTCGACGACGTGGTCGACGAGATCCGTCAGACCATCGCGAAGGGCTACCGCACCCTAGTCACCGTGCTGACCAAGAAGATGGCCGAGGACCTGACCGAATATCTGAACGAACAAGGCATCCGCGTCCGCTACATGCACAGCGACGTCGACACCATCGAGCGCATCGAGATCATCCGCGACCTGCGCCTGGGCCACTTCGACGTGCTGGTCGGCATCAACCTGCTGCGCGAAGGCCTGGACATCCCCGAGTGCGGTCTCGTCGCCATTCTCGACGCCGACAAGGAAGGCTTCCTGCGCTCGGAGACCAGCCTGATCCAGACCATCGGCCGCGCCGCCCGCAACGTCGACGGCAAGGTCATCCTTTACGCCGACCGGGTCACCGGCTCGATGGAGCGGGCCATGGCCGAGACCGTCCGCCGCCGCGAGAAGCAGCACGCCTACAACCTCGAACACGGCATCACGCCCGAGAGCGTCAAGCGCGACATCAAGGACATCCTCAACAGCCCCTACGAGCGCGGCGACCGCGTACTCGTCCCCATGGGCATGTCCGAGACCGACGACCGCCCGTTCAGCGGCGACAACTTCAAGGCCGCGCTCAAGGACCTGGAGGCCAAGATGCGCGAGGCCGCCGCCAACCTCGAATTCGAGACCGCCGCCCGCCTGCGCGACGAGATCAAGCGCATGAAGCTGATGGACCTGGAATTCGCCAACGAGGTCCTCACCGCCCCGGGCGAAGCGGTCGACAAGGCCGCCCCCAAACGCGTCCGCGCCGAGCTGCGGGCCGAGCAGGCCGAGGCGTTCCGCAAGAAGCGGCTGTAGGGGGCCACCTCCCCCCACCTGACCTGCTCCGCAGGTCGTCCGCCCCCAAAGGCGGGCGGAAGGCAATGCGAACCCTTCTTCCCCCTCCGGGGGAGGAGCGCGTCAGCGCGGAGGGGGCAAGTCCGGGAAAGGGCCCGCCGACACCGCAGGCCCCCACCTGACCGCTACGCGGTCGTCCGCCCCCGGCAGGGGGCGGAAGGATCGAGCTCCCCCCTCAAGCCCGCTGGTGCGTCAGGCCCGCAACGGCGGCCAGGAGGGCGCCGGCGACCACGGGCTTTTGCTGGACGGCGTCGAAGCCGTCGGCGCGCCAGGCGGCGGGGTCGTCGCCCAGGGCTTCGCCGGTCAGGGCGATGATCGGCACGGCCGGGTCGCCGGCCTCGCCCCGGCGGATGCGGCGGGCGGTCTCGCGGCCGTCCAGCACCGGCATGTGCAGGTCGAGCAGCACGAGGTCGGCCGGGGCGATGTTCAGGCTGGCCAGGGCGGCCTCGCCGTTGTGGGCGATGACGACCCGGGCGCCGCCGGCCTCGAGGATGGCGCGGGCCACGGCCTGGTTGACCGGATGGTCGTCGGCCACCAGCACCGTCAGGCCGGCGAGGCTGGCGGGAGCTTCCGGCGCCGGGGTCTCGGCGGGGAGCGGTTCGGCCTCGGCGGGACGCTCGACGACCGGCAGCGGCAGGGTCAGGCGGAAGACCGAGCCGGAGCCCAGGTCGCTGTCGACCGTGATCGCCCCGTCCATCAGTCCGGCCAGCTGGCTGCAGATCGACAGGCCCAGGCCGCTGCCGCCGAAGCGTCGCGCGATCGAGGCGTCGGCCTGGGAGAAAGACTGGAAGAGCCGCCCCTGCTGCTCGGGCGTCATGCCGATACCGGTGTCGGCGACGTCGAAGACAACCGTGCAGGGGGCCTCGCCGGGTCGGGCGCTGAGGGCCACCCCGCCCGACTTGGTGAACTTGACCGCGTTGGAGATCAGGTTGCCGAGGATCTGGCGAAGACGGGTGGGATCGCCGAGGCGATGGGCGTCCAGCGCCGGCGCGATGGTCAGCACCAGGTCCAGGCCCTTGTCGGCGGCGGCGGGGGCCCACAGGGCGCGCAGGTCGCTCAGGAGCTCGGGCAGATCGAACGGCTGGCGCTCGATCTCCAGCTTGCCGGCCTCGATCCGGGAGATGTCGAGCACGTCGTTGAGCAGGGTCATCAGGTCCTCGCCCGAGCGCTTGAGCAGCGCGGTCTGGCGGGCCTGGTCGGGGCCGAGGTCGGCGCGCGACAGGGCGTCGGTCATGGCCAGCACGCCGTTCATCGGGGTGCGGATCTCGTGGCTGATCATGGCCAGGAAGGCGGACTTGGCCTCGCTGGCCTTCAGGGCCTGGGCCTCGGCGGCCTCCAGCGCGACGATGCGGCGGTTGTTCGCGGTCGCGCTGGTGAACGTGTAGAGCAGCATCAGCGCCACGGCGGTCATCATGGTGGCGATCTGGACCGGGGCGAAGCCGCCGGTGAGGATCGGCATGACGATCAGCGAGGTCGCGGGCATGCCGACGTCGATCGCGAACAGCACGGGGGCCCGGAAGGTCACCGACTGGGCGTGGATCAGCTGGCCGGCGGCCAGGCAGATGGCGCCCCACTGCAGGGCCGGGTTGCCCGAGGTCCACAGCACGATGGTCAGGGCCGTCCAGACGCCGACCATGACGATCACGGCGGTCACATAGCCCAGGCGCCGCAGCAGGGGCGACAGGTTCAGGCGTCGCGACAGCCGGGTGACGCCGAGGCCATAGACCTCGCCGACCATCGCCGCGGCGAACCAGGCGATCGCGATCGTGACTCCCAGGTTGAACCCGAGGAACCCCGCCACCAGCACGGCCATGCCCAGTCGTGCCGGCCGCGCCTGGCGGCCGGTCGAAGCGATCAGGTCGATGCTGTCATCCAGGAGCGGGCGGGCCATGGGTCCTCTTAAACGATGCCCCAACGTGCGGGACGGCGGTTAAGGACGCCTTGGAAGCTTGGCCAAATTCGGGCTCTGCGACGATCCGCCCCAGCCCTGGCCTACAGGTAGCTCAACCACCACGCCCGGCGACGCGCCTTGACCTTGGCGAACCACAGGCAGGCCGGATAGCAGACCGCGACCACGACCAGCCAGACGACATAGACGGTCAGCAGGCCGTGCCCGAAGTCGGCGGGGAAAGCCTCCTTCGGCCCGCCCAGCGAGGGATAGGGCGTGAAGACGAAGCTCAAGGCCTGCGCCCCGTAGGTCGCCAGCGCCAATCCGGTGGCGATCAGGTGGGCCAGGAAGAAGTGCAGCAGATAGTAGAACAGCGGTACGCGCCCCAGGACCTCCAGCACGCCTCGGACGGCGGAGGGCCAGCCGGGCGTCCGGACCAGGACCGCCGCCAGCAGAAAGATCAGGCCCAGGGTCAGCAGGGTGAAATCCAGCGAGGCCGGATACTTGGTGACATTGACGAAGGCCATCAGGCTGTAGACCGGCGAGGCCTGCGGGCTCCACGGGGCGGGATCGCCGTACAGGTTGGCCAGGCGCAGCGCCACGAAGCCGGCCAGGGCGATAAGGCCCAGGCCCGCGAAACTGCGGGCGCTGAGCCGCCCCGCCTGGATCGCCGGCCCCATCGCAAAGCCCAGCAGCATGATCGCCGCCCACGGGATCAGCGGATAAGGGCTCACCACCGTCGCGCCGAAGAACTGAACGATCCCGACCTCGTGGAGAAAGCTCATGCCGGCGCCGAAGGGGGCGATGTCCAGCAGCGGGTGCAGCAGCAGGATCGCGATCGCCAGCGGGGCCAGCCACGCCCTCGGCAGCCAGACCAGGGCGGCCAGCACGATCATCGACAGCCCCAGCGCCCACAGCACCAGCAGCAGAACCGGGCTCTGCAGCGACACCGAGAAGTAATAGGCCAAGCGCATGACGACGAGTTCGAGGAGCATCAGCCACAGGCCGCGTGAGACCAGGAACCCGGAGAGCTGGGCCCGGCTGCGCCCCCGGCTCCACCACAGGAAGGCCCCGACGCCCGCCGTGAGAGCGAAGGCCGGCGCGCAGACATGGGTGATCCAGCGGGTGGCGAACAGCAGCGGCGTGGTCGTCGCCAGGTCGGTCGGCAGCGCCGACATGGCGACGCGATGGACGAAGTCCCGCACGTGGTCCAGCGCCATGATGACCATGACCAGACCCCGCAGCTGGTCAATCCAGCCGAGGCGCGCGTTTGCGGACGCCTCCCGGGCCGCCGGGCCTTGCGCCTCGGCGACCGCGCCCGGATGTCTCGAAGCAATGCTCACCCCAGCCCCTCCCGCAACGCCCCCGGATTTGTAGGACATTTATCGGACGGGCAGGAAGGCTCCAGCGTTTTCGCGGATGGGGGGAGATGGCGCGACGCACCGCCAAGGGCGGCGGCTGACAGCCCGGCCCGCCCGCATCGCCCTCAGCCCAGCATCCTGGCCAGACGGCCCCGGATCAGATCCTCGGCCTCGGCGACCATGCGGTCGACCAGATCCTTCACCGTCGGGATGTCATGGATCAGGCCCTGGACCATGCCGGCGCTCCAGATGCCGCCGTCGGTGTCGCCTTGCGCCAGGGCGTCGCGGCCGCGGGTTCCGGCCACCAGATGGGCCACGTCCTCGAACTTGGCCCCGCCGGCCCGCTCGATCTGCACCACTTCCTGGCTGACGGCGTTGCGCATGACGCGGGCGGTGTTGTGCAGGGTGCGGAAGATCAGATCGGTCTGGCGCTCGTCATTGGCGACCATCTGCTCCTTGAAGGCCATCGGGATCGGGGCCTCCTGGGTGACGCAGAAGCGGGTGCCCATGTTGACCCCGTCGGCGCCCAGCGCCAAAGCCGCCACAAGGCCGCGCGCGTCGGCGATGCCGCCCGAGGCCAGCATCGGGATCTTCACCTTGTCGGCGGCGGCGGCGATCAGGATCAGGCCCGGAATGTCGTCCTCGCCCGGGTGACCGGCGCACTCGAAACCGTCGATCGAGATGGCGTCCACGCCCATGCGCTCGGCGCTCAGGGCGTGACGGACGGCGGTGCACTTGTGGATCACCTTCACGCCGTTGGCCCTGAGGTCGTCGACATGCTCCTGCGGCTTGTAGCCGGCGGTTTCGACGATCTTGACCCCGCTTTCGATGATCGCGGCCCGATACTCGGCGTAGGGCGGCGGGGTCATGGTGGGCAGGATGGTCAGGTTCACGCCGAACGGCTTGTCGGTCATCTCGCGGGTGCGGGCGATTTCCTTGGACAGCGCCTCGGGCGTGGGCTGGGTCAGGGCCGTGAGAAAGCCCAGCGCCCCGGCGTTGGCGACGGCGCTGACCAGCTCGGCCTTGCCGACCCACTGCATGCCGCCTTGAGCGATCGGGTGCTCGACGCCGAACAGCTCGGTGAAACGCGTCTTGATGGCCATGGCCGCCTCTCCTCCCTTGGGATTTTGAGGAGACTATGCGGCGGCGCCCGCTACGTCAGGCAAGCGCCTAATAGGCGGTCCGGAAGCGTTCCAGTTCCTCGGCCCTCTGGCGGGTGCGATCCAGCACGCACTGGTTGGCCTCGACCCTGGCCAGCGAGCCCCAGTCCTCATCGACATAGGCGGCGCAATCAGCGTCGCGGAAGGCGATCCAGGCGCGCTGGCCCTTCTGCAGGGCGGCCTTCTGGCGCGGGCGGTCCAGCCGCATCAGCGCCGCCTGATAGGCGCGATTGAGGCGAGCGTCCTGCACGCCGGTCTCCGCGCCGATACAAGCGATCATGCCATAGGTCGACTGCCCCTCTGGCGTGGCCAGGCACCGATCGAGCGCTGTCATCGACCGGCTCGCGGCGCCGGCTTTGGGCGACGCCGCCGGTTTGGCCGCCTGCGCCGACGCGTCGGACGCGACCAAACCGAGCAATGCGGCCGCCATCCAGGCGCTGACGAGACGTGGGTTCATCGTGAAGGCTCCTTGGCGGGCACTGTAACGCGCTTCGCCACCCGCGGAAAATCCTGACGGCCCTACCCTTGAAGCCCGCGGACGCCGAGCTGAGCGCTTGCGACTCAATGCGCGCTTTCATGGTCGCGACGATGGAACCCTGGGTCTTGCGACCGAAGGCCGCGCCTCCAGATCCGTGCAAACGATCGCGTAACGAAAACACTTAAGTTAAGAAAGACGCTGTTCGACGAGCGTCGTGCACGCCTCGTCGGGCGGGCGTCGCCAATAAGAAAATCAGGGAGCGCGGACGGCCAAGGCTCTTGGACGGTCGCGAACGGGACGGGCGGCGCCATGAAGGGTGTGATCTTCAACCTGTTGCAGGAGGTTGTCTCGGCCGCTCATGGAGCCGACGCCTGGGACGACATCCTCGACGACGCCGGCGTGTCCGGCGCCTACACCTCGCTGGGCAGCTACGACGATGAGGAGTGGGAAACCCTGGTCGAGACGGCCAGCGCCCGACTGTCGCTGTCGCGCGGCGAGCTCCTGCGCTGGTTCGGGCAGGAAGCGATGCCGCACCTGGCGCGCGCCTATCCCGTGTTCTTCGAAGGCCATGTGAGCTCGCGCAGCTTCCTGGCGGGCGTCAACGACATCATCCATGCCGAGGTGCACAAGCTCTACGCGGGCGCAGCGTGTCCCCATCTTAAGCTGCGAGCGATCGACGCCGGCGGCGTCGCCATGGCCTACACGTCACAGCGGCGAATGTGCGCCCTGGCGCAGGGCTTCACCGAGGGCGCCGCGCGACAGTTTCACGAGGTCATCACCTTTGAACACGCCGCCTGCGTGGAAAAGGGCGACAGCGCCTGTGTCTTCCATATCGGCTGGCCGTCGCTAGAGGCGGCGGCGAATGACTAGCGCCGTCATCCCGTTTTCGCCCGCACAGGTCGCCGCCGCCTCGGACCGCGAAGCGCGCATCGCCCGTCTCGAACGCCGGCTGAGCCGCGAACTGCTGGCGCGTCGCGAGGCTGAAGCGATCGCCGAGGCGGCGACCCATCGCCTCTACCGGCAAGGCGAGCGGATGCGGCTCCTGGCGGACCTAGCGCTTGAGGCCAATCGCAGCGACGATCTCGACACCGTCCTGCGCGCCGCGCTCAGGGCGATCGGGAGCCAGACGGGCTGGCCCGTCGGACACGTCCAACTGGTCGAGACCGACGCCGAGGCGATGGACTGGCTGCAACCCACGGCGTTGTGGCTGGCCCCGCCCGATACGGACATCACAGCGCTTCGGCTGGCGACCACGCCGCGCCGCGCCCAGATCGGCGGCGGCGTGCTCGGCCAGGTGATGCGGCTGCGCGGCGCCTGCTCCATCGAGAGCCTCGCCAGTTGCCCGGCCGAGCGCCGGCGCGCCGCAAGCGCCCTAGGCCTCAATCAGGGCGTCGGCTTTCCCATTCTGGTCGGCGACGAGATCACTGCGGTCGTCGAGTTCTTTCACGACCATGGCCGAGGCCCCGACGCTGAGACGCTCGCCTTTCTCGACCAGGTCGGCGCGGTGCTGGGGCGGGCCTTCGAACGGCGCAGGGCCGAGCGGGCCGCGCAGGACGCGCGCGCGCGGCTTGAGGAAAGCCTTGCAGCCGCCGAGGCGGCCAGCCGGGCCAAGACCCATCTCCTGGCGGTCGCCAGCCATGAGGTTCGCACACCGCTGAACGCGGTGCTGGGGCTGGCCGAGGTCCTAGCCCGAAGCCCCCTGGACGCGACACAGCGCGAGCATGTCGACGGTGTGCGCCAGGCCGGCGGCATGCTCCTGCGCCTGTTGAGCTCGGTTCTGGATTTCGCCCGTATCGAAAGCGGCGCCACGCCGCTGGCCCCCACCCCCTTCAACCTCGCCGATCTGGCGCGCGAGGTAACCGGTGTCTGGCGCGCTGCGGCCAACGCCGCGCAGCTTGATCTTCAGCTTGACCTCTCGGCCTGCCCTGACCCCTGCTGGATTTCGGCGGACAGCGGCAAGATCGAGCAAACCCTGACCAACCTCGTCTCCAACGCCATCAAGTTCACCCCCCCCGGCGGCAAGATCCTGGTCCGCGTTGAAACGACGCCGAGCGCTGCACCGACCTTCCGCATCGTGGTCGAGGATAGCGGCGCGGGCGTGCCGGCGGAGGATATCGATCGGATCTTCGACCCCTTCCAGCAAGCTGCGCTGGGACGCGAAGCTGGCGGCGCGGGCCTTGGCCTGGCGATCTGCGCGGCGAACCTGCGCGCCATGGGCGGCGACATTGGCTATCAGCCGGCGCCCGAGCGGGGTTCGCGGTTCTGGTTCAGCTTCGTGGCCGAGGCCGTCGACGCCCAGGCCGAGCCTGCGCCGGTCGATGCGCTGACCGACCTGCCGCTGCGGATTCTGGCGGCCGAGGACAACCCCGCCAACCAGCGCGTCCTGCGTTTGCTGCTGGAGCAGGTCGGCATTACGCCAACCGTTGTCGAAGACGGCGCCGCTGCGGTGGAGGCGGCGCGCCTGACGCCGTTCGACCTCATCCTGATGGACGCCAACATGCCGCGAATGGATGGTCCGTCCGCCGTCGAGGCGATCCGCGCCCTGGGTATCGGCAAGGACCGCACGCCAATCGTCATGCTGACGGCCAATGTTTTCGAGGACGACGTCCGCCGCTACCGAGCCGCGGGCGCAGACGGGGTCCTGGCCAAGCCGCTTGCGGTCGCCGAACTCTACGCAGTGCTCGCCGATGTTCAGAACCGCGTCGCGGGAGAAGCCCATGGCGGTTTGAGCGGGTGACTTGAACGCGCCGAACCCGCGCCAAGGCCTCCTGGCCCAAAATCGGTCCAGCTGCCCCGCCCCTCCGAGCCGGCCGGGATATCTCCCGATCAGTGCGGAACTGCTATCGGATCGGAAAATGCTCTAGCGATTTGATGTACAGCCCGACCCGCTCAGGGCTTGAGCAGGTCTTCCAGCGCCTGGGCCCGGCGCGCCGTGTGCTCCAGATGGCAGTTCTGGAGATAGATCGGGGCGGCCGTGCCGCCGATCAGAGCCCGAACCGTCGCGCAGTCAGCGTCGCGAAAGGCGATCCAGGCCCGCTGCGCCTTGAGTAGTGAAGCCTTGGCTTCAGGAGAGTCCGCCAGATCGGCCATGTCCGCCTTGTAAGCCTTGTTCAGCCGGGCGTCCTGAACCGCCAGCTCGGCCTCGCCGCAGCGAAGTATCCCGTAAGTGTTGGAGTTTTCTGGCTTGTTCCAGCAAAGCTCGTAGGCCGGACTGTAGGTGACGCCATCCTTGGCCTGAGCCTGGGCCTGGGCCGCAACGGGCGCCACGGTCAGAAAGGCGGAGGCGATCAGCATGGTCCGGAAAAGCATGGCTTCGTCCTTGTGCGGCTATTGCAGGCCGGCGCGGCCGATGGCGTAGAAGCGGTCGGCACGCTGCTTCTTCAGCTCGGCCGGGCTCATGGCGGCCATGGCCTTCAGTTCGTCCTCGACCGCGTCGCCGACGGCCTGGATCGCCGCCTCGGTGTCGGAATGGGCGCCGCCGGCGGGCTCTTCGACGATGCGGTCGACGATCCCCAGCTTGATCAGGTCCTGGGCGGTGATGCGCATCTGGGTGGCGGCGTCCTTGGCCCGGGCGCCGTCGCGCCACAGGATCGACGCCGCGCCTTCCGGCGAGATCACCGAATAGATCGAGTGCTCCAGGATCAACACGCGGTTGGCGCCGGCGAGCGCAATGGCGCCGCCCGAACCGCCCTCGCCCACGATCGTGGCCACCATCGGCACGCCCAGCGTCAGGCAGCGCTCAGTCGAGCGGGCGATGGCCTCGGCCTGGCCGCGCTCTTCAGCGCCCAGGCCCGGATAGGCGCCGGCCGTGTCGACAAAGGTGATGACCGGCAGGTTGAAGCGCTCGGCCATGTCCATCAGGCGCACGGCCTTGCGGTAGCCCTCGGGGCGAGCCATGCCGAAATTGTGCTTCAGGCGCGTAGTGGTGTCGTGGCCCTTCTCGTGGCCCATGACCACGACCGGCTGGCCGCGGAACCGGCCAAGGCCGCCGACGATGGCCTGGTCATCGGCGAACTTGCGGTCGCCGCGCAGCTCGACGAACTCGTCGATCAGGCCGGCCACATAGTCGCGCAGGTGCGGCCGCTGCGGGTGGCGGGCGACCATGGTCTTCTGCCAGGCGTCGAGATTGGCGTAGGCTTCCTTGCGCAGCTCTTGAGCGCGGTCGCGCAGCGCCTGAATCTCGGTGTCGAACGCGCCCGGTCCCGCCGTCTCGGAGAGCCGGCTCAGCTCTTCGATCTTGCTTTCCAGATCGGCGATGGGTCGTTCGAAATCGAGATAGTGGGCGGCCATGGACTCTTAACGTCGCCGTTGATGAAGGGCTGCGAACCTAGAGGCCAAATCCCCGAAGGGAAAGAGGCGAGATTTCGGCCTGGAACCGCCCTGCTGTCGCCTCGTTTTATCCACAGGATCGATCCCCAGGTGAGTCTCGATTCAAGACTCTCTTGCTCTGGTGAATCGCGACATAGAGTCCTATGTTGTTTTGTAGCAGGTCGCGGAAGCCGATCTGCATCCCTGCGGCCCCCGCCATCGAACGTGCGCGGCCCCGCCTGGTGAGAGCGGATAGTTCCCATGCAGGTGTTCACCTTCTTCTGTGTCGAGTCCGACGGCTCGGTCCCGCGCTTCGACGTCACGCCCTGCGCTGACGACCACGCCGCGCGTCTACGCGCGTTCGAGCTTCTGGACATGCACCACCGCTGCGACTTCGTGGAGGTCTGGCGCGGCGCCCAGCGGGTGTTCGACGTCTTCGCCTCGCAGGCCGCCGCCGCATAATTCAACGCGCGATGAATTATTGCATCGCAACCTGAACAGCCCTAGGGTGCCGTTCCGGATGGAGCCCGCTGCGGGCTCCTTAAAAGTCCGGAAGGCCGCACCATGGACGCTCAAGTCCTCGCCGCCGAGAAGCCCGACGCCCTCGCAGCGTCCGCGCCCCTCATTCCCCCCGCGCCTAAGGTTCACGCCAAGGATTTGAAGAATCTGGGCGCCGCCTGGGCGATGATGCGCAACATGATCGGGGCGTGGTCGGAGTCGGGCTTCGACACCCTCATGATCCCCTATAGGTTCCTGGGCCAGCCTGGCCTGGTCGTCAGCGACCCTGCAGGCGTCCGACACGTCCTGGGCGCTGGGGCCGCGCGGTATAGGCGTCCCTATCAGATGAGCCGCATACTACGGCCGATCGTCGGTGACGGCTTGCTGCTGACGGATGGGGAGACTTGGCGGCGTCAGCGCAAGGCCTTGGCTCCGGCCTTCACCCCCAAGGCTGTCGAGACCCTGCTGCCGCACTTCATCGCCGCAGGCCAAGCTCTGACCGATGGTCTGGCTGACCATGATCGGGCAAATTTAAGCGAGACCTTTCACCGCGCGACGCTGGACGCCGTGCTACGCGCCCTCTTTTCACGCTCGGCCCTGGGCGAGGGCGCGCACCTGGCGCAGATCGCTCGCGACTATCTGCAAGGCCGAGCCAATGTGAACCTCTTCGATCTTCTGGCGCGTGGCCCCGACGATTTCGGCTTTGCCGAACGTCCCAGACGGATTCAAGGCGCGCGCTGGATGGCGGCTGTCGGTGCTCTGATCGACGAGCGCAAGACCGCCGAACCTCAGCGACAAGGCGGCGACCTTCTAGACAGCCTTTTGGCCGCTCGCGACGAGGACGGTCAGGCCCTGCCTGACATCGAAGTCCGCGATCAGTGCGGCACCATGCTGGCCGCAGGTTTCGAAACCACGTCGCGCTTGCTGTTCTGGGCCGCCTATCTGCTGGCCCTGGATCCCAAGACCCAAACGCGGATTCGCGCCGAGATTCTGGCCTTTCCGCCAGACAAGATCCGCACCCTGGATGATCTCTCAGCCTGGCCCTTGACCCGATCGGTCTTGCTGGAAACCCTGCGTCTCTACCCGCCGGCGCCGACGATGAGCCGCGAGGCCATCGCCGAAGACGAGGTCCAGGGACACCGGGTCTCGCCCGGCGACGTCATCACAATCAGCCCTTGGCTGATCCATCGTCATCGCAAGCTCTGGGATCAACCGACCGCCTTCTTGCCCGAGCGCTTTCTCAACCATTCCTCTCCGTGGGGAGTGGACGCGTTCATCCCGTTCGGCGCTGGCGCGCGGATCTGCATCGGAGCCAGCTTCGCGATGGCCGAGAGCCAGATCCTGCTGGGCAGCCTGCTGTCGCAGTTCAAGGTCGCCATGGCTGATGATCGGCCGGTGGTCCCCGTGGCCAAGATTTCGCTGGGGCCCGACCGCGAGCCGGACTTCACCCTCACCCCGATCACCCAAACGCGGCCTTGAACAGCAGGGCCCGAAGCGCCAGCTTCAGCGCTCCATCCAAGGACCCGACCGATGACCGACACCGTCCCCACCCGCCCGTTCGCCACCGCCACCGACAGCGGCCACGGCGGGCTGCAGACCTTCGTGACGGCGGGTCCGGCGACCATCGTCGCCGACCTGTCCGCGGCGCAGGGCGGCCTTGATTTGGGGCCTGATCCGCATGAGCTGGTCGCTGCGGGCCTGGCGGCCTGCACCACCATGACCCTGCGCCTCTACGCCAACCAGAAGGGCTGGGACATCAGCGGCCTGCACGTCGAGGTGTTCTCGTCGTTCGACAAGGAGACGACGCCCCACGAGCGCTTCGAGCGGATCATCACCCTGGAAGGCGACCTCACCGACGAGCAGCGCGAGCGCCTGTTCCAGATCGCCGAGAAGTGCCCGATCCACAAGCTGCTGACGGCGGGCGCCAAGGTGGTGACGACGGTGGGGGGGGAGCTGAGGCGGTAAAATCCTCCCCCTAGCGGGGGAGGTGTCGGCTCGAAGAGACGACGGAGGGGGAAGGCCTGCTGATCCTGCCTCTTCCCCCCTCCGGTCCTTCGGACCACCTCCCCCGCTGGGGGGAGGATTTAGAACTCAGAACCCGTACAGCGCCGCATATTCCGCATCCTTGCCCGCGATCTGCTTGGCGCAATCGACCATCACCTTGGCCTGCTTCCACGTCGCGTCGTCCTGCATCTTGCCGTCGATCATGGCCACGCCCGTTCCGTCGGGCATGGCCTCGAGGATCTTCTTGGCGAAGGCGACCTCGGCGGGATCCGGGCTGAACACACGCTTGGCGATCTCGATCTGGCTGGGGTGCAGGCTCCAGGCGCCGGCGCAGCCCATCAGGAAGGCGTTGCGGAACTGCTGCTCGCAGGCGACCGGGTCGTCGATCGCGCCAAACGGACCGTAGAACGGCTTGATGCCGTGGGCCGCGCAGGCGTCGACCATCTTGGCGAAGGTGTAGTGCCAGAGGTCCTGCTGGACCGAGACGCGCGCAGAACCGTCCGTATGCGGATCTTCGATGACGCGATAGCCGGGATGCCCCCCGCCGACGCGGGTCGTCTTCATGGAGCGGCTGGCGGCCAGATCGGCCGGACCCAGCGAGATCCCCTGCATGCGCGGGCTGGCCGCGGCGATGGCCTCGACGTTCATCACGCCCTCGGCCGTCTCCAGGATGGCGTGCAGCAGGATCGGCCGGGTGACGCCGTGCTTGGCCTCCAGCGAGGCCAGGAGCTGGTCCATATAGAAGATGTCCCACGGCCCCTCGACCTTGGGCACCATGATCACGTCGATCTTGTCGCCGGCCTTCTCGACGATGGTGGCGATCTCATCCAGGTGCCAGGGCGAGTTCAGGCAGTTGATCCGCGTCCAGAAGCCGACGCCGAGAGCCTTGAAGTCCACTTCGCGCGACATGGCCACCAGGCCCGCCAGGGCCGCGCCCTTGGCGTCGGCGGGGATGGCGTCTTCCAGATTGGCCAGGATGACGTCGACGGTCGGGGCGATCTCGGGCAGCTTGGCGCGCACCTTCTCCAGGTGCGGCGGCACGAAGTGGATCATCCGCTCCACGCGCGCGGGCGGCTCGCGATAGGGCGTCGGCGCGCCGATGGCCAAGGGTTTGAAAAAGCCGCGCGGCGTCTTCATGCCGGTCACTCCCCGCTTCGTCCCCTTCACAAGGGGATCATTTCGCAATTGCGAGAACCATGCGGCGGCGCAAAAAGCGCGTCAAGCCCAGAGCCTGTCGGGAGGAGATGGAACCATCTCATCCCGATCAACAGGCTCGAAAGCCAAGGTTTAGAGCCCTTTTCAAAGCCTTGGATAACGACACCCCAAAGCTGAAGGGCTCTATCGTCGTTCAGGCGGCGGCGGGACCTTCGGCGCTTCCTCGGGATCCTCGCGTTCCAGGTCGGCGGCGGCGTCGTTGCTGGAGCCGATCCGGGCGGCCTTGGACGCCTTGCGGCGGCGCGCGGCGGGCTCCAGGCGCAGACTGGCCATGGCCTCCTCGCCCTCCTCGCCGAACAGGCCCCGCAGGCGGATGTCGCGCTGCGGGTACGGGATCTCGATGCCCGCCTCGCGCAGCGCATCGTCGATCAACCAGGTATAGGCCGCGAAGATCGCCGCCGGGCGCCGCACGGCCTCGACCGTCGGCCAGACCACCAGCTCGAACTTCAAGCTGCTCTCGCCATAGCCGACCAGCCAGACCTGGGCCCGCCGGGTGGCGTCGTCGGGCGAGGTGAAGGGGGCGGCCTTGGCGGCCTTCAGCACCGCCTCGCGCACCTTTTCCTTGTCGGTCCCGAACGCGGTGACGAACGGCACCCGCAGGCGGCGGTTGGTGCCGCGCAGGGTCCAGTTGATCACCTGGTCGTTCACCAGCACCGAGTTGGGGACGATGATGTCGGTGCTGTCATTGGTGCGGATACGCGTGGCGCGCGGGCCGATCTCGTGCACCACGCCGCGCCCGCCATTGGGCAGCTCGACAAAGTCGCCCACCGCCACCAGCCGTTCGAACACCAGGGAAACGCCCGAGGCGAAGTCCTTGATCACCCCCTGCAGGCCAAGACCGACCCCCACGCCCAGCGCGCCGGCGAACACGGTCAGCGAGGTCAGGTCCAGGCCCATGGTCGACAGGCCGGCCATGACGCCCACGACCACCAGCGTGTAGCCGGCGACCTTCTCGACCACGTACAGCGAGGCGGCGTTGCCGCCCGCCTTCTGGCGCAAACGCCGCAGGCCCGCCGAGGTGATCCGCGCCGCAAACAGCGCCGCCAGCACGATCAACAGCCCCGTCGTGAGGCTCCCCACCGTCACCGACGCCTTGCCCAGCTTCAGGAGCTCGAAAGAATCCAGAGTGCGGAGCGGGTTCTCGTCCATGGCGGGGAGTGTGGGCCGAGGTGGCGGCGCGGATCAAGCGCCGCCGCGCTCTGCGCTCAGCCCTCAACGGATCGAGCCCGCCAAGCCTGGAGGGACACTCCAAGCCGGACGGGCTCGCAAGGGCCGCCGGCGCCGGGGTGGGCGCCGGACGCGAGGCGTAGATCAGAAGTGCATGCGGGCCGACATCGAGACCGTGCGGCCGTTGACCGCGCGACCAAGACCGATGCCGTTGGCCGGCACCGACGGGGTGGTGATCTCGATGATCGCGACCTTGTCGAACAGGTTCTCGGCGTTCAGCATCAGCTGGAGCTTGTCGGTCACGCGATACTGGGCGAAGGCGCCGACCAGCGTGTAGCCGGGCATCTTCATCAGGTTGTTGTCCTGCACCCAGCTGTCGGTCGTGCCGATGATGTTGGCGCCGATCGTCACCTGGCCCAGATCAAGCTGGGGCGTGGCCTGGTAGATGAAATCGGGCTGGCGGCGCGGGACCTTGCCGGCGACCGCAGCGTTCAGCTTGTCGTTGACGAGCTCGGCGTCGGTATAGGTGACGCCGCCGCGCACGCTGAACGGACCGTGGCGATAGGTGCCTTCGGCCTCCACGCCATAGGCCTTGTAGGTACGGTCGGTGGTGATGGCGCCGGCCTGGACGTTGGTGTCCTCGGTGTCGGCGCTGAAGGCGGTGACGTTCACCGTGAACTTCGGCGCGCGGTATTTGAACCCGGCTTCGAACTGTTTGACGATGTCATAGCCGTCGGACTTGTTGATCAGGCGGCCGTCGGTGGTGCTGACCTTGGTCGAGAACAGCAGCTTGTCGGCCCCGGCCCGCGCCCCGCGGCTGTAGCGGGCGAAGACCGCGAACGGCTCGGCGACGCGGTAGTTCACGCCGACCGAATAGCTGACATAGCCGTAGTTGTAGTGAACGGGCGCCGGGCTGTCGAAGGGCGTGAAGGCGGTCTTCGATTCCGCCACGGAGATGACGCCGTCGCCGTTAAAGTCGACCGACTTGATGCCGATGCGGCCGCCGCCAAGATCCGCGCCGTAGAGATCGCCGCGCACCCGGCCGCCGTCATGGCGCAGGCTGCCCCCGATCGCCATCTTGCCGATACGATAGTTCAGCGAACCGTAGGGCGCGGTGATGTTGTAGCGGACGTCATAGCTGCGGCGGAAGAACGCGGTGGGGCCGGACCGGTTGAAGCCCAGATAGCCGTTCTGGGTCTGCGGCACGCCGGCGGCGTTGGTGTAGTTGATCAGCGACGAATTGCCGTCGGCCGCCACATCCTGGAGGTGGTTACTGTAGAGCCAGTCGCTGGTGTAGTCTTGGATCGACTTGTAGACGCCGCCCGTCACCGTCAGCTCACCCTTGCCGACCTCAAAGGCCCGCGTGGCGCGCAGATCGTTGATGAAGTTGTTCAGCGAGCGCGACTCGATGCGGTTCAGCGAGCTCCCGACGACCAGGCCGTTGCCGTTGAGCGCGCCGAGATCGGTGATGACCTGACCGGCGCGCGGGCCCGTGGCGTAGCTGAAGGTTCCCGTGCCGCCGCCCAGCGAGGCGGGCATGGCGGCGCCGGAATAGATGTTGGCGACCAGGTTGCGGAGCGTCCCGCCCTCGATGTCCGAGTAGCGGCCGCGCTGGGTGATCGTCCAGCCTTGGACCTCGAACTGCGACTCCAGGCCGATCGACTTGACCAGGGCGTTCATGCCTTGGCTCAGCGGCATTTGAACCGGCTTGTTGTCGGCGTCGAGCGTAATGAGCTTGCCCAGGTTGCCGGCGTTCATCGAGTCGTGCCGGACATCGTAGGTGTTGAAGCTGCTGAAGACGGGATCGTCATTGGTCCCGGTGATGCGCACCGGGCCGGGCAGATAGTGCGGCGAGCGGTCGTCCAGATACTTGCCCGAGAGTCGGACGTAGCCATTGGGCAGTTGCTTGGTCACGTTGAACTTCAACTGGCCGCCCTTGAAGGCGTCGAAGCCGACCTTCCGAGGTCCTTCGCCCACCCGGTAGAAGCCGCCGATGTGGAAGCGCCACGTGTCGTTGATGGGCGCGCCGTAGGAGAAGTCGACGCGGTTGGTGTCGTAGTCTAGCCCGGTGGTCAGCAGGACCGTGCCGCCCTTCACATCCCCGGTCTTGGAGATCAGGTTGATCACGCCGGCCGGCGAGTTCGACGCGAAGGTCGAGGACGAGCCGCCGCGGATGGACTCGACCGCAGCCAGATTGAGATCGGCGCGAATATAGATGTCGACGGCGCCGTTGAAGAAGTCGCCGAATTCCAGGACCGGCAGGCCATCTTCCTGCAGCTGCATGTACTTCGAACCGCCGGACGCCAGGGGCAGGCCGCGGATCGTGTAGGCCGAGCTGCCGTCGCCGGTGGACGACTCGGTCCGGATGCCCGGCAGGTTGCGCAGCAGGTCGCCCAGAGAACGCCCGCCGGAGACCTCCATGTCCCTTTCGCGCAGGGCGCTGGTGGAGGTGGCGCTGTCGAGGCGATCACGGCCCTTGGCGACGCCGGTGGAGAACACCTCTTCACGGTTGGCCGGCGCATTCGCCGCCGGTTTGCCCGTAGCCTCCGCCGTTTTCGTAGCTACGGTTTGGGCCAAAACGTGAGAAGGTGCGACAAATAGTAGCGGCACTATTGCTGCAGATATGTAGAGCATCTTCATAGTTTACGGCTCCTCCGCGATATTATTTCGAGTATTTCGACCCTGAATTGATTATTGAGTGGTAAATGAGACGTTCTAATCAGGCGTATTAACCGCTTGTTAAGCGTGAAAATCGGGCCAGAACACCGCGAATTCGCCCGATTTATGCCGAAAATACGGCCTCTATTACGGGTTCAAGGCGGAGCGCCGATCAGCTGAGACCAAGTGACGCAGCGTCATTCCCCGCCGCGCCGCGCGACATTCGGCCTGCGCGGGCCAGGGCGATCCGTCGTTTGGGACGGTTTGTGTGTGTGGGGGGGGCCGAATCAAGGTCCGGCGGCGCCGATCAGCAGCCCGCCGCCAGGCGGCGCACCGCCTGGCCGGGCCTAGAGCCCTTTCCGATCTGATTGACACAATCAGATCGGATAAAAAGGGCTCTATTCCAATGGTTTAGAGCATTTTTCGATCCGATAACCGTTTCACACTTATCGGAAAATGCTCTAGCGCGCACGAAGGCGCGAACATCAAGATCGGCTGTTCAGGGGGACGAACGGCGACGTCCCCTTCGCCCGGGCCGGACGAGCCTTCAGCCTCAGCCCGTCCTTCAAGGCTCGTCGGGGAGGTCGGGTTGCCTCAAACGCCCTTAGCGCCCCACCATCGCCATGCCGGTCTTGCTGTAGCGCTCGCCCTCGATCGCGGTTTCCGGCACGGCCGCGGCGATGCGCGCCAGCTCGTCGGCCGAGAAGGTCACGTCGACCGCGGCGACATTCTCTTCCAGACGGTGGATCTTGGTCGTGCCGGGGATCGGGGCGATGTCCTCGCCCTGATGGAGGATCCAGGCCAGGGCCAGCTGGGCCGGGGTGACGCCCTTGTCGGCGGCGATGGCGGCCAGGGCCTCGACCAGCGACAGGTTCTTCTCCAGCGCCTCGCCCTGGAAGCGCGGCAGGCCCTTGCGGAAGTCGCCCTCGCCCATCGTCTCGGCCTTGACCGCGCCGGCCAGGAAGCCGCGCCCCAGCGGGCTGTAGGGGACCAGACCAATCTTCAGCTCACGGAGCGTCGGCAGGATCTCAGCCTCCAACTCGCGGAACCACAGCGAATACTCGCTCTGCAGCGCCGCCACGGGCTGGACCGCGTGGGCCTTGCGGATCGTCGCTGCGCCGGCTTCCGAAAGGCCGAAGTGCTTGACCTTGCCCTCGGCGATCAGGTCGCGGACCGTCCCAGCCACGTCCTCGATCGGCACGGCCGGATCGACGCGGTGCTGGTAGAAGAGATCGATCGTCTCGATCCCCAGGCGCTTCAGCGAGGCCTCGGCCACGGCCCGGATGTGCTCGGGCCGGCTGTTGACGCCGCGCACCCGCGACATGCCCTGGCCCAGGTCCTCCGGCCCGATGTCGAAGCCGAACTTGGTGGCGATCACCACCTGGTCGCGGAAGGGCTTGAGGCCCTCGCCCACCAGTTCCTCGTTGGCGAAGGGGCCATAGACCTCGGCGGTGTCGAAGAAGGTCACACCCAGCTCGACCGCGCGCGCCATCAGCTTGAAGGCGTCGGCCTTCTCAAGCGCTGTGCCGTAGACCTGGCCCATGCCCATGCAGCCGAGGCCGATCGCCGAGACCTTGAGGTGGTCACCGAGTTCACGCGTCTTCATGAGGCCGCTCCTGGCTGAATGGGCGACGGGTCGCGCCGCCGGCGTCTCTAGATGGGAAACTGACGCGCCGAGGAGAAGGGCGATCCTTCGCTCTCGTCGACATTTCAGAGATTTTCGCCCCGTCTGTCGGAAGGATGAAGACCCGATCGTCCTAGAACCACGACAATGGAGAGTCACATGCTCAAGATCACCCCGTTCCTGTGGTTCGACAGCCAGGCGGAACCGGCCGCCGAGCTCTATGTCTCACTCTTCCCGAACTCACGGATCACGCGCGTCGCCCGCTATCCGAACGACGCCTCCCAGGCGACGCCCGCCGATGTGATGACCGTGGAGTTTGAGCTGGACGGTCTGCCGGTCACTGCGCTGAACGCCGGCCCCACATTCAGACTGAGCGAGGCCTTCTCGTTCGTGATCCACTGCGACGGTCAGGAGGAGGTGGACCGCTACTGGACCGCGCTGACCGCAGATGGCGGCCAGGAGTCCCAATGCGGCTGGCTGAAGGATCGGTTCGGTTTGTCCTGGCAAGTGACGCCGCGCCAGCTGGTCGAGATGACCACCATCACCGATCGTGAAGCCGCCGG
Source organism: Caulobacter sp. SL161 (assembly GCF_026672375.1). Lineage (GTDB taxonomy): Bacteria > Pseudomonadota > Alphaproteobacteria > Caulobacterales > Caulobacteraceae > Caulobacter. Next base: position 3,668,757 of record NZ_JAPPRA010000001.1, read on the forward strand.
CCGGGCCTTTCAGGCCATGATGGGCATGAAGAAGATCGACATCGCAGCGATGCGCGCGGCCTACAACGGTGAGACGCCAAAGATTACCAGCAATTAAATTGAACGCCGTTCTCTGATCGCCCAGCCTGAACTGGGGATATTCAGGCCGGGGGATAGGGCATGGCGATCACGCGTCGATGGGCGACGGCGGCGATGGCGAGCGCGCTTATCAGCGTCGGCGGCTGCGGGGTGGCTTTTGCGGCGGACGATCTGGTGATCGCTCCCCCCGGCGGATCGGCGCCGATGCGCTGGGCGTCGAGCAAGTTCGGCGATCGCGTCGAGCCGCGCGCGGCGGTGCTGCTGCCGATCCGGTTCGAGGGTTTGGACAAGACCTTCTACGCCCAGTTCGACCTCGGGGCGAAGTCGACGGTGTTCTACGGCAAGACCCTGGCGGCCATCGCCGACCGGGCGCCGGGCCTCAAACCCGGCCCCAAGGGCGAACTGGGCGCGGTGAGCTTCACCATCGGCGACGTCCGCGCCTCGATCGAAAAGCCCAAGGTCCGGGCCGACATCGGCGACGCCAACATCGAATGGACCAATCCCGAGGCCGTCGACCTGATCGGCACGATCGGTGTCGACTTGCTGGAAGACCGGGTGCTGACGGTCGACTTCAAGGCCATGCGCCTGAGCATCGGCGTCGCAGCCATGCCCGCCACCAGCCAGTGGTCGCCGATGACCCTCAAGAGCCGCTGGGTGCTGCTGGACGCCACGCTGGAGGGCAAGCCGACCAAGCTTTTGCTCGACACCGGCTCCAGCGCGTTTTCGCTCCTGATCGACAAGGCGCGCTGGAGTGAGATGACCACGGGCCAGGACGCCGAAAGCTTCCCGGTCAATTCGTGGGGCAAGAAGCTGATGGCCCACACCGCCCCGACCCAGGCGCGGGTGGTGATCGGCGGCCTCGACACCCCGCTGGGCGACGCCACCTATATCGAGGGGACCAGCGTCACCCAGGGCCTGATGATGCGCGCCACCGGGATGGGCGGCATGACCGGCAACCGATTGTTCTTCGACCGGATCCTGATCCTCGACGCCCCCGGCGGCCGCTACGCGGTGCTGGAACCCAAATAGACTCTACGCCGCCAGCGTTATCAGGCTGCCAGGCGGCATGTCGCGGCGAACCTGCTGATCCAGGTCCTCGGTCATCTCGTCGAGCTCTTTCAGGCCGTCCTCGGCCTCCTTGACCTCGTCCGAGCGCTCGAACTTGCCCGGCTGGGTCAGGATGCCCTTGGTCTTGGCGGTCTGAAGCTCGTCCTTCAGGGCCTGGCTCGTGCTGCGGACCTCTTTGAGGAAGTCCATGTCGCCGGCGGCCTCCATCTTGGCCTCATCCTCGAGCTGCTTGCGCTGGGCGGCCGCGCCTTCGGGGTCGGTCGCCGCGTCGGGCAGGCTGGCGAAGTCCTGGGCGTAGAGTTCGCCGGCTTCCTTGGCGGCCTTGCCATAGTCCTTGACCGCCGCCTTCAGCTCCTTGGCCGCAGCGGCCAGGGCCTTGGCCATGGCCTTGGGGTCGTTGGCGTAGATCTTCTTGAGCAGCTTCAGCCGCTCCATCACCTGCTGCAACTTGGCCTTGGCGCGGCCCTTGGCGTCGCCGATGGCGTTTTTCTTGCCTAGCCGCATCTCTTTCTTGAGCTTGGCCAGCGCCTCGGCGGCCTCGGCCGCCTTCTTGGCCTCCGGCGAGTTGGGGGCTGGCGTCGCGGCCGTGGACACCGGCTTGGCCAGCGCGATCGCCGGCTCGCCCTTCGCATTCTTGGCGTAGGCGATCAGCGCCATAGCGCCCGCCTGCCTGGTCACCGTCACCATCGGCCTTCCAGCCTCCATCGGCGGTTCTCCGCCTGTCTGGAGGCCAGACCTAGCAGGCCAAGGTTAAGTTAGGCCTTCTTGACGAACTCGGTGCGCAGGACGAGGCCCCGGACCTTGTCGACATTGGCCTCGATCTCGTCGGGGTCGCCGGTCAGACGGATCTTCTTGACCACCGTGCCGCGCTTCAGCGTCACGCCGCCCGAGCCCTTGACCTTGAGGTCCTTGATCAGGGTGACCGTGTCGCCGTCGGCCAGCAGGGTTCCGTTGGAGTCGCGGGTTTCTTCGGACATGGCGGGCCTTTCAGGATGGGGCGGCCAGAAAGGCAAACCCGCAAATTTCGTGGGGGCTTTCCTAGGCGGTGGCTGGGTTGCGCGTCAATGGCGACGCTCTATCCCTTCCTGCGCCCCAGCGGATGCTTGGTCTGGACGATGTGCGCCAGGTGTTCGCCGGCGACGTGAGTGTAGATCTGCGTCGTGGCGATGTCGGCGTGGCCCAGAAGGGTCTGGATCACCCGCAGGTCGGCGCCGCCCTCCAGCAGGTGGGTGGCGAAGGCGTGGCGCAGGACGTGGGGGCTGACCTTCTGGCGGTCGATGCCGGCGGCGATGGCGGCGTCTTCGAGAAGTTGCCCCACCCGGCGCGAGGTCAGACGCCCCGTCGCGCCGCGCGAGGGGAAAAGCCACGGACTGTCCTTTTGCCCCTTGGGCAGGAAGGCCGGACGCGCCGCCAGATAGGCCTTCACCGCCGCCCGCGCCGCATCGTTCAAGGGCGCCAGCCGCTCCTTGCCCCCCTTGCCCTTGACGATCAGGTAGGCCGGATCACGGGCCAGGGCCAACAGCGGCAGGGCCAGGAGCTCGGAGATCCGCAGGCCCGAGGCGTAGATCAGCTCGATCATGCAGGCCAGACGCAGGCCCTGGGCGCTGTCCTTGGCCGAGGCGGCGGCCAGCAGCCGCTCGATCTCCTCGCGCTCCAGCACCTTGGGCAGAGGGCGCCCCGCCTTGGGCGCGGCGACGCGGCGGGAGGGATCGTCCGTCCGCCAGCCCTCGCCCAACACGAAGCGGTAGAACTGCCGCATGGCCGAGCGCCGGCGGGCGGCGGTGGCGGGCGACAGGCCGCGCGCCCCCAGGTCCTGGAAATAGGCCTCGATGGTCTCGGCGTCGGCGTCGTGCAGGTCGTGCCCTGAGCGACTGAGAAACCCGCGCGCGTCCTCCAGGTCCTTGCCATAGGCGGTCAGGGTGTTACGGGCGGCCGCGCGCTCGACCGCCATCATCTCGAGAAAGGCGTCGACCCAGGCCTCGCCCTGGCTCATTTGGCGTAGGCTAGGCTGAGCAGCCCCTCGATGACGATGGCACGGGTGTCGGCGTCCAGGCCCGCCTGATGCAGGGCGCGGGCGATGCGCGCGCGATCCACAGGCGCGGGCCCGGCGACGCCGGCGTCGGCGGCGATCGACAGGGCCAGAAGACCCGCCTCGCCTGCCCGCTTGGCCGCGCCCGCATCGTCCAGCAACTGCAGACGGGCCGGCGGGGCCGCCGACTTGCCGGCGTCGAAATTGTAGACCTGACCGCGCGCATCGGCGTCCAGGGTTCCGCCCAGGCTGGCCAGCAGCAGGGCGGCGGCCTGGGCCGGCGAGCGAGCGCCGCCGCTGGCCCCGCGCGCCACCAGCGCGCCCAGCACCTGGTTGTCGGTCTTGCCGGAACCCGCCGTGATCAGGGCGTCGAGGATCGCCAGGTCCGCGCCGCTGGCGCCGGGGATGCTGTCCTGCACCAGCCGCGACCGGATCGTCTGGGCGCTGGCCAGATCGCCCGCCGCCACGGCCGCGCGGGCCAACAGCACCGGGTCCTGCAGCGGGCCGCCCGCCGCCGCCAGCGCGGCGATGGGGCCGGCCGAGGCCTGCGCTGCGTCGACGAAGGCCGCCAGGGTCTTGGCCTGACGCAGGAACGCCAGGGCCGAGGCCTCGGCGGCGGTCAGGTCCGCGCCAGGCGCGACGCCCGCGAGATCGCCCGAGGCCGAGATCGTCAGCGGCTTCAGGGCCGGCGAGGCCGAGGCCATGGCCGCCGCCGACCGCACATCCAGGTTCAGGCGGCGCGACAGGGCGTAGTTGACGCCGTTCTTCAGCGACGCCGCGCCGGGCGCGGTCCCCGCCAGCGCCGCGCCCATCAGCCGGGCGTAGTCGGCGTCCTTGGTCTGCTGCTGGGCCAACTGGAAGGTCAGCTGGGCGGCGTCGTCCTGCCCCGCCCTCAGCTGGCAGAAGGCGCGCAGGCGCAGCCAGTAGGCGCCGCCGCGATCCACGGTCAGGGCGTCCTGCACGGCGCAGGCCTTGTCATCGGCGCCGATGATCAGCGCCGCTTCGGCCGCGGCCATCGACAGGGCCGAGCTGCCCGCCGCGCCGGGGGTGCGGTCCAGCAGGCCGTCCACGGCGCGGGCCTCGCCCAGCGCGATCAAGGCCAGAGCCCGCTGAGCGCCCATCTCGACATCCTCGCCGATGCGCGCGGGGGCGTTGGCGCCGGTCGACAGCATCCGCCGCGCCAGATCGGCGAAGGCCGGCGACAGGCCGCGCGGACCGCCGATCCGGGGCAGCGTGTCGCGCAGGATGTCCGGCGCGGTGTCCTTCCAAAGATCCGTCGGCAGACCGGTATCGGCCAAGGCGCTCGAGAAATAGTCCGGCGCGGCCAGGCTCTTGACCCTCACCTCTTCCTGGGCGGCGGCCAGGGTGGGCGCCAGCAGGGCGGCGGTCAGGGCGATCAGGGACGGAAGACGCATCGAATGAGGCATGGACCGGTTATGACGCATGACAGGGCTCTCGCAAACTTCGGCGCTCGCAAACTTGGCGCTTTGGCCTAGCCTCGTGTAAACCCGCGACCGCATCATGACCGAGCCCGATCAAACGCCCGACACCGCCCCCGCGGTCGCCCCAGAGGTCGCCCCCGAGGCCGCGCCGACCGTCACCGACGACCTGGCCCCGCTGCGCGCCAAGACCATCGTTCTGGTGGGTCTGATGGGCGTGGGCAAGTCCAGCGTCGGGCGGCGGCTGGCCCATGTGCTGGGGCTGCCGTTCCGCGACGCCGACAATGAGGTCGAGGCCGCCGCCGGACGCTCGATCTCAGAGATCTTCGCCGAGCTGGGTGAGCCGGCCTTCCGCGACGGCGAGCGCCGGGTGATCGCCCGGCTGCTGGACGAGCCGCCGCACGTGCTGGCCACCGGCGGCGGCGCCTTCGTCAACGCCGAGACCCGCGCCCTGATCAACGAGAAGGCCGTGTCGGTCTGGCTGAAGGCCGATGTCGAGCTCCTGGCCCGCCGCGTCTCGCGCAAGGACAACCGCCCGCTGGTGCGCGGCAAGGACCCTGTGAAGGTGCTGACCGAGCTCGCAGAGGCCCGCAATCCGGCCTATGCCGAGGCCAAGGTCCACGTCGAGACCGGCGACACCCCGCACATGGTGGCGGTCGAGGCTATCCTGACGGCGCTTCGCCAGTCCCGGGCGTAAGGAGTTCCGATGATCCGCACTGTCTCCGTGGGCCTGGGCGAGCGCGCCTATGACGTGGTCATCGGGCCGGGCCTGCTCGACCAGGCCGGCGACCGCGTCGCGACGGTGCTGGGCAAGCGCAAGCGCGTCGCCGTCGTCACCGACGCCCATGTCGGCGCGCATCACGCCGAGCGCTTCTGCGCCGCGCTGCAAGGCGCCGGGATCGCCGTGGACGTCATCACCATCCCGCCCGGCGAGGAGAGCAAGAGCTTTGAGGGTCTGGCCGATCTGTCGGATCGCCTGCTGGCCCTGAACCTGGAGCGCGGCGACCAGATCGTGGCCCTGGGCGGCGGCGTGGTGGGCGATCTCGCCGGCTTTGCGGCGGCGATCTACAAGCGCGGCATCGACTTCGTGCAGGTCCCGACCACGCTGCTGGCCCAGGTCGACAGCTCGGTGGGCGGCAAGACCGCCATCGACACCCCGCGCGGCAAGAACCTGATCGGGGCCTTCCACCAGCCGCGCCTGGTTTTGGCCGACCTCGACGTGCTGGCCACCCTGCCCGCCCGCGAGCTCGCCTGCGGCTACGCCGAGATCATCAAGTACGGCCTGCTCGGCGACTTTTCCTTCTTCGAATGGCTGGAGACCAACGTCGAGGCGGTGCTCGACCGCGATGTCGACGCGCTCGTGCGCGCCGTCGGTCGCAGCGTCGAGATGAAGGCCGAGATCGTCGCCGAGGACGAGAAGGAGGCCGGTCGCCGCGCGCTCCTGAACCTTGGCCACACCTTCGGCCACGCCATCGAAGCCGAGATGGGCTTTGGCGACGCGCTCAAGCACGGCGAGGCCGTCGGCGTCGGCATGGCCCAGGCGTTCCGCTTCTCGGCCAAGCTTGGCCTGTGCCCCAGCCAGGACGCGGTCCGCGCGCAGGCCGCCATCAAGGCCGCCGGCCTGCCGACCACGCTGGCGGATGTGCGCCCCGAGCCCTTCCGCGCCGACGCCCTGATCGCCCACTGCGGCCAGGACAAGAAGGCCGAAGGCGGCAAGCTGACCTTCGTGCTGGCGCGCGGCATCGGCGATGCGTTCGTCGCCAAGGACGTGGATCGGGCGGCGTTGAGAGCGTTCCTGATCGAGGAAGGCGCGGCCTAGGGGCCTGTCGGGTTTGGGGGGAACCCTCTCAACTCGACAATCGAATACGCGGTGTCATCCCGGCCGGAAGACCGCGCAGCGGGCTGTAGAGCCGGGACCCAGGGGCGGCGCGCACGGCGCCTTGTCACCCCCTGGGTCCCGGGTCAGCTTCGCCGCCCGGGATGACAGGGAGGTGGCTACACCATCCCCGACTTCTGCAGCTGCTTGTAGGCCTTGATCACGCGCTGCAGCTTGTGTTCGGCGCTGCGGTCACCGCCGTTGGCGTCGGGGTGGCAGCGCTTGAGCAGTTCCTTGTAGCGGGCCTTGATCGCGGCGCTGTCGGCCGTGGCCTCCAGGTCTAGGTCGGCCAGGGCCTGGCGCTCCAGCTTGCCCAGACGGCGCTCGGCCGCCGAGCGCTCGGCCTCGGCCCGGCGCTGCTGGGCGCGGAAGACGCCGAAGGGGTCGGCGAAGTGGCGCGCGTCGCGGGCGGCCATGGCGGCGGCCTCGCGCGAATTGGCGTCAGCCTTGAAGCTCCAGGTCGGACGACCGCCGGTCATCCGCTCGCTTTCCTGCTCGGCCCGGATCTGGGCCTCGCTCATGCCGGCGTAGAAGTTCCAGTTCTTGTTGTACTCGGCCGCGTGCCGCTGACAGAACCAGTAGTGGTCGCCCGGCATGTCGCGCGACTTCGGCGCCTTGGCCGATCCGGCCAGGCGGCAGTCGGGATGGTCGCAGCGCTTCTCGCCAGGCTTGAGGCCCAGGACATCGTGCGCCGGATCCTCCTCGCCCTCCTTGGGGGGCCGGACCCGGATGTCGTAAAATTTGGGACGGTACTCGAACGGCCGGTTCATGGCGTCTAGAGTAAGGCCGCGCTATTTGCGTTCAAGGATTGACAAGCAAGAGACGTATGATGGGCGCCGTCGCCGAGACCATCCGCCGCAAGTTGGAAGCGGCTTTTTCACCGTCCGCCCTCGAACTGGTCGATGACAGCGACCGGCATCACGGCCATGCGGGCCACACCGGCGCAGGCGAAAGCCACTTCAATCTGCGGATCGAGTCGCAGGCCTTCGCGGGCAAGACGCGGGTGATGCGCCAACGGATGGTGATGCACGCCCTGGCCGAGGAGCTGGCGGGGCCGGTGCACGCGCTGTCGATCCACGCATCGGCGCCCGGAGACGCGTAGGCTGGGGCAAAGGGTAAGTTTGAACTTACTTTCTGCTTGCGCCATGACGTCGTCGCTGATTGCCTTCCATCCCGGCGCGATCCTGCCGGGTGGCAGGAACATCCATGAGCGCCGACATCCCTATGCCCCCTGAAGCTCTCGAAGACGAGATCGCCGCCGCCCTGCCGGCGCTGCTGTCGAGATCCTACGCCCGCTACTCGAAGTTCACGGTGGCCGCCGCAATCATCGACGAGACCGGCGCTGTTCACTACGGCGTCAATGTCGAGAACGCCGCCTATCCGCAGGGCACCTGCGCCGAGCAGACGGCGATCGGGGCGATGATCACGGCCGCCGGCGCGCGCCGCATCGACAAGGTGCTGATCGCCGCCGGCTCGGACGCCGTGGTCCAGCCCTGCGGCGGGTGCCGCCAGCGCATCGCCGAATTCGCCGGCGAGACCTGCGAGATCATCTCGGTGCAGGGCGGCAAGCCCACCGAGCGGGTGGCGTTCTGGGACCTGCTGCCGCGCTCGTTCGGCCCGCGCGACTTGGACTGATCCCCGTCAACGCCTCGAACACGCCGCCGCCGCCCGTCGGCGGCGGCTTTTTCGCGCCCTGTCGGCAAAGAAAAAGGGGCGGTCCGAAGACCGCCCCTTCCCGCCTTGACCCGAAGGTCTTGGCTTACATCTTGTAGTTGAAGCCGAGGAAGAAACGACGACCGAAGAGGTCGAAGTTGTCGCTCGTCGAGTTGCCCAGCCAACGATCCGGCTCACGGTCGAACGCGTTGACCACGCCGCCACGCAGCACCAGACGCTCACGCGGCGCGTAAGTCACGGTGAAGTCGTGCTGCACGAACGGACGCGTGCTGTAGTAACGGAGGTCGCGGTTATCCGGGTCGATCTTGGCGTCGTCGATGTCGAACGGACGCGTACCGTTGCTCAGCCACTGCGAAGCTTGCCAGTCGGCGTTCCAGGTGATCGCCAGCTTGTCGTTCACTTCCCAGCTGACGCGCGACGAGAAGCGGACGCGCGGCAGGCCAAGGCCCGTCTCGAAGTCGGTGTGCTCGCTCGGGTTCGAGATGTTCGTGAAGTCGTGCTGCTCGAACAGGTAGTTGCCCGACAGACGGTAGTTCAGACGACCCCAGTCCTTGCCGATGATGTCTTGGACATCGGTGCGGTACAGGAACTGGAAGTCGATGCCGCGGTTGGTCGTGCGGGCGTAGTTCACCGAGCCTTGGATGAAGTCGATGATGCCGTAGGCCGGGGTGGTGCCCGAGCCGACGCTGCCGGTCCGCGTGAGCGTGGCGCAGATAGCCGTGTTCAGCACGTCACCGCTGACGCACTGGTTGGCGGCCGTTTGCGCGCTGACCGAGGCGATCACGTCCTTGATCTCGATGTCGTAGTAGTCGAACACGAAGGTCGACTTCGGCCAGAAGCGCGGCGTGATGATCAGCGACGCGGTGACCGAGTACGATTCTTCGGGCTTCAGGAACGGGTTACCCGCGTTCTTACCGGCCGGCGTGCTCGTGTAGATGATGTTCGTGCCGGCCGGGATGCCCAGGGCGGCGCAGTTCTTCTCACGGTTCGCCTTGATCTTGGCGTCGGTCAGGTTGATCAGGACGCGAGCGTCGCAAGGATCGGTGATCGAGGCGAAGGTCTGGGTCGGCGGACGGAAGGTCTCACCCAGGGTCGGCGCGCGCACCGACTTACCCGAGGTGGCCCGGAACATGACGTCTTGGATCGGGCGCCACAGCAGGTTGAAGTTGTACGTCTCGGTCTTGCCGATCGTGGTGTATTCCGAGTTCCGGTAGGCGGCGCCGATTTCCAGGCTCTTGGCGAACGGCAGGTCACGCAGCAGCGGCAGACGGAATTCGCCGAAGTATTCCTTGGTCTCGTACGACGAGGTCGGGAAGTCCGGCCCCGTGTTCATGAACAGGATACGGTCGCCGGTCGAGGACGAACGGCCGATCGCTTCGGTTTCTTCACGACGCCATTCGGCGCCCACGGCCAGACCGATACGGCCAGCGCCCCAGAAGTCCCACAGTTCGCCCGACACGAAGCCGAGGGCGTCTTGCTGGACGTTCTTTTCCTGGACGTTGATCTCGGCCAGCAGGTAGTTCGCGGCGTCTTGAGTCATGCCGCCCGGGCCGAACACGCGGAACGGCTTACAGTTGGTGATCTCTTCGTAGGCTGCGGTGCCCTTGACGTAGTTGACCGTCTTGCCGTCACGGCTCGAACGGGCGTCGTCGCGGATGGTGACGCCTTGCTTGTCCAGGACCTGGACGCGGCAGACGACCTCGCCCGGCTTGCCGTTGACGATGCCGGCGGTGTCCACGATGGCGTCCGTGGCGAACTTGAAGCGCGGCGCGTTGACGCCCCGCTCGAAGTTCTTGTTCTTCAGCTCACCGTAGGTGTAGCCCAGCTCGTACGACAGGTTGTGGATGAAGCCGAAGTCGTCCTTGCTGCCGCGGAAGCCGGCGACGAAGCGCTTCAGTTCCTTTTCGTTCAGCTGGCTACGGGCCGGGCCGAACAGGCTGTGACGCGCACGGACGTCGGCGACCGTGGCGGTCGTCGTGATCGCGCCGGTCGTGGTGTTGTAGGCCGTGATCGGCGTGCGCGTGTTGGCCAGGATGGCGTTACGCACGTTGGTCGGCAGGTAGGCGTTGTCCAGGCCGATATTGAACGAGCTGTTCGAGAACCACGACGGATTCACGCCCGCCGCCACCGGCAGGATGCCGATGTCGAAGAAGGTCTGCTGACCTTCGTCGAAGGTCTCTTCCTTGACGTACTTGGCTTCGGTGAAGAACTGCAGGTCTTCGGTGACGTCGAAGTTGACGCCGCCCTGGAAGCGGTAGTTCACCGAGCGCGGCAGACGGCTGCCCTGGCTGAAATCGGTGTTCGGGTTCAGGCCGTCGCCGCCGATGTTGGTGACGCGCTGGAAGCCGTTCTGGTCGCGGAACGTGCCGAACGACGGGTTACGAGCCGCGCCCGCCTGATCGTAGATGAACGAGTTGCCCGGTTCGATCGCGAAGCAGTTGGCGCTCATCGGGGCGATCGCCGCCGAGCAGCTCTGGAACGGGATGTCCGGATCGTTCGGGTTGGAAGACGGCGCCAGCGAGTTGGCCAGGACGGTGATGCCGCCCACCGGACCGATCGACAGCGTGCGCGCGTCGCTGATCAGGATGTTGTCGAGCACGCCGTCGGGCTGGTTGTTCGAAACATCGCTGTCGTTGTTCAGAAGGACCCAGGCCTTCTTGCGCCAGTCGACTTGGCTATCGCGGACTTCGTCGTTCTTCTCGTATTCGGCCGACGCATAGACGTTCAGGCGGCCATCGAGGAAGTTACGACCGGCCAGGGCCGACAGGCGGCGGTTCAGCTGGCCGTCCTGGTTGATCTGAGCGGCGGTGCCGTCGATTTCCAGGCCCGAGAAGTTCTTGCGCAGGACGAAGTTGACCACGCCCGAGACCGCGTCGGCGCCGTAGAGGGCCGAGTTCGAACCGGTGATGACTTCAACGTTCTGGATCAGCAGACGCGGAATGGTGTCAACGTCGACCGACAGGCCAGCGCCGTTCGAGCCGACGTGGCGACGACCGTCAACCAGGGTCAGCGTGCGGCCGGTGCCCAGGTCGCGCAGGTTCAGCAGCGACAGACCACCGTCGTTCAGGCCCGAACCGGTGGTGTCTTCCGGCACCAGCGAGCCCGACAGAGCGGGGATGTCGGCCAGGACGTCGATAACGCTGGCTTGACCGGTCGTCACGACGTCGTCGCGGCTGACCTGGATCAGGGGGGTCGGTGAGTTGGTCGGGTCGCGGCGAATGCGCGAGCCGGTGACCACGACTTCCTCAACGGCGGTCGCTTCCTGAGCCGGGGCCGCCGGCGCAGTCTGCGCCAGAGCAAGGGCCGGAGCGAAAGCCGTGAGGCTTCCCAGCATCGTCGTCGCCAGGAGAACCTTGGTTTTCAACGCCATAGTTTTCGTTGTCCTCAAAAGTACGCGCGCCCGTCACGCCAGCCGCGTGCGGGAGCAAAGAGGGCCATTCCTCGAAACCGACGTTAAAGCCTTTCGGCCGCGCTAGAAGCGATCATGGCCAAATTCGGACGGGTTCGAGGCGCTGCGTTACCAAAAAGTCACGTATCTGGCGCTTTTCCGTCGAGAATAGAAGATTCTTGCCGACCTCGACCCGGGTGACCTAGAGCGACACGGGGCAAAAGGGGCAAAATCTTCCAGCTCACATGCCGTTGCTATCCGAAAACACCCATTCACTCGGCGCGTTTCGACCCTTTTTTCGGCCAGACGCCGGCGCCTGCCCTTCGGATCGCCAGACCCTATTGCCCAACAGGTTAGCCGCGCTGCCCAATTCCGAGGCGCCTCTTCGACGCCCGATGACGGACCGCGCCGGCGGAGGCGCGGCGCGAGACGCCCAACAAGGCGGCGAGAGCCCTCCCCGCTCCCTTGGCGGAGAGATCAGCTCGTCAGGCGATCTGCGCGACCAGCCCTTCGAGAACGCGGCGCAGATCAGCCTCGCGGAAAGGCTTCTGCAGCACGGTGGACCCTCTGTGATCCTCGGTCAGACCCGCCTCGCCATAGCCGCTGGCGAAGGCGAACGGCACGCCGCGGGCCTTCAGGGCGTCGGCGACCGGGAAGATCGGACGGCCACCCAGGTTCACGTCCAGCAGGGCTGCGTCGATCTCGGCCGAGCTGGCCAGGCGCAGGGCCTCTTCGATCTCGGCGGCGGGGCCAACGATCGTGCAGCCCAGATCGCTCAACATGTCCTCGACGAGCATTGAGACCAAGGCCTCGTCTTCGACGACCAAAACCTTCAGGGACGCGAGTGTCTTCATGGATCAAAGCTCCAGGGCGCGCAAAGGCAGCGCCATGTGGCGGACGAGGCCGAAAACATCATAGGTCAGCTCGACCCCGCCGGATAGCTCGACCGCAAGTCCTCTTTCCAAAGACAAGCGTCGCAGCCGCGCGGGCGAGGAAGCGGATAGACCTCCGAACCGCCACTTGCGCAGAACCGGCCCCGGATTCCTAAGGGCGCTCGGTTCGGCCAACTTGAGAGCCGGTGAACGCTAAGCGTCGCTGTCGTCGTCCAGTCGCGCGCTGATCCGCAGCGCGGTGATCTGGTTGCGCTGCCGGCGCAACACCTGGAAACGGTGCCGGTAGAAGATGAAGGTCTGGCCCGGCTCGGGGATCATCTGAGCCTCGTGGATCACAAGGCCCGCGATGGTGACCGCCTCGCCCTCAGGCAGTCGCCAGTCCATGGCGCGGTTGAGGTCGCGCACCGTGACATGGCCGTCGACATTGACAGAGCCGTCGGCCTGGCGACGCACCCCGTCCAGGGTGGTGTCATGCTCGTCCTCGATCTCACCGACGATCTCCTCGAGAATGTCTTCGAGGGTCACCAGACCCTGCAGCGCGCCGTACTCGTCGACGACCAGGGCGAAATGGTTCTTGCGCTTGAGGAAGGCGTTCAGCTGGTCCTTCAGGTTGGTGGCGTCGGGGATGAACCACGGCTCGCGCAGGATGGCGGCGATGTCGAGGCCTTCGACGCCCGTCGGGCATTCGGCCAGGGCTTTCAGCAGATCGCGGGCGTGCAGCACGCCGACGATGTTGTCGGGCTGGTCGCGATAGAGCGGAATGCGGGTGTGCTGGGCCTCCAGCACCGCGTCGACCAGCTCGCGGGCGGGCAGGCCCGCATCCAGCAGCACCATCGACTTGCGGTGGACCATGATCTCCGAGACGTCCATGTCCGACAGGTCCAGCACCCCGCCCAGCATGCGGCGGTCGTCGGTCTCAACCAGGCCTTCAGAGTGGTGGTAGTCGACCGCGCCGCGGATCTCCTCGTGGGCGGCCAGCACGTCGACGGCCATGTCCAGCTTGACGCCGAACACCCGCAGCGTGCGGCGCACGATCCACTGGATCGCGTAGATGATGGGGCCAAACAGCCGCACGATGAACAGGGTCGGCGCCGACAGGGCCCGCGCCACGTCGTCCGAGCGGACGATGGCCAGGGTCTTGGGCAGCACCTCGGCGAAGATCAGGATCAGAACCGTCATCGCCGCTGTCGCCACCGCCACGCCCCAGGGGCCGGGGATCAGGGTGGTCAGCACCTGGGTCGCCAGGGCCGAGGCCAGGATATTGATCAGGTTGTTGCCCAGCAGCACCGCCCCGATCATCGTCTCCTGATCGGACAAGAGCTTGTTGACCCGCTTGGCGGGCCGGTCGCCTTCGCGCTCCAGCTGGTGCATCCGCGCGCGGCTGGCGCCGGTCATGGACGTCTCGGCGGCCGAGAAGATGGCCGACAGGGTCAGCAGGGCGATAACGATCGGCGCGAGGCCAAGCAGGGCGGTGAGCATGGCGGTGTTCTAGCCCGCCCGGCCGAGACACGGGAGAGGCGTTGAAGGGATCACCCTAATCGTGTATACAATTTGATATGCGGTTCGACCCGGTTAAGAACGAAGCGAATATCGCCAAACACGGCGTATCGCTCGAACGGGCGCCGGAAATGGATATTCGGGCCGTTCTGGTGGACGACCGGCATGACTATGGCGAGGTACGTTATCGGGCGCTTGGGTTCATTGACGGCGTCGCCCACTGCTTGGTGTTCACTGACCGCCAAGGCGAGCTGCGAGCTATCTGCTTGCGTCGCGCCCACCAGAAAGAGATGAAGCGCTATGTCCCGTAAGCCTTTGGTCGATCCCGAAAATCCAGAATGGACCAAGGATGAGCTCGCCCGCGCCAAGGGGCCGGAGTCCTTGCCGGCGCACGTCCTGGCCGCCTTTCCCAAGACCGTCGCCCGGGTGCGTGGTCCTCAGAAGTCCGAGACCAAGGTGCCGGTGTCCATCCGTCTGGACCGTTCAGTCGTCGACCACTTCAAGGCCCAGGGACCAGGCTGGCAGAGCCGGATCAATGCGGCGCTCGCGGGATTGATCCGGCGATAGTCGCCAGCCCCCGCCCAAACCGCAGCGATCCCTTGCGGCGCGCTAGGCGAATGCGCCATTGTCCCGCGCCGAAGCAGGGGGCGGAGCCTACGAGATGACAGTCAGCGATCCGGCGTGGCGCGCGCCCACCGAACCGCCGACGCCGGTGACGCCGGTGCCGTTCGGCAAGCCCTGGAGCATCTGGTTCTGGGGCGGTCTGCTGTCGACGGCGGGCCTGGCCCTGGCCATCCAGCCCGACGCCGTGCTGCGTCTCCTGGACTCGCCGGCCGACGCCTCCGCCCTGCCCTGGGTGCGGTTCTGCGGCCTGCTGCTGCTCGCCTACGCCATGGGCTACCACGTCGCCGGCTGGACCGGTCAACGCACCTATATGCGCGCCTCGGTGGTTCTGCGGGTGCTGTCGCTGGTGGTCATCGGCGCGTTCGTTCTGCTGGACTGGCTGCCTAAGGCCTGGCTGGCGGTGGGTCTGGGCGACTTCGCCGGCGCGGTCTGGACGACGCTGGAGCTCAGGTGGCGTCCGAAGCCGAAGACGGCCTGAACCGCCGCTCGACCAGATAAGCCACCAGCCAGCACAGCATCGCCCAGGCTGCGCCCACGCTCCAGCCGGCCAGCACGTCGCTGACCCAGTGGACGCCCAGATAGATCCGGCTGGCGCCGACCAGCAGGCTGACCACCACGGCGGCGCTGACCGCCAGGATCTTGACCCGGCGTCGCTCGGAAAAGCGCGCCGCCAGCACGCCCAGGGTCAGGAACACGACCGCCGACAGCATGGCGTGGCCGGACGGGAAGCTGGCGTTGACCGCCTCGACCACGCGATAGGCCTCGTCGGGACGCTCGCGGCCGAACACCGCCTTCAGCCCCTGGCTGACGGTCACCCCGCTCAGCGCGCCCAGCGCCAGCAGCCAGGCTTCAGTCCAGCGCTTCAGCGAGCCCAGCAACGCGAAGGCCGCCAGGATCAGCAGGGTCAGCACCGCCACCGAGCCCAGGGCGGTGATGTCGACTGCGGCGACATGCAGCCATTCGGGGCCCACCAGCGTGTTGGGCTGACCCGCCACGCGCAGGGCCTGCAACACCGCCAGGTCCAGGGCATGGGCCTCGCCCTCGACCACCTCGTCAGCGATCCCCACAAAGCCCCATGCCCCGAGCGCCACGACCAGCAGGGCGGAGGCCACCCCGATCTCACGACCGGCCGCCGCGAAAAGTCTCCGAACGTCCAGACGATACAAGCAGCGCGCTCCTTCGTAGCTGATGGCGGTCACGGGTACGGAACGACATTCAAACCGCATCGGCCGCGCGGGGGCGTGCGCTCGAAGACGCTCTCAATATTTAACTGGAGCGGCGTTCGGATCTGGCAAGGCGATCGCGCTGGAATCACGCCCGGCGCAACTCCGTTCGGCTTCGCCGCCTTCCCCGCGGGGAAGGCGGCTCTCGCCAGGAAAGTGAACGCCAACCCCCGCTTTGAGCGGATTTCCATTTGAAACGGGCGGGCTCAAGGCGGTAAGCCGGAAGCATGCCCGAGTTCGCCGAAACCAGCTCCGCCGCCGATCCGCTGATCACCCTGGTCCCCGACAAGTGGGTGACGCTCCGCGACGCGTTCGGCGTTGACAGCGACATGAAGGTTCCGGCCTTCAGCCACCGCGACAGCCATGTGCCGGACATCGACCCGGCCTATAAGTTCGACCCGCAGACGACCAAGGCCATCTGCGCCGGCTTCGCCTATGATCGCCGCGTGATGGTCCAGGGCTATCACGGCACGGGCAAGTCGACCCACATCGAGCAGATCGCCGCGCGCCTGAACTGGCCGCTGGTCCGGGTGAACCTCGACAGCCACGTCAGCCGGATCGATCTGGTCGGCAAGGACGCCATCGTCCTGAAAGAAGGCAAGCAGATCACCGAGTTCCGCGAAGGCATCCTGCCCTGGACGCTGCAGCGCCCCGTCGCCCTGGTGTTCGATGAGTATGACGCGGGGCGCCCCGACGTGATGTTCGTGATCCAGCGTGTGCTGGAAGCCGGCGGCAAGCTGACCCTGCTGGACCAGAACCGCGTCATCCGCGCCAATCCGTATTTCCGCCTGTTCGCCACGACCAACACCATCGGTCTGGGCGACACCACCGGCCTCTATCACGGCACCCAGCAGATCAACCAAGGCCAGATGGACCGCTGGTCGATCGTCACGACGCTGAACTATCTCGAGCATGACGTCGAAGCCGCCATCGTGCTGGCCAAGAACCCCGGCTACGACACGGCCGAAGGCAAGCGCACCCTGGCCGCCATGGTCCGCGTCGCCGACATGACCCGCAACGCCTTCATGAACGGCGACATCTCGACGGTCATGAGCCCGCGCACCGTGATCACCTGGGCCCAGAACGCCGAGATCTTCGATCACGACGTGGCGCTGGCCTTCCGCCTAACCTTCCTGAACAAGTGCGACGAGCTGGAACGCCCGACGGTGGCCGAGTTCTTCCAGCGCGCGTTCGGCACGGATCTTCCGGAGAGCGCCGCGCGGGTGAAGGTGGCGTAGGGGGGAGCAACCTCCCACCGCGATTTCCAAACGCCCGTCTCGCAAGAGGCGGGCGTTTTGCTTTGGCGGCGGGGACCGAAACCTGAAGGGTCCCGCCACCGGGCGCCAGGCTGACGGCGCCCTCGCGACGAGACGCTAGAGCCTGTCTGGTTTAGATGAAACCATCTAAACCAGATAAACAGGCTCTAAAATCAAATACTTAGAGCCCTTTCAAACGCTTTGGATGCTTCCATCTAAAGCTAAAGGGCTCTAGCGTCAGTTTTCGACGGCGAGATCGGGGATGTATTGCGCCGCAATCTTGTCGACAAAACTGTGGGGCGAAGCGCCCAGCAGGTTCGTCAGGACGATCACCGTAAGGTCATCCTTGGGGTAGATGAAGATGGCCGCGCGATTGCCGCCCGTGGGCGTGATCGCGGGGTGTTCCGCGCGGCGAATGACCGGCCAGCCCAGGCCATAGCCATTGATGGTCTTGTTGAAGCCGCGATAGCTGCCGTCGGGCAGTTGCTGCGGCGTCCAGAGCTGTTCCAGGCCCTTTTCGCTGACCAGTTTCCGCTTCTGCAGCGCGATAACCCATGCGGCCAGATCCGTGGCCGTGGCCTGAACGCCTGCGGTGGGATGCATGTAGGCCGGCCACACCTCCTGGCGCGCAAGCGGGGTCTCGCTGCGCTCGACGCCGACGGTCCTCATGTCCGTGATCTTCAGCGTCAGATAGGTGTAGAGCCGGGCCAGCTCGGGCACGGTGTCGGCCGTGTTTCCAAAGCGGGCTTGCGCCATGCCCGCAGCCTTGAACTGCCCCTCGCGAACGGCGTCAACGAAGCGCTTGCCCGAGACCTTCTCGATGATCTTGCCCATCAGGGCATAGCCGGTCTGGTTGTAGGCATACTGCGTGCCGGGCGTGTATCTCAGGGGAAGCTCCTGGACCTTCGCCCAGGCGGCGTCGGGCTCGGCGCCGTCGATCAGCCGGGTGTTGTCGTCGATGATCTCGGGCAGGCCTGATGTGTGCGTCAGGATCTGGCGGACCGTGATCGGTTTCCACGCCGGCGGAAGCTCTTGGAGATATTGCGTCACCGAGGCGTCGAGATCGAGTTTTCCGGCCTCGACAAGCTGCATCGCCGCGACGCCGGTGAAGGCCTTGCTGATCGAATTGATGCCGAAAACCGTGCGGTCCGTGACAGGCTTGGCGGTCCCGAGATCGGACTGGCCGTACGCGCCCTTGAAGATGACTTTACCGTTTTTCACGATCGCCAGCTGGAGCCCTGGAATACGGCGGGACGCCATCTCGCTATGGACCAGGCGTTCAATCGCGGCGGCCTTGTTGTCCGCCTCTGCGATCTGCGTCGTCTGGGCGTTTGCGCTATTGGCAAGGCCGCCCATGATCGCAATCAGGCCGATTGCGGCGGAAATTTTCTTCAGCATTCTTTTGGGTATCCAGAGCTGGGGGGACCGGCCGCAATTGTGGATCGGGCTATCGACGCGCCTTTGCGATCACCAAGGCGGGGATAACAGGAACTGCGTCGGGCGCAACGGTACGTTGACTGAGGGATGGGCTGGTCATGGCGTCGGTTGACCCGTTCGCCGCACGCTCGTCCACCCCGGCTCGGTCAATGGTAGGCCTTGATCGGTGAACAGCAGGGCGTGCCGGCGAACTGTCGCCGGGCCACAAAACCTCTAGTGGCCGCGAACGCTGAGCGATGCGTCGCTAAGCCGCCCTGGGCGTGATCTTCTCCAGCGCCGCCCCCATCTTCCGGCGCTGCTCCATCAGGTCGAAGTCCATCTGCAGGTGCAGCCAGAAGCCCTCTGACAGGCCCCAGTAGCGCGCGAGCCGAAGGTCGGTATCGGCGGTCACGGCGCGCTTGCCCAGCACGATCTCGTTGATCCGGCGCGGCGGCACCCCGATCGCACGCGCCAAAGCCGTCTGGCTCATGCCAGCTGGCTTGAGGAACTCCTCCAGCAGGATGTCGCCCGGCGTGGGATTGTGCAGCCAATCCGCCGGATCGATCTCAATGGTAGTCGCAGATCTCGACATCCTCGGCTCCTTCGTCGCGCCAGCGGAAGCAGATCCGCCATTGGTCGTTGATCCGGATCGAATGCTGGCCCGCGCGATCGCCCCGCAGCGCTTCGAGCCGATTACCTGGCGGCGCCCGCAACTGGTCCAGGCGCGCCACCCGGTTGAGCACGCGGAGCTTCCGCAAGGCCGCCGCCTGAATATCGGTGGGCAGGCGTCGAGAGCGGCCGCCACCCCAGATGCGCTCGGTCTCGCGGTCGGCGAAACTCCGGATCATCCTCGCCCCCTTATAACGCATAACGTTATACGGATCAAATCAAGGCGACGCGCCCACCGGCGCCCGCCCCTTAAGCCCAGGATGGAGCGCCGGACTGGACAACTGCCGGAAAACGGCCCCGATCTTGCTGCCTAGGTCTTCCAAACGCCCATTTTGAGACAAGGTCGCCGCCGATGTTCGCCAAGAAGAAAGAGACCCCCGCGAAGCTGGCCCTGACTCCGCTGGAGCCGCAGCGCGCCGCGACGCCGCAAGTCGCCCAGCCCCAGCCCGCGCCCGCTCCGGCCCGGCCCAAGCCCGCCTCGCTGATCGCTCAGGGCCTGACGATCCGCGGCGACGTCGTGGGCGACATCGAGGTGCATCTGGACTGTGTCGTGATGGGCGACGTGAAGGTCGGCAAGCTGATCGTCGGCCCCAACGCCCGCATCGAGGGCGCGGTCGTCGCCCAGGCCATGGAGATCCACGGCATGGTGATCGGCGCGGTCACCGCCCAGAGCGTGCGCCTTTATGGCACCGCCCGCGTCGACGGCGACATCACGCACGAGCAACTGGCCATGGAGCCGGGCGCTGAGTTCCAGGGCCGCAGCCTGAAGTTCCGCCGCCCCGCGCCGACGCCGCAGCCGGGCCAGCACGCGCCGGCCGCCCCGACCCCGGCCGCGCCCCCGACGCCGCCCTCGGCGTCTCAGACGCCCTATAACCACTCGGCGCACTAAAGGTCCGCCGGCGGCGCCGAGCCATCGGAGCCTCCCGCCGAAACTCGGGGGTGTCAGGGGAGGCTCCGCGGCGCATCCGCCGCGCTTGGGGACGGAAGGCGGACGGGCGGCGGTTCCGACCGCCCTGGCGTCCCATAAGGGCACACCGGGAAAGGGGCCTGGCGGTCGGATCAATACCGCTACGGCCCATTCTTAACTTTGGATGTGTCGCCTCAGCTCCCGGCGTTGGCCATTTTGCGAAGCCGCCGCGCCAGGTCCTCGGGACGATCGGCGATCTGGTCGAACAGCGCCTGGACCTCGGCCTCGCCGAACCCCGCCGCGCGCAGCGTGCGCCAGGCGCCGGCCAGCACGGCCTCGGCGATATCCAGGCGATCCTCGGTCAGTCTCAGACCCGGGTTGAACGGGCTGTCAAAGGCGGAATTGGCGAGCGGCGACATGTCGGACCCTCCGTCGGTTCGCGGTTATGTTCCTTTTTTGTTCTCATTCCGCGCGCGAGTCGAGTCCTGTTTTTGACGCCGCGCTCCTGAGCAAGAAAAGCCCCGAGGTCGGGGGACCTCGGGGCCGGGTCGGTGTCGACGGGGCGGTCGACACCGCACAGATCGCCGGCTCACAACGGCGATCTGATCTTGTGAACCAGGTTAGCGGCAGACGGTCCGCTCGTAGTACGAGCCGCTGCGGCGATTGTACTCCCGCGTCGTCCAGCACTCGCGGTCGCCGTAGTAGGGGCGCGGCGCATAGTCGTAATCGTAGCCATAGCCGTACCCGTAACCATAGCGCGGCGGCGGGGGCGGCGGCGGCGGGGCGTAGCGGCGGTCGTAATAGCGGTTGTCGCGATGGTCGTCGTCGGCGATCGCCGCGCCGATGACTAGGCCGATGACCCCGGCGGTGATCGCGGCGGCGGCGACGTCGCCGCCCTTGTCGCGCTTGTGGCGATGATGGCGCGAGTCCGCCGAGGCCGTGGTCGCGGCGGCGGCGATCGACAGGGCGGCTACGCCGGCGGCGACACGTCCGACCGTCTTGAACATCTTGCTGGCCATGCCGGCCTCCTTCGGTCTCCGCCGCGTCGCCCAGTGCGTCGTCTCAAGCGTTGAGGGGACGATCGGATTTCCAGCCTGAACGGCGGCTGAACAGAATTCATCAACCCTGACCAGAACCGGTTTGTTTATCTTTTTGCGACAGGGTGGAGCCATCGAAGGTCTCCTGCGGCCTTCGCGCGCACGGAGACAGCCATGACCAGCATCGTGTCGTACGCCCAAGGCCAGGCCCTTCAGGTCCTGTCGTTCGAGGTTGGCGCCCAGACCTATTGCGTGCCCGTGAGCGCTGTGCGCGAAATCCGCGGCGTCACCCCCCCGACCCCCCTGCCCGACGCGCCGCCCTTCGTGCGCGGCGTGATCAATCTGCGGGGTCAGGTGATGCCGGTCATCGACCTCTCGCAACGCCTGGGCAAGGGCGTGGCGATCGACGGCGAGCGTCAGGTCATCATCGTGGTCGAGAACCAGAACGACGTCGCCGGCATGCTGGTGGATGCGGTCTGCGACAGCTTCATCGTCGAGTCCGACCAGATCAACCCGCCGCCCAGCCTGGGCGACGGCGAGGACTCGCCGCTGGTGTCGGCGGTGATCACCTCGGGCGAAGGCTCGATGACCATCCTCCTGGCCGTCAGCCGCATCCTGCCCGAGCGTCCGGTCGAAGCCCTGGCCGCTTAAGGGCTCACACCCCCAAACATTTGTTCGAATAGCCCTTCCGTTCGCCCCGAACGGAACGCTAGTCTCCTTCCAAACAAGAGGGAGACGAGCATGAAGGCCGCTGTTCTGCGCGAGGTGGGCAAACCCCTCGAGATCGAGACCGTGGCCATCGGCAAGCCCGGCCCGCGCGAGGTGCTGATCCGCACCAAGGCCGCCGGAGTCTGCCACTCCGACCTGCACTTCGTCGAGGGCTCCTACACCCACGCCCTGCCTGCCGTGCTGGGCCACGAGAGCGCCGGGATCGTCGAGGCGGTCGGCAGCGAGGTGCGGACGGTTAAGGTCGGCGACCATGTCATCACCTGCCTCAACCCCTATTGCGGCCACTGCGAGGTCTGCCTGACCGGGCATATGAACCTCTGCATCAGCCCCGAGACCCGTCGCAGCAAGAGCGACGCGCCGCGCCTCTTCAAGGAGGACCTGAACGGCGGGACCGGCCCGATGGCCCAGTTCCTGAACCTGTCGTCCTTCGCCGAGATGATGCTGGTGCACGAGCACGCGTGCGTCGCCATCCGCAAGGACATGCCGTTCGACCGCGCCGCCCTGATCGGCTGCTCGGTGATGACGGGCGTGGGCGCGGTGATGCACACCTCCAACGTCCGGCCCGGCGAGACCGTAGCCGTGATCGGCTGCGGCGGCGTGGGTCTGGCCACCATCAACGGCGCGGCCATCGCGGGCGCCGGCCGGATCATCGCCATCGACCGCCTGGCCGGAAAGCTGGAACTGGCCAAGACCTTCGGCGCCACCGACGTGGTCGACGGCTCGCAGGTCGACGACATCGCCAAGGCCGTGGTCGAGCTGACCGGCGGCGGCGTGCACCACAGCTTCGAGGCCATCGGCCTGAAGGCCACCGCCGAGGCCTCATTCAAGATGCTGCGCCGGGGCGGGACGGCCAATGTCATCGGCATGATCCCGGTGGGCACCAAGATCGAGCTGCACGGCGTCGACTTCCTGGGCGAGCGTCGCATCCAGGGCAGCTATATGGGCTCCAACCGCTTCCCGGTCGACATGCCGCGCCTGGTGGACTTCTACATGTCGGGCAAGCTGAAGCTGGACGAACTGATCTCGCGCCGCATCAAGCTGGAGGACGTCAACTCGGCCTTCGACGAACTCAAGCGCGGCGAGCTGGCGCGGTCGGTGATCGTGTTTGACTGAGGGGAGTGGCGGCGATCCGCGCTGAGCGCGCAAACAGCGGCCAAGGGGCCTTAGGAACCTGGCGTCTGGCGGCCTTTGCGCTGCCCTGCGTTCCGGTGGCGGCGATGCTCATGCCCGTCGTCGTCTATCTGCCCAACTACTACGCCACGGATCTGGGCGTTGACCTGACGGCGATCGGACTGGCCTTCGGGGTCGTTCGCCTGTTCGACCTGTGGCTGGATCCGACCCTGGGGTTCCTGATCGACAGGACCAACACGCGCTTTGGCCGGTTCAAGCCCTGGCTCGTCGCCGGTCTGCCCATCGCCGTCGTTTCGGTCTGGATGCTGTTCATGGCGCGGCCGGGCATCGACGGAAACTACATCCTGTTCTGGCTGGTGTTGGGGTTCCTGGGCCAGTCCATGGCGACCATGGCGCATGTCACCTGGGCGGCCAGGCTAGCGCCGGAATATGGGCAGCGCGCGCGCGTGTTCAGCTGGTGGCACGGCTTCACCGTCGTGGGCATGCTGATCGTGCTGGCCATGCCGCCGCTGATGAAGCTGGGCTTCGGGCTCGACTACGGTCAGGGCGTGCGGGCGATGGGCTGGTTCGTGGCCCTGAGCCTGCCTGTGGCCGCTCTGCTGGCGCTGTTCGCCGTGCACGAGCCGCCGTCGCCGCCGAACATCACGTCCACCACCTGGCGTCACTATTGGGATCTTATCCGCCGGCCGTCGATCCTGCGCTTGCTCGTGTCGGACATTCTTCTGGGGACCGGCCCGGTCATCGCCGGCACCCTGTTCTTCTTCTATTTCGACGCCATTCGCGGCTGGGACCGTTCCGAGGCCGGCCTGTTGCTGCTGCTCTATTTCACCGGCGCCCTGCTGGGCGCGCCCCTCTGGGGGCGGCTCGGACAGGCGATCGGCAAGCACCGCGCCTTGGCCATCGCCTCGGCGGCCTATGCCGTGGCGCAGCTCTCCGTGCTGATCGCGCCAGAGGGGCTGGCCTGGGGGATCGTGACCATGACCCTGGCCGGCCTGCCCTACAGCGCGGGCCCCATCCTGCTGCGCGCCATGATGGCCGACCTGGGCGACGAAGAGCGCCTCAGGAGCGGCGTGGATCGCAGCGGTCTGATGTTTGGTTTGCTGAGCGGGGTGGTGAAGATCGGCTCGGCCATCGCGGTGTTCGCCGCCGTCAGCGCGCTGGACCTGTTTGGCTTCAAGGCGGACCTGGGGGCTGGCAATACGCCGCTGGCCCTGGGCGTGCTCTCGGTCAGCTTCGCCGTCGTGCCCGCGCTCCTGACGCTGGCCGGCGCCGCTCTGATCACGGGTCACCCCCTGGACAAGGCGGCGCATGACGCAATCCGCAAGGCGCTGGAGGCGCGTGACGCCACGCAGAACACCGCGGAGACGTCCGGGCGATAGCCCCCTGTCACACGCCCGCCAAACACCGCATGCTACCTCCGGCGCAGTTCATCGGAGTCTCGCCATGCCCAATCTCGACCGCCGCGCTCTCTTGGCCGCCCTCGGCGCGCTGAGCCTGCCGCCGGCGCTGGCGCGGGCGGCGGCGATCGACGCCGATGTGCGGACCGGCACGATCCAGGACGTCGAGCACGTGGTCATCCTGATGCAGGAAAACCGCAGCTTTGATCACTATTTCGGGACGCTGAACGGCGTGCGCGGCTTTGGCGACCGGTTCCCGATCCCGGTGCGCGACGCGGCCGGTCGCCAGGACGGCTCGGTCTTCGTCCAGGCCTGGAGCAAGGACAAGCTGCTCGCGCCCTTCCCGCTGAACAGCGCGGAGACCTTCGCCCACATGCGCGTTGAGGGCACGCCGCACAGCTGGACCGACGCTCAGGACGCCTGGGACCAGGGCCGCATGGACCGCTGGCCCGACGCCAAGAAGCCCTGGTCGATGGGCTACTTCCAGCGCGCCGACATCCCGTTCCAGTTCGCCCTGGCCGACGCCTTCACCCTGTGCGACGCCTATCACTGCTCGACCCAGACCGGCACCAACACCAACCGCCTGTTCCTGTGGACCGGAACCAATGACGGCCTGGGGAAAGCCGGCGGTCCGTCGATCTCGAACAGCCACGACAACTTCGCCGAAAAGGGCGGGGCCAAGGAGTCCTACAGCTGGACCACCTATCCCGAGCGACTGCTGCAAGCCGGCGTCTCCTGGCGCATCTACCAGGACATGGCCGACAACTTCACCGACAACCCGCTGGCGGGGTTCAAGGCCTATCGCGAGGCCTATAAGGACCAGCCGGGCTCGAACGCGCGCCTCAAGCAGCTGGGCCTGTCGACCTGGCATCTGGACAAGCTGCGCGAGGACGTCGTGAACGGCCGCCTGCCGCAGGTGTCGTGGATCATCGCCCCGGCCGCCGACTCCGAGCACCCGGGCCCCTCCAGCCCCGCCCAGGGCGCGGACTACACCGCCCGCGTCATCGACGCCCTGACCGCCGATCCCAAGGTCTGGGCGCGGACGGTGTTTCTGGTGATGTTCGACGAGAACGACGGCTTCTTCGACCACATGCCGCCGCCGGCGCCGCCGTCCTTCGACGCCTCGGGCAAGCTGCTGGGGGCCTCCAGCGTCGACCTCACCGCCGAGCACCATCGGGTGCGCAATCCCACCGAGGCCAAGTCCGAGCGCGACGACCTGATGGGCCGTCCCTATGGCCTGGGTCCGCGCGTACCGCTGTACGTGATCTCGCCCTGGAGCCGGGGCGGCTTCGTCAACAGCCAGGTCTTCGACCACACCTCGGTCGTCCGCTTCCTGGAGCAGCGCTTCGGCGTCATGGAGCCCAACATATCGCCCTGGCGCCGGGCGGTGTGCGGCGACCTGACCACCTGCTTTGACTTCAAGACGCCCAACACCAACCCCTTCCCCGCCCTGCCGGCCACGGCCGAGCCGGCGGGCCGCGCCGCCAAGCTCGGCCGCGCCAAGCCCCCGACGCCGGCCTCGGTGGTCGCGCCGGTCCAGGCCAAGGGACCACGTCCCTCGCGCGCCCTACCCTACGCGCTGGCGGTCGACGGACGCTACGCCGAAGGGGCCATCGCTCTTGAGTTCAGCAACGCCGGCGCGGCGGCGGGCGTGCTGCACGTCTA
This sequence comes from Caulobacter sp. SL161, assembly GCF_026672375.1. GTDB lineage: Bacteria > Pseudomonadota > Alphaproteobacteria > Caulobacterales > Caulobacteraceae > Caulobacter. The sequence goes on from NZ_JAPPRA010000001.1 coordinate 3,694,753, forward strand.
TGACCGTCTTCGCCTGGACCAGACGCCGCGCCGCTACACCGTGGGGCCGCAAAAGCATCTGAGCGACGTCTGGCCGGCCGGGGCCTATGATCTGTGGGTCCTGGGCCCCAACGGCTTCCATCGCCGGTTCGCCGGGACCAACGTCGGCGTCGAGATCGCCGCCCGCCCGTCGCAAGGCGGCCTCTTGCTGACGATCAGCAACGTGCGCCCCTCGCCGCGCACGGTGCGCGTGGAGGTTCTGGGCCAGGAGCCCTGGCGGGTGGACTTCACCGGCGTCGACACCGTGTCGCGGCCCCTGGCCACCCAGCAGGGCTGGTACGACGTCACCGTCCGCCTGGAGGACGAGCCGACCTGGCTGCGCCGTCTGGCTGGGCGGGTGGAGACGGGCGCGGACTCGATCAGCGATCCGTGGATGGGCGGGGCGGCGCAGTTGTCGGCCTAGAGCGTCGCGAAAGGTGGGGTGCGCGGGCCGGGGCGAGCGGTTTAGGGTGCGGGCGAACTTGAGGATTCGCCGCATGCTCCGTCACACCGCCTCCCTGCTCGCGCTGGCCGCCGTCCTGGTCGCCGCGCCCGCCATGGCCGCGCCCAAGGCCGCTGACGCCGACAAGGCCGTCGCCAAGATCGTCGCCTCGCCGGGCTTCAAGAAGGCCGTCGCCAAGCTGGACGCCGACTTCGACCGCACCGTCGCCGACATCATCACCCTGACCGAGATCCCCGCCCCGCCCTTCAAGGAAGAGCAGCGCGCCAAGGCGTATCTCGAGATGCTCAAGGCCCACGGCCTGACCCATGTCGAGATGGACGCCGAGGGCAATGTGATGGGCGTGCGCCCCGGCACGGCCACCAAGGGCAAGGGCCCGTTCGTGGTCATCGCCGCGCACCTGGACACCGTCTTCCCCGAAGGCACTGACGTGAAGGTGCGCCGCGAGGGCACGAAGCTGATGGCCCCCGGCATCGGCGACGACACCCGCGCGCTGTCGACGCTCCTGGCCTATGTCCGGGCCATGGACGCGGCCGGGATCAAGACCAAGGCCGACATCCTTGTGGTCGGCAATGTCGGCGAGGAAGGCCCCGGCGACCTGCGCGGCGTGCGCTATCTGTTCAACAAGGGACCCTACAAGGGCCGGATCACGTCCTTCTTCTCGATGGACGGCGGCGATCCCGACCAGATCGTCGACCAGGGCACCGGATCCAAGCGCTATCGCGTGACCTTCACCGGCCCCGGCGGCCATAGCTACGGCGCGTTCGGCATCGTCAATCCGATGGCGGCCATGGCCAAGGCGGTGACCGACCTCTACGCGGTCGAGGCGCCCAAGAAGCCTAAGACCACCTATTCGGCCAGCGTGACGGGCGGCGGCACCTCGGTGAACTCGATCCCGCACGACGTCTTCATGGAGTTCGACATGCGCTCGGAAAGCGCGGCCGAGCTGGCCAAGCTGGACCAGACCCTGATCGGCATCTTCGACAAGGCCGTGGCCGGCGAGAACGCGGCGCGCTCGACCAAGAACGGCGCGGTCAGCTACCAGGCCAAGGTCATCGGCGAGCGTCCGGCCGGCGCCACGCCGCACACCGCCGAGATCGTGGCCCTGACCGCAGGCGCGGTGAAGGCGCTGGGCTACAAGCCGACCTATCAGGCCAGCTCGACCGACTCCAACATCCCCATGAGCCTGGGCGTGCCGGCCCTGACCATCGGCGCGGGCTTCCGCGGCGGCCGGGCGCATGCGCTCGATGAGTGGATCGACGTCACCAAGGACGAGAGCCTGAAGGGCATGCAGGTGGGCCTGGCGGCCCTGCTGGCCGTGGCGGGGGTGGAGTAAGGTGTTCCTCCCCCGCGGCGCGGGGGAGGTGGCCCAGAGGGCCGGAGGGGGCCAGCTCGGCCAAGGTCCAGTTCGCCCCCTCAGTCACTTCGTGACAGCTCCCCCGCTCAGCGGGGGAGCATCTTGCGCCCCGTCACCAGCACAATGCCGCCGCACACCAAGGCCAAGGCGGCGGCGTTTTTCCAGGCCAGCACCGGCTCGCGCAGGAACAGCGCCGACAGCAGCACCCCGAACACCGGGATCAGGAAGTTGAACACCGCCAGCAGGCCCACGGGGTTGTGCTTGAGCAGCAGGCTCCACAGCGCAAAGGCGGCCGCCGACAGCCCGGCCATATAGGCCAGAAGCGCCAGCGAGCGGGCGTCGAACGCTTCCAGATGACCGCCCGTAACCGCGCCGATCGCCAAGAGCACGCCGCCGCCGATGGCCAGCTGCCAGCCGGTCATCACCATCGGGTCGATCGTCTGGGAGATCGCCCGGCCCCAGATCGAGCCGGCCGCCAGGACGAAGGCGGCGGCGATCACAAAGCCCTCGCCCAACAGGCTGAACTCGAAATCGAACCCTTTCCCGCCCAGGTTCACCGCCAGCACGCCGGCGAAACCCAGCAGACAGCCGATCACCTTGCGCGGCGTCAGCTTGTCATTGGGGAACAGAAAATGGGCCAGCACCACGCCGAAAAACGCGCCGGTGGCGTTCATGATCGACGACTTCACGCCCGTGGCGTGGGCTAGGCCGATATAGAAGAACACGTACTGCAAGGTCGTCTGAAAGACGCCCAGACCCATAAGGCGTCCGATCTGGGCGCGGGGCACGGCGATCGGCCTGCGGCTCGCCACCGCCAGAACCAGCAGGATCAGCCCCGCCGCCAGAAAGCGCCAGCCGGCGAACAGCATCTGGGCGGCGGTGTCGGACTTGGCCACATGCAGCAGCGCATAGCCCGCCTTCACCGCCGGAAACGCGCTGCCCCACAAGAGGCAGCAGAACAGAGCCACGCCGACGACGAAGCGGCGGTCGCTGTAGAGGTGGGTGGAAGAGGGCAAGGCGGCGCTACTTAACTCACTGAGATCATTCTAATCCGTCATCCCGGCGGGAAGACCGCGTAGCGGGCTGTAGCGCCGGGACTTAAGGGGCCGCCGCATGCCACTTGCCCATGGGTCCCGGATAGCCTCTTCGAGGCTTCCGGGATGACGAGTTGTTTGGGCTTTGCGGTATCGGCGCTTTCGCGCCCACACCCTAGGCCAGTCCCTAGCGCAGACTGGTCTTGGCCTTCTCGATGTCGGCGGCGGCCAGCTTGGGGGTGTCCTCATTGCTGACGGCCGCGCCGCCTTCAGCCAGCATCCGGTCGATGCGGGCCTTTTGCGAACGGAACGAGGCCAGCTCCGCGCCGGCCAGGATGGTGCCCTGCGGGACCTTGGCGCCGATCGGATTGACCCGCTGCCCCTTCAGCCAGACCTCGTAGTGCAGGTGCGGACCCGACGACATGCCCGTGGAGCCGACATAGGCCACGACCTGGCCCTGACGCACCCGCGTTCCCGGCTTGATGCCCTTGGCGTAGCGCGAGATGTGCGCATAGCCGGTGTCCCACTGGCCCGAATGGCGGATTCGCAGCCAGTTGCCGTAGCCGGCCCAGCGGCGCGCCTCCAGCACGACGCCATCGCCGGCGGCCAGGATCGGGGTGCCGGCGCCGGCGCCGAAGTCCACACCCTGGTGAGCGCGGTTGTAGCCCAGGATCGGGTGGCGGCGCAGGCCGAACTTCGAGGTGATCCGCGCGCCGTCGACCGGCGTGCGCAGCAGGAAGCCTTTGATGTTCTTGCCGGTCTCGTCGAAGAACTGGCTATTGCCGTCCTCACCCTTGCGGTCGAAGGCGTAGAACTTCTGACCCTTGACCTCGGCGTATTCCAGGTCGCCGGCCTCGATGGTGCGGCCGCTCTCGGTGACCTTACGATCGAAGATCAGGCAGAAGCGGTCGCCTTCCTTGATGTCGCGCGAGAAGTCGATCTTGTGCGAGAACAGCTTGGCCGCCTGGCTGATCACCGCCGGGGTGCCGCCGACATTGGCCACGCTCTCGTAGAACGAGCCGTTCATCTCGCCGCAGGCCACCTGCTGCTCGTCGCGAACCTCTTCTTCCATTTCGCGCAGACGCAGGGCGCCGTCGAAGGTGCGCGAGACGGTCAGGGTCGAGGACGGACTGGTGCGCATCGACAGGCCGACCAGACGCGCCGGACCGCGCTGGCTGCGACGCTGGGCGACGGCGGCCTCAAAGGCCATGCCGGCCTTGATGTTGACGGTGTCGATGGCGCCTTGCAGCGTCGCCACGACCTGACGGGCTTCCTCGGGCGCCACGCCGGTGCGCAGCACCGCGCCCTGCAGGGTCTCGCCGGGGCGGACCTTGACCTCGATGTTCTCGGGACGCTCGAAGCCGGGCTGGGCCTCGGCGCTGGCGAAGGCGATGTGTTGCAAGGCCACGAGCGCGGCGGGATCAAGCGGCGCCTTGGCGAGCGGGGCGGCGGCGTCGTTGGCCGTCAGCTTCCAGCCCAGGCCCAGAGCCAAAAGGCCGGCGACCGCGGTGAAAACCCGCGGCGCCCAGCGCGTGGCGCTACGTCGTGGATCGAATTCTTGCATCGGTCCCCCGTCGGTGTCGATGCCGCGTAAGCCAAAATGACACGGCTGGGAAGCCCCCCAGCAAGCGTTGCGCCGGACCTCGTCTGCCCTGGCGCTCAGCGGAACGGACTATTCCGCGCCTTTGTCTTTTTGTCACGACCAAGGTTCCCGTTCGCGGGTAGACGAAGCGTAACCTTATGGTTTCAAATAGAAAACGCCCACCTTTTGGGTGGGCGTCTCTGGGTAGATTCTACAGATACGCTGCCTGAATTCCAACGACTCAGGCGGCGTTGACCTGCTCGTTCGGGTCGCGCAGCACATAGCCGCGGCCCCAGACCGTCTCAATGTGGTGCTTGCCGTGCGCCGAAGCGGCCAGCTTCTTGCGCAGCTTGCAGATAAAGACGTCGATGATCTTCAGTTCCGGCTCGTCCATGCCGCCGTACAGGTGGTTCAGGAACATTTCCTTGGTCAGGGTCGTACCCTTGCGCAGGGAGAGGAGCTCCAGCATCTGGTACTCCTTGCCGGTCAGGTGAACGCGGTTGCCGTTCACTTCCACCGTCTTGGCGTCCAGGTTGACCACGATATCGCCGGTCTTGATGACCGACTGGGCGTGACCCTTCGAACGACGGACCACCGCGTGGATGCGGGCGATCATTTCGTCCTTGTGGAAAGGCTTGGTCATGTAGTCGTCGGCGCCGCCGGCGAAGGTCTTGACCTTGGTGTCGATTTCCGACGAGCCCGACAGGATCATGATGGGCGTGTTGATCTTCGCGACCCGCAGGGTGCGCAGAACATCGATGCCGCTCATGTCCGGAAGATTGAGGTCGAGCAGGATAAGATCGTAGTCGTAGATCTTGCCCAGATCGACGCCTTCTTCACCCAGATCCGTCGTATAGACGTTGAAGCCCTCAGACTTCAGCATCAGTTCGATGGTCTGCGCCGTCGCGCTGTCATCCTCGATCAACAGTACGCGCATGAGCCCCTCCACGCCAACACTGGCGTATTCGAACGTCTTTGGCGGGAGTCCGCCGGTGAAACCCTTCGGCCACTTTGCCGGAGAGTTAATTTAAGACTGGTTAATGGTGAATGTTTCCCGTTGGAGGAATGGTTAATCTGATTTGCGAATCGGGTGCAAGCCGCGTCGGAGCCCCTGAACACATTGGTCGCAGGCGTCGCAGGCGGGTGTTTTCAGCGTGCCATTTGGCCGCAAAAAATCGAGAAAATCGAGGCCTGGAAGGCGGTTCGAACGGCGTTACCGCATTAAGAACCCCGGCGGCGGGTTCGCCTCACGAACGAAATCGCGGCGTTCTGTCGCGAGATTTTTCCAAGCCTTTCACGCCTGATTTCACCGCGCGCCGCGCCCCGCCGCGACACCCGGTCGCGGAGGAATTTACTCCGCGTCGTCCGCCAGCCAGCCCGCCGCTCGCAGCTTGGCCACCGAGGCTCGGCTGACGGGCGCGGTCTCGCCGTCGACAAGCCTCAGACGCAGGTTGCGACCGTCGCGCACGACGCCCGCAATCGCCCGCCGCGCCACCCACCAGGAGCGATGGGTCTGCAGCCCCTCGATCCCGGCCAGCATCGCGATGACCCTGGCCAACGGCCCCATCTCCAGACGCGAGCCCTGTTCGGTGCGGATGCGGACATAGTGGTCCTCCATCCGCAGATAGAGGACGTTGCTGGTGTCGACGCTGGGCGTCGCGTCGGACGGCGTTGGCGCCAAGGATGGGATCACCGCCGGGCGCGCGGACGTCTGCCCGGCCTGCCCGGCCTGTCGCGCCCGCAGGAAGTAGGCGCCCACGACCAGCGGCGTCGAAATCGCCAGGCACTGGCCAAACCACGCCGCTACCGGCACTGCTTCGATCACGCCGGGCCAGAAGGCGATGGCGAAAAGGCGCAGAGGCCCGCCCAGAAGCACCGTCCCCGCCAGGATCACGGGCGCAAGCGCCGCCCAGTCCGGCAAGCCCAGCCGTCGCGCAGCCGCAGCCCCCAGGCGCGTCAGGGTCCCGAACAGAACCATGCCGAAAGCGACGCTACAGACCCAGTAGGCGACGCGCACCGCCGGCCCGTCGTTGAAGAAGCTGCCGAAGGGCCCCATCAGGCCGAGCAGGATTCCGATCACGACCGCCACCGACAGGTCGATCGTCCACTCGCGGGCCGTGCCCAGCAGGGGCGGCTTGGAAGCGTCTGCGCTCATGACCGGATCATTAGGCGAGCCGGGCCGGAGTCGCCACCCCGCGCCCGTTCGCCGGCCCGCGAACCCATTCGCCCATTCGCGCAGGAGCGCTGGCGGCGGCCGGAAACCGCCGTCAAAGCAGCCTCATCGCTCATCTCAAGGGACCACCCGGACCACCATGTCGCTTCGTGCTCTTTTCGCCGCCGCCAGCCTCGCCGTCGCCGCTTTCGCCTCGCCCGCGCTCGCCGACAACGCCGGCTTCATGGTGCTGCGCCAACCCCGCGCCGAGGGCCCGCCAGTCGAGGTCGGGATCTGGTATCCGACCCAGGCCAAGCCCGCCTTCATGGCGCTGGGCTCATGGGGCCACACGGTCGCCGCCGGCGCGCCGGTCGCGGGCGAGGCCCTGCCGCTGATCGTCATGTCGCACGGCAACGGCGGCTTCTTCGGGGGTCACGCCGACACCGCCCAGGCCCTTGCTGAGGCCGGCTTCGTGGTCGCCGCCCTCACCCACCCCGGCGACAACTACAAGGACCAGAGTCGCGCCACGGCCATGGCCGACCGTCCCGCCGCCCTCTCGGCCCTGATCGGCTGGATGCTGGAGGCCTCGCCGCTGAAGGCCAAGCTGGACCCGGCCAAGGTCGGCGCCTTCGGCTTCTCGTCAGGCGGCTTCACGGTGCTGGCGGCCGCCGGCGGCAAGCCGAACCTCAGCCTCGTTCCAGCCCACTGCCAGGCCCATCCGAACGACTACGCCTGCAAGCTGACCGCCGGCCGCCCCCTGCCCGCCGATGCGCTGACTGCGACCTGGGTTCACGATGCGCGTATCAAGGCCGTGGTCTCGGCCGCCCCGGCGCTGGGCTTCGCCTTCGGCAAGGACGGCCTCAAGGGGATCACCGCCCCGGTGCAGCTGTGGAAGGCCGCCGACGACGAGATCCTGCCCGGCGACGCCTATGCCGAGTTCGTGCACCGCAACCTCAAGCGCAAACACGACTACCGCGTCGTGAAGGGCGCCCGGCACTTTGACTTCCTCACCCCCTGCGAGACCGCGCCCGTGGGCGGCACCCAGATGCTGTGCGCCAGCGCCCCCGGTTTTGACCGCAAGGCGTTCCACCAGACGTTCAACGCCGAGGTCATCCGCTTCTTCAGCCACCAATTGGTCGCACCTTCGAAAGCGGCTCCGAAGGGCTGAGTTCATTCCCGATTAACCACGTTGGCCGAGTCTGGCGCCTGCTGTTTCGGGAGCCGTCTTGCGTAGCCTCATCGCCGCCGTCGAACGTATCGATCCGCTGACCATCTATGGTCGGGTGGCCGCGGTGAACGGGCTGCTGATCGAGGTGCGCGGCGGCCTGACCCGCCTGGCCGTCGGCGCGCGGGTCGAGATCGAGCGCTTCGGTCAGAAGCCCCTGCCCGCCGAGGTGGTCGGCTTCCGCGAGACCCGCGCCCTGCTCATGCCCTTCGGCCCCGTCGAGGGCGTGGGTCCGGGCGCGGAGATCCGCATCGTGCCCGAAGGCGCCGTGGTCCGCCCGACCAAGGCGTGGCTGGGCCGGATCATCAACGCCTTCGGCGAGCCGATCGACGGGCTCGGTCCTCTGCCCCAGGGCGAGGTCCCCTATCCGCTGAAGACCTCGCCGCCGCCGGCCCACGCCCGCGGCCGGGTCGGCGAGCGCCTGGATCTGGGCGTGCGCTCGATGAACGTCTTCACCACCACCTGCCGGGGCCAGCGTCTGGGCATCTTCGCCGGCTCGGGCGTCGGCAAGTCGGTGCTGCTGTCGATGCTGGCCAAGGAGGCCACCTGCGACGCCGTGGTCGTCGGCCTGATCGGCGAGCGGGGCCGCGAGGTCCGCGAGTTCGTCGAGGAGACCCTGGGCGAGGAGGGCCTGCGCCGCGCCGTCGTCGTGGTCGCCACCTCGGACGAACCGGCCCTGACCCGCCGCCAGGCCGCCTACATGACCCTGGCCATCAGCGAGTACATGCGCGACCAGGATCAAGAGGTGCTGTGCCTGATGGACTCGGTGACCCGCTTCGCCATGGCCCAGCGCGAGATCGGTCTGGCCGCCGGCGAGCCGCCGACCACCAAGGGCTACACCCCCACCGTCTTCACCGAGCTGCCCAAGCTCTTGGAGCGCGCGGGACCAGGCCCGATCCGTCCCGACGGCACCACCGCCGCCCCGATCACGGCCCTCTTCACGGTGCTGGTCGACGGCGACGACCACAACGAGCCGATCGCCGACGCCACGCGCGGTATCCTGGACGGCCACATCGTCATGGAGCGGGCCATCGCCGAGCGCGGCCGCTTCCCGGCCATCAATGTCCTCAAGTCGATCAGCCGGACCATGCCGGGCTGCCAGCACCCGCACGAGCGCGACATCGTCAAGGGCGCGCGCCAGGTGATGGCCGCCTATTCGAACATGGAAGAACTGATCCGCATCGGCGCCTACCGCGCCGGGGCCGACCCCGTGGTCGACCGCGCCATCCGCCTGAACCCGGCGATCGAGGCTTTCCTCAGCCAGGATAAGGAAGAAGCAACCAGTCTCGACGACTCTTTCGGGATGCTGGGCCAGATCCTGCAGAGTGAGTACTGACCGTGACCAAATGGGCCGCCTCTCTGATCCGGATCTCCAACCACGAGGTCGAGACGCTGCAGAAGCGTCTGGCCGAGATCACCGAACGGCGCATGGCCGCCGAGATGCGCGTCACGATGCTGGACGCCGAAGCCGAGGCCGAGGCCAAGAACGCCGAGGGCGACCCCTCGGCCGGCTGGTACATGATCGGCTACCGCGAGGGCTACAAGCGCCGCCGCGCCGACATGCTGGTCCAGATCGAGCAGTGCCTGCAGGAAGAGGCCGGGGCCCGCGACGCCCTGTCCGAAGCCTTCGAGAACCTCAAGAAATACGAGCACGTCGCCGAGCAGGCCAAGATCCTGGCCGCCAAGAAGCTGGGCGCCTATGAGGCCGCCCAGATGGACGAGCTCAGCATCCGCCGCGCCGCCGTCGGGGCGCGTTAGGATGAGGCGGCTGACCCGCCGCTCAGCCATCGCCTCCGCTCTGGCGCTGAGCGCCTGCGCCCGCGAGGTCCAGAGCCAACCCATCGCCGACACGCCCCTGAAGTCGATCGCCACGACACCGGTCGGCGCCTGCCTGCAACGCCACCAGCTGGACGACCCCGCCTTCGCCGCTCTTCTGACCCGCCACTACAGCCAGATCACGGCCGAGTGGGAGATGAAGATGGAGTACATCCTCCAGGACGACGGACGCTTCCGCTTCGACCGGCCCGACGCCATCGCCGACTTCGCGCGCCGTCATGGCCTGCGGCTGCATGGCCACGCCCTGATCTGGTACAGCCAGGTCATGCCCGCCTTCCGCGCCCTGGACGGCCAGGGCAAGCGGTTCGCTGACGCCTACCGCAACTACATCCTGGCCGTCGCGGGCCGCTATCGCGGGGTGGCGGCCAGCTGGGACGTGATCAACGAGGCGGTCGACGACAACGGCGTTGATCTGCGACGCTCGGCCTGGACCGATAATCTGGGCGTCGATGAGCACATGATCCTGGCGTTTCACCACGCCAAGGAAGCCGACCCCGACGCGGTCCTGTTCATCAACGACTACAATCTCGAGAACAATCCGACCAAGCGGGCGACCTTCCTGCGGATGGTCGAGCGGCTCTTGAAGGCCGGCGCGCCGATCGGAGGCATCGGCACGCAGAGCCATCTGGGCCTGGATTTCACCCCGCCCGGCATGTGCCGCATCGCCATGCGCGACCTGGCCAGCCTGGGCCTGCCGATCCATGTCTCGGAGCTGGACATCTCCTTCGGCGACAAGCCGGGCGCCGCCCCCTTGCCCAAGCTGCTGAGCCGCCAGGCCGACCTCGCCCGCGAACTGGCCCAGGCCTATATGGACCTGCCCCGCGCGCAGCGGTTCGCCTTCACGGTCTGGGGCGTGCGCGACCGGGACTCCTGGCTGCGCGGCGCCAACGGCGAGCGGCCCTGGGAACACCCCCTGCCCCTCGACGACGCCGGCCAGCCCAAGCCGATGTTCCAGGCCCTGGCCGAGGTGCTGTCGGGCTAGGCGGGGCGCCACCCGTCCTTCCCTGGATCCATCCCCGGTGTCATCCCGGCCGCAGCGCGGAGCGCGGAGCGCCGGGACCTAGGGGCGGCGCGCAACGCGTTTTGTCACCCCCTGGGTCCCGGATAGCCTCTGCGAGGCTTCCGGGATGACACGCTTTGATGGGGCGGGCCCAAGCTCCCAGACCTCCGCCGCACACAGAGTGGTTTTTCCTATCCATCCGATAAGAACAATCAATTTTACCGATGACCAAAAAGAGCGGCTTCTAGACGCGTCGGGGTGATCAACACACCTGCGCGGAGGAACTCGCCAATGGACGCCAAGGTCGAAGACAATATCGCGGGCAAATGCCCGATGGGCCACGGTCGTGGTCCCGCCAACCGGGACTGGTGGCCCCAGAGCCTGCGCCTGGAGGGCCTGAACCAGCACGCCCCGCGCTCCAATCCGATGGGCGAGGCGTTCGACTACGCCGAGGCGTTCAAGAGCCTCGACCTGGACGCGGTCATCAACGACCTGCACGCCCTGATGACCGACAGCCAGGAGTGGTGGCCCGCCGACTTCGGGCACTATGGCGGCCTGTTCATTCGCCTGGCCTGGCACGCGGCGGGCACCTATCGCATCACCGACGGCCGCGGCGGCGCGGGCGGCGGGCAGCAGCGCTTTGCGCCCCTGAACAGCTGGCCGGACAACGCCAATCTCGACAAGGCCCGCCGCCTCCTGTGGCCGATCAAGCAGAAGTACGGCGCCAAGCTGTCGTGGGCCGACCTCTATGTGCTGGTCGGCAACGTCGCCCTGGAGTCGATGGGCTTCAAGACCTTCGGCTTCGCCGGCGGCCGCGCCGACCAGTGGGAGCCTGAAGAGCTGTACTGGGGTCCCGAAAGCGCGTGGCTGGAGGACAAGCGCTACAGCGGCGAGCGTGAGCTGGACGACCCTCTGGGCGCGGTCCAGATGGGCCTGATCTACGTCAATCCCGAAGGCCCGAACGGCAATCCCGATCCGCTGGCCTCGGCGCGCGACATCCGCGAGACCTTCGCCCGCATGGCGATGAACGACGAGGAGACCGTCGCCCTGATCGCCGGCGGCCACACCTTCGGCAAGGCCCACGGCGCGGGTGACGCCGCCCTGGTCGGCGTCGAGCCGGAAGGCGGCCCGATCGAGGCCCAGGGCTTTGGCTGGATCAGCAAGCACGGCACGGGCAAGGGCGCCGACGCCATCACCGGCGGCCCGGAAGTGATCTGGACCCAGACGCCCACGCGCTGGAGCAACCACTTCTTCGACAACCTGTTCAAGTACGAGTGGGAGCTGACCCAGAGCCCCGCCGGCGCCAAGCAGTGGCAGGCCAAGAACGCCCCGGCCGACATTCCGGACGCGTTTGATCCGAGCAAGACGCACGTTCCGCGCATGCTGACCTCGGACCTGGCCCTGCGCTTTGATCCCGCCTACGAGAAGATCTCGCGCCGGTTCTACGAGAACCCGGACCAGTTCGCCGACGCCTTCGCCCGCGCGTGGTTCAAGCTGACCCACCGCGACATGGGCCCGATCGGCCGCTACCTGGGCCCGCTGGTCCCGAAGGAAGAGCTGATCTGGCAGGACCCGATCCCGGCCGTCGACCACCCGCTGGTCAATGACCAGGACATCGCGACCCTGAAGGCCAAGATCCTGGCCACCGGTCTGTCGGTGTCGGATCTGGTCTCGGCCGCCTGGGCCTCGGCCTCGACCTATCGCCAGTCGGACAAGCGCGGCGGCGCCAACGGCGCGCGTATCCGCCTGGCCCCGCAGAAGGACTGGGCGGTCAACAACCCGCCGGTCCTGGCCAAGGTGCTGGCGGCGCTCGAAGGCGTTCAGAAGGACTTCAACGCTTCGGCCGGCGGCGGCAAGAAGATCTCGCTGGCCGACCTGATCGTGCTGGGCGGCGCGGCGGCCGTCGAAAAGGCGGCCAAGGACGCCGGCACCAGCGTCACGGTGCCCTTCGCCCCGGGCCGCATGGACGCCTCGGCCGAACAGACCGACGCGGCCTCGTTCGACGCTCTGGAGCCCCGCTCGGACGGCTTCCGCAACTATCGCGGGCCGGGCAAGCACTTCATGGCGCCGGAAGAGGCCCTGGTCGACCGCGCCCAGCTGCTGGGTCTGTCGGGTCCGGAGATGACGGTGCTGGTCGGCGGCCTGCGCGTCTTGGGCGCCAACGCCGGCGGCTCCAAGGACGGGATGTTCACCAACCGCCCCGGCGTGCTGAGCAACGACTTCTTCGTCAACCTGCTGAGCATGGACACCACCTGGAGCCCGACGGCGGCCAACGCCTTCGCCGGCCATGACCGCAAGTCCAGCCAGCCGCGCTGGACGGCGACCCGCGTCGACCTGATCTTCGGCTCCCACGCCGAACTGCGGGCCTTGGCCGAGGTCTATGCCTGCGCGGACTCGCAGGAGAAGTTCGTCTGCGACTTCGTCACCGCCTGGAACAAGGTGATGAACGCCGACCGCCTGGATCTGGCGGCTTAAGTCCTGGCGACTGAAGATCGAGAGGCCCCGGCGGAAACGCCGGGGCCTTTTCTCTGCCCTAGCGACCCCGCTCCACCTGGCTGACGTCGCGCACCGCGCCGCGGGCGGCGTTGGTGGTCATGGCGGCGTAGGCGCGCAGGGCGGGGCTGACCTCGCGCTGGCGATCCTTCGGCGTCCAGGCGTCCTTGCCGCGCGCCAGCTGCGCCTCGCGGCGGGCGGCCAGCACGTCGTCCGGGACCTCCAGCGTGATCCCGCGCGTCGGGATGTCGATCAGGATCGAGTCGCCGGTCTCGACCAGGGCGATCAGGCCGCCCTCGCCGGCTTCGGGCGAGACGTGGCCGATCGACAGGCCCGAGGTGCCGCCCGAGAAGCGGCCGTCGGTGATCAGGGCGCAGGCCGCGCCCAGGCCCTTCGATTTCAGATAGGTGGTCGGGTACAGCATCTCCTGCATGCCCGGGCCGCCCTTGGGGCCTTCGTAGCGGATGACCACGACCTCGCCGGCCTTGACCTGGCCGCCCAGGATGCCGCTGACCGCCGAGTCCTGGCTCTCAAAGACGCGGGCCGCGCCCCGGAAGGTCAGGATCGACTCGTCGACCCCGGCGGTCTTCACGATGCAGCCTTCGGGCGCAAGGTTGCCGAACAGTACCGCCAGGCCGCCGTCCTTGGAGAACGGGTGCTCGACCGAGCGGATGACGCCCGTCTCGCGGTCGAGGTCCAGCTCCTCCCAGCGGGCGGCCTGGCTGAAGGCCACCTGGGTCGGCTTGCCGCCCGGCGCGGCCTTGAAGAACTCATGAGCGGTCTGGCTGTTGGTGCGGCCGATGTCCCAACGGGCCAGGGCTTCGGCCATGGTCGGGGCGTGGACGGTCGGCTGGCTGGCGTCGATCAGGCCGCCGCGCTCCAGCTCGCCCAGAATGGCCATGACTCCGCCGGCCCGGTGGACGTCCTCCATGTGCACGTCGCTCTTGGCGGGGGCCACCTTGGAGAGGCACGGCACGCGGCGCGAGAGCCGGTCGATATCGGCCATGCTGAAGTCGATCCCGCCCTCATGGGCGGCGGCCAAGAGGTGCAGCACGGTGTTGGTCGAGCCGCCCATGGCAATGTCGAGACTCATGGCGTTCTCGAACGCGGCCCGGGTGGCGATGCCGCGCGGCAGGGCGGTCGGGTCATCCTGCTCGTACCAGCGCTGGCAGAGATCCACGATCAGGCGGCCGGCCTCCTTGAACAGGGCTTCGCGATCGGCGTGGGTGGCCAGCACCGAGCCGTTGCCGGGCAGCGACAGGCCCAGCGCCTCGGTCAGACAGTTCATCGAGTTGGCGGTGAACATGCCCGAGCACGAGCCGCAGGTCGGGCACGCGGCCTTCTCGATCGCGGTCACTTCTTCGTCGGAATAGCTGTCGTCGGCAGCCACGACCATGGCGTCGACGAGGTCCAGCGCCCGGATCTTGCCCTTCACCGTCACCTTGCCGGCCTCCATCGGCCCGCCGGAAACGAAGACCACCGGGATGTTCAGGCGCATGGCGGCCATCAGCATGCCGGGCGTGATCTTGTCGCAGTTGGAGATGCAGACGATCGCGTCGGCGCAGTGGGCGTTGACCATGTACTCGACGCTGTCGGCGATCAGGTCGCGGCTGGGCAGCGAGTAGAGCATCCCGCCGTGGCCCATGGCGATGCCGTCGTCGACGGCGATGGTGTTGAACTCCTTGGCCACGCCCCCGGCGGCCTCGATCTCGCGGGCGACCAGCTGGCCCAGGTCCTTCAGGTGCACGTGTCCGGGCACGAACTGGGTGAAGCTGTTGGCCACCGCGATGATCGGCTTGCCGAAGTCGCTGTCCTTCATGCCGGTGGCGCGCCAGAGGCCCCGGGCGCCGGCCATGTTGCGGCCATGGGTGGTGGTGCGAGAGCGATAGGGAGGCATGGGGTCAATCCAATGTCGGTCGTAGGGTCTTTTACGCGAGGTCGGATCGATCCAAAAATATATTAGTCGGCAGTGATTAAGTCGCTAAACATATCAAGATGGGCATCCGCCAGTTCCGCCACTTCGTCGCCGTCGCCGAGACTCTGCATTTCGGGCGGGCGGCCGAGCGCCTGGGCATCACCCAGCCGCCGCTCAGCCAGTCGATCCAGGCGCTGGAGAAGGCCCTGGGCGCTGCGCTGTTCGCCCGCACCAAGCGGCATGTCGAACTGACGCCGCTGGGCCAGCAGTGGCTGCCCCATGTGCGCGAGGCGCTGGCGGCGATCGACGCCCTGCCCGACACCGCCAGGCGGCTGCGCGACGGCCAGACCGGCTATCTGTCGCTGTCGTTCGTCAGCACCGCCGACTACAGCGTCCTGCCAGACCTCGTCCGGCGCTACGCCGAGGCCTTTCCCGGCGTCGAGATCCAGCTGGTCGAGGCCACCAGCGACGTCCAGGTGCCGGCGGTGCTGGCCGGCGAGCGGCACGCGGGCATCATCATCCCGCCGCCCAACCCCGCCCTGCCCGCGCCCCTTGCCTATCGGCGGCTGGTCTCCGAGCCGCTGGTGGCCGTCACGCCCGAGGCGTGGGGCGCCGAAGGGCCGCTGGACCTGGCCGCCCTGGCGGAGGTTCCGCTGGTGCTGTTTCCCCGAACCGTGGCCCCGGCCTTCCACGACCTGGTCACCGGCTATGTGGCCGCGCGCGGCCAGCCGGTGCGGATCGTGCAGGAAGCCATCCAGATGCAGACCATCATCAGCCTGGTGTCGGCGGGCCTGGGCATGGCGCTGGCGCCCGCCTCGCTGCGAAAACTGGCCCGTGCAGGGGTTCGCTATGTCGACCTCGTCGATCCCCCGATCCTGGAGACCGGCCTTGTCTGGCGACGCGACGAGGCCGCGCCGACACTTCAAGGCCTGCTGCGCCTGGCGGGCGCCGACGGACCCGCCCTGGATTGACGCGGGCCAAGGCGCGTGGCTGGCTCGGGCAAAACATAAGCCTTAGGGAGCGTCCATGGCCAACCTGATCCTCAGCGTCGTCGGCAGCGATCGACCCGGCCTCACGGAGGCCCTGGCCAAGGCGGTGCTGTCGGCCGGCGGCAACTGGCTGGAGAGCCATCTCAGCCAACTGGGCGGGCTCTATGTCGGCTCGGTGCTGGTCGCGCTGGACGCCGGCGCGGTGGACGCCCTGCGCGCCGCCGTCGCCGAGGTGGACGCGCAGGGCCTGGAGGTCCGGATCGCGCCGGCCCTTGAGACCGCCCCCTCGGCGGGCGAGACCGTCGCCTTCAGCGTGGTCGGCCAGGACCGCCCGGGTATTGTCGCCCAGGTGACCGGCGTCCTCAGCGGCCTGCACGCCAATATCGAGACCTTCGAGACCCGCCTCAGCGTCGAGCCCCACTCGGGCGCGCCGCTGTTCCACCTGGACGCCCGCCTGCGCCTGCCGTCCACGCTATCGACCGCAGCCGTGCAGACGGCGCTGGAGGATATCTCCGGCGATATCATGGTCGATGTGACGGTCGGAGAGGGCCAGAGCCTTTAGCCTGAAGTCGGAATCGATCTCAGGTGTTAGAAACGCTCCAAATCAAATACTTAGAGCGTGAGAACAGCCGAAATCGGTTCCCACTTTCGGCCTCACGCTCCAGGTGAGCCGGAACAACACCCGTGTCATTCCGGAAGCCTCGCAGAGGCTCTCCGGGACCCAGGGGGTGACAAAACGCCGTGCAAGCCGCCCCTGGGTCCCGGCGCTCCGCGCTACGCGCTGCGGCCGGGATGACGCCGGGTTGGAATCGAGGCGCTAAACCTCCAAACAGAAAACGCCCCCGCCTTACGACTGGCCGACGTCTTCCAGCGTGTGGTCGGTGTGCATGCCGACGCCGAAGGGCCTCGCATGCAACCGGATGCAACCCCGGCGTCCGTCGGCGCGCGGCGCTGCACCTGCCCGAGGGCGGCCAGGGACGCCAAAAGCCGACCGACCCATTCAAGCCCGCCGATGACCTGCAGGCGGCCGGGGCGCGCCCCTTTCACCCTATTCGGGAGGTCCACCTTGAAAACCCTGACGGCTCTGATGACCGGCGCGACCCTGATCGCGCTGACACCGACCCTCGTCGCCGCGGACGACCTCCGGCTGGCCTTCCCGGTGCACAACATCACCGTGACCTCCGACATTCCCGCGCTGAGCATCTCGGTGCGCAACCAGTCCCAGAGCACCAACCCGGCCCAGCGCGACCTGCGTGTCGTCTCTCCGAAGCCCGTGCTGCACGTCACCGGCGAGGTTCGATGCAAGTCGTTCCCGAACGCCAACACCCGTGCGGACGCCGCCCAGGTGATCTTCGGCAGCGGCGTACTCACGCCATCCGGAGACAAGGCGATCGCCTTTGTCGGCGGATGGTCCATCTCGCCGGTCGTCGAACTCGGTGATGACCAGGAGGCGCGCAACTTCAGCATCAACGTGCCGGTCAATCTGCCGAGTACCGGCGCCCCCTATTCCGTCGGCTTCAATCCGGTTCACTACGTCGAGGCGCGTATGCAGACCTTCGTCCAGAACGGAGCCGGCTCACAGGCGGACTTCCTGCGCGCCGATGACGTGTTCGAGACCACGATCAGGATGAACGTTGTCGGCTGGTGCGAGTACCAGAGCCAGAGTCTCTACGGCCGATACGCGGGCGTCAGGCAGATGACTGTGCCGGTGCGCATCTTCTATCACGGCGATCCCGACATCAAGGATCAGACCGTCGGCGTGGGAACACCCAACGGTCTCCAGGCCCCTCCCCCTGGACGCGCTCCGTCCCGCGCCACGCCCCCCGCCCGCCGGACTCCGCCGACGCGCGAAAGCCAACCGGAAGCACGCTCGCCCACAGGCGCGGCGACCGGCGAAGTCTATGGCGACGGCGCTGTGCGTCTGTTGCGACCCGCCGCTCAGCAGATGCGCGAGTCCCCGGCCGCACCGACCGGGGAAACAGGCTGCAACGGGGCCGCCCCAGTCCTCCGGCGGGAAGCGGCCCGGGCCATGGCCAGCCTGCTCCTGGGCTCAAGCCGGTCCCGCGGCGAGGCGGAGCGTCCGTCCCTGCAAAATCGTCTGGTCGATACGGTGGTCGATCAGGCGGCAGGATGCCGACCCGCGACGGCTGACGCGAACTGAGCCGACTTGAAGGCGGCATAGCGAGGAGCCGAAAAGAGGTCGCCGAACAAAAAACGCCCTGGTCCTGCGACCAGGGCGTCTCTGTTTTCTGATGGCGCAGAGCCCGTCCGCGGCCCCCTACGAGTCCAGGAAGCTGCGCAGCTTGCGCGACCGCGACGGGTGCTTGAGCTTGCGCAGAGCCTTCGCCTCGATCTGACGGATACGCTCGCGGGTCACCGAGAACTGCTGGCCGACTTCTTCCAGCGTGTGGTCGGTGTTCATGCCGATGCCGAAGCGCATGCGTAGCACGCGCTCTTCACGCGGGGTCAGCGAGGCCAGCACGCGGGTGGTGGTTTCGCGCAGGTTGGACTGAATGGCCGCGTCGATCGGCAGGACGGCGTTCTTGTCCTCGATGAAGTCGCCCAGGTGGCTGTCTTCTTCATCGCCGATCGGGGTCTCGAGCGAGATCGGCTCCTTGGCGATCTTCAGGACCTTGCGGACCTTTTCCAGCGGCATGGCCAGCTTTTCGGCCAGCTCTTCGGGGGTCGGCTCGCGGCCGATCTCGTGCAGCATCTGGCGGCTGGTGCGGACGATCTTGTTGATCGTCTCGATCATGTGCACCGGGATACGGATGGTGCGGGCCTGGTCGGCGATCGATCGGGTGATCGCCTGACGAATCCACCAGGTGGCGTAGGTCGAGAACTTGTAGCCGCGGCGATACTCGAACTTATCGACGGCCTTCATCAGGCCGATATTGCCTTCCTGGATCAGGTCCAGGAACTGCAGGCCGCGGTTGGTGTACTTCTTGGCGATCGAGATCACGAGGCGGAGGTTCGCCTCGACCATTTCCTTCTTGGCCTGACGGGCCTCGCGCTCGCCCTTCTGCACGGTCTGGACAATGCGGCGATAGTCGTCGATCGGCACGCCGGTCTCGGTGGCCAGGGCGGCGATCTCACTGCGGATGTCGGTGACCGACTGGCTGTCGTTCTCGACGAACTTGGTCCAGCGCACGCCCATCGCCTTGACCTGCTCGGTCCAGGTCGGGTTCAGCTCGGCGCCGAAATAGGCCTTGAGGAACTCAGCCCGGCTGATGCCGTAGCTGTCGGCCAGGCGCAGCAGGCGGCCTTCCAGACCGATCA
Organism: Caulobacter sp. SL161; assembly: GCF_026672375.1. GTDB lineage: Bacteria > Pseudomonadota > Alphaproteobacteria > Caulobacterales > Caulobacteraceae > Caulobacter. The sequence goes on from NZ_JAPPRA010000001.1 coordinate 3,714,093, forward strand.
GGCGCTTGTTGATCGCATAGAGCTGCTCGACCAGCGCCTCGATGCGGTTGTTGTTCAGCTTCAGCGTCTTCAGGTGCTGGATGATCGTCGCCGACAGACCCTCATAGGCCTTGCGGTCGGCGTCCGAGAGGTCTTCGCCCTTCAGGCGGCTGCCGACCAGCTTGTCCTGCAGCTTGCGGAAGGCTTCGAACTCGCTGGCGATGGCGTCCAGAATGGCCATCACGCCTTCGCGCAGCTCGCCTTCCATGGCGCTGACGGTCGGACCGGCGCCGTCGTCGAAATCGTCCTCGTCCTCGCCCTCGGCGCCCTCGGGCTTGGCCTCGCCGGCCTCGTCGTCGACCGGCTCGGCCGGACCATCGTCATCCTCGGCGGCCGGCGCGGCGGCCACGCCGTTGATCGCCGCGTAGGTGGCTTCCAGGTCGATGACCTCACGCAGCAGGATGCGGCCAGTGCCCAGTTCCTCGCGCCACACCATGATAGCTTCGAAGGTCAGGGCCGACTCGCACAGGCCGCGGATCATCGTGTCGCGGCCGGCCTCGATGCGCTTGGCGATGGCGATTTCGCCTTCGCGCGACAGCAGCTCCACCGAGCCCATTTCGCGCAGATACATCCGCACCGGGTCGTCGGTGCGGTCATAGGCCGCCGGCTTGTCGCTGGCGATGACGGTCGTGTTCTCGTCACGCGTGGCGACCTCGCCGCCCTCGGCGTTCTCGGCGTCTTCCTCGGCCTCGACCACGTTGACGCCCATCTCACTGAGCATGGCCAGCGTGTCTTCGATGGCGTCGGGGCTGACTTCCTCGGACGGCAGCACCTTGTTCAGCTCGTCCATCGTGACGTAGCCGCGGGCTTTCGCCTGTTTGATGAACTTCTTGACGCCGGCGTCGGTCAGATCGAGCAGGGGGCCGTCACCACCAGTGGTTTCGGGCGCTTCCGTCTCGGCCGAGGAATTGTTGCTCATCAAGCTCTCCGCAATCGACGCGACCTTCCCGCAAGGCTCGCGTCGAGAAAATCCATGTTGAAATGGCTTGCCTGCCCGATCCGCGCCTTGATCAGCGCTTACCCAAGGATCACGTTCCCGTCAGACGGCTCGCATGCGCTCCAGTCCGCCAAGTGAAAGCGCTCCCCCGGGAAACCGGCGGAGGTCAAGGCGATGAGCGCGGCGAGCTTTTCCCTAAACGGGTCGGCGACCACTGGGGATCTGAGGCGGCGGCGAGGGTGACATCCTGTTTCGATAAGGGCGCGCGCTCCGGCGGCCCGAGCGATGTCAATCAGCTGCGTGGCAAATCCTTGAGTCGGCATGTGGCTGTGGGGGAAGCCGGTGTCAAGATGGGACGTGGGCGGCTTTTGATTTTGCGGGCTTATTGGCGAAGGTTGGGGAAGGCTCCAAGAACTCCCCCAAAACCCGACCTCCCCGGCGAATGCCGGGGCCCAGATTCATCCGGAGCGGTTTGGGCGGATCCGCCTGCGGCCTCAGCCAACCTGTTGAAGTCAGCGATCTCGATCTGGACCCCGGCATTCGCCGGGGAGGTCGGAGTTCTTAATGCAACGCCTGGGCCACCAGCGCCGGGTCGGTCCAGCCGCCGCTTTCGATCAGGCGCTTGACTGCATCGCGCTCGGTCTTGAGGCGCAGCAGGGTCTGGAAGTCGCTGTCGTCGGCAAGGTCGGTCTTGGCGTCGTCGACCGCACGCTCCAGCGCGGTCAGGCGTAGCAACAGGTCAAAGGCCTGCGACCACAGCACCCGGATCGCCTCCTCAGGGCTCTGGGCCGCGCTCTGGGCGACATCGAGGGCCTTCACGTGGGCGGCCGCACGCTCCAGGGCCGCCAGAACGCCATCGTCATAGCCCGCTGACGCCAGCCGCCCCTTCAGCAGGCCGGTCTCGACGTGATCAGCCTCCAGCCGCAGGTTGACCAGTTCATGGGCGATGGCGTCCAGGCGCTCGTCGCCGAAGCCCTGGTTCATCAGCACCTCGATGCGGTCGTCGACCACCTTCGGATCACGGATCGCGGCGATCAGCAGGGCCGCCGAGAACGGACGCGGCGCCTGGTGCAGGGCGGCGGCAGCCTGACGGCCTTCGGCGGTGGCGCCCTCCAGGCGCGGCTTGCCCCAGGGACGACGCGGGGCGTTGTCCCAGCGCGCCCGCGACAGGGCGCGGCCCGCGTCGCTGGCGTCAGCCTTGACGCGGCGCGCGGCGCGCATCTCGTCCAGCCGGTCCAGCAGCTCTTCCTTGTAGGCGTGGGCCAGGTCCTTGTCGGCGATGGTCGCCGCCAGGGTGCGCAGGCGGACCTTGAGGTTCGTGCGCTGCTCGGGCGTGTCGAAGGGCTCAAGGTCGCGCTCGCGCTCGAACAGGGCCTCGACGAAGGGCTTGGTGTCCGACAGCTGGGCCTTCAGCGCCGCAGGCCCCTGCTCGCGCAGCACGTCGTCAGGGTCCTTGCCGCCCACCGGCATCGAGAACAGGAACGAGCGGCCGGGCTTGAGCAGCGGCAGAGCGCGGTCGATAGCGCGGTCGGCGGCGCGCTTGCCGGCCTTGTCGCCGTCGAAGCACAGGGTCGGGGTCGGATGCAGGCGCCAGAGCCCCTCCATCTGCTCCTCGGTCAGGGCCGTGCCCATGGCCGCCACGGCCGGCACGCCGGCGCGCTGACAGGCGATGACGTCCATATAGCCCTCGACCACCACCATCGGCGGCTTCTCGCCGCCGCTCTGGCCGGCGTGGAGGATCTTGCGGGCCTCGAACAGGCCATACAGCACCCGCCCCTTGTGGAAGAGGCTGGTCTCGGGACCGTTCAGATACTTGGCGCGGGCGGCGGGATCCATCGCCCGGCCGCCAAACGAGACGACCTTTCCCCGGCTGTCGGTGATCGGGAAGATGATCCGGTCGCGGAAGCGGTCATAGGGCTGCCCGCCGTCCTCAGGCGCGATCAGCACGCCGGCGTCCACGAGGTCGCCCGGCTTGGCGCCCTTGGCGATCAGATAGTCCTTCAGGCCCGTGCGGTTGTTGGGGGCAAAGCCGATGCGGAAGCGGCTCCACTCGCTCTCGGGCAGGCCGCGCTTTTCCAGATAGGCGCGGGCGGCCTGGCCGACCGGACGACGCAATTCGCTCTCGAACCAGGCGGCCGCCAGCTCCATCCAGTCGCCCAGGGACGAGCGCTTCTGCTCCTCGCGGGCGGCGCGGGGATCGACCTCGGGCAGGCTCATGCCCGCCTCGGCCGCCAGCCGCTCGACGGCCTCGGCGAAGGTCAGCCGCTCGGTCTCCTGCAGGAAGCTGATGATGTCGCCGTGCTTGCCGCTGGAGAAGCAGTGGTAGAAGCCCTTCTCGTCGTTGACGAAGAACGACGGGCTCTTTTCCTTGGTGAACGGCGACAGCCCCGCATACTCGCGCCCCTGCCGCCGCAGCTTCACCGTCTTGCCGACGACGTCGGACGGGCGAAGGCGGGACTTCAGTTCTTCGAGAAAGCGGTCGTCGAAACGCATTGCGGTGGGCGAAACTTCGCGGACTTGAACCCGGCACCTTATCTGGCGAGCCGTCTCGCCAGAACCGGACGTGGGCGACCGTCCAGCCCATAGCGCGAGTCCCCCACAGGTTACTCACAGATTAACCCGCCCAGGATCCGACGAGCATCAATCCTCCCCCCAGCGGGGGAGGTGTCGACTCGAAGAGGCGACGGAGGGGGAAGTCCCGCCGACCTTGCCTCTTCCCCCTCCGGCCTTCGGCCACCTCCCCCTCTGGGGGGAGGATTTCAGTTACGCCAAAGACGCTTCGCTTCACCCCCGAAACGAACGCCCGACATTCCGCGTTCGGAGGCCAACTCGCCCTCGACAAGGCGCGGATAACGCCACAAACATCCCGGCTTATCGTCGCGGGGAGCACGCCCGCGCGCCGCATTGGGGTGTTTGGTGAAAGCGCTGTTCTTCTCGGTCTCCGTCCTGTCCCTGGTCGCCACGGCCGCCCTGGCCCAGACACCGACCTTGGCGCCGACCCCAGCGCCGTCGCAGCCCTGGCCGGAGTCAGCCGCGCCGAGCGCGCCGATCCCCGCCCCGCAGGACATCCCCTACGCCGGCACGCTGAAGCTGGCCGTAGACGCCACCGATCTTGACCGCAAGATCTGGACGGTCACCACGACGATCCCGGTCAGCAAGGCCGGCGCCTTCACCTTCCTCTATCCGCAGTGGGTTCCGGGCGGCCACTCGCCGCGCAACGATCTGGACAAGCTGGCGGGCCTGGTGGTCACCGCAAACGGCAAGCCCCTGCCCTGGAAGCGCGACGTCGTCAGCGTCCACGCCTTCCATGTCGACGTCCCCGCAGACGTCAGCGAAATCCAGGTCAGCTACCAGTTCCTGACCGCTGTGGAGAGCCGCATCGGCCGCATCCAGGTGACGCAGGAAATGCTGAACCTGCAGTGGCTGCAGGTCGCGGTCTATCCGGCCGGCTACTACACCCGCCAGATCCCGATCGAGGCCAGCGTCAAGCTGCCCGAGGGCTGGAAGCTGGCCACCGCCTTGAAGACCGCCAAGGTCGAGGGCCAGGTCACCACCTTCAAGCCGACCACGGTCGAGACCCTGGTCGACTCGCCGATCTTCGCAGGCAAGTACTTCAAGTCGATCGACCTGGATCCGACCGGCCCCGCCCCCGTGCGCCTGAACCTGGTGGCCGACAGCCCCGAGCTGCTGGAGGCCAAGCCCGAGCACATCCAGGTCCACAAGGATCTGGTGCAGCAAGCCTACAAGCTGTTCGGCTCGCACCATTACGACCACTACGACTTCCTGGTCGCCCTGTCGGACCGCCTGGGCGGCATCGGCCTGGAGCACCACCGCAGCTCCGAAAACCGCGTCACGCCCAAATACTTCACCGAGTGGGACAAGAGCTTTGTGGGCCGCGACCTGCTGCCCCACGAGTTCACCCACTCGTGGAACGGCAAGTTCCGCCGCGCCGCCGACATCTGGACCCCCAATCTGAACGTGCCGATGCGCGACAGCCTGATGTGGGTCTATGAGGGCCAGACCCAGTACTGGGGCTATGTCCTGTCGGCGCGCGCGGGCTTCCTGACCAAGCAGCAGACCCTGGACGCGATCGCCGCCACCGCCGCGACCTATGACAACCGTCGCGGCCGCGACTGGCGTCCGGTGCAGGACACCACCAACGACCCGATCATCGCCCAGCGCCGGCCGCTGTCGTGGCTGTCGTGGCAGCGCAGCGAGGACTACTATTCCGAAGGCCAGCTGGTCTGGCTCGACGCCGACACCCTGATACGCGAGAAGACCGGCGGCAAGAAGTCGCTGGACGACTTCGCCAAGGCCTTCTTCGGCGTCGACAACGGCTCATACGTGCCGCGCACCTATGTGTTCGAGGACGTGGTCGCGGCCCTGAACGGCGTCGTGGCTCATGACTGGGCCGCGTTCCTGAAGACCCGCATCGAAGAGGTCCAGCCGAAGGCCCCGCTCGATGGCCTGGAGCGCGGCGGCTACAAGCTGGTCTACACCGAGACCCCGACCGAGTTCATGAAGGCCGCCGAGACCCGTTCGCGCGGCACGGCCCTGACCTATTCTCTGGGTCTGAGCCTGGGTTCTGACGGCGTGATCTCCGACGTCCAGTGGGGCGGTCCGGCGTTCAAGGCCGGCCTGACCCAGGGCCTGACCGTGGTGGCGGTCAACGGCGAGCAGCTGGACAGCGACAAGCTGAAGGCCGCCGTCAAGGCCGCCGCCAAGCCGGAGAACCCGCTGGTCGAGCTGCTGATCAAGGACGGCTTCCGCTACAAGATGGTCAAGATCGACTATCGCGGCGGGCTTCGCTATCCGCGCCTGGAGCGGATCGCCGGCGCCCCTGATCGCCTCGGCGACATCCTGACGCCCCGCAAGTAAGGCCCGTCGGAGCGTTGCGACTCGTTCGCGCGCTGCGACGATATGGGGAAGGGCCGAAGCAGGGCGTTTGCGTCATCTTTCCACCTGTTCGATCCCTCTGAACGCGTACCAAAGAAAGGGCCCGCACCCCTCCCAGGCGGGCCCTTTTTACTTTCCGGACGTCGCGTGCGATCGACTGCGGCTAAAAGGCCTGTTCAGGCTTGGCCGGAGACGACATGACGGACATTCCCGAACTCCAGCGCGTGACCACCGAATATGTCGCGGTCGAGGACCGCATCCGGCTCAGCGGCGAGGCCGCCGATGGCGCGACCATCGTCCTGTGGCTCACCCAGCGCCTTCTCAACCTGCTGGCGCCTAGCCTGACCAGCGGCCTGGAGCGCCCGGACTCGGCCAGCGACGCCTTGCTGCAAGGGTTCGCCCAGCAGGCGGCTGAAGCGTCGCTGTCGCCTCAGCCGGCCGTCCAGGCCACGGCGCCCGCCGCCAGCTGGCGCGTCGACTCGGTGGACATCCTGTCCGGTCCGGACGGCGTCGCCCTCACCTTCCGGTCTGATGATGGGCCTGCGGCGCGTCTAACGCTGGCCACCGAGCCCCTGCGTCAATGGCTGGGCATCCTGCGCCGGCAGTATCAGGCGGCGGGCTGGATAGATCGCGTGTGGCCCGACTGGATGGAGGACGACATGCGCCCAGCGGCGAGACCCGACGCGATACCGCTCCACTGACCCGCGCTTCGTGGTCCGGCCGCCTTGACCCTGAACGGACCGCAAGGGAACGATAGGTCAACGAGCCGGGGCCTCCCGGCTTCTTGAGTTTTAAGGATCGCCATGTCCCTGCCCGACCGTCGCCAGATCCTGATGGGAGCGGCCGCGACCGCCCTTACCGCCGGGCTCGCCTCCGCCGCCCAGGCCGCAACGCCGAAGGATCAGCTCTATGCGCTGTTCGACGCCTTCTTCGACGAGGACCTGAGCCAGAGCCCCGAACAGGCCACCAGCCTTGGCCTCGACACCGGCAAGCACGCCGACGCGCGCAGCAAGCTCTCGGACCGCTCGACCGCCGCCTGGCTGCGCGACCGCGCCGAACCGGCCCAGCGGATCGCCCGCCTGAAGACGATCGACCGCAAGGCGCTGAGCGGCGACGACGCCATCAACTACGACACCGCCCTCTTCAATTACGAGGCCCGGGGCGGAACCTCGCGCTTCGACTTCGGCGACGGGGCGCGCCCCTTCGTCCTGACCCAGTACTATGGGTCCTATATCTCGACCCCCAGCTTCCTCGACGGCCGTCACAAGATCGCCTCGGCCGCCGACGCCGACGCCTATCTGGCCCGTATGAGGGCCTTCGCCGCCGTGCTGGACCAGGAGACGCAGCGCGCCGGCGCCGACGCGGCCAAGGGCGTGATCCCTGCCGACTTCATGGTCGACAAGGCCATCGCCCAGCTCCAGCAGTTCCGCAGCCTGCCGGTCGAGAAGAACGTGCTGGTCGCCTCGGCCGCCCGCCGCGCCAAGGCCTACGGCGACTATGACGCCAAGGCGGCCGCCATCCTGACCGGCGAGATCCACCCGGCCCTGGACCGCCAGATCGCCGCCCTGCAGGCGATGCGCGCCAAGGCCACGCCGGACGCCGGCATCGGTCGCCTCAAGGACGGCGACGCCTTCTACGCCGCCCTCCTCAAGATCTACACGACCACCAACAAGACCGCCGAAGAGGTCCATCGCCTGGGCCTGGAGGAAGGCGCCGAGATCCAGGCGCGGATGGACGAGATCCTCAAGAAGCGCGGCCTGACCCAAGGCACGGTGGGCCAGCGCATGGCGAGCCTCAACACCATGCCCGGCCAGGTGTTCGCCAACACCGACGAGGGCCGCGCCGAGCTGCTGGCCTATTGCAACGCGCGCATGGCCAAGCTGCAGCCGCTCTTGCCGCAATGGTTCGGCGTCATGCCCAAGACCCCGGTCGTGGTGCGCCGCGTGCCGGCCTACACCGAGGCCGGGGCGGCGGGCGCCTATTACGAGCGCCCGGCCCTGGACGGCTCGCGCCCGGGGGCGGTCTATATCAATCTGCGCGACACGGCCGAGCGCCCGCGCTGGTCGCTGGCCACGCTGATGCACCACGAGGGCTCCCCGGGGCACCACTTCCAGCTGGCCCTGGTGGCCGAGAGCAACCTGCCGAAGCTGCGCCAGAACATGGGCTTCTCGGCCAATACCGAGGGCTGGGCGCTCTACGCCGAGCAGGTGGCCATGGAGATGGGCGTCTATGACGACGGCGACGATCTGGGCCTCCTGGGCATGTACCAGGCCCGGCTGTTCCGCGCCTCGCGCTGCGTGGTCGACACCGGCATCCACGCCAAGGGCTGGAGCCGCGAAAAGGCCATCGCCTACATGATCCAGACCGGCGGCGACCCGGAGGTGCGGGTCTCGCGCGAGGTCGAACGCTACTGCGCCAATCCCGGCCAGGCCTGCTCGTACAAGGTCGGCCACACGGTCTGGGCGGCCCTGCGCGAGCGCACCAAGCAGCGCCTGGGGAGCAAGTTCGACATCAAGCGCTTCCACGACACAGCGCTTCGGGTCGGTCCGGCGCCGTTGACCGTGCTGGAGGGCGTGATCGACCGCTGGCAAGGGTGAGGGCTGCGCCTCAAAGGACGCAGGGACGCCCCTCCGTCTCGCTGCGTATCCGCAGCGATCCACCTCCCCCGCAAGCGGGGCAGGAGGGCTGAGCTTCCTCCTCACCCGCATCGCGGGGGAGGTGGCGCGGCGCGAAGCGCCGTGACGGAGGGGGCGTTTCAACGACACAAAATGAGACCGGTACCATTTCTGGCTTGAGTGGTCTGACAAGTCCCCTCATAGTGCCTCACAACAGCGGCGATTGAGAGCCGCCTCAGTAAAGCGCAGCCTCGGGGAAACGACCGGATGAACACCACCCTCACCCGCCGCCTGTTCGGCGCGAGCCTGGCGGCCCTGTCCGCCGCCGCCCTGCCCGGCCTGGCGCAAGCCGCCGGCCAAGCCTCCAAGACATCGGGCGGCAAGCCGCTCTACAAGGATCCGGCCCAGCCGGTCGACGCGCGCGTGCAGGATCTGCTGTCGCGCATGACCCTGGAAGAGAAGGCCGCCCAGCTGGTCGGCATCTGGCTGACCAAGAACAAGATCCAGACGCCGGAAGGCGACTTCTCGGCCGAGCAGGCCAGCAAGAGCTTCCCGCACGGCCTGGGGCAGATCTCGCGTCCGTCCGACCGCAAGGGCGCCAAGCCCGCCACGGTGATCGACGCGGCCGCCGGCGCCGACGACGGCGCGATCAACCGCAACGCCGTCGAGACCGCCCGCTACACCAACGCCGCCCAGAAATGGGCCGTGGAGAAGACCCGCCTGGGCATCCCGCTGCTGATGCACGACGAGGCCCTGCACGGCTATGTGGCGCGCGACGCGACCAGCTTCCCGCAGTCGATCGCCCTGGCCTCGACCTTCGACACCGAACTGACCGAAAAGATCTTCGCCGTCGCCGCCCGCGAAATGCGCGCTCGTGGCTCGAACCTGGCCCTGGCCCCGGTGGTCGACGTGGCCCGCGACCCGCGCTGGGGCCGCATCGAGGAGACCTACGGCGAAGACCCGCACCTGTGCGCCGAGATCGGCCTGGCCTCGATCCGCGGCTTCCAGGGAACGACCCTGCCGCTGGCCAAGGACAAGGTGTTCGTCACCCTCAAGCACATGACCGGCCACGGCCAGCCCGAGAACGGCACCAACGTCGGCCCGGCCCAGATCGCCGAGCGCACCCTGCGCGAGAACTTCTTCCCGCCGTTCGAGCGCGCGGTGACCGAGCTGCCCGTGCGGGCGGTCATGCCCAGCTATAACGAGATCGACGGCGTACCCTCGCACGCCAGCCGCTGGCTGCTGACCAAGATCCTGCGCGAGGAGTGGGGCTACAAGGGCTCGATCCAGAGCGACTACTTCGCCATCAAGGAGCTGATCAGCCGCCACAAGCTGACCAGCGACCTGGGCGAGACGGCCGTTATGGCCATGCGCGCCGGCGTCGATGTCGAGCTGCCCGACGGCGAGGCCTACGCCCTGCTGCCCGAGTTGGTGAAGGCCGGCCGCATCCCGCAGTTCGAGGTCGACGCCGCCGTCGCCCGGGTGCTGGAGATGAAGTTCCAGGCCGGCCTCTTCGAGAACCCCTACTGCGACGAGAAGACCGCCGACGCCAAGACCGCCACGCCGGACGCCGTGGCCCTGGCCCGCGAAGCCGCCCGCAAGGCCGTGGTCCTCTTGAAGAACGACAAGGGCCTGCTGCCCCTGGACGGCAAGAAGTTCAAGCGCATGGCCCTGTTGGGGACCCACGCCAAGGACACGCCGATCGGCGGCTACTCGGACATTCCGCGTCACGTGGTCTCGATCCACGAGGGCCTGACCGCCGAGGCCAAGGCGCAAGGCTTCCAGCTCGACTACGCCGAGGCCGTGCGGATCACCGAGCAGCGCATCTGGGCCCAGGACGCGGTCAACTTCACCGACCCGGCCGTCAACGCCAAGCTGATCGCCGAAGCCGTTGAGGTCGCCAAGAAGGCCGACATCGTGGTCATGGTGCTGGGCGACAACGAGCAGACCAGCCGCGAGGCCTGGGCCGACCATCACCTGGGCGACCGTGACAGCCTGGACCTGATGGGCCAGCAGAACGATCTGGCCAAGGCGATCTTCGATCTGGGCAAGCCGACCGTGGTGTTCCTGCTGAACGGCCGTCCGCTGTCGATCAACCTGCTCAAAGAGCGCGCCGACGCCATCATCGAGGGCTGGTACCTGGGCCAGGAGACCGGCCACGCCGCCGCCGACGTGCTGTTTGGCCGGGCCAATCCGGGCGGCAAGCTGCCGGTCAGCATCGCCCGCGACGTCGGCCAGCTGCCGGTCTACTACAACCGCAAGCCCACGGCCCGCCGCGGCTATCTGGACGGCGAGACCACCCCGCTCTACCCGTTCGGTTTCGGCCTGTCGTACACCACCTTCGACATCTCGGCCCCGCGCCTGGCCAAGACCAGGATCGGCCAGGGCGAGCGCGTCAAGGTCGAGGTCGACGTCACCAACACCGGCAAGGTGGCCGGCGACGAGGTGGTCCAGCTCTATGTCCACGATGAGGCGGCCTCGGTCACCCGTCCGGTGCTGGAGCTGAAGCACTTCAAGCGCGTCACCCTGGCCCCCGGCGCCAAGACCACCGTCACCTTCGAGATCAAGCCCTCGGACCTGTGGATGTGGAACCTGGACATGAAGCGCGTCGTCGAGCCCGGCGACTTCTCGATCATGGTCGGCCCCAACTCCGTGGACCTGAAGAAGGCGACGCTGACGGTCGCTTAAGGCTCGGAAGAGCGCCCCCTCCGTCACGGCGTCTATCGACGCCGCGCCACCTCCCCCGCTCGCTTCGCTACGGGGCAGGAGGGAGCGCTCTTCTCCTGGCCGTGAAACGGGGGAGGTGGCGCGCTGCGGATACGCAGCGCGACGGAGGGGGCGTTCAGATTTCGCCGCAGGACACTTGCGGCACGGGAGTTCACCATGCGCCGTCTCGCGCCGATCCTGCTGGCCGCCCTGGCCGTTTCGCCGGCTAGCGCCCAGTCTCTCCTCAACGGCCTGTTCGCCGACCACGCCGTGGTCCAGCGCGACCGCCCCCTGCCGGTGTTCGGGACCGCCAAGCCGGGCGAGACCGTCACCGCGTCCTTCGCCGGCCAGACCCTGACCGCCAAGGCCGGTCCCGACGGCGCCTGGCGCGTCAACTTCCCGGCCACGCCCGCCGGCGGCCCCTACGCCCTGACCGCCGCCACCGCCTCGGCCAAGGCCAGCGCGTCCGACGTGCTGGTCGGCGATGTCTGGCTGTGCTCGGGCCAGTCGAACATGGATATGCAGGTCTCCGCCTCCGGCGACGCCTGGAACCAGATCAACAACGGCGCGCCCAACGACACGATCCGCATGGCGACCATCGAGAAGGCCGACGCCCGCTCGCCCGCCAAGGACTTCAAGAAGCCGCCCGTCTGGAAGCCGACCAGCAAGGACACGGTCGGCGCCTTCTCGGCCAGCTGCTTCTACTTCGCCCGCGAGCTGCAGAAGACGCGTCAGGTGCCGCTGGGCCTGATCCACGCCTCGTGGGGCGGCTCGGGCATCGAGGCCTGGATGACCCCGACGGCCCTGCGCAAGGTCGGCGGCTATGACGACGCCATCGAGGTCCTGAACCTGTCGATCACCGACCAGGCCGCCGCCAGCCGCCGCTGGGGCGAGGTGATCAAGGCCTGGTGGAGCGCCAAGACCCCCGGCCAGGCGGCGCTGGCGCCCTGGACCGGCGCCGGGACCTGGACGGCCGCGCCGCAAGGCCTCGGGATCTGGGAGCGCTGGGGCGTTCCGGCCCTGGCCGAGTTCAACGGCGTCGTCTGGTTCAAGACCGAGATCGAACTGACGGCCGCCCAGGCCGCGCAGGCCGCCACCTTGGGCCTCGCCCAGATCGACGAGATGGACACCACCTATCTCAACGGCGTGGGCGTCGGCGCGACCTCGGGCTCCTGGCTGGAGCGCCGCTACGCCCTGCCCGCCGGCGCGCTGAGGGTCGGCAAGAACACCCTGGTGGTCTCGGCCTACGACACCTACGCCAACGGCGGGATGTATGGCGATCCGGCCAAGCGGGTCCTGACCCTGGCCGATGGAACGTCGCTGCCGCTGACCGACTGGACATACCGGATCGAGCCTCGCGCCGGCGGCGATCCGCCCCGCGCGCCGTGGGACACCCTGTCGGGCGTCTCCACCCTCTATAACGGCATGATCGCCCCGATGGGTCCTTATGCCTATGCGGGCCTGGCCTGGTATCAGGGCGAGACCAATGTCGGCCGCGACAAGGCCTATGTCGGCCTGCTGGGCGCCTTCATGGCCGAGCGCCGTCTGGGCCAGTCGCCCGACATGCCGGCCCTGGTGGTGCAACTGGCCGACTATGGCGGCTTCGCCATCGCGCCGGGTCAGCCCGCGGCCACCGCCGCCCTGCGCGACGCCCAGCGCCGCGCGGTCGCCGCCGATCCCCGTGCGGGCCTCGTGGTCACCCACGACATCGGCGACCCCTACGACATCCACCCCGCCAACAAGCAGGAGGTCGGCCGCCGCCTGGCCCTGGCCGCCCGCCGCCTCTACGGCGAGCCGGTGACCACCGGCCCCGAGGTCGTCTCCGCCAAGCGGACCGGCGAGACCGTGGTGGTCAGCTTCGCCCAGGTGGGTGGCGGACGGCTAGTGTCGCGCGGCTCTGACCGCGTGATCGGCTTTGAGCTGTGCGACACGACCTGCCGCTGGGTCGACGGCCGCATCGACGGGACCTCGGTGGTGCTGAACGGGTCCGGCTCCAAGGTCCGCTTCGCCTGGGCCGACAGCCCCACGTTCAATCTGTTCGACGCCGCCGATCTGCCGGCCGGACCGTTCGAGATCGAGGTTCAGTAGTGTCCGCAGCGCCCCCTCCGTCACGAGGCTTCGCCTCGCGCCACCTCCCCCGTTTTACGGGTGAGGAGGATGCGATCTCCCTCCTGCCCCGCTTGCGGGGGAGGTGGCGCGGCGCCGAGAGGCGACGCTACGGAGGGGGCGTCTGGGCCGCCGCGTCCGCCCTCGCCCTGGCCGCCGGTCTGTTGACGTCCGTCGCCCTCCCCACCCCGGCTGAGGCCGCCGAGCCCGCCGCGATCAGCCTGTCGCCCAGCGCCGAGGCCTTTCCGCTGATCGCCGGCGGCAAGCCCGCGCGGATCGCCTATGACACCACCGACTTCCCCGGCGCGATCCGCGCGATCCACGGGCTGCGCAGCGACCTGACGGCCCTGTCCGGCGCCGGCGCCGGCGCCGACAAGGACGCGCCGCTGGTCATCATCGGCACGATCGGCAAGAGCGCGGCCATCGACGCCCTGATCGCCTCGGGCAAGCTGGACGTGTCCCAGGTGAAGGGACGCTGGGAGGCCTTCGTCCAGCAGGTCGTCGAGAACCCGCGCCCGGGCGTCGCCCGCGCCCTGGTGATCGCCGGCTCCGACAAGCGCGGCACGATCTACGGGGCCTATGACCTGTCCGAGCGCGCGGGCGTCTCGCCCTGGACCTGGTGGGCCGACGTCCCCGTCCCCCGGCGCGCCAACGTCTATGTCGCCCCCGGCGCCAATGTTCAAAAGCCCGCCGTCAAGTATCGCGGCATCTTCCTCAACGACGAGGAGCCCGCGCTCGGCTCGTGGGCGCGCGCCAAGTTCGGCGGGATCAACCACGCCTTCTACGAGCGGGTCTTCGAGCTGATCCTGCGGCTGAAGGGCGACTTCCTGTGGCCGGCCATGTGGGGCAAGGCGCTGTATGACGACGACCCGCTGACCGCCTCGCTGGCCGACGAGATGGGCGTGGTCCTGGGAACCTCGCACCACGAGCCGATGAGCCGCGCCCACGTCGAGTGGGATCGCCACGGCGCGGGCGCGTGGGACTACGCCAAGAACGCGGAGAACCTGCGCGCGTTCTGGCGCGACGGCGTCGAGCGCATGGGCGCCAACGAGAGCCTTGTCACCGTGGGCATGCGCGGCGACGGCGACGAGCCGATGACGCAGGGCACGGCGACCCGCCTGCTGGAGACCATCGTCGCCGACCAGCGCCAGATCATCGCCGAGGTCACCAAGAAGCCCGCCGCCGAGACGCCGCAGGTCTGGGCGCTCTACAAGGAAGTCCAGGACTATTTCGACGCGGGGATGCGGGTTCCCGACGACGTGACCCTGCTGTTCGCCGACGACAACTGGGGCAACATCCGCCGCCTGCCCGAGCCGGGCAAGACGCGCCCGGGCGGCTACGGCGTCTACTACCACTTCGACTATGTGGGCGGCCCTCGGAACTACAAGTGGCTGAACACCAACCAGATCGAGCGCACCTGGGAGCAGATGAAGCTGGCCGCCGACCATGGGGCCGACCGCCTGTGGATCGTCAATGTCGGCGACCTCAAGCCCATGGAGCTGCCGACCGAGTTCTTCCTCGACTACGCTTGGAACCCGGCGGCCATGCCCGTCGAGACCTTGCCGCGCTACACGACCGCCTGGGCGGCCCAGCAGTTCGGCCCCGAGCGGGCGAGCCAGATCGCCGCCGTGCTGGACGGCTACACCATGCTGAACGCGCGCCGTAAGCCCGAGCTGATCGACGCGGCGACCTTCAGCCTCGTTCACTTCAACGAGGCCGAGCGGGTGGAGGGCGAGTGGGCGGCGCTGGAGGCGCGCGTCGACGCCCTGCGCGCGGCCATCCCCAAGGAACAGGACAGCGCCTTCGTCCAGCTGGCCTGGTTCCCGGTGAAGGCGGCGGCCAACTATAACCGGCTGCAGATCGCGACCGGCCGTAACCGCCTGTGGGCCGGCCAGGGGCGGATCGCCGCCAATGCGCAGGCCGACCTGGTCAAGACCCTGTTCGCGCGGGACGCCGAACTGACGCGCCTGCACGACGCCCTCAACGGCGGCAAGTGGCGTCACATGATGGACCAGACCCATATCGGCTACACCAGTTGGCAGCAGCCGGCGCAGAATATCATGCCGGCCACCCAGACCGTCGCGGCCGCCGCCGGCTGGGGCGTCGCGGTCGAGGGCGGCGGCGAGGCTCCGCCCGCGCTGGCGCGCTGGGGCGCGAACCGCCGGTGGATCGACGTGTTCAGCAAGGGCGCGCCGATCGCCGTCACGGCCGTCAGCGACGCCCCCTGGCTCAAGGTGACGACCGGCCCCGCCAACGCCTCGGGCGACGTGCGCCTGGAGGTCTCGGCCGATTGGAGCCAGGCCCCCAAGGGCCAGACCTCCGGCCTGGTGAAGATCATCGTCGGCGGCGAGACCCGCACCGTCTCGATCACCGCCTCGAACCCTGCCCGCGCGCCGGCTCGAGGAGCCTTCGTCGAGGCCGGAGGCGTCACGGCGATCGAGGCTGAACACCACGCCGCCGCGAAGGGCGGACAGGGCGTCGCCTGGGCCACCATCCCCAACCTTGGGCGCACGCTGTCGGGCGTGACCAGCTATCCGTCCACCGCGCCCAGCTCCAAGCCGGGCGGCGCGTCGCCGGCGCTCGAGTATCTGGTCGACTTCGAGGCGGCGGGACCGGTGGACCTGACCGTGCTCGTCTCCCCGACCCTGGACTTCCGAGGCGGCAAGGGCCTGGCCTATGCGGTCTCGATCGGCGACGGCGCGCCGGTGATCGTCAACAGCCAGCCCGACGCCTCGGAGGCCGCCTGGAACAAGGCGGTCGCCGACAATGTCCGCGCGCAGACGACACGGCTGGAGGTCCCCTCGGCCGGACCGCACCGGGTGCGGCTGTGGCGGGTGGATCCCGGCGTCGTGTTCCAGCGGCTGGTGCTGTCGCGCGGCCCGCTGCCCGCCAGCTATCTGGGTCCGCCCGAGAGCGTCCGGGCCCCTTAAGTAAGAATCCGAAGCCAAGTGTGATCACACCGGGGTTCTGTAGGGAGACGCGAGGGTCCATATCGCGGCCATGTCCGTTTCCCCGCGCTCCCAGGCTCGCGCCGACGCCGCTCCGTTCACCGACGAGGAGATCGACCGGCTGGTCGAGACCTTCTATGCGCGGATCCGCCAGCACCACCGCCTGGGCCCGGTCTTCGAGACCGCGATCGGCCCCGACGGCTGGCCCGAGCACCTGGCCACGCTGAAGGACTTCTGGTCGTCGGTGCTGAACACCTCGGGCCGCTACAAGGGCCAGCCGGTGGTCGCCCACCGGGGCGTCGAGGGGATCACCGAGGGGCTATTCACGCCGTGGCTGGGTCTCTTCCACATGACCTGCGCCGAGCTGTTCGACGCGCCCCGCGCGGCGATCATCGGCCAGAAGGCCGAGCGGATCGCGGCCACCCTGAAACTGGGGCTGTTTCACCGGTCAGGAGCCGTCGCTTGAGCCCGCGCGCGGACCTGGCGGACCAGGGCTTCATCCGCTTCGCGGCGAGCGACACCCGCGCCGTTCTGGGCTCCGAGGTGATGGCGGGGTGGCAGACCTTCGCCGCCAGCTGGAACGACCTTGGCCTCGACACCTTCATGGCCGACGGCGGTCGCTATCGGCGTCGGCGCTTCGCGGCGTTCTCGGTCGCGCCGGGCCTTTTGGAGCGCAAGCCGCACCAGCCGCACTGGCAGAGCCGCGACTACAACCCGCTGAACGGCGGCGTGCAGCGCTGGTTCGAGCCGGTCACCGACGTGATCGCCGATCATCCGGTGACGCGAGGCGTCATCGCCGCCGGGCTTGAGCTTTTCGATCCGCTGTCGCCGACCTCCGGGACGCCCTGGCACGTGGAGATGCACCAGTTCCGCATCGAGGCGCGGATCGGCGAACAGGGCCTGCCCACGCCAGAGGGCGCGCACCGGGACGGCGTCGACTGGGTGATCGTCATGCTGGTCGACCGCCAGAACGTCGACAGCGGCGTCACCGATATCTACGCCCCCGACGGGACGAGCCTGGGCTCGTTCACCCTGACCGCGCCCGGCGACGCGGTGTTTCTGGACGACCACCGCGTCCTGCATGGCGTCACCCCGATCCGCCCCCTCGACGTCCAGACGCCGGCCGTCCGTGATGTGCTGGTTATCACATTCCGTCGGGAGGAAACGGCGTAGGTTTCCCGGCGCGCAGAAGCCGCCACGACGGTTTGCCTCATGCGCCAACCATTTGGACCGGCGCCCGCGCGTGTAACGGTGGGGGTCCGTCTCCCTGGGATCGGGCGTCCATTTACATGTCTCGAGACGACCAGACCCGCCCGCCCGATCCGTCGCCTCCGCGCCGCGACCTGCTGTCCGGCGCCATGGCCGACGCGGTCCCGATACTGATCAGCTATGTCGATCGCGACGAGCGCTATCGCTTCGTCAATCGCGCCTATGAGCGCTGGTTCGGCATAGATCGCGCCGATATCGAGGGCCGCCGCCTGTGCGAGGTGATCGGCGACGTCGCCTATCAGCGGCTACGAGGTCACGTGCGCCGGGCCTTGGCGGGCGAGACCCTGACCTTCGAGAGCGAGGTCGACTACCAGGGCGCGGGCTGCCGCTTCATCGAGGCGAAATATGTCCCGGACATCACGCCCGACGGCGACATCCCCGGCTACTATGCGCTGATCAGCGACATCACCGATCGCAAGCGCGCCGAGGAGACCGAGCGCCTTCTGGTCCGCGAGGTCGACCACCGCGCCAAGAACGTCCTGACCGTCGTGCAATCCCTGGCTCAGCTCACGCCCTTCGAGAGCAAGGACCAGTATGTGCAGGCCTTGTCGGGCCGGATCGGCTCCCTGGCGCGCGCCCACAGCCTGCTGTCGACAACCCGCTGGAGCGGGGTGGACCTGCATGATCTTCTGGAACTGGAACTGGATCCGTACGGCGGCGAAGCGGGCGAGCAGATCGCGATCCTGGGTCCCCCGGCCCTGATCGACGCGCAGGCGGCCCAGTCTCTGGCCCTGGTCGTTCACGAACTGGCCACCAACGCCAGCAAGTACGGCGCCCTGTCGCGCCCGCTGGGCCGACTGAACGTCAGCTGGGGCTTCGGCGACGCGGGCGTGCTGCATCTGACCTGGCGCGAGGATGCTGGGGTGTCGGTTGCGGCGCCAACGCAGCGCGGCTTCGGCTCGACCCTTATCCAAAGCGCGGTCAAGCAGCTGGGCGCGCGGATTGAACACATCTGGCGGCCGCAGGGGCTGAAAGTCCGCCTCGACCTGCTGAGCGGCGCACAGCCTCGTCCGGCCGAGGGCGCGCCAGTCTATCGCCCGGGCCTGAGCGCCGAAGGCGACACCAGCCTGGACGACCGGCAGGTGCTCATCGTCGAGGACGAGGCCGTCGTGGCCATGGAGCTGACGCGCATGCTGACCGCCGCCGGAGCCAAGGTCGTCGGCCCGGCCGGCACCATCGAGGAAGCGTTGGCGCTGCTGGACGCCCACCCGGTCGACTGCGCGCTTCTGGACGTCAATCTGGGCGGTCTCCCCATCACGCCCGTGGCCCACGCCCTGCACCGCCGGGGCGTCCCCTTCGTCTATCTGACCGGCTATCAGGAGCCGGCGGTCGACGACGCGCCGATTCTGCGCAAGCCGGTTCCCGCCCACGTGCTGCTCGGCGCCCTGGCGCGCGGAACCCAGTTGACGGCACAATAGGCCGCAACACGCCCGCCTTGCTTGGAACACAGCCAGGCTGGACGCTATGCGGACGATCTTGCCCACGGCGCCGCCTTGCCCCTTGAAATTGCAATTCGTTCTCAAGTAAGGACAGGCACCCTGTCGCTCAGCCCCTGTCGCGTCCGCCTGTGAAATCCGCCGCCGCCCAACATCGCCGCTCGTTCTGGCTGAAACAGCTGCACCAGTGGCACTGGATCAGCGCGGCGCTGTCGCTGATCGGCATGCTGCTGTTCGCGATCACCGGCATCACCCTGAACCACGCCGGCCAGATCGAGGCCGAGCCCAAGGTGGTCAGCCGCAAGGCGACCCTGCCGCCCGACCTGCTGGCGGTGCTGGCCAAGGGTCCGGAAGAGGGTAAGCGCCCCCTGCCCGTCCAGCTTGAGCCGTTCCTCGACGAGGCCGTCGGCGCCGACGTGGCCGGACGCGAGGGCGAATGGTCGCCCGACGAGGTCTATGTGGCCCTGGCCCGGCCGGGCGGCGACGCCTGGGTGGCGATCGACCGCGAAACCGGCGCCGTCGAGCACGAAAAGACCACGCGCGGCGCGATCAGCCTGCTCAACGACCTGCACAAGGGCCGCAACACCGGCAAGGCCTGGAGCTGGTTCATCGACATCTTCGCGGCCGCCTGCGTGATCTTCACGGTCACCGGCCTGATCCTGCTGCAGTTCCACGCCCGCGCGCGCCCCCTGACCTGGCCGCTGGTCGGGCTGGGCCTGGTCGCGCCCGTCCTTCTTGTCATCCTGTTCGTCCACCTCTGAGGCAGACACCGTGAAGCGTTCGATCTCCCTGCTCACCTTCGCCGGCGCCGCTGTCGCCGCCCCGGCGATGGCCGCCGACCTCAATGTCACGGTCGAGGTGCCCAAGCTGAATGTGGCCGAGTACCACAAGCCCTATGTGGCGATCTGGATCGAGAACCCGGCCGACTCCACCGCCGCCGGCACCCTGGCTGTCTGGTACGACGCCAAGAACCGCGAGGACAACGGCGCCAAGTGGCTGAAGGACATGCGCCAGTGGTGGCGCAAGGCCGGCCGCGAAATGAGCTTCCCCGCCGACGGCGTCAGCGGCGCCACCCGCGCGCCGGGCCCGCACAAGCTGGTCTTCTCCGACGCCAAGGGCGCCCTGAAGGGCCTGAAGCCCGGCCAGTACAACCTGGTCGTCGAGGCCGCCCGCGAGGTCGGCGGCCACGAGGCCGTCCGCGTGCCCTTCACCTGGGGCAAGCCCGGCAAGCCGGCTTCGGCCAAGGGCTCGGCCGAGCTGGGCGCCGTCACCGTTTCCGTGAAGTGAGAAAAGCCATGACCTTCAAGACGCGCCTGCTCGCTGTCGCTGCCGTCAGCGTCGCCCTGGCCCTGCCGATGTCGGCCTCCGCCCACCGGGGCTGGATGGTGCCGGCCTTCACCACCCTGTCGGGCGACGGGGCCTGGGTGACGGTCGACGCGGCCATCTCCAACGAGCTGTTCTATCCGGACCACCGCGCGATGCGCACCGACGGGGTCAAGGTGATCGCGCCCGACGGCGCGGCCGACAAGATCCAGAACGCCGCCACCGGCCAGTACCGCTCGACCTTCGACGTCCAGCTGACCAAGCCGGGCACCTATAAGATCTTCACGGCCAGCAACACCGTCATGGCCAGCTGGACCGAGAACGGCGAGGTCAAGCGTTTCCGCGGCTCGCCCGAGGACTTCGCCAAGCAGGTCCCGGCCGGCGCCGCCGACCTGAAGACCATCAAGTCCAGCAACCGCAACGAAACCTTCGTCACCCGCGACAAGCCGACCCTCGAGGCCCTCAAGCCGACGGGCCAGGGCCTGGAGCTGGTCCCGGTCACCCACCCGACCGACGTGATCGCCACCGAGGCGGCCACCTTCAAGTTCGTGCTGGACGGCAAGCCGGCCGCCGATCTGGAGGTCACCTTCGTGCCCGGCGGCGCGCGCTGGCGCGCCACCCCCGGCGAGATCAAGGTCAAGTCGGGTCCCGACGGCGCGGTGAAGGTCACCCTGCCGGAAGCGGGCATGTATTGGGTCAACGCCACGGTCCGCTCGGGCGCCGACGCGCGCGGCGGCATGGGCGGCCCTCCGGGCGGCGCCCCCGCGCCCGCCACCCCGCTGGCCGGCGACGGCATGAGCGCCAGCTACACCGCCGTCATCGAAGCCCAGCGGCCTTAAAAAGGACCTGTCATCCCGGCCGCAGCGCAGCGGAGAGCCGGGGCCGCCGCAGGCTCAACGCTTGCCGCGGTCCCGGCTCGGCGCGCTCCGCGCTTGGCCGGGATGACAGTTTTCAAAGAATGCCTCGCGTCCTCGTCCCCGCCATCGCCACGCCGCCCGCCCGCCCCGTGGGCGGGCTTGTCCGCGCGTTCGGGGGCCAGACCATGGGCACGACCTGGTCGGTCAAGGCGGTGCTGCCGGCCACGACTGATCTTGCCGCCCTTGACGCGAGCGTTCAGCGCGCCCTCGACGGCGTCGTCGCGCAGATGAGCCCCTGGGCGCCGCTGTCGGACCTCTGTCGCTACAACCGCGCCGCACCGGGCAGTTGGACCGTGCTGCCGCAGGACACCCTGACCGTGCTGCGCCGGGCCCTCGCGGTCGCCGCGCAGAGCGACGGCGCGTTCGATCCGACGCTGGGCGCCCTGACCGACCTCTGGGGCTTTGGCCCGCGTCCGTTCGCCGGCGAGCCGCCGCAGGCTGAGACCCTGGCCCCGCGCCGCGAGGCCTGCGGCTGGAAGCGCCTGGTGCTGGACGGGCAGGCCCTGTTCCAGCCGGGCGGGCTGAAGCTCGACTTGAACGGCATCGCCAAGGGCTTCGGCGTCGACCAGGCCGCCGCCGCGCTGGATCGCGCCGGGGTCAAAAGCTACCTCGTCGAGGTCGGCGGCGAACTGCGCGGGATCGGCGCCAAGCCCGACGGCCAGCCCTGGTGGGTCGAGCTGGAACGTCCGCCGCCGTTCGAGCCCGCCGCCAACGACACCCAGAAGACCCTCGTGGCCCTGCATGACCTGGCCGTGCCACCTCGGGCGACTATCGCCGGTTCTTCGACCATGGCGGCCGCCGCTACGCCCACACCCTGGACCCGGCCACCGGCGCGCCGGTCGTCCACCCCACGGTCAGCGTCACGGTGCTGGCCAAGGACTGCATGAGCGCCGACGCCTGGGCCACGGCCCTGACCGTCATGCCGCCGGAGCGCGCCCTGGCCTTCGCCGCCGCCCATGACCTGGCCGCCCTGATCGTCAGCCGAGGCGCCGCCGGCCTCGAAGAGCGCCTGTCGCCCGCACTACAGGCGATGCTGGACTGATGCCCGACCTTTCCGCCCTTTCCCCCGAGGCCCGTCGCTGGTTCTGGGCCGGCGTCGTCGTGGCGCTGTACGCCCTCTTCTGCCTGGCCATCGCCCTGCGCGAGGCCTGGCGCGGCCAGCGGGCGCGGCGGGCGGCCGAGGCCCTGTCGCAGGGCGCAGGCGAGCCGGTGCTGGTCGCCTACGCCAGCCAGACGGGCTTCGCCGAGGAACTGGCGACGGCCACGGCCAAGGCCCTGTCGGACGCCGGCGCGCCGATCACCCTGAAGGACCTTTCGGCCGTCACCGCCGGCGACCTGACGGGCCGCGCCCTGTTCGTGGTCAGCACCACCGGCGAGGGCGACGCGCCCGACCCGGCCCGCGCCTTCATCCGCGACGTGATGAAGGGACCGGCCGACCTTTCGGGTCTGCGCTACGGCGTGCTGGCGCTCGGGGATTCCACCTACGCCCACTACTGCGCCTTCGGGCGCGCGCTGGACGCCTGGCTGGCGGGCCAGGGCGCTCAAGCCCTGTTCGACCGTGTGGAGGTGGATGACGCCGACCCGGCCGCCCTGCGCCACTGGCAGGGACAGCTGGCGACCCTGACCGGCGTCACCGACGCGCCCGACTGGACGCGGCCGACCTATGACGCGTGGACCCTGGCCGAGCGAACGCTGCTGAACCCCGGCAGCCCGGGCGGCGAGGCCTGGCACATCCGCCTGACGCCGCCCAAGAGCGCGGACTGGCAGGCCGGCGACATCCTCGAGATCGGCCCGCGCAACGATCCGGCCCAGGTCGCGGCCCTAGTCGCAGCCCTGGACCTGCCGGCCGCCACTGCCGACACCCTGGCGGGTCTTCGCCTGCCGCAGGACGAGGCCGCCCTCGAAGCCCTGCGCGGGGTGTCGCCCGAAGCCCTGGCCCAGCGCCTGACCGCCCTGCCCCATCGCGAGTACTCGATCGCCTCGCTGCCCGGCGACGGCGGGGTCGAGCTGATCGTCCGCCTGATGACCCGCGCCGACGGGGCGCTGGGCCTGGGCTCAGGCTGGCTGTGCCGCCATGCGCCGATCGGCGCGGCGATCGAGGCGCGGGTGCGCGTCAACCGCAGCTTCCACGCGCCTGAGGCCAAGCGGCCGCTGATCCTGATCGGTTCGGGCACGGGCCTGGCGGGCCTGCGCGCGCACCTGAAGGCCCGCGCCGCCGCCGGCCTGCGCTGGAACTGGCTGGTCTTCGGCGAGCGCACCGCCGCTCACGACTATTTCCACCGCGCCGAGCTGGAAGCCTGGAAGGCCTGCGGCCTGCTGGACCGGCTGGACCTGGCCTTCTCCCGCGACCAGGCCGAGCGGATCTATGTCCAGCATCGCCTGCGGGAGAACGCCGACGTCCTGCGCCGCTGGGTGGCGAATGGCTCGGCGATCTATGTCTGCGGGTCGCTGGAGGGCATGTCGCGCGAGGTTCATGCCGCCCTGGTCGAGATCCTCGGCGCGCCGCTGCTGGAGCGCCTGACCGACGAGGGGCGGTATCGGCGGGACGTGTACTAGGCGCTGTGGAGCGCCCCCTCCGTCATGTCGCCTGCGGCGCCGCGACACCTCCCCCGCAAGCGGGGCAGGAGGATAGCCAGACCTCCTCACCCGCGACGCGGGGGAGGTGGATCGACGCGGATACGCGGCGAGACGGAGGGGGCGCTCAGCCCCGTAGCAGCTCGTCCCGCTCCTCCGGCGTATTGGCCCCACGCAGCCGCAGGAGGGCGCCGTCCGGAACCGGCAGGGTGACGAGGCCCGCGCGCTCCACCAGCCGCCGCAACGGCCACCCGGCCTCGGCGTCGGCCGGCAAGGCCGCAGCGTCCAGCACCATCGGCACGGGCAAGCCCTCGTAGCAGCCGCCCTTCGCCAGCAGGGGCGCCAGGTCGCCCGGCGTGATCGTCGGCGCGTCGACCGCCAGCACCAGCAGCCGTGCGGTCCCCAGCGCCTGTGCGCCCGCCAGCACCCCGCCGACGGGCCCCGCCCCCGCCGCGTCGTCGGCGACCCAGGGCCAGCCGAGGTCCGCCCCCGCCGTCACCAGCGCCTGCGCCCCGACGGCGCGCGCCAGGTCGGCGACACGGTCGACGGCCCGGCGGCCGTCCCAATCCAGCCCGGCCTTGTCACGGCCCATGCGCCGTGAGCCGCCGCCGCACAGAATGATCGCGCCCAGAGAGGTCATGCGCCCGGTTTAGCAGGATTTCCCGCCGCTCTTCCAAGTCCTACCCGAAGCGGTCTAGTGTCCCGGGCGAGGGGGACGGAATTTAGAATGAACCAGCCTGTCGAGCGCCAGCGTCGCCGGACGACTCAGAGCGCCACGATCCGCGACGTGGCGGCCCGGGCGGGGGTCTCGCCGATGACGGTGTCGCGGGTCATCAATCGCGAGACCACGGTCAAGGAAGAGACCCGCCAACTGGTCGAGAAGGCCATCGCCGATCTCAACTACGCGCCCAATCCCGCCGCCCGCAGCCTGGCCGGCAGCGCGCCGTTCCGCATCGGTCTGCTCTATGACAACCCCTCGACGGGCTATCTGTCGGAGTTCCTGGTCGGGGCGCTGGACGAAAGCAGCCGCACCGGCGCCCAGATCGTCATCGAAAAGTGCGCCGAGCCGGAGCTGGCCCGCGCCACCCTGGCCCGCCTGCTGAAGACCGGCGTCGACGGCCTGATCCTGCCCCCGCCCCTGTGCGAGTCGCCCGAGGTTCTGGCCGAGATCCGCGCGGCGGGCGCCGCCGCCGTGGCCGTGGCCCCGGGCACGGCCAGCGCCGACATGGCCACCATCCGCATCGACAACGAGGCGGCCGCCTTCGAGCTGACCCAGCACCTGATCGGTCTGGGCCACAAGCGCTTCGGCTTCATCAAGGGCCACCCGAACCAGACGGTCAGCCAGCAGCGCCTGGACGGCTTCATGACCGCCCTCAAGGCCGCCGGGATCCCGCAGGAGGCCATCCGGGTCGAGCAGGGCTATTTCACCTATCGCTCGGGCCTGGAGGCGGCCGAGCGCCTGCTGGCCGCCGATCCGCGTCCGACCGCGATCTTCGCGGCCAATGACGACATGGCCGCCGCCACGGCGGGTGTCGCCCATCGCCTGGGTCTCGACGTGCCGGGCGACGTCTCGATCGTCGGCTTCGACGACACCTCGATCGCCGACAACATCTGGCCGCCGCTCACCACCGTCCACCAGCCGATCGCGGCCATGGCCCGCGCGGCCGTCGATCTGGTGCTGGAAGAGATCCGCCGCCACCGCGACGGCGGCGGCGAACCGCGCCAGCTGATGCACCCCCATACGCTGATCGTGCGGGATTCCAGCGGGCCGGCGGGGGCTTAGAGGAATCCCTCTCTCATGGAGAGAGGGATTCTGTTTTCCCTAGCTACGGTAGTCCCCGTTGATCGCCACGTACTGCTTGGTCAGGTCGCAGGTCCACACCGTGGCCGAGCCGCGGCCGACGCCGACGTCGACCGAGACCTCGAAGGCCTGGTTCTTGACGTAGGCGCTCATCTTGGCCTCGTCGTATTCGGCCGAGATCAGGCCGTCGCGGGCCGCGTAGAGGTCGCCGAACTTGACGCTGATCTTCTCGCGGGCGACCGGCTCGTCGGCGCGGCCCACGGCCATGACGATGCGGCCCCAGTTGGCGTCCTCGCCGGCGAAGGCGGTCTTGACCAGCGGGCTCTCGGCGATGGTGCGGGCGATCTTGCGGGCGCTGGCGGGGCTTTCGGCGCCGTTGACGGTGATCTTGACGAACTTGGTCGCGCCCTCGCCGTCCTTGACAAGTTGCAGGGCCAGATCCAGCAGCACGCCCTCCAGCTTTTCGCGGAAGTCGGCCAGGCGCTTGTCGCCCGCGCGGTGGATCTTGGGCGCGCCCGACTGGCCGGTGGCGAACAGCAAGAGCGTGTCGTTGGTCGAGCGGTCGCCGTCCACCGTCACGCAGTTGAAGGTGGTGCGGGTATACAGACTGACCAGGGTCTGCAGGGCCGCCGGAGCGATGGCCGCGTCGGTGGCCACGAAGGCCAGCATGGTGGCCATGTCGGGCGCGATCATGCCCGAGCCCTTGGCGATGCCGGCGATCTTGACCTCGACACCGTCGATCATCGCGGTCGCATAGGCGCCCTTCGGGAAGGTGTCGGTGGTCATGATCGCCCGGCCGGCTTCGGCCCAGGCGTCGGCCTTCAGGCGGCCTTCCACCTCGGGCAGGCGGGCGGTGATCTTGCTGTCGTCCAGGATGACGCCGATGACGCCGGTCGAGGCCATCATCACGTCGCGCTGGCGGCAGTCCAGGCGCTTGCCCACGGCCGTGGCCACGCGGCGCACTGCGTCGGCGCCCGGCTTGCCGGTGAAGCTGTTGGCGCAGCCGGCGTTGACCACCAGGGCCCGCACGTCGGCGCCGCCCGTCGCGGCCAGCTGGCGCTTGCACCAGTCGACGGGCGCAGAGCCCACGCCGTGGCGCGTAAAGACGCCCGCCGCCGAGGTGCCTTCGGCGAAGCGCATCAGCAGCAGGTCCTCGCGCTCGTGCTTGTAGAAGCCCGCCCGGCCGGTGGCGATCTCGACGCCGGCGATCGGCGGGATGGTCGGGAACGGCACGGCCAGCGGCGAGATCGCCAGACCCGGCTTGCCCGCACCGGTGGCGGCCTTGGCCGGGGCGGCGGGGGCCTGTTCGGCCTCACCGGCCGACTTCTGGGCGCGGCGCAGGCCGGCGCGCTTCAGGGCCGAGGTCAGCGGATCGACGATCGCGTCGATCACCCCGTGCGAGCGTTCGGCGGGTTCGGCGGCGGTATCGGCGGGCGTCTTCGTCGTCTTGGGCATGGACCGCTCTACTGACTACTTCTTCGCGGGTTGGGCGGGAGGCGGCGGAGCCGAGGCCGGCGCGGCGCCTTGCAGCTCCGGCGGGGCCGAGGCGGGTTCCTCGGCGCTGCCGGCCGGCAGCTCCTGCGACTTGCCGATCATCATCTCGACCTTGGCCGAGCCGCGCAGCTTCTCGAGGATGTCGCGGACCTGATCATAGGTCAGAAAGCGGATGATCTGCGGGCGCGCGGCCTCCAGGGTGATCGGCTCCTCGACGCGCTTGTCCTCGACCCGGACGAGGACCCAGCCGCCCTCGGCCGCGAACGGGCCGACCAGCGCGCCCTTCTGGGCGTCCTTCAGGGCCACGCCATAGGCTTCGGGCATCACGTCCAGGGTGAAATAGCCCAGGTCCCCGCCGTTGAAGCGGGTGGCCTGGTCGGTCGAGCGCTCCATGGCCAGGGCGTCGAACGAGGCCCCGGTGGCCAGGAGCTTCTTGATACTCTCGGCCTCGGCCTGGCTGCCGACCAGGATCTGGCGGGCGCGGATCTCCTCGGATCGCTTGGAGAGCTTCTGCTGCTCGGCGTAGAGCTTGCGGATGGCGTCCTCGGTCACGGCCTTCTCGACCACGCCCTCGACCAGCATATCGCCCAGGATGCGCTCGCGGGCGGCGGCCAGGCGGCGCTGGGCCAGCGGGTCCTTGTCCAGCTTGCGCTTGGTGGCCTCGGCGGCCAGCAGCTTCTGGTCGATGACCTCGTCGAGGCGCTGGCGGAACACCTCGCTGGAGATGTCCAGCGGCTCGCCCTCGCTGATCAGCCCTTGCGCCACGGCCTCGCGCTTGACGTCGCTGGCCCAGATCACCTGGCCGTTGACGCGCGCCACGGCGGTGTCGCCGGGCTCGGGCGGCTTTTCGGCGACCTTGTTCTGGCCGCAGGAGGCGATCAACAGCGCGCAGGCCATAGCGCCCAGCGCGCCCATCAGGCGGATAGAGGTCTTCAAGGCCAAGATCTCCGGCTTTGCTGAAATGGGCTCTAGCGCGGTTTTTACCCAAGGGGAAACGGCTTCGCCGCCGAAAGCGTTCTGCTCTCTGAAAACCGCCCCTGGAGCCAAGGTTTCAGCTGCTTAAACCCTCTTTGTTCTAGGGTCTTCGCGTTGACACCACGGGGGGCGGTGCTTAAGTCTCCGGCCGCACCGGAACAGCGTGTTTACGCGTTGTTGCGGCCGATTTTCATCTCCGTAGTCGAGGCCTCTCAGCCTTAGCGCCGGCCTCCTCGTCCAAACCGCCCTCCGGATTCCCCCTGAATGCTTGGTTTCGCCAAAAAGCTCTTCGGCTCTTCCAACGAACGCAAGGTCAAGACGCTGACCGGGCGGGTGGCCAAGATCAACGCCTATGAAGCCGAATACGCCGCCCTCTCCGACGAGGCGCTGAAGGGCAAGACCGCCGAGTTCAAGGCGCGCCTGGAAAAGGGCGAGACCCTCGACGACATCCTCAATGAAGCCTTCGCCGTCGTCCGCGAGGCCTCCAAGCGCGTGCTGGGCATGCGCCACTTCGACGTCCAGATGGTGGGCGGCATGGTGCTGCACTTCTCGGGCATCTCGGAGATGCGCACCGGTGAAGGCAAGACCCTGGTCGCCACCCTGCCGACCTATCTGAACGCCCTGGAAGGCAAGGGCGTCCACGTCATCACCGTCAACGACTATCTGGCTCGCCGCGACGCCGACTGGATGGGTCAGGTCTACAACTTCCTGGGCCTGTCGTACGGCGTGATCGTCAACGGTCTGAGCCAGGGCGAGCGCCAGCGCGCCTATCGCAGCGACATCACCTACGGCACCAACAACGAATTCGGCTTCGACTATCTGCGCGACAACCTGGTCTACAGCGTCGACGAGATGGTCCAGCGCGGCCACAACTTCGCGATCGTCGACGAGGTCGACTCGATCCTGATCGACGAGGCGCGCACCCCGCTGATCATCTCGGGTCCGACCGAGGACCGCAGCAGCTTCTACAAGACCATCGACGTGCTGGTTAAGGAGCTGATCCTCGACAAGACCACCTACGATCACGACGAAAAGCAGCGCCAGGTCATCCTGACCGAAGACGGCCAGGAGAAGATCGAAGAGATCCTGATGTCGGGCGGCCACCTGGCAGAGGACTCGGCGGGCCTCTACGACGCGGCCAACGTCTCGGTGGTGCACCACGTCAACCAGGCCCTGCGCGCCAACATCCTGTACACGCGCGACAAGGACTACATCGTCAAGGGCGGCGAGGTTGTCCTGATCGACGAGTTCACCGGTCGCATGATGACCGGCCGCCGCCTGTCGGAAGGCCTGCACCAGGCCATCGAGGCCAAGGAAGGCGCCGACATCCAGCCCGAGAACCAGACCCTGGCCTCGGTGACGATCCAGAACTACTTCCGCCTCTACAAGAAGCTGTCGGGCATGACCGGCACGGCCTCGACCGAGGCCCAGGAATTCGACGACATCTACAAGATGAGCGTCTCGGAAATTCCGACCAACCGCACCATCCAGCGCATCGACGACGACGACGAGGTCTATCGCACCGAGCGCGAGAAGAACGAGGCCATCCTCAAGCAGATCGCCGACTGCCACGTGCGCGGCCAGCCGATCCTGGTCGGCACCGTCTCGATCGAGAAGTCCGAAGAGCTGTCCAAGCTGCTGTCGAACTACAGCTTCGAGAAGGACGGCAAGAAGGTGAAGGGCATCCCGCACCAGGTGCTGAACGCCCGCTTCCACGAGCAGGAAGCCGTGATCGTCGCCGACGCGGGCGTGCCCGGCGCGGTGACCATCGCCACCAACATGGCCGGCCGCGGCACCGACATCCAGCTGGGCGGCAGCATCGACATGCGCCTGTTCAACTGGCGCCAGCAGCAGCGCGGCATGGGTCTGGAGATCACCGTCGAGGACGAGGCCGAAGAGCGCGCCCGCCTCGAGACCGAGATCGCCGACAAGAAGGCCCAGGCCCTGGCCGCCGGCGGCCTGTTCGTGCTGGGCACCGAGCGTCACGAAAGCCGCCGCATCGACAACCAGCTGCGCGGCCGCACCGGCCGTCAGGGCGACCCGGGTCGTTCGAAGTTCTTCCTGTCGTGCGAGGACGACCTGCTGCGCATCTTCGCCGGCGAGCGCCTGGACGCGATCATGCGCACCTTCGGCGTCCAGGAAGGCGAGGCCATCACCCACAAGTGGCTGAACAACGCCATCGCCACGGCGCAAAAGCGCGTCGAGCAGCGGAACTACGAAATCCGCAAGAACCTCCTGAAGTACGACGACGTCGTCAACGACCAGCGCAAGGCCGTGTTCGAGCAGCGCCAGGAGTTCATGGAGTCCAGCGACCTCTCGGAAATCATCACCGAGATGCGTCACGACACGATCGACGACCTGGTCCTGCGCCACCTGCCGCCCAAGGCCTATGCCGAGCAGTGGGACGTCGAGGGCCTGACCGAGCGCGTCAAGTCGATCCTGGGCCTGGATTTGCCGATCGCCGAGTGGGCCGCCGAGGAAGGCATCGCCGACGAGGAGATGAAGGAACGCATCACCAAGGCGGCCGACGAGTACGCGGCCCAGCGCGAGGTGATCATCACGCCCGAGCAGATGCGCTCGGTCGAGAAGAGCTTCCTGCTGCAGATGATCGATCTGCAGTGGCGCGAACACCTGATGCACCTGGATCACCTGCGCAACGTCATCGGCCTGCGCGGCTATGGCCAGCGTGATCCGCTGAACGAGTACAAGACCGAGGCCTTCTCGCTGTTCGAGAAGCTCTTGGGCGACCTGCGCACCAACACCACCCGCTGGCTGATGACGGTCGAGATCGCCTACGCCGAGCCGGAAGTCCCGCACACGCCGCTGGACAATCTGGTCGAGGTGCACCTGGATCCGCTGACCGGCGAAAACGCCGCCTTCGCCGGCGGCATCCCAGAAGGCCTGTCGCCCACCCAGCGCGAGGCCCTGCCCGTCTCGGCCCTGCCGGAAGGCTGGGACCGCACCAACCGCAACGCCCCCTGCCCCTGCGGCTCGGGCAAGAAGTTCAAGCAGTGCCACGGCTCGCTGGTGCGGTGAGCTGAACGGATCTGAGTGAAGACAAAGAGCCCGCCTCGGGAGACCAGGGCGGGCTTTTGTTTCCCCTATCGCCCTGCGGGAGAGGCGACCCGCAGGGTTGGGTAAGGGGCGCCCCTGGCGTGTCTGTGAGGTCTCTGCCCCCTCATCCGGCGTTACACGCCACCCTCTTCCGCGTGGGGACAAGGATAACCCCCACCGCAACGACCAGCATCGCCGCCGCCGCAACGCCTGAAAGTCGTACTCCGGCGAACACATCGAGGCTGGCCAAGCCGCCGAAGATCGCTACACCGGCCGCGCCCCCGACCTGGCGACAGGCGTTGAGCGCGCCGGAGGCCGCGCCGGCCTCATGGCGGTCGACGCTGGCCAACAGACCGCTGGTCAGGGCCGGGATGGCCAGGCCCATGCCGCCAGGGATCAGAGCGAAGCCGGGCAGCATCTCCAGCATGCCGCTCGCCCCGTCCAACCGCGCGGTCAGAGCGTAGCCGCACGCCGCGATAGCCACGCCGCTCGCGGTCACGACCTTCGCTCCAAAGCGCGAAACGAGGCCGCCGCTGGCGAGGTTGGAGACGATGAAGGTGGCTGTCAGCGGCAGAAAGGCCAGTCCAGCCTTGCCCGGCGGCCAGCCCAGGCCACGCAACATGTAGAGACCCAGCACGAAGATCATCCCGTAGTAGGTGAGGTTCAGGGTCGAGCCGACCACCACCGCCAGCCACGCCGGTCGCCGGGCGAAGGCGCGCAGCGGCATGACCGGATGGGGCGCGCGGCGCTGATGGAACAGGAACAGCGCGACGAGCAGCAAGCCTGCGACCAGCGCACCCGTCGGGCCGGCCCGCCATCCGCGATGACCGCCCTCGATCAGCGCGCCAACCACGAGGGTGACGGCGACGGCGGCCAGCAACTGCCCCGTCATGTCCGGGGGCGTGGTTTTCCGGGGCGGGGTCGTCGGAGCGACGATCTGGGTCAGAACCGCGCCCAGCAGGCAGATCGGCAGGTTGACGAAGAACACCCAGCGCCAGCCCAGGGTCTCGACCAGCAGGCCGCCCAGCACGGGTCCGGCGGCGATCGACACCCCGCCGGCGGCCGTCCACCACCCCACCGCTGTGGCCCGCCCGCGGTCGTCCCCGTGGGCGGCATTGGCGATCAGGGCCAGCGACGGCGGGATCAGCAAGGCCCCGGCCGCCCCTTGAGCCGCGCGAGCCACGATCAGGCTCAACGGTCCAGGGGCCAGGCCGCAGATCGCCGAAGCCGCGCCGAACAGCACCAGGCCCCAGACGAAGGCCCGCTTGGGCCCGACGCGGTCGCCGATCGCCCCCGCCGACAGCAGCATCGCCGCCAGCGCCAGGACGTAGGCGTCGACCAGCCACTGTAGCTGCGCCGTCGAAGCGCCGAACGCCTGGCCGATGGCGTCCAGCGCGACATTGACGATGGTGACGTCGAGCTGAGTGACGAAGAAGCCGAAGCTGGCGGCGGCGGTGACCCAGCCCAGGCGGGGCGTGTGCGAAGGAGCGATCATGGCCCGGTCATGCGTCCTGCCGCGCCGGGGTTGTTACACGTGTCGATGAACCATCACGGCCAAATTGGGTCTAAGGTGGCGACATGGACGCCAATATCGCCTCCCCCGCCGCCCTGATCGGCGACCCGACCCGCGCGGCCATGCTGCAGGCGCTGCAAGACGGCCGGGCCCAGCCCGCCAGCGCCCTGGCCTGGGCCGCCGGCGTCACCGCCCAGGCGGCCAGCAACCACCTGGCCAAGCTGGTCGACGGCGGTCTCCTGGCGGTCGAGCGCCAGGGCCGCCATCGCTATTACCGCCTGGCCTCCGCCGATGTGGCGCACGCCATCGAGGCCCTGTCGGTGATCGCCGCCCCCGTCCGCTCGCTGGCGATCCCCCGCACGCCCAAGGCCCGGGCCCTGCGCGACGCTCGCTGCTGCTATGGCCATCTGGCAGGCCGCCTCGGCGTGAAGGTCTGCGACGCCCTGCTCGAGCGCGACCTGATCCGCATGGCCGGGGAGAGGCTCTATGCCGTCACCCCCGCCGGCCAGGCCTGGTTCAAGGACCTCGGCGTTTCGCCCCAGACCCAGCGCGGCGCGCGCGGTGTGGCGCGGCCATGCCTGGACTGGACAGAGCGCCGCCATCACCTCGCAGGCCCCCTGGGCGTCAAGCTGCTGGCGACGATGACCGAGCGGGGCTGGCTGGCCCTGGAGCCCAAGGGACGCGCGGTCCGCCTGACGCCCGACGGCGCGCGGGCGCTTCGGGAACGGCTGGGCGTAAGCCTTGAGGACGCCGATCAGGCGGCGGCGTAGCCCCCGCGCCGAAGACTCAGCGACTACTGATTCCCAGAATAGGGCACGCCCTTGACGGTTTCGTCGAAAGCGGTCGGCGGGTTGTCCGGCAAGTCGCGCAGCTTGGCCTTGGGCGCGCTCAGTTCCCGCAGCCGCCAGGCGTTGGGTCCAACGCGCGTGAAGACCGCCGGGGTCTCTTCGCCGTAACCTTTCAGCCCCATGCCGGGATTGTCCTCCTCGGTGGCCGGACGCAGGCAGTAACCCTTGATCTTGGTGTCGCTGACCCACTCGGTGATCAGGCAGCGCGACTTGAACTCGAATTTGCGGTGCGGCTTGCTCGACCAGTCGCGCAGCTCGGTGCTGGCGCGGGGGTCGTCGTCCGCCTCAAGGGTCTCGGCCTGGGACGAAATCGCGAGCACGGCGCCCCGCCACTGGCCGAGTTCGGAAGATTCGATCTCGACGCCTCGCTTGTCATAGAAGGTGCTGATGGGCACGTAGTCGGCGGGCGCAGCGAAATAGGACGTGACGACCTCGTAGACGGTCTGCATGCCTTGGACGGTCGGCACCTCAAAGACACGCGTCAGCACGCTGAAGGTTTCCTCGTCGTCGGTCACCGTCAGGCTGGGCTGGCCGTTGTGCTGCAGCGTCAGGGTCGGACCCTTGCGCGCGTCCGGCTGGCCCAATTCCTTCAGCAACTTGGCCTCGACAAGGCGCTCCTCGTCACGTTGGGCGTACAGGTCGAACTGCGGCAGCTCTGGCTCCGGCGCGGTGGCGGACGTCGCCGGTGCGACAGGCTTGGGCGCTTCGGCCGGCGGCTTGGCGGCGCCGGGCGGCTTGTCACAGCCGGACAGCGCCGCCAGGGCGGTCAGGGTCAGGGCGAGCGTGATGGATTTGGACTGCGACGACATAAGCCCCCCCGGGCGACTGAACTGGCGACCGCACCCTAGCCAGAAGCGCCCGGCGAGCAAGGCGGCGCCGCGTGCGGTTGTGCGGGGCGAAGATTTTTTCACATGAACGAAATCTGTCGGAACGGTCGGCGCAACCGTTCAGCTTGGCCCTGCCATGGTCTGTCTCACGGGGTTGCTGACCCCGCAGACTTTCAAAAGGGACGAAGGACCAAGACCATGACCATCACGACTAAGATCAAGACGATCACCCTGACCCTGGGCGCCGCCGCCACCGCGCTGGCGATGACCGCCGCGCCCGCCGCCCACGCCATGGACGAAAAGCTGGGCGGCGTCGTCGGCTGCAAGGCCTCGGGCAAGAAGCAGGAAGTCGGCGCCGTCGTCGGGGCCCTGCTGGGCGCCGCGGCCGGCTCGAACCTGGCCAAGAACGACCAGGGCACGGGCACGGCGATCGGCGCGGTGGTCGGCGCGGGCGCCGGCTCGCTGATCGGCTGCAAGATGCAGAAGAGCGACGCGGCCCAGGAGGTCGGCGGGATCTACAAGTCGGGCGGCTTCCGCTACGCCCAGACCGTCCAGGCCGCCCCGCTGGTCAAGATCGAGAAGAAGATGGTCGCCCGTTCGACCGTCAACCTGCGGGCTTCGGCCTCCACCCGGGGCGAACGCCTGGGCGCGGTGGACTCGGGCACGACCTTCCAGGCCCTGGGCCGCACCAAGGACGGCAAGTGGATCCTGGTTGGCCAGGACGGCGTCGGCGTCGGCTTCGTCTCCAGCGCCTACGTCTACCGCGCCTAAGCGGGGCTAGAGCGATCGAGGGCTAAACCCCCTCGCCGAGCTTTCGGGGCGCGACCGCTCCGTCCCTCTGGCCGCGTTCCGAGAAGAGAGCCCGTCCGGTCTCCCCATGACCGGGCGGGCTTTTTCGTGGGCGAGGCTCAGGACAGCGCGCTGACCCCGCCCAGCCAGGTCTGCCAGACCACCACCAGCGCCCAGTGCAACAGCACCGCCGGCCAGACCGAGCCGGTCACCCGCTTGGTCACCGCGCAACCCAGACCCAGCACCGCGCAGCACAACAGGAAGTCGGCCCGCAGGAACACCGGCGCGGCGTTGGGCAGGAAAGTCAGGGCCTCGATCACGTGCCACAGCACATAGAGGCCGGTGGCGACCCCGATCTCGACCCACGGCCGCCGCCCCTGGCCCGGCCCCGGCGTCAGCACCGCGCGGAACGGGATCTCCTCGCCCAGCGCCGGGATCAGGATCACCGTCAGCATCCGAAGAGCCAGGTCCGGCTGGGTGGGGGTCAGGTGATAGAGACCGGTCGAGAAGCCGATGGCGGCCATGGTCGCCAGGGTCAGCGCCGAGACCCCGAGGCAGAACAGCCACCCCCGCGCGCTCGGCAGAGTGCGCAGGCTGGTGATCAGGCGCTGGCGGTACATCTCAATGCTCTGCGCCATCATCGACCTGGACCCGATCCCATACGCGTCGCTCCCGCAAGGCGCGTGCGCCTACAACGCCCCCAGCCTCGCCGCCGCGTCGCGGGCCAGGCTCTGGGCCAGGCAGCGGTCCATGACCGATAAGAGATTGCGCAGATCGATGGGCTTGGCGACGTGGGCGTCGCAGCCGGCGTCGAGGCAGGTTTTGATCTGGGCCGACATGACGTCGGCGGTCAGGGCGACCACCGGCAGGCGGGCGAAGCGTGGGTCCTGGCGCAGGCGGCGGGTGGCCTCCAGCCCGTCCATGACCGGCATGTTGACGTCCATCAGCACCAGATCGACCGCTTCGTGCTGCAAGACGTCCAGCGCGTGTCGACCGTTCTCGGCCTCGACCAGTTCGCACTCGAACGGCTCGAGGAACAGGCGGATGACGCGGCGGTTGACGGGGTGGTCGTCGACGACCAGCACACGGCGGCCCTGCAGGGCGGCGGCGCCGATCGACTCGCTGGTCGCGCCCGCCTCGCTCGGCGCGGCCTCTATGGCGAGGGCCTGGTCCATCACCATCTCGATGGTGAAGACCGAACCCACGCCCTCCTCGCTTTCGACCTTGATGTCGCCGCGCATCATCTCGACCAGCCGGCGGGTGATGTTGAGCCCCAGGCCGGTACCGCCGAAGTTTCGCGTCGTCGAGGCGTCAGCCTGGGTGAAGGGCCGGAACAGCTTGGCGACCGTGGCCTCGTTCATGCCGATGCCGGTGTCGGCCACGCGCAGGCGCACCCGGACACGGTCGCCCGCCTCGGGGTAGCAGGCCAGCGCCACCTCGACCTTGCCCTGGCTGGTGAACTTCAGGGCGTTGGAGACAAGGTTGCTCAGGCACTGGCGCACCCGCACGCCATCAAACATCAGCCATCCGGGCGCCTCGCCATCCAACTGGAAGGTCAGGGTCACGCCCTTCTCGCGCGCGGTCGGTTGATAGCCGCCCACCAGGCGCGCGCAGGTCTGAACGAGATCACCCGCGGTCGGCGCGATCTCAAGCTTTCCCGCCTCGATCTTAGAAAGGTCCAGTATGTCGTTCAGCAGCACCAGCAGGGTGTCGCCGCTGTCGAGGATCAGGTCGACCTGCTCGCGCTGGAGGGGAGTCAGCTGATCCGAGCGCAACGCCTGGGCCAGGCCCAGCATGCCGTTCAGGGGCGTGCGAAGCTCGTGGCTCATCACGGCCAGGAACGCCGACTTCGCGGTGCTGGCCGCTTCCGCCCGCTCCTGGGCGAGCCGGAGCCGTCGCGAGGCCCCGCGCTGGTGCACGGCCCACGCTGCGGCGCCCGCCACCAACACGCCCAGCAGCAGCGCGATCACGACCGAGGCCCGCGCCAGGCTCCGGGACAGGCGGACCTGTTCGGTGAGGCGACGGCTCTCGTCGCGCTTGACCCGCAGCTCGCTTTCCAGCGCCGCCGACATCTCGGCGACGCCCTTGGCGTAGGCGTTGCGCGAGGCCAGACCGTCGGCCTTGCGCCAGGCGTCCAGTTTCCGGAACGCGTCGGCGCTGCGTCCCTCATACTGATCGATATAGGCCTCGACCAAGGCCTCCAGCGGCCGATCGCGCGAGGCCAGGGTCTCGGGGATGGTCTTCAGTCGTTCCAGATCGCGCCGCGCCGCCTGGGACTGCCCCAGCTGCGCCAGCGCCAGCGCCCGCTGTCCCAGCATGCGAACCTGCAGGCGACGATCGGGGTTGGCCAAAAGGCCAGCAGCGGGCGCCAGGCACTGGATCACCCGCTCGGGCGCCTCGCGCAGGCCCGCGATCCGCGCGCAGAGGAACCGGTCCCAGGTGACCAGGCCCGGATCGCCATCCGCCATGGTCAACTTGTGATGCAGGGCCGCAAAGCGTTCGGCGGCGGCCAGTTCGCCCAGGTCCGCCGCGCTGAAGGCGATGTCGTAGATCCGCTCGATCTTGCGAACATAGAAGGTGTCCCGCTCGTCCAGCGCGGCCGCCTGGGCCATGTGATCGAGCGCGCCTTCCTTGTCGCCGAGATCCGACAGCGTATAGCTGTGCACCTGATGCAGCTCGGCCAGCAGCGGCCGGGCGATGTGGCCGCGGCGTTCAAGGTCGCCGGTCAGTTCCGCCGCCAGCCGCGCCGCCTCCGCCCAGCGGCCGATCTGTCCCAGGTGACGGACCCGCTCAATGCCCGCCATCAGCCGGATGTCCGGGCCTGACGACTTCAGAAAGCGGTCCCAGTCCTTGTCCTGAAAGGCCTGAAAGCCGCCGCTCTCGTGCCGGTAGGCCAGCACCTCGAGGTCGACCAGGGCTTCGAGCGTCGCATCCTTGTCGCGTCGCGCCACCTCGCGCGTGCGGGCCGCCCAGGCGTCGAACCGTCCCTGAATCTGGTTGCTCTTGAGTGCGTAGAGCACGCGCCATAGACCGTAGAGACGCTCCTGCCCCGCCTCGCGCAGGGCGCGGCGGCCGGCCCGTTCGATATCGTCATTGTCGCGGGGCGGTTTGCGGACCTCGTGCGCGCCGATCTTCTGGTTCAGCTGCTCAAGCCGCTGGGCGAGGGGCGCGTCGCTCTTGGCCCAGGCGCTGCTGGCGCCGAAGGTCATGACCAACACGAAGAGAATCAGTACGCGCCGCAAGTCCGTATCCTGGAATCTGCGGCAACCCTTGGCCGCCAGAAATGTAGGACCTGTTAAGCGCCCCGCTCTGATCGCGCGCTAGATCGTCGCGCCGCCGTCCACGACCAGGGCCTGTCCGGTCATGAAGCTGCCGGCCTTGGAGGCCAGATAGACGGCCGCGCCGGCGATCTCGTCCGGCTCGCCGATGCGGCGCAGCGGCACGCCTGTGGTCGAGCGCTTGAGGGTCTCGGGATTGTCCCACAGCGCCTTGGCGAAGTCGGTCTTGATCAGGCCCGGCGCGATACAGTTGACCCGCACATTGTCGGGGCCGAACTCGTGGGCCAGGTTGCGCGCCAGCTGGAAGTCGGCGGCCTTGGAGATGTTGTAGGCGCCGATGATGGCGTTGCCGCGCAGGCCGCCGATCGAGCTGATGATGATGATCGAGCCGTCCTTGCGAGCCTGCATCTCGGGCGCGACCATCGAGATCAGCCAGTGATTGCTGATGATGTTGTTGTCCAGGATCTTGCGGAACTGGTCGTCGGCGATCCCGGCCAGGGGTCCGTAATAGGGATTGCTGGCGGCGTTGCAGACGCAGATGTCGATCTTGCCGAACGCCTTGCGGGTCTCGTCGACCAGATTCTGAAGCTCGTCTTTGGAGGCGATATTGGCCGGCACGGCGATGGCGGCGCCCGCGCCGTGCCTGGCGTTGAGCTCGGCGGCGACCTCCTCGCACGGGCCGGCCTTGCGCGAGGAGATCACCACCTTGGCGCCGTGCTCGGCCATCCGCTCGGCGATCGCCTTGCCGATCCCGCGCGAAGACCCGGTGATGATCGCCACCTTGCCGGCGAGGTCAAAGAGACTCATGGCGCGCTCCCTAAACGTTTGTTTGAATTTCAGGCACAGTGCGGCGGGGCGGGGCGAGGGTCAAGCCTCGGGCAAATCCTCCCCCAGCGGGGGAGGTGTCGGCGCGGAGCGACGACGGAGGGGGAAGAGGCAGGCGCTAAAGCACTTCCCCTCCGGTCTTTCGGACCGCCTCCTCCGCTGGGGGGAGGATTTTTCTCGTACGCCCTGTCGGCGTTCGCGCCATCGGCGCGTCCTTGGGGCAAGATCGCGCACGCAAGGAGACACCCATGCCCCTCGACACCGCCGCCGCCGAAGATCGCGACCTCGTTCTGGAGCGCATCATCGATGTCCCCGCCGAGAAGCTCTACACCTGCTGGACCACGGCTGAACTTATGCCGCAGTGGTTCTGCCCCAAGCCTTGGACCGTGTCGAACGTGCGCCTGGACGTGCGGACCGGCGGTAACAGCTACATGGAGATGAACGGCCCGAACGGCGAAGTCGTGCCCCAGCCGGGCGTCTATCTGGAAGTGGTCCCGAACCAGAAGCTCGTCTTCACCGACGCCTTCACAGAGACCTGGAAGCCCTCGGACAAGCCGTTCATGGTGGGGATCGTCACCTTCGAGGATCTGGGCGACGGCAAGACCCGCTACCGCGCCGTGGCGCGCCACTGGACCGTCGAGGACAAGACGGCCCACGAGCAGATGGGCTTCCACGAGGGCTGGGGCGTCGCCACCGACCAGCTGACGGCGCTGGCCAAGACGCTTGTGACTCCCTAAAACGCCCTTGGCGCGGGCGGCGAAAAGGGCCATGTGCGCCGGCATGAGCTCCCCCCCCGCCCCCGCGCGTTTGGTCGACAAGGCCCTGGTTCCGCGCTTCGCCCTGCTGTGCCTGGGCATCTGGCTGAACGCCGCCGACACCCTGGTGACGGCGACGATCATGCCCAGCGTGGCCAAGGAGATCGGCGGCTACCAGTATTTCGGTTGGTCGGTGGCGGCCTATCTGACCGGCTCGATCGTGGCCGGGGCGTGCTCGGGCAAGCTGTCGATCGCGGTGGGCCTGCGCGCGGCGACGGCGATCAGCGGTCTCGTCTATGCGATCGGCTGCGCCATGAGCGCGCTGGCGCCGGAGTTCGTCACCTTCATCGTCGGACGCCTGGTCCAAGGCCTGGGCGCCGGGGCCGTGGTGGCGCTTTGCTATGTGGCCATCAGCGCGCTCTTTCCTCAGAGCCTTTGGCCGCGCGTCTATGGGGCGATCGCCGGGGTCTGGGGCGCGGCGACCTTGCTGGGCCCCGCGCTCGGCGGCCTGTTCGCCGCCGTGGGCTTCTGGCGCGGCGTGTTCTGGATGTTCGTGATCCAGGCGGTGATCTTCATCGGCGCGGTGATGGTCATGCTGCCCGGCGGCAAGCGCGAGGAAGGCGGCGGCCGCATTCCCAGCCTGCAACTGGCCCTGCTGGTGATCGGCGTCAGCCTGATCGGCGGCGCCGGGGTCGTCGCCTCACCGCGCCTGGCCGTGATCCTGGCTGTCGGCGGCGTGATCGGCATGGCCGCCATGCTGGCCGCCAACACCCGCACCCAAGACCGCCTTCTGCCCAAGTCCGCCGCCGACCTGCGCACCGCCACGGGTCTTGGGCTCCTGACCATCTTCGCCTGCGAAGCGGCGGTGATCGGCTTCACCGTCTATGGCCCCGCCTTCATCCAGGCCCGCCACGACGCCTCGCCCCTGCTGGCGGGCTATGTCACCGGAGCGATCGCCGCCGGCTGGACTGCTTGCGCCCTGATCTTCGGTCACGTGCCCGCCCACAAGGACGGCCGCTTCGTGCGCCTGGGCGCCGGCGTCATCGCCTTGGGCGCGGCGCTCAGCGCCTGGGCCGTACCGCGCGGGAACCTCATGGAGACCTCGCTGGCCTTCGCGGTGCTGGGCGCGGGCTTTGGTCTCTGCCACGCCTTCATCGCCCGCCGCACCATCGCCGGCGCGCCGAGCGAAGAACAGGCCATGGCCTCGGGCGCGGTGCCGACCTCGCAACTGATCGGCGGCGCGGTCGGCTCGGCGGGCGCAGGCGCGATGGCCAATGTGCTGGGCTTTGGCCACCACGGCATCGACGCGGCGCTGGCGACCAGCCAGGGCGTGCTGCTGTTCGGCGCCTTCCTGCCCCTGGCCCTCGTCGGCTTCACGGCGGCCTGGCGGCTGGGGCGGGGTTAGGCCTCCGCCAGCGCCGTCGCCTCCACGAGCTTGACCACATCACCCATGATCTGCGTGATCTTGAAGTCCTTGGGCGTGTAGATCCGCGCCACGCCCATCTGTTTCAGGATCAGGGCGTCCTCGGGCGGGATGATGCCGCCGGCCACGACCGGGATGTCGCCCAGGCCCTCGGCGCGCATCACCCGGATCACTTCCTGCACCAAGTCGAGGTGCGAGCCCGACAGGATCGACAGACCCACCACGTGGGCGCGGCTTTCCTTGGCGCGGCGGACGATCTCCTCGGGCGTCGAGCGGATGCCGTCATAGACGACCTCCATGCCGCAGGCGCGGGCGCGGGTGGCGATCTGCTCTGCGCCGTTGGAGTGACCGTCCAGACCCGGCTTGCCCACGAGATAGGTCAGGGTGCGGCCCAGCATTTCCGAGACCCGCTCGACCTCGTGCTTCACCGCCTCGACGTCCTCGGCCTCATTGGTCGAGACTACGACGGCGACCCCGGTCGGGCCGCGATACTCGCCGAACACCTCGCGCAGGGCGCCGGACCACTCGCCGGTGGTGACGCCGGCCTTGGCGGCGGCGATCGAGGGCTCCATGACGTTGCGCCCCTCGCGGGCGGCGGCCTTCAGCTCGGCCAGGGCGGTCTCGACCGCGGCGGCGTCGCGCGCCTCGCGCCAGGCCTTGATGCGGGCCACGACCTCGGCCTCCAGGCGCGGATCGACGGTCTCGATCGAGCCTTCGCCCGCCGATAGCGGCGAGGCCTCGGTCTCGGTCCAGCGGTTGACGCCGACCACGGTCATCTCGCCGGTCTCGACCGCCCGCACCCGCTTGGCGTTGGAGGCGACGAGCTCGGACTTCATGTAGTCGATGGCGCTGGCGGCCCCGCCCATTTCGTCGATCAAAGCCAGCTGCGAGAGCGCGCCCTTCGACAGCTCGGCGACCTTGGCCTCGACGACATGGCTGCCGTCGAACAGGTCCTCGTATTCCAGCAGGTCGGTCTCGTAAGCCAGCACCTGCTGCAGGCGCAGCGACCACTGCTGGTCGAACGGACGCGGCAGGCCCAGGGCCTCGTTCCAGGCCGGCAGTTGCAGGGCCCGGCAGCGGGCGTCCTTGCTGAGCGTGACGGCCAGGGCCTCGATCAGAATGCGATAGACGTTGTTCTCGGGCTGCTGCTCGGTCAGACCCAGAGAGTTGACCTGCACCCCATAGCGGAAGCGGCGGGCCTTCGGGTCCTGCACGCCGTAGCGCTCCAGCAGGATCTGGTCCCACAGCTTGGTGAAGCTGCGCATCTTGCAAAGTTCGGTGACAAACCGCACGCCGGCGTTGACGAAGAAGCTGATCCGCGAGGCGACGATCTCGAAGTCCTCGTCCGGCACCTGACCGCCGGCCTTGACGGTGTCGAGCACGCTGATGGCGGTCGCCAGGGCGAAGGCCAGCTCCTGCTCGGGCGTCGCGCCGGCCTCCTGCAGGTGGTAGCTGCAGACGTTCATCGGGTTCCACTTGGGAACCTCGCGATAGCACCAGGCGATCATGTCGCCGATCAGCCGCAAGGACGGCCCCGGCGGGAAGATGTAGGTGCCGCGCGACAGATACTCCTTGATCAGATCATTCTGCGTCGTGCCTTGCAGAAGCTTGCGGTCAGCCCCCTGCTCGTCCGCCAGCGCCACGTACATCGCCAGGAGCCAAGCCGCCGGGGCGTTGATGGTCATGGAGGTGT
This sequence comes from Caulobacter sp. SL161, assembly GCF_026672375.1. Classification (GTDB taxonomy): domain Bacteria; phylum Pseudomonadota; class Alphaproteobacteria; order Caulobacterales; family Caulobacteraceae; genus Caulobacter. The sequence goes on from NZ_JAPPRA010000001.1 coordinate 3,757,134, forward strand.
TCATCTTCTCCAGCGGGATCTCGCTGAAGAGCTGGCGCATGTCGCCCAGATGGCTGATCGGCACCCCGACCTTGCCGACCTCGCCGCGCGCCAGGATGTGGTCGGGGTCGTAGCCGGTCTGGGTGGGCAGGTCGAAAGCCACCGACAGCCCCGTCTGACCCTTGGCGAGGTTCGCCCGGTAGAGCGCGTTGGACTTCTCCGCCGTCGAATGGCCGGCATAGGTGCGGAAGATCCACGGCGGATCGGGCGCGTGCTGATACGGCTTGGCGGACATGACGGGCTCCCGGCGTTTTTTGGTTCTTGTTATCGCCGATCATGAGCCGGGATTTGCTGCGGCGCAATATGGATTTCGCGGATGCGAACTTGGATCAGGCCGCCCGTTCGAGCTCCTGGCGTTCCAGCGTCTGGATCAACGCCACCAACTCGGCCCGTCGCGCCTGGGCGGCGGCGATATGGGCGTCGACCTCGGCCAGCTTGGCCCGCAGCTTCTGCGGCAAGCCCTCGCAAGGCCTGCCCTCCAGCGCCGCGTGGCCGGCGATCTCTTTCAGCGAAAAGCCCAAGCGCTGGGCCTGTTCGATGAAGCCGAGCGTCGCGATCAGGCTTTCGGGATAGTCGCGATAGCCGTTCGTCCCGCGCGGTGCGGGCGGCAGGATGCCCTGCTCCTCATAGAACCGGATGCGCGACGCAGGGACCCCGGCCCGCTTGGCGATCTCACCGATCTTCATTCCAATGCTCCAGACAGGCCCTTGACCTTCAACCTAGCTTGAAGGTGTAGAAGGTGTGACCCGCCTGAAACGAGGTCAAGATTTCATGCTCACCGCCGCCTATGAGCCGCTGTTCGCGCCCCTGGTCCTGCCTAATGGCGCCGTGCTGCCCAACCGTATCGCCAAGGCGGCGATGGAAGAAAACCTCGCCGCCCCGGGCCAACTGCCCGGACCGGCCCTGTGGACCCTGTATCGGCGCTGGGCCCAGGGCGGCGTCGGCTTGCAGATCACCGGCAATGTGATGGTCGATCCCTCGGCCGTGACCGGACCCGGCGGCGTGGTGCTGGACGCACGCGCCCCGCTGGAGCCTTTCGAGACCTGGGCGAAGGAAGCCAAGTCGGGCGGCGGCCAGGTGTGGATGCAGATCAATCATCCCGGCCGCCAGACCTATGCCGATCTTGGCCAGGGCGCCGTCGCCCCGTCGGCCGTGCCGGTCGATCTGGGCAAGCTGTCGGGCCTCCTGGCTCAGCCGCGCGCCCTGACGAGCGACGAGATCCTGACGCTGATCGAGCGCTTCGCCGTCACCGCGCGACGCGCCGAGGAAGCGGGCTTCGACGGTGTTCAGATCCACGCCGCCCACGGCTATCTGCTCAGCCAGTTCCTCTCACCGCTGGTGAACCGCCGCGACGACGCCTGGGGCGGCTCGCGCGAGAACCGCGCGCGGATGCTGCTTGAGGTGATCAAGGCCGTGAGAGCGCGCGTGTCGCCGCGCTTCGTGGTCTCGGTGAAGCTGAACTCGGCCGACTTCCAGAAGGGCGGCTTTGACGCCGACGACGCCCGCTGGGTGGTCGAGCAGATGAACGGCCTGGGCGTGGACCTCGTCGAGCTGTCGGGCGGCAATTACGAAAACCCGGCCATGCAGGGGCCGACCAAGGCCGACGCGATCGCCCAGACCTCCACCACCGCGCGCGAGGCCTATTTCGTCGACTTCGCCCGCGACATCGCCAAGGTCGCCAAGATGCCGATCATGGTCACCGGCGGCGTCTGCCGACGCGAGGTGGCGCTGGCAGCCTTGTCGCCGGAGGGCGCCTTGCCGGGCGTGCCGGTGATCGGAATCGCTCGCGCCCTGGCCTTCGCGCCGGACCTGCCCAACGCCTGGCGCAAGCCCGAGGGCCAGGACGTCGTGCTGCCGGAAGTGACCTGGAAGAACCGCTCACTGGCCGGTCTGGCGGTGATGGCCCTGACCAAGGCGCAGCTCAACCGGCTGGCGGCGGGCAAGGCGCCCGCGCGCAAGCTTTCGCCTTTGCTGAGCGTGATCAGCCAGCGGATCAAGCAGAACGCCCAGACCAAGCGCTATCGCGCCTGGCGCCTCAGCAACCCCTGAACCCCGCCGGTCGCTTGGCGATGAACGCCGCTCGCGCCTCGGCGTGGTCGGCGCTGGCGGCGAGGGCGGGAATCTCCGCCGCTGTCGCCGACGCTCCCGAAGCCACCCGCTTGGTCGCCTCGATCGCCAGCGGGGCGCGCGAGGCGATGATGCGGGCCATGTCCAGCGCCGCCGGCAACAGCCCCTCCGAAGGGTGAACCTGCGCCACGATCCCGTCGGCCAGGGCGCGGGCGGCGTCGAAGGGGGCGCCGGTCAGGAGGTGCGGCTTGGCGCGGCTCTCGCCGACGAGGCGGGTCAGGCGATCTGCCGAGGCGGTCAGGCCCATCCGCACCGCCGAGCAGGCGAAGCTGGCGCGCGTCCCGGCCAGGCGGATGTCGCAGGCCAGGGCCAGCTCCAGCCCGCCGCCGATGCACCAACCGTCGATGGCGGCGATCACCGGGACGCGGACGGCGGCGATGCGGTCGCACATGTCCAGGAAGTTCAGGATGGCGGCGGTCTGGGTGGGCACGTCGCGCGACAGCGACTCGGCCAGGTCATCGCCGGTGCAGAAGGCGCCGTTGCGGCCGGTGAGGATCGCGACCCGAACCGCGCGGTCGGCCTCGATGGCCGCGAAGGCGTCCAGCAGACGGGCACGTTCGGCCATGGCCAGGACATTGGCCGGCGCGACGTCCAGCTCGACCAACGCGACGCCGGTCTCGGGGCGGGAAAGATGGATCATGCCGCCAGCCTGGCGCGCCTCGGGCAGGTCGGCAACCTTCCCCCGCGACATTCGCGACCGATGTTGCGCCGCACAAAGATTCTGCTTGCCAGTTTCAAACAGTTGTCTCAGCGTAGGGCCCTTGTGGGCGAGTTCTTGCGCCCGAGAGCCAAAAATGACCCGCCGGCGGAACTTTTTCGCGTTTCGACTGGCGGGCGGCGCAGCCGAGTTTGACCTTTGCGCATTGTTGCACCGCAAGAAAGGTTGCAGCGCGGAAGGAACGGGGAGTGAGATGACGATTGAGACGGTTGAGAAGACCGAGCTGAAGGACCTGTACGAGATCGGTGAGATCCCGCCGGCCTTCCACGTGCCAAAGACCATGTACGCCTGGAGCATCCGCAAGGAGCGCCACGGTAAGCCCTCCACCGCGATGCAGGTCGAGGTGGTCCCCACCTGGGAGATCGGCGAGGACGAGGTGCTGGTGCTCGTGATGGCGGCCGGCGTCAATTACAACGGGGTCTGGGCCGCGCTGGGCGAGCCGATCAGCCCGCTGGACGGCCACAAGCAGCCCTTCCACATCGCCGGGTCCGACGCCTCGGGCATCGTCTGGAAGGTCGGGGCCAAGGTGAAGCGGTGGAAGCTGGGCGATGAGGTCGTCATCCACTGTAACCAGGACGACGGCGACGACGAGGAGTGCAACGGGGGCGACCCGATGTTCTCGTCCAGCCAGCGCATCTGGGGTTATGAGACGCCGGACGGCAGCTTCGCCCAGTTCTGCCGGGTGCAGTCACGCCAGTTGCTGCCGCGTCCCAAGCACCTGACCTGGGAAGAGAGCGCCTGCTACACCCTGACCCTGGCGACCGCCTACCGCATGCTGTTCGGCCACAAGCCGCATGAGCTGAAGCCCGGCCAGAACGTGCTGGTCTGGGGCGCCTCGGGCGGTCTCGGCGTCTTCGCCACCCAGCTGGCCGCCGTCGCCGGCGCCAACGCCATCGGCGTGGTCAGCGACGACGACAAGCGCGAGTTCGTGCTGTCGATGGGCGCCAAGGCGGTGCTGAACCGCAAGGAGTTCAACTGCTGGGGCCAGCTGCCCAAGGTCAACGGCCCCGAGTTCAACGACTACATGAAGGAAAGCCGCAAGTTCGGTAAGGCGATCTGGCAGATCACCGGCAACAAGGACGTCGACATGGTGTTCGAGCACCCTGGCGAGCAGACCTTCCCGGTGTCGGTGTTCCTGGTCAAACGCGGCGGCATGGTGGTGATCTGCGCCGGCACCTCGGGCTTCAACCTGACGATGGACGCCCGCTTCCTGTGGATGCGCCAGAAGCGCGTGCAAGGCAGCCACTTCGCCAACCTGATGCAGGCCAGCGCCGCCAACCAGCTGGTCGTCGACCGCCGCGTCGACCCTTGTCTGTCGGAGGTCTTCCCCTGGGACCAGATCCCGGCCGCCCACGAGAAGATGCTGGCCAACCAGCACCTGCCGGGGAACATGGCCGTGCTGGTCAGCGCCCAACGCCCGGGCCTGCGCACCTTCGAGGAAGTGCAGGAACTGAGCGGCGAGCGCTGAGGCGCGTTGAGACCTTGTGCGCCTAGAGCCTTTAGCCTGAAATCGGAATCGATTTCAGGCGTTAAAAAGGCTCTAAATCAAATACTTAGAGCGTGAGAATAGCCGAAACCGGTTCCCACTTTCGGCCTCACGCTCTAGAGCATCAATCCGTGTCATCCCGGAAAGCCCGAGGGGCTTGTCCGGGACCCAGGGGCCAACGCACTGCGCCCGCTCCTGGGTCCCGGCGCTTCGGCCGGGATGACACGCTTTGAATGATCTATCGATTGCGATCTTGGCCCGCGCCGCCCGCCCCTACCCTTCCCGCGTCAGCCGCAAGTCGTGGTAATCGTAGCTGAAGTCGGCCAGCGGTGAGACCGCCTTGACCAGGGCCGAGACCGCCTTGCCGTCCTTGATGTCGAAGGTGAAGAACGCGTCTTCCTGGGTGCGGTCCTCGAAGGTGGTGATGAAGGTCTCGCCGTCGAACGGCGCGAGCTTGCCGCGCAACAGCGGGGTCTTGTCGAACGAGACGTAGAGGCCCTTCTTCTTGCCCTTTCCCGTGACGCTGATCGTCACCGTACCGTACCAGGGATCGCGATAGACCCCGGCATAGGCCTCCAGCGGCAGGCTCGGCGGAGCGCCGCCGCCCTTGGGCGTGGTGGCGGCCGCGGCGTCCTTGATTGTCTGGGCGTCGGCCTCGGCCTGGACGCGCTTGGACGAGGCGATCCAGTCGAAGTCGCTGCGCCCCTGCAGCCGGTCCGGTCCGCCGAAGCGCAGCGACCGCAGCACCGGGTTCTCCTCGGCGTTGGTCATGATCATGATCCCGGACTTTCGGCCGGGCAGCAGGCCCGTATAGGAGATGAAACCGGCCAGCCCTCCGGTGTGCCACAGCAGCCGCTCGCCCCGGTGATCCTGCACGTACCAGCCCAGGGCGTAGGCCTGCATCGAGGGCCGCGCCGGGTTCTCGTTGCTCGGGCCGTCCGACCAGCTGGTGATGGTCTGCGGCTTCCACATCTCGCGGGCCTGGACCTCGCCCCACAGACGCTTGCCGTCCGCCGAGAGGCCACGACCCAGTTGAACCTGCATCCACTTGCCGATGTCGGCGGGACACGAATTGACCCCGCCTGCGGGGCCGGCCGCATCGAAGCTGGCGTCGAACGGCAGCACCTTCTGCGGTCCCAGTCCCCGCACCGGCGGACCTAGGCGCGCATGCGGCAGGGCGCGGCGGGACTGGTCGACGAGACGCGGACTGGAGACGGTGTTGGTCATGCCCAGCGGATCGAAGATCCGCGCCTTGATCACCTGCTCCCAGGTCTGCCCCGTGACCGCCTCGATGACCGCCCCGGCGACGACATAGAGGACGTTGTCATAGGCGTAGCCGCCCCGGAACTGGCCGCCGATCGGCAGGTGCTTCAGGCCCGCCACGATCTCGGCCCGGGTGTGGGTGGGGGCCGGCCAGATCATCAGGTCGCCCGCGCCCAGGCTCAGGCCGCTGCGGTGGACCAGCAGGTCGCGCACCGTCAGCAGCTTGGTGACGATCGGGTCCTTCATCGCAAAGTCGGGCAGGTACTGGGTGACCGGCGCGTCCCACTCGACCCGCCCCTCCTCGACCAGCATGGCCAGCAGGGCGGCGGTCATGGCCTTGGTGTTGGAGGCTATACCGAAGATCGTATTGGCGTCACAGCGGTCCTGGCCGCCCAGCGCCTTGACGCCATAGCCCTTGGCCAGGGTGATCTGGCCGTTCTCGACCACGGTGATCCCCAGGCCCGGCTGGTCGGGGAAGGCGGCCATCACGTCTTGGGCGAACTGGTCGACCGCCGCGCCGACCGCGCCCGTCTCTTGCGCGAAAGCCCGGTTCCCGAACGCCGCCAGGCCGGTGGTGGCGAGGCCTGAGATCAGGGCGGCGCGGCGGGTGGTGGTCAGCATGGGGCGTCCCCAAAAGGAAACCCTCTCCCATGGGGAGAGGAGGGACCCATTGCGTAGCAATGGGAGGTGAGGGGGTAAACCGTCAGCAGCGAAACCCCTCACCCGACCGCTTCGCGGCCACCCTCTCCCTCTGGGAGAGGGACCTAATTCCCGCCGTCCAGCAGGCGCCGCGCGATCACCTGGGCCTGGATCTCGCCGGCGCCTTCGAAGATGTTGAGGATGCGCGCGTCAGCCAGAAGACGGCTGGCGGCGTATTCCATCGCAAAGCCGTTACCGCCGTGGATCTGCAGGGCGTTGTCGGCGGCGGCCCAGGCGACGCGGGCGGCGATCAGCTTGGCCATGCCGGCCTCGAGGTCGCAGCGCTTGCCCTCGTCCTTCTGATGGGCGGCGAAATAGGTCAGCTGGCGCACGCCCATGATCTCGGCGGCCATCATGGCCAGCTTGTTGTGCACGCGCGGGAAGTCGAAGATCGGCTGGCCGAACTGCTTGCGGTCGAGGGCGTAGGACAGGCCGACCTCCAGCGCCGCCTGGGCCACGCCGACGGCGCGGGCGGCGGTCTGGATGCGGGCGCTCTCGAAGGTGGCCATCAGCTGCTTGAAGCCCTGGCCGGGCACGCCGCCCAGCAGGTTCTCGGCCGGAACGGTGAAGCCGTCGAAGCCCAGCTCGTATTCCTTCATGCCGCGATAGCCGATGACGCCGATCTCGCCGCCGCTCATGCCCTCGGCGGGGAACGGGGCCTCGTCCGTGCCACGCGGCTTGGGGGCCAGCAGCATCGAAAGGCCGCGATAGTCGGTGGTGGCCGGGTCGGTGCGAACCAGGAGAGTCATCACGTCGGCGCGGGCGGCGTGGGTAATCCAGGTCTTGTTGCCGGTGACCACATACTGGTCGCCCTTCAGCTCGCCGCGCGTGCGCAGGGCGCCGAGGTCGCTGCCCGTGTTCGGCTCGGTGAAGACGGCGGTCGGCAGGATCTCGGCGCTGGCGATCTTGGGCAGCCAGTATTCCTTCTGAGCGTCGGTGCCGCCGGTCAGGATCAGCTCGCCGGCGATCTCCGAGCGGGTGGCCAGCGACCCGACGCCGATCCAGGCGCGCGACAGCTCCTCAGAGACCACGCACATGGCGGTCTTGCCCATGCCGCTGCCGCCGTATTCCTCGGGGATGGTCAGGCCGAACACGCCCAACTCGCCCAGCTCCTGCACCAGCTCCAGCGGGATCAGCTCGTCCTTCAGGTGCCATTCGTGGGCGAAGGGCGTGACCTTCTCCTCGGCGAAGGCGTGGAACTGGTCGCGGATCATCTCGAACGTCTCGTCGAGGCCGGTCTGTTCCAGGGTCGGACGGCCGCGCGCCTCGGCCAGACGCTGGGCGATGCGGGCCTTGACCGCCTGCGAACCGCCCTCGGCCGCCAGCCGGGTCATGGCCTCGGAGGCCAGGCGGTTGAGCACCGCCCGGTCCTCGACCAGATGCTGGGGACGGACGATCTCGCCCTGGTTCATCGGCACGCCGCCGACCAGCTGGGCGCAGTATTCGGAGAACAGCAGCTGGGCCAGCAGGGCCTCGATCTCGCCAAAGCGACCTTCGGCCTCCAGCCGCTCGGCCCAACCGGCGACCTGGTTCATCAACTCGGCGTACGAGGCGCACCAGCCATAGCCGTGGACGCGGTGCTGGTGGACGTCGGCGAGCTTGCGGTCGACCTTGCCGCCATTCGGCGCAATGTGCGCCAGCACAGCCGGCTTGGCCTCGGCCACGAACAGTCCCACCGCGTCGGCGGCCGCGCGCAACAGGCCCGTCAGGCCCGGCAGGATCAGGGTCTCGTTGGTGTTCTCGGCGACCGTGTCGGTCATGGCTTGCTCCCCGCGCCCAAACAGTTGTTTTCTTTCACTGTGGCTCTTTTCGCACCTGCGAGCAATGCCGCACCGCAACATAATGTGGGAAATTGGGGAGACAGATGATCAAGGTTCACCACCTCAACGAGTCGCGCTCGCAGCGGATCCTCTGGCTGCTGGAGGAGCTGGGCCTGCCCTATGAAGTCGTCCAGCACACCCGCGACGCCAAGACGCGCCTGGCCCCGCCCTCGCTGACCGACGTCCACCCGCTGGGCAAGTCGCCGGTGATCCAGGACGGCGATCTGGTGGTCATCGAGTCCGGCGCGATCATCGACTATGTGATCCGTCGCCACGGCGGCGGGCGCCTGGCCCCGGGTGCGGCCAGCGCCGACTACGACCGTTACCAGCAGTGGCTGCACTACGCCGAAGGCTCGGCCATGCTGCCGCTGATGCTCAACATGTATGTAGGGCGACTGGGCGAGGCCGGCGCGCCGCTGCACCCGCGCATCCAGTCCGAGATCGCCAACCACCTGTCCTATGTCGACCAGAGCCTGGCGGGCCGCGACTACTTCGTCGGCGACAGCCTCACCGGCGCCGACATTCAGATGAGCTTCGTGCCCGAAGTCGCCAAGGCCATGGGCAAGCTGGCCGACTATCCGAACATGGCCGCGTGGATCGGCCGCATGCACGCCCGTCCGGCCTGGAAGACCGCGCTCGACAAGGGCGGGCCCTACGCGCTGGGGGCTTAAGGGTTAGGGCCGCAGGACCACGCCGACGTCCGGCGCGGTCCCGCCGTCCACCTGGGCCAGGTAGGCCGCGCGCATGGCGTCCTGCCCCTGGCCTTCCTCGACCTTCAGCCAGCGCGGCGCGTCGGCCACGAACGGGGCCCAGGCTGCGCCGTAGCGCTGGTCGAACTCGCCGCCCGGCCAGTCCTGGCGGCGCTTGGCCACCCGGTCGGGCGCGAAGAAGAAGGCCGGCTGCGGCCCTGGCAACGCGGCCTGGGCGCGCGGCGCCTCCCAATGGGTGCCGCCGACCAGGATCGAGGCCTTCAGGTCGTCGGCGAAGCGGTTGTGCACTGCCGCCAGCACCGCCGAGTCGCCGGCGAAATCGACGAACACCGCCGGCCCGGCGATCGGCGCGGTCGGCAGGTCGCCGTACAGCACCACCTGGTCGTAGAAGCCGAGTCCCTCGACGAAGGCCCTATTGCGCGGCGAGGTCAGGCCGACCACTTCGACGCCGCCACGCTTCTTGAGCAGCGCCGCCAGGGCGATGGCGGTCTTAGACGAGGCGCTGGACAGGATGACGCTCTTGGCGCCGTGGAAGCCCGCCTCGTCCAGCTGGTCGTCGATCAGGAACGAGGTGATGAACAAGGGCTGCAGCAGCGCCGTATGCGCCTCCAGCGGGCTCTCCTCGCCCACGGCGACATACTGGTTGTAGACCGCCGCCAGATGCTGGCGGTGCGGCGCGACATCGGCGAAGCCGGCCTTGCCGACCTTGGGCGTCACGGTCAGGTGGGTGGACATCGGCCAATAGCCGTAGAACCGCTGGCCGATCTCGACGCCAGGGTGATTGCTGGCCTCGACCCGCGCGAAGCCCCAGACCGGCACACGGCCAAAGCCCTCGGCGGCCGGGAAGAAATCCCAGTACTTCATCATCTCGCCGAACACCGCGTAGGTGATATTGTTGGCCGTCAGAGCGAACCGCTCGATGATCAGGCGCACCTCGCCATCGGCCAGAGACGGCGGCGCGACGTCCTGAAAGGCAGTGCGGCGCAAGTCGCTCTTGGCGACGACAAAATCCCAGGCCATGGGGGCCTCCCTTGATCTTTGGCGGGAAGCTAGGCGGCGGCCGAACGCCCGTCAAACAAACGTTCGCCCACCTGCATTGTCATCGGGACAATGTTTCGGTTGCCGTGACGCGAGGCGGGGCGCAAGCGGAGGCGATCCCCGCCGATGGAGCGCCCATGCCCCAAGCCGCCCTGCCCTTGCGCCATTTCCTGCTGGCCTTGGCCGTGGTGGCGGTTTGGGGGACCAATTTCGTGGTGATCCGGGTGGGCCTGGATCACCTGCCACCGCTGCTGTTCGCCACCCTGCGCTTTTCGATGGTGCTTTTGCCGATGGCGTTCTTCGTGAAGCGGCCGGCGGTGTCGTGGGGCAACCTCGCCGCCTATGGCGTGGCGATCGGCGCCGGGCAGTTTGGCCTGCTGTTCATGGCCATGAAGGGCCATATCTCGCCGGGCCTGGCCTCGCTGGTGGTGCAGACCCAGGTGTTCTTCACCATCGGCATGGCCATGTGGGTCAGCCGCGAGCGGGTTCAGGGCTTTCAGGTCGTGGCCCTCTTGCTCGCCGCCTCGGGCATCATCCTGATCGCCGCGCACGGCGGCGGCTCGGCGAGGCCGCTGGGCGTGATCCTGGTGCTGCTGGCCGCCGCCAGTTGGTCGGCCGGAAACATCGTCGCCCGCCAGGCCGGCGCGGTGAACATGCTGGGCTATGTGGTCTGGGCCAGCCTGTTCTCGATCCCGCCGCTGTTTGCGATGTCGCTGTGGCTGGAGGGCTGGCCCGCCATCGTCCAGGGCGTCACCGCCGCCACGCCCTGGACCTGGGCCGCTGTCGCCTGGCAGGCGGTCGGCAACACCATGTTCGGCTACGCCGCCTGGGGCTGGCTTCTGGCCCGCCACCCGGCGGCCACTATCACCCCGATGGCGCTGCTGGTGCCGGTGTTCGGCATGGGCGCCTCGGCCCTGCTGCTGCACGAGAGCCTGCCCGCCTGGAAACTGATCGCCGCAGCCCTGGTGCTGACCGGCCTGGCGGTGAACATGCTGTGGCCGAAGGTGCGGGCGCGGTTGTCGCCGGCGGCCTGAGATCCCCGTTTCGGTGTCATCCCGGAAGCCTCGCAGAGGCTATCCGGGACCCAGGGGTTGCAGAACGCCGTGCTGGCCGCTCCTGGGTCCCGGCTCTTCGCTACGCTTCGGCCGGGATGACACAGTTTGATTTGACCTCCCCCGCGTAAACCACCCGACCCTCCCATTCAAAACAGGGAGATCGCCATGCCAAAGCCGTTCGAGGTGAACTGGAGCCGCGAGGCGGTCGACAAGGTGCTGGCCCAGGTCCGCGCCTATGAGTTCCCGCCGGCGCCAGAGGGCGGCGGCTGGGGCTATGGCTGTGACGCGGACTTCCTGAAGGACCTCTGCGCCTACTGGACGGGCGACTTCGACGTCGGCGCGGTCCAGGCCAACCTCAATCGCTTCCCGCAGTTCACCGCAACGATCGAGGACCTTGATATCCACTTCGTCCACGTGGTCGGCGAGGCTGGCGGCAAGCGGCCGCTGCTGGTCACCCATGGCTGGCCGGGGTCGCACTTCGAGTTCTGGGACGCGATCGAGCCCCTGGCCTTCCCCTCGCGCCACGGCGGCGATCCAGCCGACGCGTTCGATCTGGTCATCCCGTCGCTGCCGGGCTTTGGCTTCTCGGGCAAGCCGAGGCGCCCGCTGGGCCAGCGCGCCACCGCGCGCCTGTTCAACACCCTGATGACCCGCGAGCTGGGCTACGAGACTTACCTCGCCCAAGGCGGCGACTGGGGCGGGCTCGTCACCTCGTGGCTGGGCCTCGATCACGCCGCCCATGCGAAGGCCATCCACCTGAACATGATCGGCCTGCGTCCCGCCGGTCCGCCCACGACCCAGGAAGAGATCGACTGGATCACCGGCTTCGGCGCCCAGATGGACCTGTGGGGCGCCTATTTTCGCCTGCAGGCCAGCAAGCCCCAATCGGTGGCCTGGCTGGGCGCCAACAACCCCGTGGGTCAGGCCGCCTGGATCCTCGAGCGCTTCCACGACTGGGCCGACCTGTCGACCAAGCCCTTCGATCAGGTCTTCACCCGCGACCAGCTGCTGACCAACCTGATGATCTATGTGATGACCGGCAGCTTCACGACCGGCGCCTGGTACTATCGCGCCATGCTGGAAGAAGGCGGCCCGGTGCTGGCGCAGGGCCAGCGCTGCGAGACCCCGACCGCCTTCGCCAACTTCCCCGGCGAGAGCATCTACAAGCCCCCACCCCGCTCGTGGGCCGACCGGGCCTACAACATCACGCGCTGGAGCCAGATGCCGCGCGGCGGCCACTTCGCGGCGATGGAGGAGCCGGGGCTGTTCGTCGACGACGTGCGGGCGTGGGCGCGGGAACTCTAGACCTTTGACGGGGGGAAGAACGCGATGAGCAAGATCACCGGCGGCTGCCTGTGCGGCGAGATCCGCTACGAGATGGAGGGCGTGTTCAACGTCGCCGTCTGCCACTGCCGCGAATGCCAATATGCTTCGGGCGGCGGGCCCAACTATATCGCGCTGGTCCCCGCGCCGGCGTTCGCCTTCACCAAGGGCGAGCCCCGTCGCTACACGCGGCCCGGCGGCAGCGGCCAGGCGGTGACGCGGATCTTCTGCGCCGACTGCGGAACGCCGTTGGTGTCGGAGATCGCCATGCCCGTGGTCGCGGTGAAACTTGGCGGTCTTGATGATCCCGCTCCCTACAAGCCCGGGGTCTCGGTCTGGACGTGCGAGGCGCAGCCGTGGCATCCGATCGATCCGGCCGCTCCGGCCTTTGCGAAAAACCCCTCAGGTTGATGACCCAGACCGCGCCCCGCTACGATTTCGCCTCCGACAACGTCGCCGGCGCCATGCCCGAGGTGATGGACGCGTTGATCGCCGCCAACGCCGGCACGGCCTCGGGCTATGGGACCGACCATGTCAGCCGCGCGGCGGGCGACCGCATCCGCGCCGCGCTGGACGCGGACGCGCAGGTGCGGTTCACCGCCTCGGGCACCGCCGCCAACGCCTTCGCCCTGACCCTGCTGGCCCAGCCGCACGAGGCGGTGCTGGCCCACGAGCACGCCCACATCTGCACCGACGAGACCGGCGCGCCCGGCTTCTTTGGCCAGGGCGTCGGCTTGATCGGCCTGCCGGGCGCATCGGGCAAGATGGAGCTGGCACCGCTGGAGGCGGCGCTGGCGCAGCCGGACGTCTCGTACCGTCAGCCGGCGGCGGCCCTGTCGCTGACCACCGCCACCGAGTACGGCACGGTCTATTCGGAAGACCACCTGCGGGCCCTGATCGCGCCGGTGAAGGCCAAGGGCTACGGCGTCCACCTGGACGGCGCGCGGCTGGCCAATGCGGTCGCGGCGGGCTTTGACCTGAAGAGCATCGCCAGGATGGGCGTCGACATCCTGGTGATGGGCGGGACTAAGGCCGGCTCGACGCCGACCGAGGCCGTGGTGTTCCTGAACCCCGATCACGCCAAACGCCTGGACGCGCGCTTGAAGCATGCCGGCCAGCTGATCTCGAAGGGACGCTTCCTGGCCGCGCCGTGGCTGGGCCTGCTGGGCGAGAACGGTCAGACCGGCCCCTGGGCCGCCCGCGCCGCCCACGCCAACGCCATGGCGCAGAAGCTGGCCGCGCTGATGCCCTTCCCGATCAAGCACCCGGTCGAGGCCAACGGCATCTTCGTCGAGATGGACGAGCCGGTGTTGGAGCGTCTGCGCGGCGAAGGCTGGTTCGTCTATCGCTTCCTGGACGGCACTGTGCGCTTCATGTGCTCGTGGGCCACGACGCCCGAGATGGTCGAGGACCTGGGCGCGGCGCTGAAGCGGGTGGCTTAGGAGGCTCCCTCTCCCTGAGGGAGAGGGTCGGGGTGAGGGTTTACGCTGTCAACCGGCGTGCCGGCAGTCCGTTTGAGGCTGTAACCCCTCATCCTCCCACGCCTGCGGCGCGGGCCCCTCCTTCTCCCTCTCGGAGAAGGTGATCAAAGGCGTCATCGGCTCGGCAGCGGATACGTCAGCCACTCCCAGCATCTTGGCGATCTCGCTGGCCGGCGCCGGGCGGCTGATGAAATAGCCCTGGATCTCAGCGCAGCCCTGCTGGCGCAGAGCGTCGAGCTGGGCCTGGGTCTCGACGCCCTCGGCCGTGGTGACGACGCCCATGGAGGCCCCCAGATCCAGCACCGCCTTGATGATGGCCATGGCGTCGCTGTCGTGCAGGATGTCGCGCACGAAGGTCTGGTCGATCTTGATCTTGTCGAACGGGAAGCTGCGCAGATAGCTCAGCGAGCTGTAGCCGGTGCCGAAGTCGTCCATCGAGATCCGCACGCCCAGCGCCTTGAGGTCGTGCAGCATGGTCATGTTGGCCTGGCTGTCCTGCAGCAGCACCGACTCGGTGATCTCCAGCTCCAGGCGCTGCGCCGGCAGGCCAGACGCCGCCAGGGCCGAGACGACCGTGCGCACCAGCCCCCGGTCGCGGAACTGGGCCGGCGACAGGTTCACGGCCAGGCGCACATGCTCGGGCCAGTTCGCCGCCTCGGCGCAGGCGCGGCGTAGGACCCACTCGCCCAGTTGGACGATCAGGCCAATCTCCTCGGCCAAGGGGATAAAGTCCGCCGGCGAAACCATGCCACGCTCAGGGTGGCGCCAGCGCAGCAGCGCCTCGCAACCCGTCACACGCTCGTCGCCCAGGTGATAGAGCGGCTGATAGAAGAGCTCGAACTCGCCAGCCTGCAGCGCGCGGCGCAGGTCCAGTTCCAGCGCCCGGCGGGCCTGCAGCTGCTCGTCCATGGCCCGCTCGAAGAAGTGATAGGCCCCGCGCCCATCGGCCTTGGCGCGGTACAGCGCCATGTCGGCCTTCTTCAGCAACTCGTCGGCGTCGTCGCCGTCGGTCGGCGCCAGGCTGACCCCGACGCTGGCCCCGATGACGACATGGTGGCCCTGAAGGTCGAACGGCGCGGCCATGGCCTCGACGATGCGCGCGGCCAGGCGCGTGGCGCCATTGCCGTCATCCAGACCGGTCTGCACGATGGCGAACTCGTCACCGCCCAGGCGGGCGACCGTGTCGCCCTCGCGCACGCAGCCGCGCAGGCGCTCAGCGGCGATCTTCAGCAGCGCGTCGCCCAGCGGATGGCCCAGGGTGTCGTTGACCGTCTTGAAGCGGTCCAGATCCACGAAGTGCACGGCCAGGGCGTCGCCCTTGCGCGACCGGCGGGCCAGGGCCTCGCCGAGCGACTTCTGGAACAGCACGCGGTTGGGCAGATCGGTCAAAGGATCATAGTGCGCCAGGCGCGCGATCTGCGCTTCGGCGCGCTTGCGTTCGGCGATGTCCTCCGAGACGCCCAGCAGATACTCCGCGCGCCCCTCGGCGTTGAGCAGAGCGATCTTCTTGGTCCGCAGGATGGCCGTGCCGCCGTCCTTGCGCGGAACGTGATCCTCCTCGATCACCCGCACCTCGCCCGAGTCCAGCACCGCCCGGTCGCGTTCGCGATAGAGCGCCGCCAGCTCGGCGTCATGAATGTCGGCGTCAGTCTTGCCGATCACCTCGTCGCGCTTGAAACCGAGCGTCTTCTCGCCGGCGCGATTGAGCAGGACATAGCTGTGATCGTCGGCCCGCTTGACGAACACCATGGCGGGCATGGCCTCGACAATGCCGGTCATGAAGGTCTGCGCGCGCTCCACCTCGGCCTTGGCCAGCGCCAGGGCCTCAACGCCGCGCCGGTTGGTCTCGTTCGCCGCCTGCAGGAGCGCCAGGACGGTCCCGACGCCCAGATAGCGCCCCGCCTCGGTGACGATGAAACCCCGCAGCAGATCCGATGCACGATACGACAGGCTGTCGGTCGTGAAGTCGGCCAGCGCCATCTCGGCGTCAACGACCAGCGGCTCGCGGTCCATCAGGGTCGAGATCGGACGGTTGGCATAGAGCGCGCGACCATATTCCGCGGCCATGCGCAGGAAGAAGGCGTTGCGCTCGACCAGGGCCGATGGGGCGGTCGTCAGCGTCCAGAACCGGAATGATGAGGGTGTCAGGCTCCTCGCGGAACCGCTCATACAAGGCCTTGCCGAGGTGATCCTCGCGCGCCGGCTCCAGGAAAGAAACGGTGTCCCGCAGGGTGAACATTGATACGCCTCCACTCACGCGAGGAAGAGGCCTGCGCTGACCTAACGGGGTGCTAATAACCCAGTTTGAGGACGCGAATTTCGCGAAAACTTCACAGCGCCGTCACAGTGCTTGCAGCGCCATTTACGTCCGACGCTCAATAACGCGAAGTATAGTTAACGACCCGTATCGAGAAAGTCCCGCGCACTGAAACCTTCGGGCGGCGCGACCTCGACAATCGGGTCGTCGCGGTCGTCAAACTCGGTGCGCAGGGCCCGGCTCATCACCGCGTGCATCTCATAGAGGCAGGTGATGTAGGTCAGCTCCAGAATCTGCTCGTCGGACAGGAAGGCCTTGAGGGCGGCGAACACCCCGTCTGCCACGCGGCCGCCGTCCAGCACCAGGCCGTCGGTATAGGCCAACACGGCGCGCTCATGGGCGTCGAAAACCGCCGCGACCGGCCAGTGGGGGATGGCGGCGATCTTGTCCTCCGAGACCCCTAGCCCGCGCAGCGACTTGCAGTGCTGGGAGAACACGAACTGACTGCCGCGCGCCCAGCCCGCCCGGGTCTGGGCCAGTTCACGCAGCACCGGGTCCAGCTTGCGGACGGGATCGCGATAGAGCGCAAAGCCCTGGGCGGCGTGGCGCAGGATGTCTGGACTGCCGGCGAAGACCGTCCACCAGTCGCCACGCGTGCCGGTGTCGGTGCCCGGCTCGGCCACCGGATCGCGGTCGCCGAACAGCAGGTCGTAGAGCCTCAAGGTTCCCTTGTCGGTCACCTCGGCGCGGGGGATCTGGCGCAGGCGCGGCATCAGGCGTCGACCGCAGCGCGGGCCGGTTCGTGCCGCACGTCCTCGGGCCCGAACGCCCGGGTGAAGGCGGCCAGCTCCATCATGATCCCGTTAGGATCGGTGAAGTAGACCGAGCGAACAAACACGCCCGGATGCAGCTTGCGGGCCACGCCCATCTCGCTGTCATCGTGGTTCACGACCATCGGGAACACAGGGACCCCGGCGGCCTGCAGGCGCTGAAGGCACGCGTCGAGATCGGCCTCGTCGACGCTGAAGGCGACATGGTTCATCGAACCGACCGCCGTCTTGGCCTCGGCAGGGAAGGCCTTGACCGACGCCACCCCCGGCGCGGCGGGCGGGACGTCCGGCCACCAGAAGAAGGCGAGGCAAGACCCGCTCCCGCAGTCGAAAAAGAAGTGCTGACCGCCGTCCGGCAGGGCCACGGTCTTGACCAGCGGCATCTGCAGGATCTGGGTGTAGAACCGCACCGTCTCGGCCATGTCGCGGCAGACCAAGGCCAGGTGATTGACGCCGGTGATCTTCATCTCGGCTTCCTCCCGGAGACCAAGGTTACGCCAAACGGGCGGGGCGTACAGCGTGACGTGAGGGCGCCTACTCCCGCTCCTCCTTCTTAGTGTCGCCCAGCAGGATCTGGCCGCCCCAGCTGACCACGCCAGTGACGATGGCCGCGAGCATCCCCGCCCACAGGCCGCGAACCGTCAGGCCGTCCAGCATCCAGGCCACGAGGCCGATCATGCCGGCGTTCACCACCAGCAGGAACAGGCCCAGGGTCGCCAAGGTCAGAGGGAAGGTCAGCAGGGTCACGATCGGGCGCACCACCGCATTGACGATGCCCAGCAGCAAGCCTGCGATGAGCAGGGTCTTCCAACCGTCGGCTGAAACGCCCGGGACGATCTGGGTCGCCAGCCACAAGCCGAAGGCGGCGATCAGCAGGCGAAAAATGAGACGGACCATGACTTCTCTCCAACTTCAGCCGCAACGCGTCCAAACCATCGCCGCATTCGTACAATATCCGAGCCCGAAACTCGGACATTACAAATGCGTTACCGCCCTTCAAACTGCCGCAGCGTGAACTATCTACCCTCCTGTGTGGGGGATGATCGCGCGCGATTGGCGAGCGGATCCGCACGCAAGGGGATATGAGTAAGATGGCCGTGAATTCTCTATCGGTGATGTCGCCGGACGGCGGCTTGTCGCGTTACCTCACCGAGATCCGCAAGTTCCCGATGCTCAGCAAGGACGAAGAGTTCATGCTGGCCCAGCGCTGGAAAGAGCATCAGGACCCGCAAGCGGCCCACAAGATGGTCACCAGCCACCTGCGCCTCGTGGCCAAGATCGCCATGGGCTACCGCGGCTACGGCCTGCCGATCGGCGAGGTGATCTCCGAGGGCAATGTCGGCCTGATGCAGGCCGTCAAGAAGTTCGAGCCCGAGAAGGGCTTCCGCCTGGCCACCTACGCCATGTGGTGGATCCGCGCCTCGATCCAGGAGTACATCCTGCGCTCGTGGTCGCTGGTGAAGATGGGCACGACCGCCGCGCAGAAGAAGCTGTTCTTCAACCTGCGCAAGGCCAAGAGCCAGATCGCCGCCTTCCAGGAAGGCGACCTGCACCCCGACCAGGTCAGCCAGATCGCCACCAAGCTGGGCGTGCTGGACAGCGAAGTCATCTCGATGAACCGCCGCCTGTCGGGCCCCGACGCCTCGCTGAACGCGCCGCTGCGCGCCGACGGCGAGAGCGAGTGGCAGGACTGGCTGGCCGACGAGGAGCAGGTCTCCCAGGAGACCCGCGTCGCCGAGGACGAGGAAAAGTCGCTGCGGATGTCGCTCCTGGAAGAGGCGATGGTCGAGCTGACCGACCGCGAGCGTCATATCCTGACCGAGCGCCGCCTGAAGGACGAGCCGACCACCCTGGAAGAACTCGCCGCCCAATACGGCGTCAGCCGCGAGCGCGTGCGCCAGATCGAGGTCCGCGCGTTCGAGAAGCTGCAGAAGACCATGCGCGAGGCGGCGATCGCCAAGAACATGGTCGACGCCTAGGGCTTTGGCTCATGATCGTGAGACGGAAAGGGCGCTCTTCGGAGCGCCCTTTTTTGTTGGGCCAACATCGGCGCCCCTACGTGCCGGCCAGACTGTCGCGGCGATGGACGCCCTAACGTGTCGCCGGCGAGGTCGGGTTTCTGGAGGAAGGCGGGAGACTGCCCACGACCCTGAGCGGACGTCGCGCAAAGCCCTCTCTCTTAGAGAGAGGGAGGGGCCCAAGCGAAGCTTGGGAGGGAGAGTGGTTACGCCGTCAGCCGGCGTGCCGGCACATAGATCACCACAGCGTCAGGATCGTCCAAGGGCTTCGCCTACCCACTCACCCTCCCACGCCTGCGGCGCGGGCCCCTCCCTCTCTCCATGAGAGAGGGATTCCTTGTGGCAACTCACCACCCTGAGCAGCCTTTAGGAACGTCCGGTCTTCGGCGTCGACTTTGATCGGCGTAGAGATAAAGCAGGCGCCAGAGCGCTGTGAGCGGGAGCTTGTAGCGGCAATGATGGTACGCACGCCCATGACCACTCCTCTCCCCCAGCTGATCCTCCTGCCCGGCCTGCTGAACGACGCCGAGCTTTGGCGCGACCAGATCAGTGGGCTGGCGGACGTCGCGCGTTGTTGGGTTCCGGATCTTTCGCCGTACGCCACGATCCGCCAGATGGCCGAGCACGTGCTCGTCCACGCCGAACCGACCTTCGCCCTCGCCGGTTTCTCGATGGGCGGCTATGTGGCCCAAGACATCGCCCGGATCGCGCCTGAGCGGATAGAGCGTCTGGCCCTGCTGGATACCTCGATCCATTTCGACACGCCCGAGCGCGCCGCCCAGCGTCGCGCGCTGAACAAGGCCGCCGCGAAGGGCGGAACGTTCCTGGGGATCGGCCAGGCGATCATGAAGAGCTATATCGACGCCTCGCGCCTGGACGACGTCGACCTCACCCGCCGCATCGTCGACATGACCCAGCGCCTGGGCCGCGAGGTGTTCCTGCGCCAGAACAGCCTGGAGCGCGAGGACGGCGAAGCCGCGTTGCGCGCCTTGCATGTTCCGTTGGTGGTCATTGTCGGCGAGAGCGACCAGATCACGCCTGCGGAGGGGCACCGCAAGATGGCCGCCGCCATAGGCTGTTCGCACCTGGTTGTGATCCCCGATACGGGGCACATGACGCCGATGGAGGCCCCAGGCCCCGTGAACGGCGCCTTACGGCACTGGCTGGCCCGCCCCGCCGGACATCGCTAGAGCCTTTAGCCTGAAATCGGAATCGATTTCAGGCGCTAAAAAGGCTCTAGATCAGATACTTAGAGCGTGAGAATAGCCGAAAACGGTTCCCACTTTCGGCCTCACGCTCTAGGCCGCGCGCCCTCGGTCCTCAGACCCCATGAACCCCATCAGCGCGTCGATGCGCTTGACCAGTTCGGTGCGCACATCCGCGCCGGTGATGTCGGATTGGGTGCAGGAGGCCAGGGCATCGGCGGCTTGAACGAGACGCGGCTCATTGACCGCCTCGCCCACCCGCCGCAGCTCCAGCGCCTGCGCGGCCAGGGCCCGACGGGCCTGAGCCGGATCGCTGTCCAACGCCTGGGCGGCGGACTTCACGATCCGGAGCGCTTGCGACAGGCGCGCGGCCGGCGTGTCACTGGCGTCCGCCTTGCGCTTGCGCGGTCCCTTGTAGTCCGCCGAGTTGAAACGACGACGATCGGGCCCGACATAGGCCACGGCCTCGACCCATTCGCGCGGCTTCAGCGTCACCGCCTCAAGGCGTCGTTCCAGGTCCTTCAGATTGAAGGGTTTGCGCATGAACTCGTGCACACCGGCGTCGCGCGCGCCGAAGATCGCCTCGGCGGTGGCTTCGCTGGTGCACATGATGACCGGCGCCTCACGACAGGTCAGATCGCTGCGACGCAGCTTGCGTGTGAACGCCAGACCGTCGACGCCGCTGCTACCGTGCTCGACAAAGATCAGCTGCGGATCGGCGGCGCGGGCCAGGGCGTAGCCCTTCTCGGCGGTCGGGGCCGGAAAGATCTGCACCCCGCCCAGAGGCCGAAGATGCTCGGTCAACAAACGTGCGGTCGCAGGGTTGGGGTCGACGACCATCACCCTCTGCACCTTCGCGGCGACACGCTGGATTGTGCGGACGTTGCCGTCAAACACGAACACGACTCCTGAACGTAAGGCCGGACCGTACGCCCCAGAGTGTAAAAATCCGCTTGATAAATCTCCAGCCGGCTTGCGTCAGTCCGGCAAGGGTACGGCCAGTCCAGCTTCGAAATCCATGAAGATATCGAGGGCTTCTTCAACCGAGGCGGTCAATGTTCCACCGGCCGGGTACCGGTAACGCCAGTAGCTGGAGATGTGCGAGATCGCACCGACCCGCTCACCCAGACTCAGAAACAATTCTGGGGCTCGAAGCAGGAATTCACGGAATACACGCGCGTCGCTGTTCTCAACGAGGTGCTCGAAGGCGTCATTGTAGACCTTGAGCGTCCTGAGGATAGCGTTCCGCTCGACCAGAACGCCGGTCTGCAAGCGACGGCGCGCCTCCTCCAGATAGCGACCCGTTTCAGGGTCGCGCGGACCGCTGATCGCGAGACGACCGATCTCGGCGCCGACCTCGGCCAGACGCGGCCACAGGGTCTCCAGCATCCACTTGTAATAGAGGAAGCCCTTCCAGCTGAAGACGCCCTCCTTGAAGCTGTCGCCCTCCAGGATCAGGGTTGCGCGCAGGGGCTCGAGACGTTCATCCACATCCGTCGCCAGCAAGGCCTCGACCATGCGGGTGGCGTGGATCGCTCCACTCCCGCCCATGTCACGATAGGCCAGCGCGATCAGGCGCGCGATCTCGACGGCCACGAAGCCCTGCATCGCATCGACATCGGCCGGCGACAGGGCGAAATAGCAGGGCGCGGCGAACACGCCGTGGCGACGCAGGTGCTCGCGCAGCAGGAACGGATCCAGCGACGGCAAGCTGTCGATCATCCGCAGGACCGACAGGTCGCGGTCGCTCTCGCCGGCGCCGTTGCAGGCGTTGATCAATAGATCGGTCCAGCCCCGCTGTCCGACAAGGATGGACTGCCCGCCAAGCGCCAGGTCCCGGCGGTCGAACGGGATGATCACCTTGGTCGTGGTCGCCCGTGCTTCCTCGAACAGGTAGATATCGTCGTGACGCACGCGGTGCTTGACGATCAGGGCGGTGTTCAGCACCCGGTTCTTGAAAAGCGGAGCCTGAAAGTGCTCAGGCCGGTGGCCGCTTTCGGCCTCGATGGCGATCAGGTTGAGCACACGGCTGGTCGAGGCCGTCCGCTCCAGCGCACGCAGGCTGCGCGTCACCCGGTCGGATGCTCTGGCCGGCTTGAGCTTATGGCGCGCGGTGGCGAGCACGGATCCCCCAGGTCCTGAAGAGACCGACCTGTAACGTGAAGCTGGCTAACAAACGCTAACCGAACATCGTTCTGCGAAATGATCGGAGCCCCAGGCCGGGGCTCTACATCCCCACCGCGCGTAGCCGCTGCAGTTCTGTGGGCGCCTTGCGAAGGCTGGCGACGGTGGCGAGCAGCCCGGCGGGCTGCACAGGCTTGGGATGGGCGTCATCAAAGCCTTGAGCCAGCAGGCGCTCGGCGTCGCCCGCCATGGCGTCGGCGGTCAGGGCCACGACGGGAAGGTCAATGCGTCCGGCCTCGCCCGCGCGAATGCGGCGCACCGCTTCGACCCCATCCATCCCCGGCATATGGACGTCCATCAGCACGACGTCGAAGTCCTCGATGCGCAGCCGGGCGAGCGCGGCGTGACCATCGCCGGCGACGGCGACGGCGGCGCCGACGGCCTCGAGGATCGCGCGCGCGACCGTCTGGTTCACCAGGTTGTCGTCGACGACGAGCACCCGCGCGCCGTCAAGTTGGGTCGCCGGGGCGCGAGCCGGCGCCGCCGCCAGCGGCGCCGCCGCCGGCAGACCGAGACGCGCGGTGAAGGTCGAGCCGACGCCCGGCTCGCTGGAAACGATGATCTCGCCCGCCATCAGCTCGGCCAATTGCCGGCAGATCGAGAGCCCCAGGCCGGTGCCGCCAAAGCGGCGCGCGATCGAGGCGTCGCCCTGAGCAAAAGGCGTGAACAGGCGGCCGATCTGCTCGGCGGTCATCCCAACCCCGGTGTCGGTGACCGACAAGGTGGCCACCCCGCCCGCCTCGCCGCCAAGACGGATGACGACACGGCCGCTCTCGGTGAACTTCAGGGCGTTGGAGACCAGATTCATCAGGATCTGGCGCACGCGGGTCGCGTCGCCGCTGACCCACGGCGGGACGCTGGGGCTGACCTCCAGGATGAGGTCCAGCCCCTTCAACCGCGCGCTCTCGCTCCAGACCGCGCGCGTCTGCAGGGCCAGCTTGCGCAGATCGAACGGCGCGACCTCCAGATTGAGCTTTCCGGCCTCGATCTTGGACAGGTCAAGAATGTCGTTGAGGATCGTCATCAGGCCATGGCCCGACTGCTCAATCATCTCCAGGTACTCGGACTGCTGGGCGTCCAGCTTGGTGCCGCGCAAGGCGTGGGCCAGGCCCAAAACGCCGTTCATCGGCGTGCGCAGCTCATGGCTCATCATCGCCAGGAAGGCCGACTTGGCGCGGCTGGCCTCCAGCGCCTGGGCTTCGGCCTCCTCTCGCGCCTTGGCCGAGGCGCGCATGGTGCGGACCGCGTCGGCGACATAGCCGATGAGGCCCAGCAGGATCACAAACGCTGCGAACCTGTCCAAGAGGTCGAAGCGCTTGGCCAGCAGGGGCAAAGCGGCCAGCATCAGGAACGGCCAGACCGTCAGGGACAGCATCGCCGCCAGACTGTTCATCGCGTAGCGAACGCCCTCCACGACGATGCCGAACAGGATCAGCAGCGCCGCATACCGCATCGCCATCGGCCCGTTGAGGACGCAGTAGGCCGACATGAACGACCAGACCATGGCGAAGGCCGAGGGCGGGCCGATCCTCATGAAGCGAATCATGCCCTGCCCCCAATCGGGCCTGTAGGCGCGCTCCAGATAGACGACCCAAAGTTCGCAGATGGTGTTGGCGACCAGCCAGACGATCAGCGCGGTCCAGCCAAGATAGAAAAACAGCAGGCCGCCCACCATGGCGGTCGCGATCAGCCGAGCCGCGCGGCTACGTCGCGTGACCACGAGCATCGCGCCCGCCTGGCCGTCATCCAGAATATCCCGGAGAGCCAAGCTCTCTACTCCCGCGAACTAAAAGTCGCGGGAGTTAGCGCCGACAAAGTTCAATAAGCATTTAAGCGCGGCCGCGAGAGCCTTGCTCAAAACACGATCAGCCTTGGAACGGATCGCGCATCAGGATGGTGTCGTCGCGCTCAGGGCTGGTCGAGAGCAACGCCACCGGCGCGCCGATCAACTCCTCGACGCGGCGCACGTACTTGATGGCGTTGGCGTTGAGATCCTTGAAGGACCGGGCTCCGGCGGTGCTTTCCGTCCAGCCCTCGATCTCTTCGTAAACCGGCGTGGCGGCGGCCTGATCACGAAGACCGGCAGGCAGGTAGTCGACGACCTTGTCGCCGATCTTGTAGCCGACGCAGATCTTCAGGGTCTTCAGGCCGTCCAGCACGTCCAGCTTGGTCAGGGCCACGCCGTGGATGCCGTTGATGGCCACCGACTGGCGCACCAGCACCGAGTCGAACCAGCCGCAGCGACGCGCGCGGCCGGTGTTGACGCCCACCTCTCGGCCGACGGTCGACAGGTGCTTGCCGACCTCGTCGAACAGCTCGGCCGGGAACGGGCCTTCGCCGACACGGGTGGTGTAGGCCTTGACGATGCCCAGCACGAAGCCGGTCGCCGACGGGCCC
This sequence comes from Caulobacter sp. SL161, assembly GCF_026672375.1. Classification (GTDB taxonomy): domain Bacteria; phylum Pseudomonadota; class Alphaproteobacteria; order Caulobacterales; family Caulobacteraceae; genus Caulobacter. The sequence continues at coordinate 3,781,784 of NZ_JAPPRA010000001.1, forward strand.
ATGCCCGAGCCGGCCGAGGCCTGGCCGGCGGCGGTGTTGGACGAGGTGACGAACGGATAGGTGCCGTGGTCAACGTCCAGCAGCGAGCCTTGCGCGCCCTCGAACAGGATGCGGCGGCCGGCCTTGTAGGCCTGGTCCAGCACCCGCCACGCCGGCTGGGCGTAGGACAGGATGCGCGGCGCCAGTTCCATCAGGGCGTCGAACAGTTCCTGCGCATTGGCCTCGGGCAGGCCAAGGCCGCGACGCAGGGCGCCGTGGTGGGCCAGCAGGCGGTCGATCTTGGGCTTCAGGGCTTCGGGATCGGCGAGATCCGCGACGCGGATGGCGCGTCGGCCGACCTTGTCCTCATAGGCCGGGCCGATGCCGCGGCCCGTGGTGCCGATCTTCTGGGTCGAGGCGGCTTCGCGCGCCTGGTCCAGGTCGCGGTGCAGCGGCAGGATCAGGCAGGCGTTGTCGGCCAGGATCAGCAGGTCGGGGGTGATCGCCACGCCCTGATCGGCGATCTGGTCGATCTCGGTCAGCAGGTGCCACGGGTCGACCACGACGCCATTGCCGATGACGGAGAGCTTGCCCTGCACCACGCCCGAGGGCAGCAGAGCCAGCTTGTAGACCTTGCCGTCCACCACCAGCGTATGGCCGGCGTTGTGGCCGCCCTGGAAGCGCACCACGACATCGGCGCGGTTGCTGAGCCAGTCGACGATCTTGCCCTTGCCCTCGTCGCCCCACTGGGCGCCGACAACGGTCACGTTAGCCATGGTTTGGATACGCCTTGTCGCCTGCCGAGTGACGCCGCGAGGTCCTTCGACAGGACTCGACCCCGGACGTGGTCTCAATTTTGGGCGGCGCCGGCCGTTGGCGTCGCGCGCCTAGCCGAAGTCAGAAGGCGTAAACCAGCCGAACCCCCGCGTCGTCAAGCCCCTGGTTCTTGCCTTGGTGGAAGATCTGGCCGTTCGACAGGTGGGTGTAGGAAAGCTCGACCGACACCTTGTCATTGACCTGATAGCCCAAGGCCAGCTCGGGCTCGAACAGCACCTTCGAGCCGAAATCGATGCGGTTGTAGTAGAGCCAGGTGCGGCGATCACGCTCTTCCGGCGTCAGGTTCGGCGCGTTGGCGGGCGGCAGGCCGGCCTTGCCGTCGGTATAGGCCAGACCGATGCCCGGTCTCAGATAGAAGCCGCCGGGCTGACCCAGCTCGACCTTCCAGTTGAAGCCGACGGCCGCGAAGTTCGAGGTGTTGTTGGTGTTGATCGACACCATGGCGTGAACCTGCGGCTTGCCCAGCCAGTCCAGGCGCTCAATGCGGTTGGTGCGATAGCCCAGATGGATGTCGGCGCCGCCTTCGCGGCCGGCCGCGCCGAGGCCGATGGCTTTGCCGATGAACGTGACGTCGTGCTTGTAGACGCCGACAAAGGCCTCGCCCGCAAAGGCGGAGCTCGCGCATCCGAGCCCGGCGGCGCCCAGCATCAAGGAGGCCACAGCGGCGAAAGTGGCGGTCTTCATCACGTCGTCCTGAACAGCTTAGCCCCCACCCCAATATGGCGGTAACGGCAGAGGTCGGAAAGGGTTTCGATCGCAGCGTCGCCACGCTAGCCTGACTCTATGACCGTCTCGCTCGCCGACATCCAAGCCGCCGCCGCTCGCCTGAAGGGCCTGGCCGTCGAGACGCCGCTGATCGAGAGCCCCGCCTTGAACGAGCGGCTGGGCGGGCGGATTTTCCTCAAGCCCGAGACCTTGCAACGGGCGGGCGCCTTCAAGTTTCGCGGCGCCTACAACCGGCTGAGCCAACTGAGCGATACTGAAAAGGCGCGGGGCGTCGTGGCGTTCTCGTCCGGCAATCACGCCCAGGGCGTGGCGCTGGCGGCCAGGCTGCTGGGCGTGCCGGCGCTGATCGTGATGCCGTCCGATTCGCCCAGCGTGAAGGTCGAGGGCACGCGAAGCTTCGGCGCCGACATCCGCTTCTACGACCGCTTCACCGAGGATCGCGTCGCCATCGCCGACCAGATCGCGGCCGAGCGCGGCTGCGTGGTCGTGCCGTCCTATGACGACCCGCACATCATCGCCGGCCAGGGCACGGTGGGTCTGGAGATCGTCGCCCAGGCCGCCGCGCAAGGCGCGACGCTGGACAGCCTGATCTGCTGCGTCGGCGGCGGCGGCCTGATCGCCGGAACCTCGACGGCGGTGAAAGCCCTGTCCCCTGCGACTCAGGTGTGGGGCGTCGAGCCGGCGGGCTTCGACGAGACGCGCCGCTCGCTGGAGAGCGGCCGGCGCGAGACGATCGACAAGGACGCCCGCTCGATCTGCGACGCGCTGCTGACCCCGATCCCCGGTGACCTGACCTGGCCGATCAACCAGAAGACCCTGACCGGCGCGGTCGCGGTGACCGACGCCGAGGTGGCCGAAGCGATGCGCTACGCCTTCTCGACCCTGAAACTGGTGGTGGAGCCCGGCGGCTGCGTGGCCCTGACGGCGGCGCTGACGGGCAAGGTCGATGTGGCGGGCAAGACGGTCGCGATCGTGCTGTCGGGCGGCAATGTCGATCCGGGGTTGTTCGCGCGGGTGTTGAGCGGTCAAATCTAGCGCACAAACACCGTGTCATCCCGGCCGGAGCATAGCGGAGAGCCGGGACCCAGGGGCCGCCACACTGCCTCTGGCCCCTGGGTCCCGGGTCGGCTTCGCCGCCCGGGATGACGATATAAACATTGGGGAGAGACATGAACCTGCCGCCCGCGACCGCCCCCCCCCAGACCCCGCTGCTGGTCATCGACCGTGCGGCCCTGGAGCGGAACCTCGCTCGCATGCAGGCGCTCTGCAACGCAGCGGGCGTTCGCCTGCGGGCCCATGGCAAGACCCACAAATGCTCGACGCTAGGCCGCCTGATCATCGAGCGTGGCGCGGTCGGCCTATGCTGCCAGACCGTCGGCGAGGCCGAGGCCTATGTCGCGGGCGGGATCCAGGATGTGCTGGTCACCGCCCCCTCCCCGCCCTGGGGCGCGGCGCGGCTGGCGGCCTTGGCCAAGACCGGCGCGCGGGTGGGTGCCGTCGCCGATGACGAGGGCCAGATCGATCGCCTGTCGGACGCCGCCGTGGCGGCGGGCGTCACGCTGGACGTGGTGATCGACCTTGATCTGGGCACCCACCGCGCCGGCGCCTATCCGAAGGACGCCCTGCGGCTGGCGCGCGCCGCCGACGCCGCGCCGGGCCTGCGCTTCGCCGGGCTGCAGGCCTATCTGGGCCACCTCCAGCACATGGACGACCTAGCCCTGCGCCGGTCAGCCGACGAAGCCGCCTTCGCCACCCTGAAGGCGCTGGTGGCCGAACTGACCGCCGCTGGCCTTCCACCGCCCGTGGTCACCGGCGGCGGCACCGGCACCCATGCCTACGACCTGGCTTCGGGGGTCTATACCGAGCTGCAGGCCGGCTCCTACGCGGTGATGGACGTCGAGTACGACGCGTGCGGCGCGCCTGACGGAACGGCCTGGGGCTTTGAGCCGGCGATGGTCGTCGCTGCGACCGTGGTTTCGGCCAACCACAAGAGCCACGTCACCTGCGACGCCGGCTTCAAGGCCGTGTCGATGGACGGTCCGCCCGCACGGGTGGTGGCCGGCGCCGCGCCGGGCTCGCTCTGGCGGGCTATGGGCGACGAGCATGGCATGATCGCCCACCCGAGCCTGATCGACGTGCTGAAGGCCGGCGGTCGCGATCCGCTAGGCTTCGACAAGGCCGTCGCCGCCGCCGACGCCGATCCGGCCCGCGCCTGGCCGGCTGACGCGCCCAAGGTCGGCGACATCGTCTGGCTGCAACCGGGCCACTGCGACCCGACGATCAACCTCTACGACGCCCTGCACGTGTGGGACGGCGAGACGCTGGAGCGGTGGCCGGTGGACGGGCGGCGGATGAGTAGTCGTTAAACCGATCTCCCCGGCGAACGCCGGGGTCCAGATCGAGCCCGCAAGCGCCTCCGAAAATCGCGCTGTCTTTTGGCGCGAACACCCAAGAAGCACCGGATGAATCTGGGCCCCGGCGTTCGCCGGGGAAGTCGGGCCTTTGGGTAGCGGTAACCCGCTTCCCCTTAGGGCAAGAGCGCTCTAGGGTCCGCGCCCAACGACAAGATTTGCTCCAAGAGGGCTTACCGATGAAACGCCTGCTGCTCGCCACTGTCCTGATCGCCGCGCCCATGCTGGCGCACGCCTCAGACGCGCCGAAGATCGACCCCGCCAAACTGACCGCCCACATCAAGACGCTGTCCTCGGACGCCTTCGAAGGCCGCGGCCCGGCCACCGAGGGCGAAACCAAGACAGTCGCCTACATCTCCGAGCAGATGAAGGCTGTGGGCCTGGAGCCCGGCGGCGACCTGAAGGACGGCAAGCGCCTGTGGACGCAGGACGTGCCGCTCAGCAAGTTCGACATCGATGGGCCAGTGACCGCCCACGTCATGGTCGGCGCCGACCACATCATGCTCAGCCAGGGCGAACAGGTCGCCATCCGCGCGGCGATGACCAATGTGAACGCCGTCTCGATCAAGAACGCCCCGATCGTCTTCGCCGGCTACGGCGTCAAGGCGCCCGAGCGCAATTGGGACGACTTCAAGGGCATGGACCTGAAGGGCAAGGTCGTCGTCGTACTGATCAACGACCCCGACTTTGAGACGGGATCCGGCGACTTCGGCGGCAAGGCCATGACCTATTACGGCCGCTGGACCTACAAGTTCGAGGAAGCCGCCCGTCAGGGCGCGGCCGGCCTGCTGATCGTCCACGAAACCGCTCCGGCCTCTTACGGCTGGGCCACGGTGAAGAACTCCAACACCAACACGATGTTCGACATCGTCCGCAAGGAACCGGCCAAGCAACATCCGCCGATGGAAGGCTGGATCCAGCGCGACGTCGCCGTTGATCTGTTCAAGAAGGCCGGCCTCGACTTCGAAGCCCTGAAGAAGGCCGCGCAAAGCCGCGACTTCAAACCGGTGGAACTGAAGGGCGCGACCTTCTCGGCGGACTACAAGGTCAAGTACGAGGTGATCATCTCCAAGAACGTCGTCGGCAAGGTCACCGGCGCCAAGCGTCCGGACGAGACCGTGATCTTCAGCGGCCACTGGGACCACCTGGGCGTCGGCCTGCCGGACGCCAAGGGCGACAAGATCTATAACGGCGCCGTCGACAACGCGACCGGCATCGCCGCCATGCTGGAGATGGGCCGCCTGGCCGCCAGCGGCCCCCAAGCCGGACCGTTCGATGGTGTTCCTGGCCGTGACCGCCGAGGAAAAGGGCCTTCTCGGCTCGGAGTACTACGCGGCCAATCCGCTGTATCCGCTGGCCAAGACGGCGGGGGTGATCAACACCGACGCCCTGGACCCCACCGGCCCGGCCAAGGACTTCACCATCTCGGGCAACGCCAAGCTGGATTTGCTGGACGACCTGATCGCCAAGGGCAAGGCCGTCGGCCGTGTCTACACGCCTGATCCGGCCACTGAGGCCGGCTATTTCTACCGTTCGGATCACTTCCCCTTCGCCAAGCGCGGCGTGCCGGCCATCTCGTTCGGCTCGGGTGAGGATCTGGTCGAGGGCGGCGTCGCTGCGGGCAAGGCCGCCTCGGACGCCTATCGCATCAACGCCTACCACCAGCCCGCCGACGAGTGGAACGACAGCTGGCGCCTGGACGGCATGAGCGCCGACATCGCTCTGGTCTACAGCGTCGGCCGCGACCTGGCCGGCTCGACCCGCTGGCCCGAATGGGGCGAAGGCGCCGAGTTCAAGGCCACGCGCGACGCCAGCAAGGCTGAGCGGAAGTAGGCGTTGGTAACTGTCATCCCGGCCAAGCGCGCAGCGCGCCGAGCCGGGACCGCAGGAAGCTCCGCGCTTTCCGAGGTCCCGGGTCTGCGCTTCGCTCCGCCCGGGATGACACCTTGAGTTTGCGACCTTACCCCATGACCGCCTCCGTCTTCGACCTCTTCAAACTCGGCGTCGGCCCGTCGAGCAGCCACACCATGGGGCCGATGACGGCCGCCGTGCTGTTCATCGGCCGCCTGCGCGACGCCGGCAAACTGGCCGCCGTCGCGCGGGTGGAGACGCGGCTCTACGCCTCCCTGGCCCTGACCGGTCGCGGCCACGCCACCGATCGCGCGGTGATCCTGGGCCTGATGGGCTTCGTGCCAGCCGAGCTGGATCCCGACGCGGGCGAAGCGGCGCTGCTGGACTGTCAGGCTAGTCAGTCGCTGAAGCTGGGCGGTGAGGTCGATATCGCCTTCGACGCGGCGCGAGACATCGCCTGGCTAGGCCATGAGCGCCTGCCGCAGCATCCGAACGCCCTGACCTTCGCCGCCTATGACAAGGCCGGCCAGGTCCTGGCCGAGCGCACCTACTTCTCGATTGGCGGCGGGTTTGTCCGTGACGAGCGCGAGATGGGCCGCAACGCTCCGCCTGAGGACGGTCCCGCCATCCCCTTCCCGTTCGAGAGCGCCGCTGACCTGCTGGATCGCGCCGAGCAGGCGGGCCTCTCCATCGCCGAGGTCATGGCCGCCAACGAGCGCGCGCGGATGGGCGAGGGCGAGATGAACGCCGGCCTCGACCGCATCTTCGGCGCCATGGAGGCCTGCATCGATCGCGGCATGCGCCAAGAGGGCGTCCTGCCGGGCGGCCTCACCGTCAAGCGCCGGGCCCGCCAGATACATCAGACCATCCTGGGGCGGATGGAGCGCCAGATGAGCGACCCTCTGGCGGCGATGGACTTCGTCAACCTGTGGGCCATGGCGGTCAACGAAGAGAACGCTGCCGGCGGCCGCGTCGTCACCGCCCCGACCAACGGCGCGGCGGGCCTGGTTCCGGCCGTGCTGCGGTTCTTCGTCCGATTTCACAAGGGAACGCCCGAACAGATCCGCACGTTCCTGCTCACCGCGGCCGCGATCGGCGCGCTCTACAAGATGAACGCCTCGATCAGCGGCGCCGAGGTCGGCTGCCAGGGCGAGGTGGGCGTGGCCTGCTCGATGGCGGCGGCGGGCCTGGCGGCAGCGCTGGGCGGGACCAACGCCCAGATCGAGAACGCCGCCGAGATCGGCATGGAGCACAACCTCGGCCTGACCTGCGACCCGATCGGCGGCTTGGTCCAGATCCCCTGCATCGAGCGCAACGCGATGGGCGCCATCAAGGCCATCGACGCCGCCCGCCTGGCCCTGCTGGGCGATGGCCAGCACTCGGTGTCGCTCGACAAGGTCATCGCCACGATGAAGCGCACCGGCGAGGACATGAACGAGATCTACAAGGAAACCTCGATGGGGGGCCTGGCGGTGGGCCTGTCGGTGAACCGGGTGGAGTGTTGACCCCAAAATCCTCCCCCTAGCGGGGGAGGTGGTCGCGCAGCGACCGGAGGGGGAAGTCCTGCCGAGCCGGCCTCTCCCCTCTCCGTCGGCTGCGCCGACACCTCTCCCACGGGGAGAGGATTTTCGGTCTCGACGCGCGGTGAAACCTCGCCTAGTTTTCGCGTGAACAAGAGGGGAACAAGCGCACATGGGCAAGATCCGAACCGGCATCGGCGGCTGGACGTTCGAGCCCTGGCGCGGGACCTTCTATCCCGATGATCTGAAGCAGAAGGACGAGCTGAAATACGCCTCGTCCAAGCTGACCAGCATCGAGATCAACGGCACCTACTATTCGACCTTCAAGCCCAACAGCTGGATGAAGTGGCGCGACGAGACGCCGGACGACTTCGTGTTCGCGGTCAAGGCCAGCCGCTTCTGCACCAACCGCCGGGTGCTGTCGGAAAACAACGACTCGCTGGAGAAATTCCTGTCCCAGGGCCTGGAAGAGCTGGGCCCCAAGCTTGGTCCGATCAACTGGCAATTCATGGCGACCAAGAAGTTCGATCCGGCGGATTTCGAGGGTTTTCTTAAATTGCTGCCGAAGGAGCAGAAGGGCGTTCGCCTGCGCCACGCCATGGAGGTGCGCAGCCCCACCTTCGCCTGCCAGCAGTTTTACGACCTCTGCGCCCAGTACGGCGTGGCCATCGTCTACGCCGTCGACGACGAGGCGCCCGAATGGCCGCGCATAGACCAGCCGACCGCCGACTTCACCTACGCCCGCCTGATGTGCAGCCGCGAGGACGAGCCGACGGGCATGACGTCGGAGGAGCTGGATGGGGTAGTCGCCCAGACGCGCCAGTGGGCCGAACGCGGCGACGTGTTCGCCTACTTCATCGCGGGGGCCAAGGTGCGGAATCCTGCGGCGGCCATGGCTTTGATCGGGAAGCTGGGGGCTTAAAGCTCCCTCTCCCATTGGGAGAGGGTTGGGGTGAGGGGTTGTGGAGTCTGACGGCGTGCCGGCTGTCCAGTCGCCGGCGTAACCCCTCACCCTCCCGCCGCTTCGCGTCGGGCCCCTCCCTCTCCCAGAAGGAGAGGGATTTTCTTATACCTTCTTCGGAAACCACGGCACGAACCCGCTGGTCCGCGCGACGTACTCCTCATAGCCCGGCTTGCTCTTGCGCATCTTGCCTTCGGTGGTCGGCACGCCGCTCCACTTGGTCAGCAGGAAGGTCATCAGCAGCGGACCCGGCAGGGCCCAGGCGCCCAGGCCCGTCTCGGCGGCGATCAGATAAAGACCCCACCAGACGCAGGCGTCGCCGAAATAGTTCGGATGGCGGGTATAGCGCCACAGGCCCTTGTCCATGACCTTGCCGGCGTTGTCGGGATTGGCCTTGAAGGCGGTCAGTTGAGCATCGCCGATGGTCTCGAACAGGATGCCAACGATCGTCAGGGCCGCGCCGGCATAGGCCAGACCGCCCAGCACGCCCGGCCCCTGCCCAAGCTGCACCGGGAGGGCGACGAAGTAGCTCAGCACCGCCTGAAGGCCGAACACGATGATCAGAGACGTCGTGGCGAAGTTCCAGCGCTTGGTCTTCTCATAGTGGGCGAAGATCGCGACATAGCGGCGATCCGCGCCGTGCTTGCGCCAGCGCCACAAGAGATAGAGCCCCAGCCGCGCGGCCCACAGGGTGCAGAGCCCCGTCAGCAGCAGGCCATGCGGCGTGTGCTGGCCCTGCAGCAGGGTGCTCCAGGCCAGCAAGGCCATGCTGGGGCCCCACCAGGCGTCGATGAAGCTGACGTCCTTCGTCCGCAGACTGACGGCCCAGAGGGCGAGGAACGCGACCGCCGATACGGCGGCGTTGACAGCGAGGATGGTGAGGATGGGCATGAGCGGCTCTGGCGGAAGATGCGGATGATACGGGTGGTGGGGTGTTTTGGTTGATCCTCCCCCGCATCGCGGGGGAGGATTTCAAATCACGTTCCCACGACGAAGCTCACGGTCGTGGTTGTGGACCCGCCGATGTTCAGGGTCTGCACCGTCTTGGCCCCCTCGACCTGATAGTCGCCGGCCTGGCCGGTGGTCTGTTTCCAGGCGTCCAGAACCATGCGCACGCCGGTGGCGCCGACCGGATGGCCCGTGCCGATCAGGCCGCCTGAGGGATTGATCGGCAGCTTGCCGCCAATGGCGATGTCGCCGTTCTCGACGGCCTTCCAGCTCTCGCCAGGGGCCGTGAGGCCCAGGTGGTCGATGGCCATGTATTCGGTGGCGGTGAAGCAGTCGTGGGTCTCGACCGCGTCCAGGCCCGAGACGTCGGGCGCGATCCCGGCCCGGGCGCGGGCGTCGAGAATGGCGCGGCGCACCTGCGGGAAGACATAATCCTGGTCGCGGCTGGCTTCGATCTTCCGCGCATAGCTGAGCGGCGCCGAGCGATGGCCCCAGCCCTTGATGCGGGGAATGCTCTCAAGCGCGATCCCGCGCTTGTCGGCATAGGCGCGGGCGCGCTTTTCCGAGGCCAGGAAGATCACGGCCGAACCGTCGGTGACCTGGCCGCAGTCCTGCTTGCGCGTGCGCCCCTCGACCACCGGATTGGCGACGTCATCGGCGGTGAAGGCGTCGGGCCCGAAGTTCCAGCCGCGGGTCTGGGCGTTGGGATTGCGCTTGCCGTTGGCGAAGTTGACCTCGGCGATGCCCATCAGGTGTTCGTACTTCAGCCCATAGCGGCGGTCGTACTCGTCGGCCAGGTCGGAGAAGGCGCGCGGCCACAGGAAGCGCGCGTCCTGGAACTCGTGTCCGACCCAGGCGGCGCTGCCCAGGTTCTCGGCCGCCTTCTGGCCGGGCACGTTGCGCATCTGCTCGACGCCGACCACGCAGGCCAGGTCATAGCGCCCCGCCTCGATCTCGGCGGCCGCCGCGAGGATGGCGATGCTGCCAGAAGCGCAGGCCGCCTCGTGGCGTGCGGTCGGCAGGCCGTCGAACGCCGGATGTACGAGGCCGAACATGCCGCCCAGGTGGCCCTGGCCAGCGAACAGCTCGGCGGCGAAGTTGCCGACATGGCCGGTCTCGACGTCCTCGGGATCAAGATCGACAGCGGCAAGGCCCTCGCCCACCGCTTCGGCGAAGGCGTCGGCCAGTTCACGGCCCTCGCGGCTCCAGTTGGCGGCGAAATCGCTCTGCCAGCCGCCCAGTACGTAGACCATGGCTCCACCCCGCTTGTTCTAGTTAGTCCGATTATACAAGCGACTTGTCCGGAGTCCACGCCGTCGTCGAACATTGACTTGTCAGACCGAAACGCTCCACCAAGCCCGCCATGGTCCCGCCGACGGCTCCAGACCCTGCCCGGACAGCGCTGGTGCGCCGCAGTTCAGCCGCCCGCGCGCTGAACCTGATCGGCGACCGCTGGACCCTGCTCGTGCTCTACGCGGCCTTCATGGGCGTTAAGCGCTTCGACGGCTTCGTCGAGATGACCGGCGTGGCCCGCTCGCTGCTGACCGATCGCCTCAAGCGCCTGGAGACCGGCGGCGTGCTGGCGCGTCGGCTCTATCAGGACCGACCGCCCCGCTCTGAATATCGCCTGACGCCGATGGGTCGCGACCTCTACGACTCGGCGCTGATGCTGCTGGGCTGGGAGATGCGCTGGCGCTTTGATCCCACCTGCCCCTCGCATCAGATCGTCCACACGACCTGCGGTCAGCCGCTGAAGCCGATCCTGTGCTGCGCGGGCTGCGGCGAGGCGGTGAAAGTCCGCGACATCACCCTGTCGCCGGGTCCGGGCGCTGGCCTCGAGCCCGCTCCGCGCGCCCGGCACTCGCGCCGCGCCAGCCATGACGACGTCGGCGGCGAGGCGCTGCATCCGATGCTGGAGCGCGGGATCGAGGTGCTGGGCGACCGCTGGACCGCCCACGTGGTCGCCGGCGCCTTCTATGGCCTGCGCCGGTTCAAGGATTTCCAGGACGAACTGAAGGTCGCCAGCAACATCCTGACCGACCGCCTCGAACGGCTGGTGGCGCGCCACATGCTCGAGAAGGTCCGCTACCAGGAAAAGCCTGAGCGCTGGGAATACCGGCTTACCACCGAGGGTCGCGATCTCTTCCCCCTGATCGCCGCCCTGATGACCTGGGGCGACAAGTGGTTGTCAGGAAACGAGGGTCCACCGGAAATCCTGACACATCGTTGCGGCGCTCGGCTGGAGCCGGTGGTGCGGTGTGGGTCGTGCGAAGGCGGTGTCGATACGGGGAATACGCGGATTAAATCCTCCCCCTAGAGCCTGTCTGGTTTAGATGAAACCATCTAAACCAGATAAACAGGCTATAAAATCAAACACTTATAGCCCTTTCAAACGCTTTAGATGATTCCATCTAAAGCTAAAGGGCTCTAGCGGGGGAGGTGTCGCCGCAGGCGACGGAGGGGGAAGGTCTGAGGCGCCTGCCTCCTCCCCTCTCCGGTCGCTATGCGACCACCTCCCCCACAGGGGGAGGATTTAGAGCCATAGCCCTTCCCCGTCCGCTCCATCCCCCCAGAAACCCAGCTGCGGCGGCGTGATCCGCCCACGCTCCACCCGCAGGCCGCCGGGGTGATCGACCGCCAGCCACCAGGGCCCGTCGAGGTCGGCGAAATCGCTGGCGCCGCCCAGATGCAGCGCCGGCGCGACGCCCAGGGACGACGCCACCATGCAGCCCGTCATCACCTGAAAATCCAGAGCGCGGGCCGCCTTGAGCATGGCCACGGCCTCGGTCAGGCCGCCGGTCTTGTCCAGCTTCAGGTTCACCGCCGAATAGCGCCCGCGCAGGGCGGCCAGATCGCCGCCGACATGCACGCTCTCATCGGCGCAGACCGTGAAGGGCGGATCCCAGCCCTCCAGCGCCTGGTCCTCGCCGGCCTGCAAGGGTTGCTCGACAAGAGCGATGGGCAGGTCGGCCAGCAGCGGCTTCAGGTCGCTCAGGATTTCGAAGGTCCAACCCTCGTTGGGATCGACGATGAAGCGAGAATGCGGCGCCGCAGCGGCCACGGCGCGCAGACGCGCGGCGGGGTCTTCGGCCGACAGCTTGATCTTGATCAGCGGCGCGTCAGCGACCGCGCACGCGGCGGCGCCCATGGCCTCAGGGGTGTCGAGGCTAACGGTGACGGCGGTGACGAGGTCGCTGGGGATGGCAAGGCCCGTCGCCTTCGCGACGCTGACCCCGGTGCGCCGCGCCCGCAGGTCCCAAAGCGCCAGGTCGAGCGCGTTGCGGGCCGCGCCCGGCGGCAGGGCGGCGCAGGCGGCCTCCACGTCCTCGGCGGCGAGGACCGGCGCCAGCTGGGCCAGGACGCTCTCCACCGTCTCGCCGTAGCGCGCATAGGGCACGCTCTCGCCGCGACCGACATGGCCATCGCCCCGCGCGATCACCTCAACCACCTCGGCGGCGGTCTTGACCCCGCGCGAGATGCGGAACGGGGCCTTCAGCGGATGCGAGACCGGGCGGACGGAAACGGCGATCGACATGACCGCAGGGATGGCGCCGTTCGCCGGCCTCTACCAGCCCCAGTGACGCGGGATCGGCGAGTCGGCGCGGCGCTCGGCCATCACCTTCAGGGCAAGGGGCCGGTCGACCACGAACAGCATGAGCCAGACCAGCAGCACGCCGGCGTAATGGACCGCGCCCCAAAGGCCGCCTGGACGACCCGGACGCACGAAGCGGGCGGACCGGCGCGGCGCGGCGAACGGCTGGGTCATGGCGAAGTCGGTCATGTCGTCGTCCCTCATCTGATGCAGACGACCTTGGCTGGACCATACGCCAGAAACGGACGTATTGAACTTGCCGCGCTGCGCCCGCATTTCAGCGATGTCGATTGAAGAGGATTCCATGGCCAAGACCGTCAGCATCAACATTCCCCACCAGCTGGGCGCGGCCGAGGCCAAACGGCGCCTGGAAGAAGGCCTCTCGCAACTGGCCGGCCAGATCCCCGGCGGCGACGCGGCGCGCTTTTCCCAGAGCTGGGCGGGCGACGTGCTGAACTTCTCGGCCGTGGCCATGGGCCAGACGATCACCGGCGTGGTCCAGGTGCTGGATGACCATGCGCGCCTGGACCTCTCCCTGCCCGGCCTGCTGGGCATGGCCGCCGGCAAGATCAAGGACGAGCTGAGCCGGCGCGGGCAGCTGCTGCTGAAGTAGCCCGGCTAAAGCCGCCGCGAATCGAAGTCGTGGCGGCCGAGACTCTCGAACCGGCCCTCCTCGGCCTTGTTGATGTACTGCGCGGCGACCAGCCAGCTCTTAACCGGGCGCAGGGTCGCCAGGCACCCCAGCAGGAAGCCGGGGAACACCGTGACCAGATGCACCCACATCGGCGGGCGATAGACGACCTCGACCCAGGCGAAGACGGCGGTCACCAGGATGCCGACGCCGCTCATCACAAAGAACGCGGGACCATCGGCGGGATCGGCAAAGCCATAGTCCAGGCCGCAGCGCTCGCAGGCCGGCGCCAGCTTCAGGAAACCCTGGAAGAGCTTACCCTCGCCACAGCGGGGACAGCAGCATTTCAGGCCGGCCCGGATCGGGGTCGGAGCGTTGGGATAGCTGGCCTCGGCCATGAAAAGCCCTTCCTACAATCGCGCGATTGATCCATACATTTCGCATTCAATGTATGGATATGCCGCCATGCCCGCAACTAAGGGATCGCCGAATCCAGCCGCCGCGTGGCTGCGGCGCGTGGAAGCGTTCGATGGCCCGGCCTACCGACGGATCGCCCTGGCGCTGGAGGCGGCGGTGGCCGAGGGCGAGCTGCAGGCCGGCGACCAGATCCCCGCCCAGCGCGAGATCGCGCGACTGATCGGCGTGGATTTCACCACCGTGACCCGCGCCTACAGCCTGGCCCGCGAGCGCGGCCTGGTCGAAGGAACCGCCGGTCGCGGCACATTTATCCGCTTACGGATCAATGAAGACGAGGCCGGCCTCATCGACCTCTCGATGAACCTGCCGCCCCCCCCGCAGGGACTGAATCTGGCGGGTCTTCTGCAGGACGCCACCCGCGCCATCCTGGCGCGGACGGAACCGGCCACCCTGATGGCCTATCACCCGGGAGCCGGCTCGCTGGCCCAGCGCAGCGCGGGCGCGGCGTGGCTGGCGCCGACCCTGGGCCCGGTCGATCCGGGGCGCGTGGTTGTGACGGGCGGCGCCCAGACCGCCCTGTCGGCCCTGCTGGATCACCTGACCGCGCTCGGCGATACGATCATCGTCGAGGCCTTCACCTATCCGGGCCTGCTGGTGACCGCGCGGCGACGAGGCCTGACCCTGGTGGCCTGCCCGCTCGACGACGAAGGCCTGCAGCCCGAGGCGCTGGCGCAGCTTGTGGCGCAGCATGGCCCGCGCCTGATCTGCTGCACTCCAACGTTCCAGAATCCGACCGCCGCCACGATGAGCCCCGCGCGTCGCGCCGCCGTGATCGAGATCGCGCGGGCGGCCGGCGTGACCATCCTCGAGGACGACGCCTATGGGCTGTTGCCGGCCCCGCCCGCCCCCGCCCTGGCCGCGCTGTGGCCCGAAGGGGTCTACCACGTGGCCACCACCGCCAAGGCGCTCTCGCCGGGCCTGCGCCTGGCCTATGTCGTGGCCCCGCCCGGACGCGCCGAGGGCTTCGCCCAGGCGCTGCATGCGATCGCCCAGATGCCGGCGCCGCTGATGGCGGGGATCGTCACCCAATGGATCCGCGACGGCGTAGCGGCCAAGGTTCTGGCGGGCGTGCGGTCCGAGACTACGGCGCGCCGGGCCCTGGCGGCGAACCTGCTGCCGCGCGCGGTCGGCGGCGCCGAAAGTCTGCATGTCTGGCTGGCGGACGCGGAAGCGCCGGCGGCGGCGCGCGAGCGGGGCCTGGCGCTGGTAGGGGCGGACGCGTTTCGGGCGCCCGGCGTTACCGGTGAAGGCCTGCGAGTATCCTTGGGCGCGACGGCCAAGCGCGCCGCGTTGACGCAGGGTTTGAAGGCGCTCGCGACGCTGAGCGCCCCCTAGAAGCCGTCGTCGTCCTCGGCCTCGGTCCCGTCCGCCTCGCCGCCCATGGCGTTCTCGAGGCTGTCGATGATGTCGTCCATCTGGTCGGGCGTGATCGAGACGTAGAGCGACTCGCCGCCGATGGCCGAGACCAGCAGACGGTAGCCGTCCTCGGTCTCCTGCAGGCTGAACGATTGGAGCGGCAGGAGCTTGGCCATGGGGGATCCTTCCCGAGAGAGCGTGGGCCGAGAGAACGAGGCGCTCATCTAGAGAAGCACAGGGCTTACTTCAACGCGCCTTTGCGCAGCATCGCCACATGGGTGGCGATCAGTTGCTCGCGGTCCACCCAGGGAAACTCCGGGCGCGCGATCAGCAGCGACACCAGGCCGTGCAGACCCGCCCACAGCGACTGGGTTGCGGCGACGGCGTCATCGCTGACCGTTTCGCCGCGGGCGTGGAACTGGGCCACGATCTCGGCGAACACCGCGAAAACCGCCTGACCCGCGATCATGGGCCGGCCACCGGTCTTTTCCAGGAACGAGCCATCGACGCTCTTTTCCAGCATGAAGGCCACCCGATAAGCATCCGGGTGGTCGAGGCCGAAGTCGATATAGACGCGCAGGCAGCGCTCGAAGTTCTCGGCCGTGGGCGTGTAGCCGACGCGCGCCTCTTCCATGCGCTGACCCAGGATGGCGAAGGCCCGCACGCAGAGCTCGGCGGCGATGTCGTCCTTGGTGGCGAAATAGGCGTAGAGCGCCGGTTGCGAGATCCCCGCGATCTCGGCGATCTGCCGGGTCGAGACGGCCTGAACGCCCTTCTGACTGAACAGGGTCAACGCCGCGTCGAGAATCTCCTCGCGGCGCTCGCCCCCATGGCCCTTGGGCTTTCGGGGCGAACGGGTCTTGGGTGACTTCATGCAAAACGTCCTAGGCTTCGTCACGCCAGCTTGACAATACGATGTTATCAATCACTGATAACTTATCGCTGATTGATTTGGAACAGCTTATGTGGCGGACCCCGCTCCCTCCCCTGGCGGCCCTCCTCCTGGCGGCGACGTTGAGCGCCTGTGGCGGCAAGACCGAAACCGATGCTCCGGCCCCGCCGACGCCGGTCGAGGCTGCTCGCGTCGCCGCCCCTGACGCCGCCGGCGTCGTGGCAGGCGCCGGGACGCTGGAGCGTCGCCGCGAGATGGCGCTGTCGTTCCGGATCCCCGGCGTGCTGACGACCATGAAGATCGAGGCCGGCGACAATGTCCGGGCCGGTCAACTCATCGCCGCCATCGACCCGGCCGGCGTCGACGCCCGCCAGCAACAGACGCAGGCCGATCTTGAGCGCGTGCGTCGAGACCTCGAGCGCGACAAAGTGCTGTTCGAAAAGGGCTATGTCAGCCGTCAGCGTATCGATGACCGGACCAGCACGCTGAAGTCGGCCCAGGCCGCCTATGACGCCGCCCGCTTCGACCGGCGCTGGGCCAATCTGGTTTCGCCAGTCTCGGGCGTCGTGCTGGAGCGCCGCGCCCAGGCGGGCGAGGTGGTCGGCGCCGGCCAGGTGGTGGCGCGGGTCGCCGACCTGACCAGCCCGCTCGTGCTGCGCCTGCCTCTGGCGGCCCGCGACGCGGCCCGCATCCGGGTCGGCGATCCCGCCACGGTCAAGGTCGATGAGATCGGCGAGACCACCCTGAACGGACGCGTCACTCGGGTGGGCGAGGCCGCCGACACCCGCACCGGCGCGATCCTGGTCGAGATCGAGCTTTCCGCGCCGCCCTCGGCCTTGCGCAGCGGTCAGGTGGCCCACGCCACGCTGAGCGTCCGCGCCGCGCCCGGCGTCGTCACGACCTATGCCCGCGTGCCCGCCGAAGCGGTGCTGGAGGCCAATGGCCAGCGCGCCTTCGTCTTCCGCGTCGACGGCGGCAAGGCCCGGCGCACGGCCGTAGGCTTTGGCGGCTTCGACGGCGACGACGCCTTGGTCTCGGGCCTGCCGAACGGCGCCCAGGTCATCACCGCCGGCGCCGGCTTCGTCTCCGACGGCGAGAGTGTGGCCGTCGTCGATCCCACCCGGCTGGGGCGCTAGGCCGTGAAGTTCGACCTCTCGACCTTCGCGGTCCGCCGCTGGCAGTTCACGCTGGTGGCCTTTGGCCTGCTGGTGATGCTGGGCATCAACGCCTTCACCAGCATTCCGCGCTCGGAAGATCCGCACTTCCCGATCCCGATCGTCATCGTCAGAGCCGTCCTACCCGGCGCCGAGCCATCGGAGATGGAGCAGCTGGTCGTCGATCCCATCGAGGACGCCGTCGATGGTCTCGACAACATCGAAAAGGTCGAGTCTGTCAGTCTGGACGGCGCGGCCGTCGTCTCGGTGCACTTCACCTGGGACGTCGATCCTGAGCGCAAGTACGACCAGGTCGTGCGCGAGGTGAACGCGATCCGGGGCAACCTGCCTGCAGGCCTGGCCCGCCTCGACATCCAGCGCGCCCGCACCACCGAGGTGTCGGTCGTGCAGGTGGCCCTGACCAGCGACACCCTGCCGATGCGCCGCCTGGAGAAGGTGGCCGACCGCCTGCGCGAACGGCTGGACCGCGTGCCCGGCGTGCGCGAGGACCACTACTGGGGCGCGCCGCCGTCAGACGTGCAGGTCACGCTGGATCTGGCCCGGCTGTCGGCCCTGAAACTGCCCGCCACCGCCGTGACCGACGCCCTGCGCGCGGCCGGGGCGGAAGCGCCGATTGGCGCGGTTCAAGCCGGAGAGCGGCGTTTCAACGTCAAGTCCGGCGGCGCCTTCCGCGACTTGAAGACCATCGGCGACACGCCGGTGCGCTCGATCGGCGGCAAGGTGGTGCGCGTCTCGGACGTCGCCACCATCGCCTGGGCCCAGCAGGAGCCCACCCACGTCGCCCGCTTCAACGGCAAGCGGGCCGTGTTCGTCACCGTCAAGCAGAAGGACGGTCAGGACGTCGCCAAGATCACCCAGGAGGTGCGCAAGGTCCTCGACGAGTACGAGCGCGCCCTGCCCGCCGGGGTGAAGCTGGAGCGCGCCTTCTTCCAGGCCGAGAACGTCAAGCATCGCCTCAAGAACCTGTTCCGCGACTTTGGCATCGCGCTCGTCCTGGTGCTGATCACCCTGCTACCGCTGGGCCCCCGCGCCGGCGTGGTGGTGATGGTGTCGATCCCGCTCAGCCTGCTGATCGGCCTGTCGCTGCTGCAGGCGTTCGGCTTCACCCTGAACCAGCTGTCGATCGCCGGTTTCGTGCTGTCGCTGGGCCTCTTGGTCGACGACAGTATCGTCATCACCGAAAACATCGCCCGGCGTATCCGCGAGGGCGAGGAACGCACCGAGGCGGCCGTCAACGGCGCGCGCCAGATCGGTCTGGCGGTCGTGGGCTGCACGGCGACGCTGATGCTGGCCTTCCTGCCACTGATGGCCCTGCCCGCCGGCTCGGGCGCCTACATCAAGTCGCTGCCGGTGACGGTCCAGCTGTGCACGGTGGGCGCATCGCTGCTGGTGTCGCTGACCATCATCCCGTTCCTGGCCAGCCGGATCCTCGACAAGCACTCCGACCCGGAAGGCAACGCCCTGCTACGGGCCGTGAACGGCGGCATCCAACGCTTCTACCGCCCTGTCCTGCACACCTCGCTGGCGCGGCCCTGGCTGGCCCTGGCGCTGATGCTGGCCCTGTGCGCCACCACCGTACCGCTGTTGAAGGTGATCGGCAGCTCGCTGTTCCCGCCGGCCGAGACGCCCCAGTTCCTGATCCGGATCGAGACGCCCGACGGCGCCTCCCTGGCCCGCACCGACCAGGCCCTGCGCTTCGTCGACGCGCGTCTGGCCAAGGAGCCCGACATCCTCTGGCGCGCCAGCAATCTGGGCCGCGGCAATCCGCAGATCTTCTACAACAAGAGCCAGCGCGAAAGCTCCAACAGCTTCGCCGAGGTCTATGCCAGCCTCGAAGCCTGGAAGCCCGGCCAGAGCGAAAAAGGTGCTGGATAGCCTGCGGGCTGACTTCGCCAAGTATCCCGGCGCGCGCATCACCGTGGTGGCCTTCGAAAATGGCCCGCCGATCGACGCGCCGATCGCCATCCGCATCACCGGCCAGAACCTCGACGTGCTGAAGGCCCTGGCCGCGCGGACCGAGGCGGTGCTCAAGGACACGCCCGGCGCGCGCGACGTCAGCAACCCGATGCGCCTGGACCGTACGGACCTTGATCTCGGCGTCGACGAGGCCAAGGCTGCCGCCCTGGGCGTGCCGGCCGGCGCGGCTCGCCGCGTGACCCGCCTGGCGCTGTCGGGCGAAGAGGCCGCGCGTTTCCGCGATCCCGACGGCGACGACTACGCCGTGCGGGTGCGCCTGCCGACGGCGCAGGTGGACGGGGCGGCGCGCAATCCGCTGTCGGCCCTGAACGGCGTCTATGTCCCCACCGCCGAGGGCGAGGCCGCGCCGCTGGGCGCGATCGCCACCCCGACCTTGCGGTCCAGCCCCGCCCGCATCGACCGCTTCGACCGTGAGCGGACGGTCACGGTGACCAGCTATGTCGCGACCGGCTATCTGACGGCCAAGGTGACCGAGGATGTCGTTCAGCGCCTGGAGAAGGACGTTCCCATGCCGCCGGGCTATCGCCTGTCGCTGGGCGGCCAAGCCGAGGCGCAGTCGGAGAGCTTCGCAGGCCTCGGCGCGGCGGTGCTGGTGGCGATCTTCGGCATCCTGGCGGTGCTGGTCCTGGAGTTCCAGAAGTTCAAGACCGCCCTGGTGGTCGCCGGCATCATCCCGTTCGGTGTGTTCGGCGCGGTGCTGGCCCTGGCCCTGACCGGCAACTCGCTGTCGTTCACCGCCACGATCGGCCTGATTGCGCTCATCGGCATCGAGATCAAGAACTCGATCCTGCTGGTCGACTTCACCGAGCAGCTGCGGCGCGAGGGCATGAACCTGCACGACGCCATCGAGAAGGCCGGCGAGGTCCGCTTCCTGCCCGTGCTGCTGACCTCGGTGACGGCGATCGGCGGCCTGCTGCCGCTAGCCCTTGAGCGCTCGGGCCTCTACTCGCCGCTGGCCATCGCCATCATCGGCGGCCTGATCACCAGCACCCTGCTGAGCCGCGTGGCGACGCCGGTGATGTACTGGCTGACGGCGCGGGGGAAGGCGGAGGCGGTTTGATGCAAATCCTCCCCCTGAAGGGGGAGGTGTCGGCTCGAAGAGACGACGGAGGGGGAAGAGGCAGGGTCGGCATGAGTTCCCCCTCCGCCCGCTTTGCGGACACCTCCCCCGCTAGGGGGAGGATTTGCGGCATCGCTATTGCCTATTATACGATCGTATAGCAACACTCTCCCCATCCTGAGGGGGAGCACATCATGGCGGTCACCCAGACCCGCGACGCGGTCATTATCGGCGGAGGCCACAACGGCCTGGTCTGCGCCTTCTACCTGGCCAAGGCGGGCTTAAAGGTCACGGTCTGCGAGGCGCGGGGCGTCGTGGGCGGCGCGGCGGTGACCGAGGAGTTCCACCCCGGTTTCCGCAACTCGGTGGCTAGCTACACGGTTAGTCTGCTGAACCCGCGCGTGATCGCCGACATGGGCCTGCGCGAGCTGGGCCTGACCTTCCTGGAACGGCCGATCTCGAACTTCCTGCCAATTAGCGACGAGAAGTACATCAAGCTGGGCGGCGGCCTGGAGCGCACCCAGGAGGAGTTCCGCAAGTACAGCCGGCGCGACGCCGAGGTGCTACCTGCCTACTACGCCATGCTGGACGAGATCGGCGACATCCTGCGCGATCTGGCCCAGGAAACCCCGCCGAACCTCGGCGATGGTCTGCCCGGCCTGCTGCGCGCGCTGCGTCAGGGCGGCCGGCTGGCCTTCCTGTCGCGTCAACGCAAGCGCGACCTGCTGGACCTGTTCACCAAGAGCGCCCGCGACGTGCTGGACGGCTGGTTCGAGAGCGAGCCGGTCAAGGCCGCCTTCGGCTTCGACGCCGTGGTCGGCAACTTCGCCAGCCCCGACACGCCAGGGTCGGCCTATGTGCTGCTGCACCACACCTTCGGCGAGGTGAATGGCAAGAAGGGCGCCTGGGGTCATGCCGTCGGCGGCATGGGCGCGATCACCCAAGCGATGGCCAAGGCCTGCGAGGCGGCCGGGGTCGAGATCCTGCTCGACGCCCCGGTCGAGGGCGTCCACATCGACGGCGGGAAAGCCGCCGGCGTGCAGCTGGTCGACGGCCGCCAGATCATGGCGCCGATCGTCAGCGCCAACGTCAATCCGGCCCTGCTCTACAAGAAGCTTGTCCCGCCCTCGGCTTTGACGCCGGACTTCCGCAAGGCGGTCGACGGCTACAAGAACGGCTCGGGCACCTTCCGAATGAACGTGGCCCTCTCGGAGCTGCCCAGCTTCACCTGCCTGCCCGGCAAGGAGACCGCCGAGCACCACCAGTCGGGCATCGTGATCGCCCCCAGCCTCGACTACATGGACGCGGCCTATCGCGACGCCAAGGGCGAGGGGATCAGCAGGGCCCCGATCGTCGAGATGCTGATCCCGTCCAGCCTGGACACCAGCCTCGCCCCGCCAGGCCAGCACGTGGCCAGCCTGTTCTGCCAGCAGTTCGCGCCGGAGCTGCCCGATGGTCGTTCCTGGGACGACGCGCGCGAAGCCGCCGCCGACCTGATCATCGATACGGTCGACCAGTGGGCGCCGGGCTTCAAGGCCTCGGTGCTGGGCCGGATGATCCTGTCGCCGCTGGATCTGGAGCGGAAGTTCGGCCTGATCGGCGGCGACATCATGCACGGCCACATGTCGCTGGATCAGCTGTGGGCCACCCGCCCGCTGCTGGGTCACGCCAGCCACCGCGCCCCGATCGCGGGCCTCTACATGTGCGGCGCGGGCACGCACCCCGGCGGCGGCGTCTCGGGCAATCCGGGCCGCAACGCCGCCCGCGAGATCCTGCGCGACAAGGACTTCGCCACGGCCGTGAAGCTGTCGGTGGTGGGGCGGTGATGGCTCAACATCCGACCTTCCCGGCGAATGCCGGGACCCAGATTCATCCCGAGCTTTCGCCGTGCTTGGCGCTTCACAGCCTTACGATCTGGGCCCCGGCATTCGCCGGGGAAATCGGGGAGAAGGTGGCGCCATGACCGCCCTTCCCAACCACGACCCGCTGTCCGACTGGGGCCTGCCCGGCTGGATCTACACCAGCGAGCGGTTCTTCAAGGAAGAGCAGGACAAGGTCTTCCGCCCGTCGTGGCAGATCGTCTGCCATCTGAACGACATCCCCAAGGCCGGCGACTTTCACACCTTCGACTTCATCGGCGAAAGCCTGATGGTCGTGCGCAGCAAGGAGGGCGGCGTGCGCGCCTTCGCCAATGTGTGCCGCCATCGCGGGGCGCGGCTGCTGGACGGTCCGGTCGGCCGCTGCGGCGGACGGATTGTCTGCCCCTACCACGCCTGGACCTATGACCTGGAAGGCCGGCTGATCGGCGTCCCCATGCGCGACGACTATCCCGCCCTCGACATGGCCAAGGAGGGTCTGGCGACCATCGAGGTCGAGGTCTGGCGGGGCTTTGTCTTTGTTAGGCTCGAGGGCGACGGGCCCTCGGTCGCGACCATGATGGCGCCCTATGAAGACGAGGTGGCCCACTATCGCTTCGAGGAGCTGCAGCCGTTCGGCCGGGTCACCCTGCGCCCGCGCGCAGTGAACTGGAAGAACATCAGCGACAACTATTCCGACGGCCTGCACATCCCGGTCGCCCATCCGGGCCTGACCCGGCTGTTTGGCAAGGGCTACGGCGTCGAGGCCGAGACCTATGTCGACAAGATGTGGGGCCAGCTGATCGACGAGCCCTCAGAGAGCCCGTCAGAGCGTCTGTATCAGGACCTCCTGCCCGACGTTCCCCACCTGCCGGACGACCGAAAGCGGCTGTGGACCTATTTCAAGCTCTGGCCGAACTTCGCCTTCGACATCTATCCGGACCAGGTGGACTTCATGCAGTTCATCCCGATCTCGGCCGAGCAGACGATGATCCGCGAGATCGCCTACGCCCTGCCCGACGAGCGACGCGAGATGAAGGCCGCCCGGTACCTGAATTGGCGCATCAACCGCCAGGTCAACGCCGAGGACACCGAACTGGTGGCCCGCGTGCAGCAGGGCATGGCTTCGCGCACCTTCACCGCCGGTCCGCTGGCGACCAGCGAGGTGTCTTTGCGCAGCTTCGGCCGCAAGATGCGGGCCCTGATCCCGGAAAGTCGTCTGCCCCGGCCGCCGGAGGGGTGGTGAGCTCATCACCTCGGCAAGATCATCGTGTCATCCCGGCCGTAGCGAAGCGGAGAGCCGGGACCCAGGGGGTGAGGAACCGCCGGGGAAGCCGCCCCTGGGTCCCGGATAGCGCTTCGCGCTTCCGGGATGACACGGCTTTTTTGGCAAGGTGCTCACCGCCATGACCCGCGCCGCCTTCACACGCGAGGCGCCCGATGTCCGCCGGCAGGCTTTGGTCGCCGCCGCCGAGGCTGTGCTGGCGCGCGAGGGCGTGGGTGGGACCAGCGTCCGCGCTATCTGCGCCGAGGCCGGGGTCTCGCCGGGCCTGTTGCGGCACTATTTCGAGGGCGTCGATGATCTGATCGCGGCGGCCTATGAGGCGGTGTCGCAGCGGATCGACGGCGCGCTGGACGCGGCGCTGGCGGCGGCGGGCGATGATCCCCGTGCGCGGCTGCTGGCCTATCTGGGCGCCAGCTTCGCCCCGCCGGTGCTGGACGAGCGGCTGCTGGCCGCCTGGGTCGGCTTCTGGTCGCTAGTCAGGACCAAGCCGCGCATGGCCGCGATCCATGCCGCTTCGTACGCGGACTTCCGTGCGCGGCTGGAGGTCTTGCTGGCCAAGGCCGGCGCGCGTGACACGCGCCTGGCGGCCATCGCCCTGACGGCGAGCGTGGACGGACTGTGGCTGGAACTCTGCCTGGATCCCGCGACGTTCAGTCCAGACGAGGCGCGAGCGATCGTGACCCGCGCGCTCGACGGCTGGATTTAGGCGACGGCGACCTGGTTGGCCGCGCGGTTGCGGCCCCACGACGGCGTGCGCGCCTCGGCCTCGAAGGTGTGGACTTCCGCCTTGCGGCCTTGCACCCGCATGTGGCGGGCCAGCAGCTGGGCCAGGGCCTCGGCCTCGTGCTGCGACGAGTAGGCGCCGATCAGGTCGGCCGAGTCGTTCCAGGTCACATGCCACACCCCGGCGACGGGACGGACGTAGTAATGGTTCTCGGTCATGACGACCTCCTTGGACAACTCAGCATGCACTTACGCACGCGGACATGACAGTTGTTTCGCTATCGCACAACGAAATTGCGCTGCGACGCACAATGCATGAGCCGCGCCAGCCGCCGTTCTAGTCGTCCTTGACCACGGTCCCGCCCTTCATGACCTTCGCGACCTTGGTCAGCACCGAAACATCCGCCACCGGATCACCCGCCACAGCGATCAGGTCGGCGTAGCAGCCGGGCGCATGGCAGCCGACCTGGCCGGTCTTGCCCATCAGCTCGGCCGCTACCGTGGTCGCCGACTGGATCGCCTGCATCGGCGTCATGCCGTACTTGACCATGTAGGGCATCTGGCGTGCGTTCCAGCCGTGCGGATAGACGCCGGCGTCGGTGCCGTAGGCGATCTTGACCCCGGCCTTCACCGCCTTTCGGAAGCCGTCGCGCTGGGCGTCGGTGGTCTCGCGATTCTTGCGGATCATGCCCTCGGGCCAGCCCTGCTCGCGGCCATAGGTGTCGATGAAGTCGCCGTTGTAGATGTCGGCCACCAGGAAGGCCCCCTTGGCCTTCATCAGGGCGATCCCCTCGTCGTCGATCAGCGAGCCGTGCTCGATCGACCGGACCCCGGCGCGGACGGCGATCTTGATCCCTTCGGCGCCATGGGCGTGGGCGGTGACATAGGTTCCGCGCTTGGCGGCCTCTTCGACAGCGGCGCGAATCTCGTCCTCGGACAGTTCCAGTTGGCCAGGCTCGGTGCCCTCGGTCAGGACGGCGCCGGTGGCGATCAGCTTGACGAAGTCGGCGCCGCCCACCAGCAGGGCGCGAACCTTCTTGTGGACGTCGGCGGCGTCCTCGACCACCCCGCGTCGCATCTCAGCCGGGATCGTCACGTCGGGCGCGACGCCGGTGATTTCCCCGCCCCCGCCCGGCGCGGTGACATAGGCCCCAGCGACGGACATGCGCGGTCCGGGCACCAGCCCTTCGTTGATGGCGTCACGCAGGGCCGCGTCGCCCAGCGCCCGCCAGGTTCCAACGTCACGCGCGCTGGTGAAACCCGCCATCAGGGTCGAGCGCGCATGGCCCGCGCCGATATAGGCCTGTTGGGCGGCGGTGCGCAGCAGCGGCAGGGCGATGTTCTCGCTCTGCTCGTCATCGACGATGTGGGTGTGCATGTCGATCAGACCGGGCAGCACGGTCAGGCCTGACCAGTCGATGACCTTGGCGTCCTTGGGGCCGTCCTCGGGCGCCCCCTTCCACGGACCGACCGAAACGATGCGCTCGCCCTCGATGCGGAGAAGCTGGTCGGTCAGCACCTTGCCGGCCTGAGGGTCGATCAGCTTGCCGGCGCGGACGTAGGAGACCTGCGCTGAGGCGACGGCCGGAAGCAGCGCTGCGAGGGCGGCGGCGCTAAGAAGGCGGGCGATCATCGGGCGGCTCTCCGCATCAGCCAGTAGACCGGCGCGCCGACAGCCAGCAGCACCAAGCCCCAGAAGGTGACCGACCATCCCGCGCCATAGAACGTCCAGATCGAATAGACCGCGCCAAGACCGGCGACGGCGCCCAGCGCCTTGGAGCGAACCATGCGCCCCTGCCTCTGCAGGCGCAGCACCGCCAGCGAACAGAAGAGGTAGGCGAACAGGGTCGCGGTCGTCGACAGCAAGGCCATGAAGGTGAAGGCGTCGGCCATCGACTTGGCGTAGTTCATCAGCACCAGGATCGTCACCAGGACGCTCGAGGCCAGGTGCGCGCGCACCGGCGTGCCGTTGGCCGAGGTCTTGGCGAACCAGGCGGGAAAGACGCCCTCGCGCGCCATGGCGGCGGGCAGCTCGCCCTGGATCAGCGACCAGCCGTTCAGGGCGCCCAGCGCGCTGATCGTCGCGAAGGCCGCCAGCGCCAGGCGGAAATCCCCACCGCCATGATAGCTGACGAAGTCGACAAACGGCGCGTTGGAGCCTTGCAGCACGGCGGTCGGCGTCAGCAGCAGCACGCCCGACGAGACCACGAGATAGACCAGACCCGCGAAGGCGGTGCCGGCCAGGGTTGCGCGCGGGATCGTCCGCGCCGGGTCCTTGACCTTGTCGGCGGGAATGGTCGCCGTCTCCACCCCCAGCAGGGCCCACAGGGTGAGCGCCGCCGCAGCGGTGATGGACGCCCCGGAAAGCGCCGAGGGCTCGAACGGGGTGATCGCCGCGGGCCCTTTCCGAAGCAGGACGCTGACGGCCAGACCCGCCACCGCGATCAGGGGTACCAGCTTCAGCACCGTGGTCACCACCTGGGTCCAGCCGGCCGAGCGCGCCCCGGCGCAGTTGATCGCGGTCGCCGTCCAGACCACCGCGACGGTCAGCAGGGCCGGCAGCGCCGGAACCTTGGCGATCACCGGCAGGAAGACGCTGAGATAGCTGATCGCGGCGATGGCGATGGCCGCGTTGGCGACCCACACCGAGATCCAGTACGACCACGCCACGAGGAACCCCGGCGCGCGCCCGAACGCCTCCTCGGTATAGGCGAAGGGCCCGCCCGCGCGCGGAAAGGAGCCCGCCAGCTTGGCGAAGACATAGGCCAGGCAAAGCGAACCGCCGATGGTCAGTATCCAGGCGATGACGGCGTTCCAGCCGTACGGCGCCAGGGACGCCGGCAGCATGAACACGCCCGAGCCGATCATGTTGCCGACGACCAGAGCCGCGCACATCCACACGCCCAGCGGCTTGGCTTTTGGAGACGTCATGACGGTCCGGCCTCCCCGGAAAGCAAAAGGGGCGGCCCGATGGACCGCCCCCGCTACGCTACCCACTAAGACCTAGAACGCCTTGCCCAGCTTGACCCCGATGAGGCGGGGCTGGTTCGGCGCGATGTAGTATTGCGAGCCGCAGACGCCCGTCGCGCACTGAGCGTTGCGGTCCAGGCTGGCGCGCTTGTCGAACACGTTCTTCACGTAGAGGCCGATCGTCAGGCCGTCCTTCTCCATGCCGCCGGACAGGTCGACGGTTTCCCAACCCTTCTGCTGGCCAAACGCGGCGCGATCGGAGAGCCGCAGGTCGGTCCATGTGCTGGATTGGCCAACGACCGACCCCTGCACATAGTTGTCCCAGTCGCCCCAGCTGAAGTCATAGCGCGCCGTCAGATTGACCTTGAACTTCGGTGTGACGGGCAGCGAGGTGCCGTCCGGCGCCTGAGGCGAGGGGCAGTTGGTGACCGGATTGCCCGCAGCGTCGGTGAAGCCGCAATAGTTCGCCGTCAGCTTGGCGTCGGTATAGGCGGCCGCCGCATTGATCGTGAGACCCTGGACGGGAACCCAGGTGACGTCACTTTCGATCCCCTTGATCTGGGCCTGGTTGGCGTTCTTGATCTCGGTCAGGCCGTTGGCCCCAAGGATCGAGAACTGGAAGTTATTCCAGTCCTCCATGAACACCGCGCCGTTCCAGCGGAAGCTGTTGTTCAGCCAAGTGGTCTTCCAGCCCGCCTCATAGTTCTTCAGATAGTCGGCCTGATACGGCGGCAGGGTGCTGCGCCGGTTGATGCCGCCCGGACGGAAGCCCTTGGAGTAGGTGGCGTAGATCAGCTTGTCGCTGTCGAGCTTGTAGGTCAGCGTCACCTTCGGGACGTTGCCGCTTTCCTTCACGCCCTTGTCGAGATTGGTGCAGGGCGAGCCAGGAACCACTGCGGCCTTGAAACAGGCCCGCTCGCCGGTCGAGCCATAGCCCTTCCCGTAGCCGTAGAAGCCGACCAGCGTGTTGTGCGCCTCGAAGAAACGAATGCCGGCGGTCAGCATCAGCTTGTCGGTGATGTCGTACTCGGCTTGACCGAAAGCGGCCTTGTCACGGTCGATACGCTGCTGCTTGGTCAGCCAGATCGTGCCGGTGTAGCCTGGCACCGAGATGTCGCTGCCGATGTCGGCGATGCGGTAGTTCTGGAAGATGTCGTGCGTCTGCTTCTGGTAGAAGCCGCCGACCACGAACCGCAGCTTCTTGTCCTGCGGCGAGGCGATGCGGATTTCGTGGCTCTCCTTCTTGTAGTCGTCCTGACCCTGGATGAACTGCGAAGGATTGACCAGGTTGCCGGCGTTGTCGGTCCAGTAGAAGCCGTAACCGACCTGATCATAGAAGAACGAGTAGTCGGTGTAGTCGGAGTTGGTGTCCGTCTTCCGCTTCAGGTACGAGCCCGCATAGGTGACGTCGAGGTTGGCCACCTGGCCCTCGATGGTCATGGCCGCCTGGTACCACTTGTCCTTGGCGCTTTCCGGATAGAAGCGCTTGACCTTCAGGTCGCCGACCTTGGGGTCGTAGGAGAACGAGCCGTTCGACTTCTGAACCTGGCCCATCACCTGGGGGGTGATCACCCAGTTATCGTCGAGCTCGACCCGCAGGGCGGCGCGACCGCCCTGAGTGTAGACGCTGTTGTAGTCGTCGCGGACCCGGGCCTTGTTGTTGATCGTGAAGTCGTTGGTCGGATTGCTGTCGCCGCGCGTATAGGTGCGCGTGCCCGCCACGTTGTCGATGTAGCCGCCGTCGCGGACATCCCAGCCGACCAGGCGCACAGCGATCTTGTCCGACAGCGGCACGTTGACGAAGCCTTCCAGCGCGTGGCCGGAGTCGCCATGGGCGACCTTGTTCAGCTCGACGTCCACACCGGCGGCGAAGCCGGCCGTCGAAGGCTTGTTGGTGATGATCCGCAGGGTGCCCGCCTGCGAGCTGGCGCCGTAAAGCGTGCCTTGCGGCCCCGCCAGCGCCTCGACCCGGGCGACGTCGTAGACGTGGATGTCCAGCGCGCCTTGAATGGTGGTGACCGGCTGTTCGTCCAGATAGACGCCGACGCTGGGCAGCGAGCCCGAGTGGTTGCCGTCGCCGCCGCTGGCCACGCCGCGCATATAGACCTGACCAAAGCCCGGGCCCGAGCTGGTGAACGACACGCTGGGCAGATACTGCACATAGTCAGCGAAGGCGCTGATCTGCAGCTGCTCCAGCTTCTGGCTGCCCAGGGCCTGAATACTGACCGGCACGTCCTGCAGGTTTTCGCTGCGCTTCTGGGCCGTGACGACCACCTCTTCCAGCGCGGTGCTCTGGCTGGACTGGGCCTGGGCGTAGGCGACGCCCGAGAGCATGGTGCTGGCCAACAATGCGGCGGAGTAGACCCCCGCCTTCTTTAAACGAACCGATCCCGACGACATACAGTCGCTCCCCTTACGGCTTTGAAGGAACGATGTTCGACCCGCGCCTAATCGGTGGGCAAGATTGAATTTTCGGTTTGTCGTCAATTCCTGTGAGTGTTGCAGAAATGGCGAGGTCTTGAGCAGCTGGTCAAATAACAGGCGCTTGCGGGTAAGCGTTGAGCACCGGCCCCAATGCCTGCTTGAGTGGTCCCAAATGCGATTCGAATTTCTGCCAGTGCTCGACGGCGTCCTTGAAAATCGGCCGGCGCACCTGCTCTGAACTGGCGGTGCGCACCGCGCGGTCATTCTCGTGTGGCGACAGGCAGGCCTCTTCGAACGGCAGGCCACAGTGATCCAGCAGGGCGCGAATCTCCGCCTCCGGATCGGCGATCATCCGCTCATAGATCACGCGATGCACTCGCCCCGGCAGCACGGCGTCGAAATGGGCCATCAGGTCGACATAGTCGGCATAGTAGCGGCCGATATCGGTCAGGTCGTAGCTGAAGGCCTGCCCGCGGGCGAAGTGCTGCTTGAAGCCCGAAAAGCAGCAACCCAGCGGATGCCGGCGCGCGTCGATGATCTTGGCGTTGGGCAGGATCAGATGGATCAGGCCGGTGTGGGCGAAGTTGTTCGGCATCTTGTCGATGAAGAACGGCTTGTCGGTCTTGCGTTGGATGCGGGTCCGCTCCAGGAACTCCTCGCCCAGCGCCCTGAGGTCCTCGGCCGAGAGCTCGGCAAGGCTTTCGGGATAGGTCGACTCGGCGCGCTTGGCGGTCTTGCCGCCCAGGCGACGGGCCATGACGATCAAGTCGGGCAGTTCCATCGTGCCCTCGACCAGCGAGTGGCTGGCCAGGATCTGCTCGACCAGGGTCGAGCCCGAACGCGGGAGGCCCACGACAAAGATCGGATCGGGTGCGGCGCAGCCCTGCCCCGCCCGCGCCGCGATAAAGGCGGGGGTGAACACCGCCTTGGTCCGGACCGTGTCGGCGGTGTTCTCGTCGGGATCATAGTCCAGCTGTTCGCGCCGGATGGCCGCGCCGGCGGCGTAGTGCTGGAACGAGGCGTCCCAGTCCTGGGCGTCTTCCTGCGCCTTGCCGAGCGCGTAGTGCAGATGCAGCCGATCGTCTTCCGACAGCCCTTCGGCCTCCAGCGCCCGACCCATAGCGGTCAGATCTTCCGGCGCGAACCTGACAGTCTTGAGGTTGGCCAGACTCCACCAGACCTCGCCCAGGGTCGGGGCCAGATCCAGGGCCTTGCGATAGGCTGCGACGCTGTCGGCCTGGCGGCCGACCGTCTTCAGCGCGTGGCCATAGCTCATCCAGCCCTTGGGCTGGTTGGGATAGTCGGCCAGCACCTGGCCATAGACGGCGATGGCGCGATCATACTCGCCCAGCCGCGCCAGAATCGCCGCGTAGAGATTGGCGTAGCCGGGATGGCGGGCGTCCTTGGCCACCAGCTGCTCGATCTGCGCCAACGCCTCGAGGTTCTTGTTCTGGCGATAGAGCATGGTCGCCAGATTGTGACGGGCGGCGGCGAAGTTGGGGGCCAGCTCCATGCAACGGGTCAGTAGAGCCTCGGCGTCGGCGTAGCGGCCCAGGCGCGCGCCGGTCTCGGCCAGCATGCGGATCGCGGCCACGTCACCGGCGTCGGCCTTGAGGCGATCGCGCAGGAGCCGCTCGGCCTCGCCCAAGCGATCCTCGGACAACGCCGTGGCCGCCTCGACCAGCAGCGGATCCCGGGTCGAGGCGCGAAGCTGCCTCGCGAGCGCGCGTTCGGCGCCCTGGTGATCGCCCAGCAGCTCCAGACTCTCCGACAATCCCCGCCAGGCTTCGGACAAGCGCGGTTCCAGCGCGCTGGTCCGGTCGAAGGCGCGGGCGGCCTCGGCGGTGCGCCCCAGGCGCTCAAAGCAAAGGGCCAGCTCCAGCTGCGCCAGCGGCAGGTTCGGCAGGGCCTTGGCCAGCGGCGCGATGGTCGCCAGCCCCCCTTCGGCGTCCCCGGACAGACGCAGGGAGGCGGCCAGAAGGCGGGTGGTGTCGGCGTGGCGCGGCACCACCTCGAGAATCGCGCGCGCCTGCTCGGCGGCCAAGCGCGGATCGGTCTCCAGCAACCGCTCGGCGTGCGTGAACGCGTCGGCGAGACTGGCGGCGGGAGCGGTGGTCGTGGTCATGCAGTCAGGAGAGCGGGGTCTGGGTGGGGGTGTCAATCGCCGCTTCGCCAAATCCTCCCCCTCGCGGGGGAGGCGTCGGCTCGAAGAGACGACGGAGGGGGAAGAGGCAAGATCTGCAAGCACTTCCCCCTCCGGTCGCTTCGCGACCACCTCCCCCGCGAGGGGGAGGATTGAAAGCCTCACAGCCGATCCCGCAGCGCGTACCAGCTAAGCCCCGCCACGGTCAGCGGCCAGCGCAGCCAGCGGCCGCCTGGGAACGGCGGGGTCGGGACTCGCGCCATCAGGTCCAAGACCCGGGCGTCGCCCTCCGCCAGCAGCTTGCCGACATAGGGCGCCAGCATAACCCCCTGCCCCGAATAGCCGGACGCGACCCGGACGCCGGGCGCGATCTCACCGACAAAGGGCATGCGGCTGAACGTGATCCCCAAGGTCCCGCCCCAGGCGTGGGTGATCTCCACGTCCGCCAGGCCCGGATAGACCTTGGCGAGGTTCTTGCGGACCATGCCGGCGATGTCGCGCGGAAAACCGGGACGATAGTTCTCGCCGCCGCCGAACAGCAGCCGCCCGTCCGGCGTCTTGCGGAAATAGTTCACGACGAAGCGGCTGTCCGCCACGGCGGCGTTCGAGCGGATGATCTCGTCCGCCAGCGCCCCCAAGGGCGCGGTGACGGCGATGAAGTTGTTGATCGGCATCACCCGCGCCTGCGCCGGGCCGGCCATGCGGTTGAGCAGGCCATCGCCGCTGAGGATCAGTCGGTCGCAGGTGACCCGGCCGGTCGCGGTCTCGACCACGATCTTGCCGCCCTCGGGACGCCAGGTCTGCGCCCGGGTGCGCTCATGGATCACGGCGCCGGCCGCCCTCGCTTGGGCCGCCATGCCTTGGGCCAGCTTTAGCGGATGGACGTGACCGCCGCCGCGATCCATGAGGCCGCCGAAATAGACATCGGTCCCGAGTTCATGGGCGAGGTCGGCATCGCTGATCAGCTCCAGTTGGTCATAGCCGTAACGCTCGGCCATCAGCGCGACATAGGCCGCGTCCTCGGCCTCGCCGCCGGGCTTGTGGCGCGCGTGGATCATGCCGGGCCGCCAGTCGCAGGCGACGACGTCCGTCAGGGTCTTGAAGTGGGCGCGAGCATCCTCGGCCAGCCGCCACAGGGCCGTGGCGTCGTCGCGGCCGACGGCTTGCTCCAGCCACGTCTGGTCGCGCCGCTGGCCGGTATGGACCTGACCGCCGTTGCGCCCCGTGGCGGCGCAGCCGACGCGGTCGGCTTCGAGGACGGTCGCCCGGCCTCCGAGCGCCATCGCCGCGCCGAGGCCGGTAAAACCCGCGCCAACGATGCAGACCTCGGTTTGGGCTTCGCCCTCAAGCGGCGGCAGGTCGGGGAAGTCCGGCGCTATACCCGCATACCAGTTTCCTCTCCCATAGGGGGAGGGGTAGGGGTGAGGGGGTTCGCCGGTCACCAGTGTAACCCCTCATCCCCCGCGCCTATGGCGCGGGTCCCCCTTCTCCCTGAGGGAGAAGGTTCGTGTTCGCCCCTACACATTCAGCAGCAGGAACTCCCGCTCCCACGGGCTGATCGTCCGCATGAAGGTCTCGTACTCGGCCTGCTTCACGCGGTCGTAGGCCGCGCAGAAGGTCGGGCCCAGGATCTCGACCAGCGGCTGGCAGGCGACGAAGAGGCGGAGCGAGTCCGACAGGCTGCGCGGCAGCTCGATCCCCCGCGCGCCGGCGTCGATCGCCACCGGCTCGCTGGGTTTCAGCCCCTGCACCATGCCGAGATAGCCGGCGGCCAGCGATGCGGCGATAGCCAGGTACGGATTGGCGTCCGATGACGGGATGCGGTTTTCGACCCGGCGATTGTTAGGTCCCGACGGCGGCACGCGCAGGCCGCAGGTGCGGTTGTCATAGCCCCACTGGGTGTTCACCGGCGCGCCGCTGTCGCGCGAGATGCGGCGATAGCTGTTCACGTAGGGGGCCAGGATGGCCATGATCGCCGGCAGATAGGTCTGCTGGCCGGCGATGAAGCCGTGGAACATCGCCGACTCCGCCCCGTCCTCGTCCGAGAACAGGTTGCGGCCCTTCTTGTCGACGATCGACTGGTGGATGTGCATGGCGCTGCCGGGCTCATTGGCCATCGGCTTGGCCATGAAGGTGGCGTAGATCTCGTGCTCCAGCGCCGCCTCACGGATCGTGCGCTTCATCATGAACACCTGGTCGGCCAGCTCCAGCGGATGACCGTGCTGCAGGTTGATCTCCATCTGCGCCACGCCGCTTTCGTGGATCAGGGTGTCGATCTCCAGCCCCTGGCGCTCGGAGTATTCGTACATGTCCTCGAACAGCGCATCGAACTCGTTGACGGCGCTGATCGAGTAGCCCTGCCGGCCGGTCTCGGGACGCCCCGAGCGGCCGATCGGCGGCTTGAGCGGATAGTCCGGGTCAGTGTTGCGATCGACGAGATAGAACTCGATCTCGGGCGCAACGATCGGGCTCCAGCCCTTGTCGGCATAGAGCGCCAGCACCCGGCGCAACACCTGGCGGGGAGCCTCCTCGACCGGCCGGCCGTCGGGGTGGAAGGCGTCGTGAATGACCTGAGCGGTCGGATCCTGCGCCCACGGCACGGCGGCCAGGGTGGCGAAGTCGGGGGTCAGGAAGATGTCGGTGTCGGACTGCACCGCGTTCACCGCCCCCTCGAACTCGGGGAAGTCGCCGGTGATGGTCTGATAGAACACCGCCAGCGGCAGGTTCATCGACGGCGAGCCCAGGAACTTGCGCACCGGCATGATCTTGCCGCGCGCCACCCCGGCGAGGTCCGGCACCACGCACTCGATCTCCTCGATGTGCTGGCGGGCGAACCAGTCCTTGGCCTCCTCGATCGTCGAGACGCCACGATCCAGGATCTGGTCGCGCTTGGCCTTGTTGTGCTTGGGCTTCATGACACAGCCTCCGGCTTCAGCGCGCGGAGGATGGGCTCGGCTTCGGTCAGCGACTTTTCGATGATGCCGACCAGCTCGTCGATCTCGGCGTGGCTGACGATCAGCGGCGGGCAGCAGACGATGGTGTCGCGGATGGCGCGGACCATCAGGCCGTTCCGGATGCAGATGTCGCGGACGATAGGCCCGGCCTCGCCTTCCTTGTCGAGGAAGCGATGGTTGGTCCCCTTCTCGCGCACGATCTCGACCGCGCCGATCAGGCCCAGCGACCGGGTCTCGCCGACCAGCGGGTGGTCGTTCAGGCGGGCCAGGGCCTTGGCGAGGTACGGGCCGGCGTCGTCGCGGGCGCGCTCGACCAGGCCCTCACGCTCGATGATCTCGATGTTCTTCAGCGCCACGGCCGCGCAGGTCGGGTGGCCCGAATAGGTAAAGCCGTGGATGAAGTCGCCGCCCTTCTCGCGCAGTTCAGCAACGATGTGGTCCGCCACGCCCACGGCCGAGATCGGCAGGTAGCCGGACGACAGGCCTTTGGCCATGGCGATCAGGTCCGGCTTGATCCCATAGTGCTGGTGGCCGAACCACTGGCCCAGGCGTCCAAAGCCGCAGATCACCTCGTCGCAGACCAGCAGGATCCCGTACTTGCGGCACAGCGCCTCGACGGCGGGCCAATATCCGTCGGGAGGGATGATCACCCCGCCCGCCCCCTGCACCGGTTCGCCGATGAAGGCCGCGACGTTCTCCGGGCCGACGGCCAGGATCTTGTCCTCGATCTCCTTGACGCAGCGATCGCGGAAAGCCGCCGGGTCTTCGCCGAAGCCCTCGCCGAAGTGATAGGGCTGGGCGACGTGCTCGACGCCCGGGATCGGCAGGTCGCCCTGCACATGCATGTGCTTCATGCCCCCCAGTGAAACGCCGGCCACGGTCGAGCCGTGATAGGCGTTCCAGCGGCTGATGAAGACCGTGCGCTGCGGCTGCTCCTTGAGCTTCCAGTAGTGGCGGACCAGGCGGAAGACCGTGTCGTTCGCCTCAGACCCCGACGAGTTGAAGAACACGTGGGTCAGATGGCCGCCCATCTTCTCAGCGATCTTGGCCGCCAGCTTCACGGTCGGCGGCGTCGCGGTCTTGAAGAAGGTGTTGTAGTAGGGCAGCTCCAGCATCTGCTCGTAGGCCGCGTCGGCCAGCTCCTTGCGGCCGTACCCGACATTCACGCACCACAGGCCCGCCATGCCGTCCAGGATGCGATGGCCGTCGCCGTCGGTGATGTAGCAGCCGTCAGCGCGGGTCACGATGCGGCTGCCGCCCAGCTCGGCGATGACCTTGTGGTCGGCCTGGGCCGGCAGGTGGTGCGCCAGATCCAGGCGCTTGAGCTCGGCGACGTCGTGGTTGCGGATGGGGGCGTTCATGGGGCGACTCCTGACTCGACGAGCGGCGCGCCTCTGAGGGCGCGTCCGAAAATTTCAAAGAAGATCTGTGACTGCCGGTTCTGCGCCGGCTTCCATTCGGGGTGCCACTGGACGGCCAGCACGGGGGCGCCGTTGACGGTGGCTGAGAAGGCTTCGACCACACCGTCGGGGGCGCGGGCCTCGATGGACAGCCCCTCGCCCAGCCGGTCGACGCCCTGGTAGTGGACTGAGTTCACCACCGCCTCGACCGCGCCGAACGCCCGCGCAAGGACCCCGCCCGGCGTCAGGGCGACATCGTGCACATGGTCGAACATGCCGTTGAAGTCGACGTCATCGGGCGCGTGGTGGGCGATCAGGTCGGGACTGGCGGCCATGTCCCGCCGCAGCGTGCCACCGAACGCGACATTGATCTCCTGGAAGCCCCGGCAGACGCCGAACACCGGCTTGCCCAGGTCCAGCATCGCCTTGATCAGATCGGCGGTCATGCCGTCGCGGGCGGCGTCGAACGGTCCCGGCGCGTCGCCGATTTCCTCGCCATAGAGGGCGGGATCCAGGTTCGAGGGGCTGCCCGTCAGCATAAGCCCGTCCAGCCGGCCGGCCACCTCGGCCGCGCGCATGCGGCCCGGCAGCGACGGGATCAGCAGCGCGGCGACGTCGCCATAAGCCATGGTCGCGTCGACATAGCGGCTCATCACCGCCTGGGCCGGCTCGACCCCGACGGTGCGGGTGCAGCAGATGATCCCGGCGACGGGTCGTGCGGTCATGGCGTCAGCTCAACAACACCGCCGGCGAACAGGCGTGCCAGCACAGCCACACCGTCTCGCCCAGCTTGAAGTCTTCCTGGTCCCAGCGGGTCAGGTTCGAGCGCTGGACCTTGACCCGGCGACCACCCGCGATCTCAACCTCATAGGTGGACGAGCCGCCCAGATAGGCCTCGTGCTTGATCACGCCCTCGACAGCGTTGGTCCCCTTGGGCGCGTCGCCGAGGTTGGGCGGGGTGTCGTCGGTCTTCTTGTGCAGCTCGATCTTCTCGGGACGGATCGCCGCCCACACCGTGCCACCGCGCGGCCCGGTGACGCCGTGATCCAGGAAGATGTCGACCGGCAGGTCGGGCGACTTGATCACCGCGTGGCTGGGCTCGTCGACGGCCAGCACGCCCTCGAACAGGTTCACCTGGCCGATGAAGTCGGCGACGAACCGGCTGTTGGGGAACTCGTAGAGGTCGCTGGGGGTCGCCACCTGCTGCAGCAGGCCCTTGCTCATCACCGCGCAGCGCGAGGCCAGGGCCAGGGCCTCGTCCTGGTCGTGGGTGACCATGATGAAGGTGATGCCGACCTTCTCCTGCAAGGTGCACAGCTCGGTGCGCATCTGCTCGCGCAGCTTGGCGTCCAGGGCCGACAGCGGCTCGTCCAGCAGCAGCACCCGGGGACGCTTGACCAGGGCGCGGGCCAGCGCCACCCGTTGCCTTTGGCCGCCCGACAGCTGGTCAGGCTTGCGCCCGCCCAGGCCGCCCAGCTGCACCAGCTCCAGCGCCTCGGCGACGCGGGCTTCGCGCTCGGCCTTGGGCACGTTGTCGACCTTCAGGCCGTAGGCGACGTTGTCGGCGACAGTCATGTGCGGGAACACCGCGTAGGACTGGAACACCATGTTCACCGGCCGCTTGTTGGGCGGCACGTTGGAGATGTCTTGGCCATCGATCAGGATGCGTCCCTCGGTGGGCGTCTCGAAGCCGGCCAGCATCCGCAGCAGCGTGGTCTTGCCGCAACCCGACGGCCCCAGCAGGGCGAAGAACTCGCCCTCATTGACCGTCAGCGACACGTTGTCGACGGCCGCCAGCTTGCCGAAGCGCTTGGTGACGTTCTCGAAGGTGATGATCGGTTTGGTCATTTGCCGTCCTTCGCCCCGTGTCCCGCCGCCGCCGCGGGGTTGCCTTGCAGTTTCAGCGCCGCTGCGGTCAGCAGCACGGTCAGCACAATCAGAACCGTCGAGGCCGCATTGACCTCGGGCGTCACCGAGAAGCGGACCATCGAATAGACCTTCACCGGGAAGGTCACCGTATCGGGACCGGCGGTGAAGAAGGTGATGACGAAGTCGTCCAGGCTCAGCGTGAAGGCCAAGAGCGCACCGGCGATCAGTGACGGGGCCATGTGCGGCAGGATCACGTCCTTGATCGTGCGGAACTCGCCCGCGCCCAGGTCGCGGGCCGCCTCCTCCATCTCGCGGTTGAAGCTGGCCATCCGCGCGCGGACGACCACGGCCACGAACGGGAACGAGAACGAGACGTGGGCGATGATGATGGCGCCCAGGTTCAGCGGCCACGGCATCCCCTGCGGCCAGGGCATGACCTTGGCGAAGAACACCAGCATGGCCACGCCCATGCAGATCTCCGGCACCACGATCGGCAGGGCCATCGCCCCGTCCACCGCCGTCTTGCCGGGGAAGCGGAACCGCCACAGCGCCAGGGCCACGGCCGCGCCCAGGAACAGACTGATCATCGTCGACGCCGCTGCAATCGTCAGGCTGTTGCCGAAAGCCTCGAGCAGCTCGGAATTGTTGAACAGCTTCTCGTAGTATTTGAGCGTGAAGCCCTTCCAGACGATGTTGCGCTTGCTGTCGTTGAAGCTGAACGCCATGAGCGCGATCAGCGGCGCGTAGAGGAAGATGAACACGGCCGCCAGCCAGGCCTGCATCTGCCAGCGGCGCAGGTACTCGAGGGGGCCGGGGGGCGATTTCTTGCTCATCCCTTGGCCTCCGGAGTCTTCTTGTTCAGAACCGCCTGGATCGCGATGGCGATGAAGGTCAGGTACATCAGCAGGAAGGACATGGCCGCGCCGAACGGCCAGTCATTGGCGCGCTTGAACTGGCGCTCGATGATGTTGGCGATCATCTGGCTGTCGGGCCCGCCCAAGAGATCCGGCGTCAGATAGGCGCCGAGCGCGGGAATGAAGGTGATCAGCACGCCCGAGGCGATGCCCGGAATGGCCAGCGGCACGACCACCTTGAACAGGGTGCGCAGATGCCCCGCGCCCAGGTCCAGGCTGGCTTCCAGCAACGACTTGTCCAGCCGGTCCAGCGCTGAGTAGAGCGGCAGCACCATGAAGGGCAGGTGCACGTAAACCAGGCCCAGGATCACCGCGAAATTGTTGTGCAGAAGCTCCAGCGGCTGGAAGTCGCCCAGCGGCTGCAGGCCGACCAGCGTGGCCAGACCGCTTCCGCCTTTCCAAAGCCACTCCAGCCCCTGGTTCACATAGCCCTCGGTGCGCAGCACGGCGATCAGGGCGTAGGTGCGGATCAAGAGGTTGGTCCAGAACGGCAGCATGATCAGCAGCAGCAGCCAGGCCTTGGCCTTGTCGGAGGCGAAGGTGATGGCCAGGGCGACCGGGAAGCCGATCACCAGGCACAGGCCCGTCGTCAGGCCCGCGACCCAGACCGACTTCAGGAAGATCTTCAGGTACAGCGGTTCGATGGCGCGCGCGTAGTTATGGAACGTGCCGCTGATGGCGATGTCGGTCAGCCCGACATTGTGGCCGAAGCTGTAGGCCCAGACGATCGCCATGGGCGCGAGGAAGAACAGCACCAGCCACACCAGCGGCGGTCCCAGCGCCGCGGCGAACACGGCTTTCGCCTGTTTCCAGGATTGTTCCATGGAGCCCTCCAAATCCTCTCCCTAGCGGGGGAGGTGTCGCCGGAGGCGACGGAGGGGGAAGAGACCGGACAGCCCCGACTTCCCCCTCCGGCCTTCGGCCGCCTCCCCCTCAGGGGGAGGATTTTCCGCGCCTTAAGCCGCCCGCACCCGGGTGATCAGTTCCTCATACTGGCTGGCCTTTTCCGCGCCCTCGAAGGCCCCGTACTCGCACTTGGCCATGACGTCGGCAGGCGGGAAGATCACCGGGTTGCTCTTGTAGTCGTCCGGCATCAGAGCCTTCGCCGCCGCGTTCGGGGTCGGGTACAGGATCGTCTTGCTGATCTCGGCCCCGGCCTGCGCATCCAGCAGATAGTTGATGAAGGCGTGGGCGTTGTTGGGGCGCGGCGCGCCCTTGGGAATGCACAGGGTGTCGGAGTTGATCAGGCTGCCTTCCTTGGGCACGACGAAGCCGATGTCGGGATCGTCCTTCATCACCTGGGCGATGTCGCCGTTGTACTCCAGCACCAGATCAACCTCGCCCGACAGCAGCTGGTCCTGTCCGTTGTCGTCATGGAAGGTCTTCACGAAGGGCTTTTGCTTGATCAGCATCTGCTCGATCTTCGGCAGCATGTCAGCCGGGATGTTGTTGACCGAGTGGCCCAGATACTTGGCCGACAGGCGCACGAGGTCGGCGCTCTCGGACAACAGGCTGATACGCCCCTTGTACTTGTCGCTGTCGAACAGCCACTTCCAGCTGTCGGGCACGCCCTGGACCTTGCTCTTGCGATAACCGATGCCCAGAAGCAGCCAGGTGTAGGGCATCGAGAACTTCCGACCCGGATCGAAGTCGGGGTTCAGGAAGGACGGATCGATGTTCTTCATGTTCGGGATCTTGGCGTGATCCAGCGGCTCCAGAAGGCCGCCCTGGCTCATCCGCGTCACGAACTCGTTCGACGGCACCACGACATCGAAGCCCGGATTGCCCGCCTTCAGCTTGGCGAACAGTTCGTCGTTGGTCGCGAACAGGCTCATGTTCACGTCGATCCCGGTGGCCTTCTTGAAGTCACCGAGGGTGGTTTCGCCGATGTAGGTGTCCCAGTTGTAGAAGTTGAGCTTGGCCTCCTCGGCGCCGGGCGCGGTCTTGGGCTTCTCGCCGCAGGCGGTGAAGGTCAGACCGATCGCGGCCGCGCCGGTGGCGGTCAGGAGCGAGCGGCGGCTCAGGCCCGCCTTGTTGAGACCTCGCTGGGTGATCGTGCTCATCGTTTCGAAACTCCCCTATCGCTTCGTTGAATGCAGGCCGGGGCCCACAGCTGAGTTCACGCTACATCGCCACGCCGTCAGGCGTTGCGGAGATACCAATCGAAATCCAGTTCGGTGACGACCTCGAAGAACCGCGCCTGTTCCGTGCGCTTCACCGACACGAACATGTCCACGAAACGGTCGCCCAGATAGTCGCGCAGAACGCTCGACTGCTCGAACAGGTCCACAGCGGCGAACCAGTTGTTGGGCAGACGGATGTTCTCCTTGGCCGCCGCAGCGTAACCGTCGCCGACCACCGCTGGACCTGGATCTAGCTTGTTCTTGATCCCGTGGTGGGCGCTGGCCAGCAGCACCGCCAGGACCAGGTACGGATTGCCGTCGGCGCCGGCCACGCGGTGCTCGACGTGACGGGTCTTGGGCGGACCGGCCGGTACGCGCAAAGACACCGTACGATTGTTGACGCCCCAGGTCGGCGCCACCGGGGCGTAAGAGTTGGCCTTGAAGCGGCGATAGCTGTTGGCGTTGGGCGCCAGGATCGCCATCCCCTCGCCGAGCAGGACCTTCATGCCGGCGATGGCCTGCTTGAGCAGGTCCGAGCCTTCGAGGTCCTCGCTGGCGCAGAGGTTGTTTCCGTCTGCATCGTTGACGCTGAGATGGACGTGGAAGCCGTTACCCGCTCGGTCGCTCCACGGCTTGGCCATGAAGGTCGCCTCGATACCATGACGCAGGGCCACGCCCTTGGCGGCGCGCTTGTAGAGCACCGCGTCATCGGCAGCGCGCAGGGCGTCGGGCTTGTGCTTTAGGGTCAGCTCCACCTGCCCCGGCGCGAACTCCGAGATCGCGCCTTCCAGCGGCACGCCGATCGTGTCGGCGACATCCCAAAGCTCGCGCAGGAACGGGGCGTGGGCCTCCAGTTCCGGCAGGCCATAGACCTGGATGCCGGTGGGCCGCAGGCCAGTCTGGAGCGACTTGGCCGGGAGCAACTCGCCGTTCGGCCCACGCTGCAGATCGACAAGGTAGTATTCCAGCTCGCAGGCCGCGACGGGGGTGAGGCCATCGGCGGCGTAGCGGTCCAGCACCCGCTGCAGCACATGGCGCGGGTCGAGGTCGTTTGGCGTTCCGTCCAGCTCATACAGCGACAGCATGACCTGGGCCACGTCGGGACCGAGCCACGGCGCCAGGGTGAGGGTTCCCGGCACGGGTCGCGCGCGGCGATCGGCGTCGCCGTCTTCCCATACCAGGCCCGTGTCCTCGCAGTCAGCGCCGTTGGTGTCGACCACCAGCACCGAGCCGGGCAGGAAACGGCCGTACTCGTAGATGGCCTCCAGCTCGTGCACCCGCAGCCGCTTGCCGCGCGGCACGCCGGTCATGCTGGTGAAGAACACCTCGACGAACTTGACCTGCGGATGGGCGGCGAGGAAGTCGCGGCACTCTTGGATGTCGGCTACAGCGCTCATCGTTCCCCCATCGCCGCCGCGAAGCCGTCGACGGCCGCGACCAGTCGGTCGATCGCCGCGTCTTCGGTGACGGGCGAGACCAGCATCATGTTGTGGAAGGGCGCGATCAGGACGCCCCGGTTGATCAGCCACAAATGCAGCGCCTCCACCGCCTCGTGGTCCAGCACTTTCCGCATCTGGGCGGCGTTTTTTGGCGGAGGATCGGCGAAGACCAGCTCCACCCGGGCCCCAACATGGACCGCCGACCAGGGGAGTTTCCGCGCCGCGATCACGCCGCGCAGCCCCGCCACCAGCCGATCGGCGCCGGCCAGCATCTTGCCGTAGGCCGCCTCGGTCATGACCTCGCTCAGCATGGCGCGCATGGCGGCCATGGACAGGGCGTTGCCCGACAAGGTGGTCCCGATGCCCGACTGGCCAGGACCGATCCTCTGCTGAGCCTCGTCCATGCGCGCCGAGAGCTCGGCGGTGACGCCCCAGACGGCGGCCGGCACGCCGCCGGCGACCGCCTTGCCCAGGACGAAGACGTCGGGCTCCAGGCCGTGGGCGCGGGTGTAGCCGCCGGGGCCGGTCGAAATCGTGTGGGTCTCGTCGATGACCAGCAGCGTTCCGGCCTCGCGCGTCAGCCGACGCAGCGCCTCAAGGAAGCCGGGCTCGGGCAGGATCATGCCGCAGTTGGTCATCACCGGCTCGGCCAGGACGGCGGCGACATCGCCGGGCGCCAGAGCGGCTTCCAGGGCGGCCAGATCGTTGAACGGCACGACGCGGGTGGTGGCGGTCAGGTCATGGACCTGGCCCAACAGACCCGGTTTCATCACCGGGGCGCCGTCCTTCAGCACCACGAAGGCGTCGTCGACCATGCCGTGGTAGCAGCCGTCGAAGACCAGGATCACCGGCCGGCCGGTGACCGCCCGCGCCCAGCGGATGGCCGCGCGGTTGGCGTCACTGGCCGTGGTCGCCGCCTGCCACAACGGCAGACCGAAGCGCTCGGAGAGCAGCTTGCCGACGATCGCCGCCGACGCGGTCGGCAGCATGAAGCCCGCCCCGCGCTTGATCTGGTCGGCGACGGCGGCGGCCACTGACGCATCGCCGTGTCCGAACATCGACGGCGTGTCGCCCAGGCAGAAGTCGTCATAGAGCTTGCCGTCGACGTCGGTGATCTGAGCCCCGACGCCCTGAGCGGCGAAGATAGGCGACGGGCTCGCCCAGTCGTTCATCCAGTGCATCGGCGCGCCGCCGCGCCAGTGGGCGCCCGCCGCCTTGACCATGGCGACCGAGCGCGGATGCTCGGCCGTGAAGCGGGCGCGCTCGGCAGCGAGAAGGTCAGAGAGGGGACGGGCTAGGTCGGTGATCATCCGACCCCACCAAAACACAGGTACTTGGTCTCCAGATACTCATCGAGCCCTTCGGAAGCGCCTTCGCGGCCCAGACCCGACTCCTTCACCCCGCCGAACGGCGCGACCTCGGTGGAGATCAGGCCTTCGTTGATCCCGACCATGCCGGCCTCGATCTGCTCGGCCACGCGCCAGCAGCGGCCGACATCGCGACTGTAGAAATAGGCCGCCAGGCCAAAGGGCGTGGCGTTGGCCAGCTCGACCGCCTCGGCCTCGGTCTCGAACTTCACGATCGGGGCGACAGGGCCAAAGATCTCCTCCTGGAAGATCCGCATCTCCGGCGTCGCCCCGACCAGAACAGTCGGCTGGTAGAAGTGCCCGCCCAGGCCATGGACGTCGCCGCCGGTCAGCACCTC
The DNA here is from genome assembly GCF_026672375.1 of Caulobacter sp. SL161. Classification (GTDB taxonomy): domain Bacteria; phylum Pseudomonadota; class Alphaproteobacteria; order Caulobacterales; family Caulobacteraceae; genus Caulobacter. The sequence continues at coordinate 3,825,982 of NZ_JAPPRA010000001.1, forward strand.
GGCCCCGCCCTGCATCGCGCCGCTGACCAGACCCACCACCTTGGTCAGGGCCTTTTCGTTGATCAACGGACCGATCTGCACGCCCTCGCCCGTGCCGGGCCCCACCTTCAGCGCGGCGACTCTTTCAGCCAGGCGCGCGGCGAAGGCGTCGTGGATGCCGGACTGCACGAGCAGGCGATTGGCGCAGACGCAGGTCTGGCCGGCGTTGCGGTACTTGCTGGCGATCGCCCCATCGACGGCGGCCTCCAGGTCGGCGTCGTCGAAGACGATGAAGGGCGCGTTGCCGCCCAGCTCCAGCGAAAGCTTCTTCATCGTGCCGGCGCACTGCTGATACAGCACCTTGCCGATCGGCGTGGAGCCGGTGAAGGACAGCTTGCGCACCCGGCTGTCGTCGCACAGCACCTTACCGACCTCGCTCGAGCGGGTGGTGGTGACGATGTTGAGCACGCCCGCCGGCACGCCCGCCTCGATGGCCAGACGCGCGATGGCCAGAGCGCAGAGCGGCGTCTCGGCCGCCGGCTTGACCACCACGGTGCAGCCGGCCGCCAGGGCCGGGCCGACCTTTCGGGTGATCATGGCGATCGGGAAGTTCCATGGCGCGATGGCCGCGCAGACCCCGACCGGCTGCTTGATCGAGGCCAAACGCTTGCCCGGCATGGGCGTCGGGATCGTATGGCCGTAGGCGCGCTTGGCCTCCTCGGCGAACCAGTCGATGAACGACGCGCCGTAGACGACTTCGCCCTTGGCCTCGGCCAGCGGCTTGCCCTGCTCGGCGGTCATCAGCCGCGCCAGATCGTCGGCGTGGGCAAGGATCAGGTCGCTCCACCGGCGCAGGATCGCGCCGCGCTCCTTTGCGGTCCGGGCGGCCCAGGCCGGGAAGACGCGATGCGCCACGCCGATCGCTAAAGCTGTCTCTTCGGCGCCCAGGTCGGCGACCTTGGCGATCAGTGTCCCGTCGGCGGGATTGAGCACGTCGAAACTCGTCTCGCCCCGGACCCAACGGCCGTCGATCAAGGCTTCGGTTTCAACAAGGGTCAGGGCGGTCATGCGGGTCACCTCAGCGTCACGGACACCGACTTCAGGTCGGCGTACTTGTGCAACGCATGAAGGCTGCGGTCGCGCCCAAAGCCCGACTGCTTGAAGCCCCCGAACGGCATGGTGATGTCGCAGGCGTCCCAGCCATTGACCCAGACGAGCCCGGCCTTGAGCCGCCGCGCGCCGCGCAAAGCCTTGCTGACGTCGGCCGTCCACAGGCCTGCAGCCAGGCCATAGACCGTGTCATTGGCCAGCCGCATCGCCTCGTCCTCGGACGAGAAGGTCATCACGCCCAGCACGGGGCCAAACACCTCTTCCCGCGCCAGGGTCTGGTCGGGTCGCACTTGGTCGAAGATCGTCGGCTCGACATAGTAGCCGCCGGTCTCCTGGCGCACGCGCGCGCCGCCCAGCACGCGCCGCGCGCCCTGGCTGTCGGCGGTGGCGATATAGTCGAGCGCAGTCTTCATCTGCCGCTCGCTCACCATGGCCCCGAACTGGGTCGACGGATCGAGCGGATCGCCCACACGCATGTCCTTGGCGACCTCGACCACCCGCGCCAGGAAGGCGTCCTTGATCGAGGCCTCGACCAGCAGCCGCGAGGCGGCGGTGCAGACCTCGCCCTGGTTATAGAACACGCCCCAGGCGGCGGCCTGGGCGGCGGCCTCCAGGTCCGGGCAGTCGGCGAAGACGATCTGGGGCGACTTGCCGCCCAGCTCCAGCGACACACGCTTGAGGTTGGAGCGCGCCGAATACTCCATCAGCCGGCGGCCCACGGGCCCTGAACCGGTGAAGGCGATCATGTCGACATCCATCGACAGGGCCAGCGCTTCGCCGGCCACCCCGCCCAGACCCGGAACGACGTTGAGGACGCCCGGCGGCAGGCCCGCCTCGAGCGCCAGTTCGCCGAGCTTCAGCGCGGTCAGCGGCGACTGCTCGGCGGGTTTCAGCACGACCGAATTGCCCATGGCCAGGGCCGGAGCGACCTTCCACATCGCCATGTGCAGGGGGAAGTTCCACGGCACGATCGCGCCGATCACGCCCAGCGGTTCATGGACCGCATAGCTCAGCCGATCCGCCGGCGAAGCGCCGACCTCGCCATAGACCTTGTCCAGCGCCTCGGCGTACCAGCGGCAGGTGTTGATCGCGAGGGGCACGTCGACGTTGCGCGCGTCGCTGATCGGCTTGCCGACATCCAGGCTTTCCAGCAGCGCCAACTCGTCGGCGTCGCGCTCCATCAGTTCGGCCAGACGGAACAGCACCGCCTTCTTCTGGCGCGGCCCCTGATCACGCCAGCGGCCGTCCTCGAACGCGGCCCGGGCGCCGGCGACCGCGCGCTCGACGTCGTCGGCCTGGCAGGCCGTGACCAGGTTCAGCACCTGGCCGTCGCGCGGCGAGACATTATGGAAGGTCGCGCCCGATGCGGCCTCAACCAACGCGCCGTCGATCACCGCCTGGCTGGGCGGCGCAAGCTTGGCGAGGCGCTCGGTAATGTCGGCGGGAAGGGTCACGCGGGGCAATCCATACTGTTGTGATCACAGTTTTCCGCATCCGGCGGCGTGTCAAGCACTCGCCCTAGGCGGCCGCCTCGACGGCGAGACGCATCTTGTCCATGCCTTCGGAAAGGTCAGCGGCGATGGCGCGACGGGCGCCTTCCGCATCGCCGCTCCTGACCGCTTCGATCGCCTCGGCGTGGCGGTCAGCGACCAGCACGTCCGCGCCGACCCGGCCGAACACCACCCGCATGAACGGCCCGATCTGCAGCCAGAGACCGCCCGCCATGGCCAGCAGGATCTCGGCGTCCGCGCGCTCATACAATGCAAAGTGGAACGCGTGGTTGGCCGCCATATAGCGGTCGACATCCCCCAGTCGCAGCGCCTCGTCGAGGTCGGCGTCGATGGCCTGGAGCTGCCGCACGAGGCCGGTGTCCCCCCTCGCAGCGGCGCGCGCGGCCAGTTCGGGCTCGACCCAAAGGCGCGCCAGGGAGAGTTGCTCCAGCCGGTCGGCGGTGAGCGACGGCACCAAAAGGCGCTTGTTGGCCGGGTTGATCGCCAGGGCTCGCTCGGCCACGAGCCGACGCACCGCATCCCGCACGGGCATGGGCGATACGCCCAGCTCGGCGGCGAGGCTGCGCAGCGACACGCCCTTGCCCGGCGCGATCCGCCCTGTGATCAGCGCCTGCCGGATCGCCTCGTACACCTGGTCATGCACGGCTGTTGAATCGGCGAGCGGCCGGCGGGTCTTCATGCGTCATATTCCAAGAAGGCCTTGCCAGTTGGCCCTCAATTGCGATCACAATGCAAGCGCTCGCAAGGATGCTGCTCATGCCCGATTTCGGCGCCAACGACCTCGACGCCTTCTGGATGCCGTTCACGCCGAACCGGCGGTTCAAGCGCCATCCGCGGATGCTCTCCTCAGCCAGCGGCATGTGGTACCGCACGCCCGAGGGCCGCGAGGTGCTGGACGCGACCTCGGGCCTCTGGTGCGTCAACGCCGGCCATGATCGACCGAAGATCCGCGAGGCCATCCAGAAGCAGGCGGCAGAAATGGACTATGCGCCCTGCTTCAACATGGGCCACCCGCTGGCCTTCCAGTTCGCCTCGCGTCTGGCCCAGATCACGCCGAAGGGCCTGGACCGGGTCTTCTTCACCAATTCGGGTTCGGAGTCGGTCGACACCGCGCTGAAGATCGCGCTGGCCTATCACCGCGCTCGCGGCAAGGGGACCAAGACCCGGCTGATCGGGCGCGAGCGCGGCTATCACGGCGTGGGCTTTGGCGGCATCTCAGTGGGCGGCATTCCCAAGAACCGGATGTACTTCGGGTCTCTGCTGACCGGCGTCGACCACCTGCCCCATACCCATGGCCTGCCAGGCAACGCCTTCGCCAGGGGCCAGCCCGAGAACGGCGCGCACCTGGCCGATGATCTGGAGCGGATCGTCGCCCTGCACGACGCCTCCAACATCGCCGCCGTCATCGTCGAGCCGGTCGCCGGTTCAACCGGCGTGCTGATTCCGCCGAAGGGTTATCTGGAGCGGCTGCGCGCGATCTGCGACAAGCACGACATCCTGCTGATCTTTGACGAGGTGATCACCGGCTTTGGACGGGTCGGCGCGCCGTTCGCCGCCGACCGCTTCGGCGTCACGCCCGACCTGATCTGCATGGCCAAGGGCCTGACCAACGCCGCCGTGCCCTGCGGCGCCGTGGCGGCCTCGGGCAAGATCTATGACGCGATGATGGACGGCGCCGACGCGCCCATCGAGCTTTTCCACGGCTACACCTATTCGGCCCACCCGCTGGCCTGCGCCGCCGGGCTGGCGACGCTGGAGACCTATCGCGAAGACGATCTCTTCGCGCGCGCCGCCGGGCTGGAGGGCTATTGGCGGGACGCGATGCACAGCCTGGCCGACGCCCGCCATGTCGTGGATATCCGCAATCTCGGGCTCATCGCCGGGATCGAGCTTGAACCCCGCCCCGGCGCGCCCACCGCCCGAGCGATGGAGGTCTTCGAGACCTGTTTCGACGAAGGCCTGCTGATCCGTGTGACCGGCGACATCATCGCCCTGTCGCCGCCGCTGATCCTGGAGAAGGATCACATCGACCGGATGGTCGAGACGATCCGCAGGGTGCTGGGTCAGGTCGACTAGACCAGCTTAGCTCCAGAAGGCGCCGCCCTAGGTCGCGCCCTAGGCGGTCGCGTCCGGGAAGCCGCGCCACTCGACCCATTCGCCGTAGGGATGGCAGATGGCGAGGATTGTCGTGTCGCCGTCCGGCCAACGCGTGCAGCGCAGCTGCACCTCGCGGCGATCGGGCGTCCACTCCAGACCGATCTCGACGAGCGGCCGATCCGCCGTGGCCCCCGCGCCGGCGGCGGCCATCATCTTGGCGACGCTCTGGCGCTCCCGATCGCTCAGGTACTGGATGAACATCGTGTGGACCACCGCACGGCAGACGCCCTCGGGCTGGCGCTCGGCCAGCCGCTGAGCGAGCCACAGCCTGGCGTCCCCGCGATGGACCTGCGGCGGATGGGCGACGGCGATCTGCAGGGCCGCTTCGAGCCGCTGCGAGCGCGCGGGCTGGTCGGCCCAGGTGAAGGAAAGCAACCGCTCGCGATGCGAGGGATCAAGCGCGCTGAGGGGGCTCAGATCCACGCCTTGCGCGGACTCGATCGACACGTCCGCGACCGGCGGGTCAGCGCCGCGCCAGACAGGGGCGATGCGGACGGGAGACGAGACGTCGCCCGCAGCGACTGCGCCCAGCTGATAGGCGTATCGGTCAAGATTGAGGTTCAGACCGCAGCTGGAGCCCAGCTCCAGGATCTGGAACGGCGTCGGCCGCTGCTTGGCCACCGCCATCAACGCCGCCATCACGGCCGCCCCGCGGGCCACCTCGTTGGTCTGGGTCGGATAGCGCATCCAGTCGGCGATGAACTGATCTTCCTGCGCCAGCGCCTCGGCGATCGCGCCATCGAAATCGTCGTGCTCGCCATTGTAAAGATCCGCGAGGTATCGCGGCTGACCCCGGCGCGCCAGGGCGTGAAGGGCTCCGTTGACGCGCATCGCAACAGCGGCTGCAGCGGGGTCGCCCCGCCAGCCCTCGATCATCTTGCTGCTGCGCGGCGCAAGGGGCAGCTGGCGATCGACGGCCTCCAGAACGGCGGCGACGAAAGCAGAGCCCGTCGAGCGGCATTTTTCCGCCTGGCGCACCAACTCATACTTAGCGCCAGTTGCGAGCGTGATCATAAAATACAATCCCAACGGGCGTAAGCCCTTAAGGTGGTACAGAGCATAATCGAAGCACCAGAAGCTGTCTTCGCCTCTGCTTAACCTCGGAATTCTTCTAGTCTTGCGACTTTGGACACCTAACGACGACGCCTCTTAAGGCCGTATAAATTACGACCAACCTGTCGGGTGACACTATGTCGCATGGTTAGGAGGGCGCCTACGAAACGTCGTTAAGAGGCGAGCAATCACTCTTCTATAGCTCTGGGGGACGGCCGCGTGGCGCGAGGTCCGTCGCACAGGCGATTTCGCCTGGAGGACGGATCAGCGCTGCGGCCGCGCTGAGGACCCGCCAGTGAGTATTGGAACGATGACGACCGCCATGAACATTCCCAAGAAGCTCAGCCTGTCGTTTGTCTTCATCTGCGTTTCCGCAGCCCTCATGATGGTCGTCTTCCTGGCCACGATCCTGATGATCCGCGCCTCGACGGAAAGCAGCAATCATAGCCAACAGATCCACGCGGACGCGCTGGCGCTCGAGACGGCTATTCTGCGTCAGAACAGCCAGTTCCGCGGCTATCTCGTCACCGGCGACAGCACCTACCTGAAGTCCTACTACGAGGGCCGGGACGAGTACGATCAGGTCTCGGCGAAGCTGGCCTCGACGCTCACCGATCCCGAGATGCTCAAGCACATCGAAGACTCGCGCGTGGCGACCCTCGCCTGGCGCAAGGCGTGGGGCGATCGCCTGATCGAGGTGGTTAAGGCCGGCCAGCGCGACGCCGCGCAGCAGGAAGTCCGCGACGCGGGCAAGAAGGTGCTGGTCAGCGCCGCAGTGCTGCCGCTGCGCGAGGTCCGCAACGCCGAGGTCAAGAACATCGCCCAGAACGGCGCGCGTCAGCAAACCGCCATCGTCACGGCGATCACGGCCCTGGTCATCGGCGGCATCGCCCTGATCACCATCGCGATGATGGCCTCGCGCATCCTCAGCCGCTCGATCGCCCGCCCGATCACGACCCTGACCGCCGCCATGACGCAGCTCGCGCGCGGCGACAATGAAATCTCGGTCGACGCCAACCGCGGCGACGAGCTGGGCGACATGGCCCGCGCCGTGCTCGTGTTCCGCGACGCCGCCCTGGCCAAGGCCGAAGCCGACCGCGCCAAGGAAGAGGCCGATCGCGCCAAGGCCGCGGCCGACCCCGCCAAGCTGGGCGCCGAGGCGGCCCAGCGCCGCGTGGTCGAGACCCTGGACACCGCCCTGGCGGCTCTGGCGTCCGGCGACCTGACCCACGTCATCAGCAACCCGTTCGAGCCCGAGTACGAGCGCCTGCGCCAGTCGTTCAACAGCGCCGTGGAAGGGCTCGAGCAGAGCATTTCCGGCGTCGCCCGCTCGGCCAAGAGCGTGCGTTCGGGCGCCGCCGAGATCTACACGGCCTCCGAAGACCTCTCGCGCCGCACCGAACAGCAGGCCTCGCGCCTGCAAGAGACGACCACTGCGACCCAGCAGGTCACCGTCATGGTCGGCGAGACCGCGCAACGCGCCGCCGACGCCCGGACTGCGATCGAGGTCGCGAACGGCAACGCCGCCGACGGCGGTGCGATCGTCAACGAAGCGATCTCGGCGATGGACGCCATCCAAACGAGCTCGGAAGAGATCAGCCAGATCATCAACCTGATCGACAGCATCACCTTCCAGACCAACCTGCTGGCGCTGAACGCCGGTGTCGAAGCCGCACGCGCCGGCGACGCGGGCAAGGGCTTCGCCGTCGTGGCCTCGGAAGTGCGCGCCCTGGCTCAGCGCTCGGCCGACGCCGCGCGGGATATCAAGACGCTCATCCACACGTCCTCGGAGCAGGTGGCCAGCGGCGTGCGCCGGGTCGGCGACACCGGCCAGATGCTGACGCTCATCGGCTCGAAGATCGTCGACACCAACACGCTCATCAACGAGATCGCGCTGAACACCGAGACCCAGGCCGACAATCTGAAGCAGGTCAGCAGCGCCGTCGCCAGCATGGACAGCATGACCCAGCAAAACGCGGCGATGGTGAAGGAAGCGACGGCGGCCGCACGCAGCCTCGCCGGCGAAGCCGACGAGCTGGCCACTCTGGTCGCCCGCTTCCGCCTGCGCTCGGCGGATTTCGGCCAGGCCTCAGCGCCCGCCGCGCGCTCCCTGAGGGCTGCAGGCGGTCGGGGCTAATCCCGGCGGCGGCGCCGCCGCCCCCCCCCATCCATCGACATCTATTGCGTCGAGCGCCCCGACAGGAGCGCTCGCGCCGTCTCGCTTGCGCCTCGCGAGCCGGAGCTCGAACTGCGATCATAGCGACAGTAAACACGACATAATGTCGCACCACAAAGTCGTGGCCGATAATTTCGGGTTTACCTTGTTGCTATAACAGATAAACCAACAGACACCCCAAAGTATATATAATTAAGAAATACACGGAGTTCTCTCATGAAGTACTTGCTCGCAACCGCCGCCATCGCGCCGCTCCTGATGTTCTCATCCGCGAATGCAGAAGCGCCGAGCGCCGAGGCCAAGCCTGCCGCTGAAAAGGCCGTGCAAAGCGCCGGCGGCAAGGCGAGCGGTGAGGCGGTGTTCTCGACCGGCGTCGCCAAGGGCCGTGATCGCCTCGACAGCGCCACGTCCACCAGCGCCCTGCGCGCTTCGGAATTCGAGACCTACGGCGCCCGATCGCTGGGCGAAGTGCTGCGCAACATCCCCGGCATCCGCGCCGAGTACGCAGGCGGTGAAGGCAACGCGAACTACTCGATCCGCGGCCTGCCGCTGTCAGGCACCGGCTCCAAATACGTGCAGCTGCAGGAAGACGGCCTGCCCGTCCTCGAATTCGGCGACATGTTGCAGTTCACCTCCGACATGTTCATGCGCGCCGATCTGAACGTTTCGCAGATCGAGACGATCCGTGGCGGTTCAGCCTCGACCTTCGCCTCGAACTCGCCGGGCGGCGTGATCAACCTGATCTCCAAGACCGGCGACACCGAGGGTGGCGCGGTCCAGGGCACCTACGGCCTGAACTACGGCGAAAAGCGCGTCGACGCCGACTACGGCGGCAAGATCAGCGACACGCTGCGCTTCCATGTCGGCGGCTTCTATCGCCAGGGCGAAGGCCCGCGCGACGTCGGCTACACCGCCTACAAGGGCGGCCAGATCAAGGCCAACCTAACCAAGACGCTCGAGAACGGCTATGTGCGCGTCCACGCCAAGCTGATGGACGATCGTACGCCGTCCTACCAGTTCGTGCCGATCCGCGTGACCGGCACCAACGCCGATCCGACCTTCTCGAACCCGGCCAACTTCGACATCAAGACCGACTCGCTGCTGTCGCCCTACACCAGCAACATCGTCACGCTGGACGCCAACAACAACATCGCGCGCGATGACATCCGCGAAGGCCAGCGCTCCAAGGTCGCCTCTGTGGGCCTCGACTCGCAGATTGAGCTGAACGGCTGGACCATCAGCGAGAAGTTCCGCATCTCGAAGATCTCGGGCGGCGTCCGGCAGGTCCGCCCCATCGCTGTCGCCCCGGCGGCCGCACTCGCCTTCGTCTACGGCGGCGTCGGTGGCGCGCTCAGCTTCGCCACCGGTCCGCAAGTCGGCCAGGCGATCGCCAACCCCACGACGCTCAACGGCAACGGCCTGATGACGTCGACGGTGAAGATCAAGAGCGATATCGACAGCCTCGACAACATCACCAACGATCTGCGCGCCAGCCGCGTGTGGAAGGTGGGTGAAGGCAACCTGACGACCACGGTCGGCTACTATAAGTCATCGCAGGACTACGACTCCTACTGGTCGTTCATGAACGCGCTGACCGACGTCAACGGCGACGGCCAGACGTCGCTGATCAACGTCCGCACGGCCACCGGCGTGGCCGTTACGCAAGACGGCATGGTGGCCTACGGCGTTGGCGGCGCGCTCTTTCACCGCACCTACGACGTGAAGAACAGCGTCGATGCGCCTTATGCCTCGATCAACTACCATGTCGGCAAGATCGCCGTGGGCGGCAGCCTGCGCTACGACATGGGCAAGGTCGACGGCACCCTCTACGGCGCCGAACTGGGCGGTAGCCGCGTGGGTGTCATCTCGCGCGACATGAACAGCGATGGCGTGATCTCGCTGGCGGAAACCAAGACCGCCGCCTTGCCGCTCGGCCAGCCTGGCCGCGTCGACTACGACTACAACTATCTGAGCTATTCGACGGGCGTGAACTACCGCGTCGCCGAGCAGCTGGCCGTCTTCGCCCGCTATAGCCGGGGTGGTCGCTCTTCGGCCGAGAAGCTCCTGTTCACCCCGGCGGTCGACTACAACACCGGCAAGCTGGTGGATGCCGATAGCGCCTACGACACCGTCAAGCAGGCCGAGTTGGGGCTGAAGTACCGGATCTCGGGCGTGACCTTCAACGTCACGGGCTTCTCGGCCAAGACCGGCGAGCGCAACGTCCAGGTCGTCAGCGGCGCCGATGGCACCACTGACGTCTTGAACATCGTTCGCGGCTACAAGGCCAAGGGCGTCGAGCTGGAAGCCGCTGTCAGCAGGGGCCCGTTCAGCGTGATCGCCGGCGCCACCTATACCGACGCCAAGATCACCAGCGCCGACCAGAGCGCGGCCCTCGTCGGCAATAAGCCGCGCCACCAAGCCGACTTCATCTACTCGGTGACGCCGCAGGTCGAGCTGAAGAACGCCACGGTGGGCTTCAACGTGATCGGCACCACCAGCAGCTTCGCCCAGGACACAAATGAGCTGAAGCTGCCTGGCTACAAGCTGGTCAACGCCTTCGTGCAGATCCGCCCGATGGAGAACGTGCAGCTGATGCTGAACATCAACAACCTGTTCAACACCTTGGCCATGGTCGACTCCGAACAGGCCGCCATCCCGGCCAGCGGCGTCATCCTCGGCCGGACTTACGCGGGCCGGACGGCTTCGGCGACGCTGCGGTACACCTTCTAAGACACTGCACCAGAGACTCTGGAACAAAGGCGGCCGGGATGCTCACGCATCCCGGCCGCTGCTTTTTTGGAATAGAGACGCAAGGACTGGCGCCCCCACACGGCCACCTGCGCTCGCTGACTGTTCGCGCTCTGCAGATGGCTGCGGCCCTGTCAAAGCTAATACCGCCCCTGCGAGATCAGACGCGAAGCCGGAAACGCCAAAAGCGCTCCGCCAAAAGGCTCTCGCCCAAGTAGTGAAGTATCCATAAGGTTGAGTTGAGTTTAGAAAAGCAAATATGGACACAATGTCGCACCCAACAAAACGACATCATAAGTCCTGATTCACCTTATCCGTATACTCGAGAGGCCAAGATTACCTCAAATTACACAGCGCATACAGAAACCTACGGGGCCCTCTCATGAAGTATCTGCTCGCGACCGCCGCAATCGCGCCTCTCTTGATGTTCTCGTCCGCGAATGCGGAGGCGCTGAGCGCCGCCGCAGCGGGCGCCGTCGGGGCCACGCCTGCGGCTGAGAAAGCCGTGCAAAGCGCCGGCGGTAAGGCGAACGGTGAGGCGGTGTTCTCGACCGGCGTCGCCAAGGGCCGTGATCGCCTCGACAGCGCCACGTCCACCAGCGCCCTGCGCGCTTCGGAATTCGAGACCTACGGCGCCCGCTCGCTGGGCGAAGTGCTGCGCAACATCCCCGGCATCCGCGCCGAGTACGCGATCGGTGAAGGCAACGCGAACTACTCGATCCGCGGCCTGCCGCTGTCGGGCACCGGCTCCAAGTACGTGCAGCTGCAGGAAGACGGCCTGCCCGTCCTCGAGTTCGGCGACATGTACCAGCTCGGCACCGATATGTTCATGCGCAGCGACCTGAACCTTTCGCAGATCGAGACGATCCGCGGCGGTTCGGCCTCGACCTTCGCGTCGAACTCGCCGGGCGGCGTGATCAACCTGATCTCCAAGACCGGCGACACCGAGGGCGGCGCGATCCAGGGCACCTACGGCCTGAACTACGGCGAAAAGCGCGTCGACGCCGACTACGGCGGCAAGATCAGCGACACGCTGCGCTTCCATGTCGGCGGTTTCTATCGCCAGGGCGAAGGTCCGCGCGACGTCGGCTACACCGCCTACAAGGGCGGTCAGATCAAGGCCAACCTCACCAAGACGTTCAGCAACGGCTATGTGCGCGTCTACGGCAAGTATCTGAACGATCGCACGCCGGCCTATACCTTCCTCCCGATCCGCGTCACCGGCACGAACGCCGATCCGACCTTCACCAGCCCAGCCAACTTCAATATCAAGACCGACTCTCTGCTGTCGCCCTATGTCAGCAACGTCATCCGGCTGGACGAGAACAATAACCTTGCCCAAGAGGATCTGCGCGGCGGTCAGCACGCCGTGGTCAAGTCGGTCGGCTTCGACGCCCAGTTCGATGTGAACGGCTGGACCATCACCGAGAAGTTCCGCTTCTCCGACATCGGCGGCGGCACCCAGGCCATTCGTCCGATCGCGGTGAACCAAGCATCCCTCCTTTCCATGGCTTATGGCGGCCCTGGCAGCACGCTGAGCTTCGCTACCGGCCCGCAGGCGGGCCAGGCCATCACCAGCCCGTCAACCCTGAACGGCAACGGGCTGTTGACCTCCTCGCTACAGCTCGACACCAAGGTCAAGAGTCTGGACAACGTCACCAACGACCTGCGCGCCAGCCGCGTCTGGGACGTCAACGGCGGCAATCTGACCACAACTGCAGGCTTCTACGCTTCGTCCCAGGACTATGCGACGGACCTGAACTTCCTGAATGTTCTGGCTACGGTCGCGGGCGATGGTCAGTCCACGCTGGTCAACACCAAGACGGCGGCTGGCGTTGCGTTCACGCAAGACGGGTACGTTTCCTACGGCCTCGGGAATGCGTTCCGCCGCAGCTATGACATGAACTACCGCGTCGATGCGCCGTACGCCTCTATCAACTACCACATCGGCAAGATCGCCGTGGGCGGCAGCCTGCGGTACGACATGGGCAAGGTTCGCGGCACGCTCTTCGGCGCCGAACTGGGCGGCGGTCGCCTGGGCACGGTGTCCTTCGACATGAACCGGGACGGCGTGATCTCGACGGCCGAGACGAAGGTTTCGGCCCTGCCTCTCGGCCAACCCGGTAACGTCGACTACGACTATGAGTATCTGAGCTACTCGACCGGCGTGAACTACCGCGTCGCCGAGCAACTGGCCGTCTTCGGCCGCTACAGCCGCGGCGGCCGCGCCTCGGCCGACAAGATCCTGTTCACGCCGGCGGTCAACTACAACACCGGCAAGCTGGTGGACGACGAAAGCGCCTACGACACCGTCAAGCAAGCCGAGCTGGGCCTGAAGTATCGGATCTCGGGCGTGACCTTCAATGTCACGGGCTTCTCGGCCAAGACCGGCGAGCGCAACACCCAGATCGTCAGCGGCGCCGACGGCACCGCCTCGGTCTTGAACATCGTACGCGGCTACAAGGCCAAGGGCGTCGAGCTCGAAGCCGCCGTCCGCAAGGGTCCGTTCAGCGTGACCGCCGGCGCGACCTACACCGACGCCAAGATCACCAGCGACGCCCAGCGTCCCGAGCTCGTCGGCAACAAGCCGCGTCACCAGGCCGACTTCATCTACTCGGTGACGCCGCAGGTCGAGCTGAAGAACGCCACGGTGGGCTTCAACGTGATCGGCACCACCAGCAGCTTCGCCCAGGACACCAACCAGCTGAAGCTGCCGGCCTACAAGCTGGTCAACGCCTTCGTGCAGGTTCGTCCGATGGAGAACGTGCAGCTGATGCTGAACGTCAACAACGTGTTCAACCAGCTGGCCCTGAGCGACTCCGAGCAGGCCGCTATCCCGGCCAGCGGCGTCGTGCTTGGCCGCACCTATCTGGGCCGGACCGCCTCGGCGACGCTGCGCTACAGCTTCTAAGACGACCTATAGACAACAAAGCGGCCGGGACGTTCACGTGTCCCGGCCGCAGCCTTTTCGAGGCCGGCGATAGCCTGCTGGGCTTCAGACCCTCGGCCGATAGGACATCGCCACGTCGCAGCGTTCATAGCGCGCGCCGAATGACCGCATGATCGCCTCGTCGTGGACGAAACCCAGCTTCTCATAGAGGTGGATGGCCGCCGCGCATTTGCGGTTCGTCAGCAGGTAGATCTTGTCCATGCCCAGGCTGGCGGCGCGTTCCAGCGTCTTGGCCAGCAGGAACTCTCCGGCCTTCACCCCTCGGGCGCTCTTGAGCACGCCCATCTTCGTCAGCTCGACCCAGCCGTCCTTCGAGACCATCAGCGCGCAGGTCCCGACCACACCGTACTCGGCCGTCTCGGCGAACAGCACCACCCCGCCCTTGTCCAGGATCAGCTCGCGCGGGCTCGACAGCAGGGCGACGTCGTTTTCTTCCAGGGCGAACATCTCCTCGATCCACTGAGCGTTGATCCGGTAGAAGGCCTCGGCCAGATCGTCGGAGAAATCACGCGTCCAGACCAAGGGACTCCCAGCCGCCTGGGCGCGCTCCAGCAACGACCGCTCAGCCAGCCGAGCCTCCACCCGGGCCAATCCCCGCATGAAGTCCCCCTCCAGTTCCGCCACCAACGCGGCGGCCGCCGGCTCGATGCGCGGCAGGAGCTCGGCCTGGATCCGCGCCATCAGCCCTCTCCCCTTGTCGGTGAAGGCCAGACGCTTGGTGCGCTGGTCTCCCGGCGCGCGGCGGACCTCGACGAAACCCGTCCGCTCCAAGGGACCCAGGGCCCGCGTCACCGTCGGCTGCGCCAGTTGCAGGCGCTCGGCCAGTTCGCCTACCGAGATGGGCTCGTGCATGCGGATCGCCATCAACAGCGACATCTGCGCCGGCTGCACTGGCAGATCCAGCGAGCGCGCCACCTCAGCGGCGTCGGCCTGCATCCGTTCGGCCAAGCGCTTGAGCCGGCTACCAAGAAACCCGACACCCAGGCCCGCCAGAAGATCAACAGACATCGATCGCTCCCATTTACATAGCGCGCTATATAGCTAGCTATGGAATAGGTTTAGACGCAAGGCCGTGCGTTCGTAGAATGCCTGCGCTTTGGGTGCGCGACAGAACAACACGAGTTTGACACCGGTGGACAAAGCAGCGCCGGCCCGGCATTTTCTGGCTCGATCCAACGGCGGCTTGATCGCCGACATCTTCGAACGGGAAACGCCATGCGGGACCGCCGCCCCTTCCAGGCCGCCATGGGCGCGCTTGCCCTGACCTTGCTCGCCGGCGCCCCCGCCCTCGCCGGCGAAGTGACGGCCTTCCCGGGCGCGGAGGGCGCGGGACGCCTAAGCCTGGGCGGACGCGGCGGCGCGGTGCTACGCGTCACCAATCTCAACGACTCCGGCACGGGCTCGCTGCGCGCTGCGGTCGAGGCCAAGGGGCCCCGCACCGTCGTCTTCGACGTCGCCGGCACGATCCCGCTGAAGTCGCCGCTGAAGATCAGCAACCCGCGCATCACCATCGCCGGCCAGACCGCGCCCGGCGGCGGGATCACCCTGCGCGACCAGACCCTGGTGATCGGCGCCGATGACGTCGTGATCCGCTTCATCCGCTCGCGCTTGGGCGCCGAAAGCAAGGTCGAGGGCGACGCAATCTGGATCAGCGGCGGCCGCCGGATCATTCTTGACCACGTCTCAGCCAGCTGGTCGGTGGATGAAACCCTGTCGGCCTCGGCCCGCTATACCGAAGCAGGGCAAGGCTTTCACGACCTGACGGTCCAGTGGTCGATCATCGCCGAGAGCCTGGCGCGCTCGATCCACGTCAAGGGCGACCACGGCTATGGCAGCCTGATCCGTGGCGGCCAGGGCAGCAGGATCAGCTTCCACCACAATCTGTGGGCCAACCACATCGCCCGCATGCCGCGCCCGGGCAACTATGACGGGCCCGACAAGGACCCCGTCGGCCCGCTGTTCGATTTTCGCTCCAACGTCTTCTACAACTGGGGCAAGGGCTATGCTGGCTACAACGCCGACAAGGCCACGCGAGCGGCCTACAACTTCGTGGACAACGCCTATGTCCCAGGTCCCGACACCGGAAAGCGCGTGATCTTCCAGGAGAGCAATCTGGAGGCCAGGGGCTACTTCGCCGGCAACAGCATGGACGGGGTGGTCCCGGCCGATCCCTGGAGCCTGGTGACCTTCACGATTACCGAGCCCGCCGGCTACCGCCTCGCCGCGCCGCTCGACGTCGCGCCCGTCACGCCAGAGAGCGCTGACAAGGCCTATGAACGCGTGCTTGCCGACGCCGGCGCCTCAGTCTGGCGCGACCCCGTCGACCGCCGGATTGTCGAGGGCGTGCGGTCTCGCCAGGGCAAGGTGATCAATACCCAGGCCGATGTCGGCGGCTGGCCGGAACTGCCCGCCGGCAAGGCGCTGCCCGACACCGACAGCGACGGCATGCCCGACGCCTGGGAGACCGCCCGCGGCCTCAATCCGAAGAGACCGGACGGCGCGATCCTGGCCAAGGACGGCTCGGGCTGGACCAACCTGGAGCTCTATCTTGCGGACGCGGCGAAGGTTCGGGGGTAGACGGCCACCGCCGCGGGCCCCCACCTGACCCGCTTTGCAGGTCGTCCATCCCCAGCGGGGGCGGAAGGCGCCCTTCTTCCCCCTCCGGGGGAGGAGGGCCGTAGGCCCGGAGGGGGCAATTCAGCAAGCTCATCCCCCCTTTTGCCCCCCCGCGCGCTTTCCGCTAAAAGCCGCCCCATGTCGCACAACACCTTTGGTCACCTGTTCCGCGTCACCACCTGGGGCGAGAGCCACGGCCCGGCGCTCGGCTGCGTCGTCGACGGCTGCCCTCCCGGGATCGCCCTGACGGCGGAGATGATCCAGGTGTTCCTCGACAAGCGCCGCCCGGGCAACGGCAAGTTCGTCACCCAGCGCCAGGAGCCGGACGCCGTGCGCATCCTGTCGGGCGTGTTCGAGGACGCGCGCTCGAACGGCCAGCGCACGACCGGCACGCCGATCAGCCTGATGATCGAGAACACCGACCAGCGCAGCAAGGACTATTCGGAGATCGCCCAGGCCTTCCGGCCCGGCCATGCCGACTACGCCTATTTCGCCAAGTATGGCGTGCGCGACTATCGCGGCGGCGGGCGCAGCTCGGCCCGCGAGACCGCCGCGCGGGTGGCCGCCGGCGCCGTCGCGCGGCTGATCATTCCGGGCGTGACGGTGCGCGCCGCCCTCGTGCAGATCGGCCCGCACAAGATCGACCGGTCCAACTGGGAGTGGGCCCAAACCGAGCAGAACCCCTACTGGTCTCCCGACGCAGCCATTGTGCCGGTCTGGGAGGAGCACCTCGAAAAGATCCGCAAGGCCGGCTCGTCCACCGGCGCCGTCGTCGAGGTCGAGGCCACCGGTGTTCCAGCCGGCTGGGGCGCGCCGCTCTATGCCAAACTGGACGCAGAGTTGGCCGCCGCCCTGATGTCGATCAACGCGGCCAAGGGCGTCGAGATCGGCGACGGCTTCGACAGCGCCGCCCTCACGGGCGAGGACAACGCCGACACGATGCGCATGGGCGATGACGGGCAGCCGGTTTTCCAATCCAATCACGCGGGTGGGATTCTGGGCGGCATCTCCTCGGGCCAGCCGATTGTCGCGCGGGTGGCCTTCAAGCCGACCTCGTCGATCCTGATCCCGCGCGAGACGGTCAATGAGGCCGGCGAGGAGATCGAGCTTCGCACCAAGGGTCGCCATGACCCGTGCGTCGGCATCCGGGGCGTGCCGGTGGTCGAGGCCATGACCGCGTGCGTGCTGGCCGACGCCTTCCTGCGCCATCGCGGGCAAACCGGCCGGGAGCACTTCCCGCTTAGCGCGAGCGCACGACCAGCGCGACCTTAGGGCAACACTACGCCAGATTTGGCCTTGCCCCCGTTTTGATTGAGCTCGCGTCTTGACCCATGGGCGAGGCCGCGCGTATCCATCCCGGCGTGCAAACGATGTCTGGGCCAGAGCGCCCGCACGGGTTGTGATTTCGTCGCAGCGGGGGGAGGCTCAGCATGCGGTTCGACCTCCTGAAGGTCCTGCTGGTCGAAGACAACCAGCACATGCGCATCCTGTTGATCGAAATGCTTCGTGCGATCGGTGTGCGCCACATCCACGAAGCGAGCGACGGCGCCGAGGCGTTGGCGACCATGCGCTCGACCTATATCGACGTGGTGCTGACCGACCTTACGATGAGCGGTCTCGACGGGGTCGAGTTCGTCCACCTCCTGCGTCGCTCGCCCGACAGCCCCAACCCATTCTGCCCGATTGTCATGATCACCGGCCATTCAACCGAACGGCGGGTGCGTGAAGCCCGTGACGCCGGGGTCAATGAGTTTCTGGCCAAGCCGATCACGGCGCGTGGCCTGGTGCACCGCCTGACCCTGCTGATCGAGAACCCGCGCCCCTTCATCCGGGCGGGCGACTATTTCGGCCCCGACCGCCGTCGGCGCGACGATCCCCGCTATCAGGGACCCCGGCGACGCGCCGAGGATGCGGCGGCCTTCTATCTGGACGACCTGGACGCCGAACGCGGCCATCCGACGCGGAGAATGTAAACCTTTCGGGGTCTACAAGATGGTGAACAACGCTTTACGAGCCTCGCCATGACTCTCCGTCGCCTCGTTCCGCTCGCCCTGATCCTGGGTGGCCTTTCCCTGACACAGACCGGCTGCATGGCCGCAGCCGCCGTGGGCACAGTCGCCGGCACCGCAATCGGCGTGACCGGCGCCGTCGTCGGCGGCGCAGCCAAGGTCGGCGGCAAGGCCGTCGTGGCCACCGGCAAGGCGATCATCCCGGGCGACAGCGACAAGAACGACCTCGCCGACCGTCGCGAGGAAGAGTAGGCGAACGCCGCCTACTCGGCGTCGATCAGGAACAAGACCCCTCGCGCGCCCGGCAGAACGCTATGCGGCCGGCCCGCGGGGACGAGGTAGAAGTCGCCCGCCTTCATCGCGATATGACGCCCCTCGATCTCGAGCGTCATGTGGCCCTCGACGACCAGGAAGCCCTCATCGAAATCGGCATGGCTTTCGGTAGGGATCCCGGCCTCGTCCATGCGGATGATCTTGATATTGGCGCCGCCCGTGCGCCCCAGGATCTTCGAGCGCCAGGCTTGCGGCAGGCTCGAGGCTTCTTCGGCCAGATTAATGAACATAGACCCTCCTGAACCGTCCAAAGCCACCTGAAGCCCGCGGGCGTCGTCGGCCGCCCACGATGCGCGCTCGGGTCGCCAGAACGCCCCCCAATCCTAGAGGCTCAGCACGCAGGTCTCGCCGATCGTCGGCCGCGACAGCACCACGCGGGACAGGCCCGGGAACTGGCCACGCAGACGCTCAGCGAAATAGAGGCACAGCCGTTCCAGCGTCGGCACTTCAAGACCCGGCTTGTCATTCAGCAGGCCGTGATCCAGCTCGACGGCGACAGCCTTCAGCGCGACATCCAGCGTGTCGAGGTCAGCCACCCAGCCGGCGTCCAGCATCTCGCCGCGCACGCTGGCCTCGACCTTGAACGAATGGCCGTGCAGGCGGCGATAGCGATGGTCCGAGGGACCTTGCTCGATATAGTGGGCCGCGTCGAAATACGCGGCCTTCGTGATCTCGAAGACGGGCTTCATCTGTTGCTTCTTTGACTAGGCCTGGGAGGCTCTAGCGCAACGACCCTGTCACCAAGTCGCGCGCCTTATCCGTCAGGGCAGGCCGAGATATTTGTGCGTTTGGACGCTTAAACGCCATTGTGGGTGCGAAAGGCAATAGGCCACGGCCAATTGCGTGTTTGCGTCGCGGTCCGGGCCGTCCATCGGCTGCAGGTAGAAGCGCTCGAAATCCAGGCCCGCAAAGCGCTCGGGCATCGCCTTTTCCTGCGGGAAGACCAGCTTCAGCTCCTGGCCGGACGTCTGCACCACCGGCGCGTCGGCCTTGGGGCTGACACAGATCCAGTCGACGCCCGCCGGCGCGGTGATCGTGCCGTTGGTCTCGACGGCGATCTGAAAGCCCCGCGCGTGCAGCGCGGCGATGGCCGCGTCGTCCAGCTGCAGGAACGGCTCACCGCCGGTGCAGACAACCAGCCGGTCATCGGGACCGCCCGTCCACTGCGCCTCGACCGCCGCGGCCAGATCCTCAGCCGTTGCGAACTTGCCGCCGTTCTCGCCGTCGGTCCCGACGAAGTCGGTGTCGCAGAACGTACAGACCGCCTTGGCGCGGTCCTGCTCGCGGCCGCTCCAGAGATTGCACCCCGAGAACCGGCAGAACACGGCGGCCTTGCCGGCCTGACCGCCCTCGCCCTGGAGGGTCAGGAAGATCTCCTTGACGGAATAGGTCATTGCGCCAGCGCCTCACGCCCCGCCATGTCCCATTCGACATAGCCCTTCTCACGCAGCTCGCACGCAGGGCAGGTCCCGCAGCCGTGCCCCCAGGCGTGCAACTGGCCGCGCTCGCCCTGGTAACAGGTGTGGCTTTCCTCGACGATCAGGCTGACCAGCGCCTCGCCGCCCAACTGTTTGGACAGTCCCCAGGTCTGCGCCTTGGTCAGCCACATCAGCGGCGTCTCGATCCGGAAGTTGCGATCCATGCCCAGGTTCAGCGCCGCCTGCATCGCGTCCAGGGTGTCGCGCCGACAGTCGGGATAGCCTGAGAAGTCGGTCTCGCACATGCCGCCGACCAGGGCGTCGATGCCGCGCCGATCGGCCAAGGCCGCCGCATAGGTCAGGAACACCAGATTGCGCCCCGGCACGAAGGTCGAAGGCAAGCCCCGCTCGGTCATCTCGATGGCGCGGTCGGCGGTCAGGGCCGACTGGGCCACGGCGCCGAAGCTGCGGATATCCAGCACATGGTCTTCGCCCAAGCGTTCGGCCCACTGGGGAAAGCGCGCGGCGACTTCGCGACGCACCGCCTGGCGGGCCTGCATCTCGATGGCGTGACGCTGACCATAGTCGAAGCCCACGGTCTCCACGCGGTCATAGCGTTCAAGCGCCCAGGCCAGGCAGACGCTGCTGTCCTGGCCGCCGGAAAACAGAACCAGGGCCGCCTGGCGCTCACGGGGGCTCATGACAGCCTCTCGATGTTCGTGAAAAGGGGGGACATCCCTGCTCCTCTACACGAGCCGCGCCGCCCTCGGAACAGCCCGGCGCGCCGACCCGCGACTCGTGCGATACTCTGATCACGAAGCGATCTGAACTCTTTCGCCCACGAACTAATGCTTTCGCGAGAGATTATTGACCCTATGGGCGATACCACCCCTTGAGTTCCGCAAGGGAAATCACAAACCCGTTCTTCTAATCGTGCGGAAACTTACCCGCGCCAGGAGAACAAGGGCTCTTGGAAAGTGAAAAGGCGTAACCTATCGCTGTTCACTTACAATCAGGCCAGTTGACAGCCTTCAAACGCAAGTATGCAATCTCCCAATGCTGCGAGGGGCTCGCCGTACGCCCACGCGGTGAAAACAGTACGGCGCCGAGGAAACATCGACGCTCGCAGGCTCCATCCATAAGGCGCCGCTTGCGTTCAGGGAGGGAATTCAATGTCGCAAACTCTGCGTATGCGGAGCCTATTGGTCATGGGCGCTTCGGCGGTCGCGATCTCCGGCTTCGCTGTCCCCGCGTTCGCTCAACAGAACACCACCGTCATCGAAGAGCTGGTCGTCACCGCTCAGAAAAAGGAAGAAGCGCTGCAGGACGTGCCGATCGCGGTGTCGGCCTTCAGCCAGGACAGCCTGGAAGCGCAGAAGATCGACGGCGGTCCCAACCTGCAGCTGGCGATTCCGAACGTCACCTTCGCCAAGAGCAACTTCACCAACAGCTTCAACTTCCAGATCCGCGGCATCGGCGCCAAGGCCGTGGGCGCGTCCGCCGACCAGGGCGTCGGCGTGCACATGAACAACGCTCCGCAGCAGTCGGGCAACCTGTTCGAAGCCGAGTTCTACGACGTCGAGCGCGTCGAAGTGCTGCGCGGCCCGCAAGGCACGCTGTACGGCCGCAACGCCACCGGCGGCGTGGTCAATGTGATCACGGCCAAGCCGACCGACATGTTCGAGGCCAACCTTCGCGCCGAGTACGGCAACTACAATTCGATGAAGCTGCGCGGCATGCTGAACGTGCCGATCTTCGGCGACAAGCTGGCCGTGCGTCTGTCCGGAACCTCGCTGAAGCGCGACGGCTTCGTCACCAACACCTTCAACGGCCACAAGGTCGACGACCGGGATCTGTATTCGACCCGGGTCCAGGTGATGTTCAATCCGACCGAGAAGCTGCGCACCAACTTCCTGTGGGAACGGTTCCACGAGAACGACAGCCGCGCCCGCACCGGCAAGCAGCTCTGCACCAAGGACAACGGTCCGGCCACGGTCGGCGGCGTGCCGACCGGCGCGGCGCGCGTCTTCCTGACCCAGGGCTGCCTGTCCTCCACGCTATATGCGCCGGCGGCCTATGGCACCGTGAACACCTCGGGCTCGCTGACGGGGCTGCTGGGCAACATCTTCGGCTTCACCTCGGGTGACGTGAACGCCGGCGACACCACCTCGACCAACCTGCGCGAGATCGAGACCGCTCTGGACCCGATCTACCGGTCGAAATCCAATACCTACCAGTTCACCCTGAACTACGACCTCACCGACGAACTGACCTTCACGTCGATGACCTCGTACGGCAAGGGCGATGTCTGGACCAAGCAGGACTACAACCGCAACGTCGCGACGGTGCCGTTCAACAACACGCCTTTCACGCCGGGCGGCTTCTTCACTGACCCGCAGGTGGGCCGCACCAACAAGTTCACCACCATCGACGTCTCGTCGGGGCGCTCTGAGCAGTTCAGCCAGGAGTTCCGCCTGCAGTCGGCCTTTGATGGTCCGCTGAATTTCACGTTGGGCGCGATCCACTTCACCTATCGCACGCTCACCGACTACTACGTGATCGGTAACTCGCTGACCCTGTCGTCGATGGCCCTGAACTTCCAGCGTACGGGCAACCCGACCTGCAACCCGGCGAGCACCGCCAACTGCATCGGGATCGACACCTCGGCCGATCCGACCGGCGACGGCCACAACTACTATGACAACCGCACGCCCTATAACCTGGTGTCGGACGCCCTGCTCGGCGAGGTCTACTATCAGGTCAACGAGGATCTGAAGTTCACCCTGGGCGTGCGCCAGACGCGCGACAAGAAGGCGGTCAAGAACTACTCGACCGTTCTGCTCGCCCCGGGCTACGGCCTGACGCTGAACCCGACCAACCCCGACCAGCGGGCGCGTTTCAACGAGACCACGGGCCGGGTGGGCGTCGACTACAAGGCGCGCCTGGGCTTCACCGACGACACCCTGCTCTATGCCTTCTACTCCAAGGGCTACAAGGGCGGCGGCATCAATCCGGGCGTCCCCGCCAACTCCGTCGGCATCAAGCAGACCTTCGATCCGGAGTTCGTCAACGCGATCGAAGTCGGCACCAAGAACACCCTGCTGGGCGGCAGCCTGCTGCTGAACGCGACCGCCTTCTCGTATGACTACCAGGGCTACCAGATCTCCAAGATCGTGAACCGCACCTCGGTGAACGAGAACGTCGACGCCAAGGTCCATGGCTTCGAGCTGGAGTCCATCTGGTCGCCGGTCCGTAACCTGCGCCTGAACGCCAATATCGGTTACCTCAAGACCAAGATCGGCGATGGCGTCAGCTCGATCGACACCATGAACCGCACCCAGTCGAACCCGGCCTATACGGTAGTCAAGGTCGGTCCGAACGCCTCGTCGGTCGGCGCCAACTGCGTGCTCAGCACCGTAGGCGTCGCCACGATCCTGGGCGCCGGCGCGGGGGCGACCCTGCCCTTCGCCTGCTCGGGCGCGGCCGCCTATCAAGGCTTCCTGGCGGCCCCGGCCGCGGCCGGCGGCGCAGGCCTTCCGGCGCCCACGGCGGCGTTCCTCGCCAACGCGACGGGCCTCTACACCTACGGCGCTGGCTATTCGATCGAAGGCACCGCGGCGAACCTGTCGGGCAACGAACTCCCGAACTCGCCGCACTGGACCACTTCGGTGGGCGCCCAGTACACCTTCGAGCTGTCGAACGGCTGGTCTGCGACCCTGCGCGGCGACTACTACCGCCAGAGCAAGCAGTACGCCCGCGTCTACAACACCGAATACGATCGCCTGAAGTCCTGGGATAACGGCAACATCACCCTGAAGGTCGAGAAACCCGAGTGGGGCGTGGCCATCGACGCCTACGTCAAGAACATCGGCAACAAGACGCCGATCGTCGACGCCTACACCACCGACGACAGCTCGGGCCTGTTCACCAACGTGATCACCGCCGAGCCGCGTCTGTACGGGATCGCGATCACCAAGTCCTGGTAAGCCCCAGGATGAGCGTATCGAGGGGCGGCGGGTCATCCGCCGCCCCTTTTTCGCGCCGGTTCTCAATTTTGAAGCCCCGTCGCCTCGGGCCGCGACGATGAGCGCGGTACCACCTTAACGACTCTGCAAGGGCGGGCAGGGCAAGTTGCAAACCCCAAGCCGTTGACGAAGCGCCGTATGGAAACGCTGTCCCGTCTGATCGAACCGCTCGCTCCCATCGCGCCGGGCACGCCCAGCGCGACCGTGGCGGCGATGTTTGACGCCAATCCGGCCTTCGCCGCGCTGGCCGTGGTCGATGACGGCGCGCCTGTGGGTCTGGTCTACCGGGATGTTCTGCAAGGCATGATGCATGTCGCGGGGCCTGCGCTCGCCGCGCGTCCGATCGCCGAGATCATGGACGCCAGGCCCCGTATGGTGCCCGTCGGTACCGATCCCAACACCTTCGTCAACGCCCTCGCCGACAGCCCGACACCCATCTTCCGCACCGCCTATGTCGCGGTCGACGCCGACGGGCGCTACGCCGGCGTGGGCGGGCTTGCCTCCCTGCTGGCCTCGCACCGACGCCGCCAGCACGAAGCGCGCGACGCCATGGCCATTGTCGAACGGATGGCCGTCGATATCGGCGCGCATCTCGACGGCGTTCTGGCCATCACCGAACGGCTTGAGCAACAACGCCTGACGCCAGACGCCGCCGCCTTCGTCCGAGCCATCGGCGACACCAGCCGCGACATGGGCGAGACCGTCGGCCGAGCAGTAGACCTTCATCGCTCGGTCAACGGCGACCTCCAGATGGACGCCGCGCCCACGCGTCTGCGCGATTTCGCCGACATCGTCGAAGCCCGGTGGGCCAACCGGGCGAGCGAAGGCGGTTCCACGCTTCTCGTCTCTTATGACGGCGATCCCGAATGCGGCGTCGAGATTGATGGCGAGCGCCTGCTGCAGGTGATCGACATTCTGGTCGAGAACGCCCTGTCCGCCGGACGGGGCATGATCGAGGCTCGCCTCTCCGCGCGCGCCGAGGGCGATCGGATCACTCTGGACTGCCAGCTGCGCGACAACGCCGGCGGACATGCCGAGGATCGACTGCGCCGTGTCAATGATCCGCTCGGCGGCGTCGGCGGCCAGGATCGCAGCGAGATGGCCCTGGGCGTCGGGCTCGCTCTGGCCCAGAGCGTCGTTCGCAAGATGGGCGGCCGACTGATCGCCGAAGCCAATCGCGGGGCGGGGCTGACCGTCGGGTTCTCGCTGTCCCTTATCCCGGCGGCCGCCGAAGCGGCCGTCCAAGACGCCCCGGAGCCGGTCGGCGGCCGTTCGGCCCACATCCTCATCGTCGATGACAACGCCACCAACCGCATGGTGGCCGAGGCGCTTTGCGACATGTTCGAGTGCACCTCCGAACAGGCCGTCGACGGTGTCGAGGCCGTCGAGATGGCCCGGAGCGGCCGCTTTGACCTCATCCTCATGGATATCAAGATGCCGCGCATGGACGGCGTCGCGGCCACGCGCGCCATCCGCGAACTGAGCGGCCGTTCGAGCGCCGCCCCGATCGTGGCCCTGACCGCCAACGCCGATCCGGCCGACGTCCACACCTACCTCGCGGCGGGCATGCAGGACGTCGTCGAAAAGCCTATCAAGCCCGAGCGTCTCGCGCTGGTGCTCAACAGCCTGCTGGCCAGCGCAGACGGCGACAGCGCCGAAGCCGCCGCCTAGAGCGTTCGCCGATCAGTGTGAAGCGGTGATCGGAGCGAAGAGCGCTCCAAACTTCTGAAATCGAGCCTTGTCACGCTCAGAGGATCTCGTCTGAGGCAAAGGGGCCATGGGACGCAGCAGGGTCAAGCGCCAGGAAGCCTAGCTCAATACTGACCAGTTGGGCCGGTTCAGCAGGCTGCAGGCTAGAACTTGCGCCGCCCCGTCACTGTCTCGAACCACAGGCGGAAATCGCCCATCAGGCTGTAGACGGGATATTTGAACGTCGCCGGCCGGTTCTTCTCGAAGACGAAGTGACCGATCCAGGCGGAACCATAGCCGATCACAGGCGCGGCGATGAGAAAGCGCCAATCCCGGAAAACGCCCAGGACCAGACAGACGAGCACGAGGCTTGTTCCCACCACGTGCAGCCGTCGACTGACGGGGTTGGCGTGCTCGGTCATGTAGAACGGATAAAAGGCCGCAAAGCTCTTGTACCGTTCGGCGACCGTGCTGGGCTGGGCGCTGTCCATGGCTGCGAGGCTGCCCGCGCCGACGGTCGCTGGCAAGCGCCTCCTGCACGCGCGGGCCCGAGGCCGCATGGCCTTTCATGGCTGGAGCGCAAAAGGCGAGGCCGCGATCAGCGCCTGAAGGGCGCCGCCCGAACTCGCGCCTCGCGGGCGGCGATCAAGCTCTGGTTGGCGGCGAATCGTGAACACCGCCGATAGCTTCGCCGGACTCGGGGGAGGGAAAGCGTTGACATCGCGACGTAACGCCGCGCTAGGGCAGGCTCGCTTCCACCAACGTAACGGTCGTGTCATTTTCCTAGGACAACCGTTGGAGGCGAAAAAACATGAGCGAAGAAACCGAAGGCCGGCGCCCCAACCCCGTCGACTTGCACGTCGGCGGCCGTGTCCGCATGCGCCGTAAACTGCTGGGCGTGAGCCAGGAGCAACTGGCCGACTCGCTGGGGCTGACCTTCCAGCAGGTTCAAAAGTACGAGCGTGGCGCCAATCGCGTCAGCGCCAGCAAGCTCTACGAGATCGCCAAGACCCTCCAGGTCCCCGTGTCATTCTTCTTCGACGGCCTGGCCGACCCGATGAACGGGGCTGAGGCGGATGACGCTGGGCTGCACGCCGAGAAGGTGGTCCAGGAGTTCCTGACCACGCCAGAAGGCCTGGAACTGGCGGAAGTTTTCCCGCGCATCGCGCGTGGTCGCGTCCGCCGCCAAGTCCTCGACCTGGTCCGGGCCATGGCGGACGAGGCGTCGCGCGACGGGGCATGAGCTCAACGCCCGCCGGCTGAAATGAAGAGGGACCTTGGTCGGCGGGCCAAGGTCCTTTTTCTTGGGCGTCAGCCTGTGGAGACGTCCGCCCGCGACGCCCGCCAGATACGCTTGGCTGTTCCGGCGACCGCCGGCGCGAGCCCGCGTAGATCGTAGGTCCTGACGATGCGCAGGCCGATCTCGCGCTCGCGCTGCCAGGCGACGGTCACGTCATGGGCCAGTCCGGCGTCGAGATCGATCAGTTGGATCTGTCCCGCCGGCGCGCCTCCCGTCAGCATCTGAACGCGCGCGCCCTGGCTGGAAAGATCGCGGATCACGCAGTCCCAAGCGAAGGCGCCGCAGAGAACCTTGCCTGATCTCTGCGTCTGGATGCGGACAGCCGCTCTTCGATCGTGTTCCGCGCCAGACGCGTGCTTCGACATGGGTCGATAAACGCACGACGCGGTTAATTGGCGGTGCAGAAGTAAGATTTTTGTAGTGAAGGTTAATGATGGGCCGCACCCAGAATGAGGTTTTGTGTCGCGGCCGCCGATGACAGCCTTGTCAATGACCAGGGGATCAGGCCAACCTTCTTCAGCGACCATCGTTATGGATCGGCGCGCAAGCCGGCCAAAGACGTCGGCGCGGAGGAAACGTCATGGCCAAGGGATCGGTCCTACTCGCCGACGTGAATGGTCGCGATCTGGCCCTGGCGCTGGTCAGTCCGGGCGAGGCGCCGCGCGGACATCGCGATCTAGCCTGCCCGTCGCTCAAAGCGCTTGAAGAGCACCTGATCGACGCCGTGTCCGAGCATTCGGCTGACGGCCTGATCGGAGCCGCTGTCTGCGGCGCCGGCCCCGAAATCGACGGTGCGATCGCGCTGACGGCCGGCGACTTCACGCTGACCCAGGCCTGGTTACGCGCGGTGCTGAAGACGCCGCGCGTCTCGCTGTTGAACGACTTCGCCGCCTGCGCCCTGGGCGCGCCCCGCCTGGCCCCGTCGGCCATGCGCCTGATCCACGAGGGCAAGCCCGGCCGCAACGCCCAGATCGCCGTGATCGGCCCCAATCTCGGCCTCGGCGTCGCCGCCCTGACGCCCCACCGAACCGACGGGTGGACGCCCGTGGTCAGCGAGGGCGGCCATATCGACTTCACCCCCGGCGAGCCCCGCGAAGTCCCGGTGTTCGAGGCGCTGCAAGCCCGGCATGGCCGGGTCTCGGCGGAGCATTTCCTGTCACAGCAGGGCCTCGCCGATATCTATGCGGCCCTGGGCGGCGGGCTGGACGGGAGCGACGAGGTCATTCTCGCCTGGGTCCGGGACGGCGACGAGACGGCGCGGGAAGCCCTGTCGATCTTCAGCGCCCTCCTGGGCGCCTTCGCGGGAGACGCCGCCCTCAGCTTCGCGGCCCGGGGAGGCGTCTATATCAACAGCCCCCTGATGGAACGCATCGATGGTCTGCTCGATCAGGCCGCCTTCAGCCGGCGCTTTGAGGACAAGGGCCGGATGAGCGCCTATCTCAAGGACATCCCGGTCTATCTCGCCGTCGGGCGCTGCACGCTGCTGGGCTTGTCCGCGCTCTTCACCGCCAGCGACCTGCGATACGAAGCCGCCGAGGTGAAGGTCCTCGACTGCTGAGCCCGGCTCAAGCCGGTTCCGCGACCTTGAGAGGGTCCAGCGCCATCGCCAGATCAGCCAGGATATCGGCCACGTCCTCAAGACCCACGGAGAGACGCACCATACCCTCGCCGATTGCGGCGGCGGCCCGCTCCTCAGGCGTGTAGGGCGAATGGGTCATGCTGGCCGGATGCTGGATCAAGGTCTCGGCGTCGCCCAGCGACACGGCGCGGCGGATCAGCGCTAGCCGGTTCATCATCGCCACGCCGGCGGCGTGGCCGCCCTTCAGCTCGAACGCCATCATGCCGCCGCCCGACGCCATCTGGCGCGCAGCCAGATCGCGCTGCGGGAAGCTCTGCAGGCCAGGATAGAACACCTGCTCGACAGCGGGGTGATCCTCCAGCCAGCGGGCCACCGCCTGGGCGCTCTGGCTGTGGCGAGCCATGCGCAGCGACAGCGTCTTGAGCCCGCGCAGGACAAGAAAGGCGGTGAAGGGCGACATCACCGCACCGGTCATGTCCTTTACCCCGCACAGGCGCACGCGGCCCATGTCTTCGATCCCGCCGGCGGCGATCCCGCCCACCAGGTCGCCGTGGCCGCCCAGATACTTGGTCGCCGAGTGCACCACGATATCGGCGCCCAGAGCCAGGGGCCGGGTCAGGCAGGGCGTGGCGTAGGTGTTGTCGACCACCACCTTGGCGCCCGCAGCGTGCGCGATCCGGGTGATCGCGGCGATGTCGACCAGACGCATGTTCGGATTCGCCGGGGTCTCGAAATAGACGATCCGCGTCTGGTCCGAGATGGCGGCCGCCAGGGTTTCGGGCCGGGTCATGTCGACCTGCTTCACCGTCACGCCGAACCGGGTCAGGCCATCGCGCAGGAACGCAAAGGTGCAGCCGTAGAGGGTCCGGTCGGTGATCACCTCGTCGCCGGCCCGCAGGAAGCTCCACAGGGTGGCGGTGATCGCGCCCATGCCCGAGGCCGTGGCGACCGCCGCCTCGGCGCCCTCCAGGCTGGCCAGACGACGCTCCAGA
Organism: Caulobacter sp. SL161; assembly: GCF_026672375.1. Lineage (GTDB taxonomy): Bacteria > Pseudomonadota > Alphaproteobacteria > Caulobacterales > Caulobacteraceae > Caulobacter. The sequence goes on from NZ_JAPPRA010000001.1 coordinate 3,855,627, forward strand.
AGGTCGGTCGTGGGGTTGGAAATGCGCGAGTAGAAGTGCCCCTCGCGGGTTCCGGCGAACATCTCGCCACCCGCCTCGGCGCTCTCGAACGCGAAGGTCGAGGTCAGGTGCAGCGGCGGGGTCAGGGCGCCATGCTCGTCGGCGGGATCGTAGCCCGCGTGGATCGCCCGCGTGGAAAAGCCGGTCTGGTCGTCGCGCATGTCCTGCTCCCTTTGCCGCTACTGTGGCGTAGAACGAAGCGCGCGAGATTGCTAAGTCTGCTACAAGACAAGCTTGTTTTAGCAGAATCTGCTCAGGAGGCGCCTATGGACGCCAAGGATCGCCAGATCATCCGCGAACTGCAGAAGGACGGACGTCTCACCAACCAGGAACTGGCCGAGCGGGTGAACCTCTCGCCCTCCCCCTGCCTGCGTCGGGTGCGCAATCTCGAGGCCGAGGGGGTGATCACCGGCTATACGGCGCTGGTGGACCAGAAGGCCTACGGCCTGCCGATCACCGTCTTCGTACGGGTTCGGCTGGATCGTCATGGCCAGGACCTGATCAAGGGCTTCGAGGAGGCGGTGGCGCGGATCGACCAGATCCTCGACTGCTTCCTTTTGGCGGGCGGCGACGACTATCTGCTGCGCGTGATCGTCGACAGCCTGGAGGCCTATGAAGACTTCATGCGCCGCAAGCTCCATGCCATCCCGGGCATCGCCTCGATCGACACCAGCTTCGCCTACGGCGTGGTGAAACAAACCCGCGTGTTTCCGCTGGCGGGCTGACGCGCTCGCCTCACAGGAACGTCAATCCAAGCCTTACCTTCAGGCGATACGATGACGGCGCGATGATCGAAGAAGCGCCGCCCCATCCCCGCGCCCCGATGGCCGCGTCCCCCAGCGTCACGACGGCGCTGAAGCACGCGCCGTTGGGCATCGCCATCTTCGACAATCAGATGCGTTATCTGGCGGCGTCGCGGCAGTATCTGACCGATCAGCACCTGCCGCCTGACCTGCCCTTGATCGGCCGCCTTCACTACGACGCCTTCCCCGAGGTGCCGCAGAAGTGGCGGGATCTCCACGCCCGAGTCCTGGCCGAGGGGGTCGAGCTGCGGCATGAGGGCGATCCCTATGTCGATCGCGACGGGCGCACGCAATGGATCCGCTGGTCCATGGCTCCCTGGCGCACCGATGGGGGAGAGATCGGGGGCCTTGTACTCTACACCGAGGTGGTCACCGCCGGCATTCTGGCCCGCCGCGCGCTGGAAGCGGCCGAGGCGCGCTACCGCGCCGTTTTCGACCAGACCGCCATGGGCGTGGCGCGCCTGGCCCAGGACGGCGCGATCCTCGAAGCCAATGACAGCTTCTGCACCATTTTACGCCGCCCCCGGGAACAGCTTCTGGGAAGCCGCATAACAACCCTGGTGCATGAGCACGATCTGGCCCAGGCGCTGGCGGACGGTGAAGCCCTGACGAGGGGGGCGATCGACACCTATACGGCGGACCGTCGCTTCCGGGGCGAGCAGCCGGACGAGACCCTCTGGCTGAACCTGACAGTGTCCAAGGTCAGCCCGGCCGAGGAACCGCCCTATCTGGTCGTGATCCTCTCGGACATCAGCCATCGCAAACTCGCCGAGAGCGCGCAACAGCATCACCAGGCGCAACTCCGTCTGCTTATCAACGAGCTGAACCACCGCGTGAAGAACACCCTGGCCACGGTGCAGTCCATGGCCGCCCAGACCCTGCGCAACGAACCCAGCCCTGCGGTGGCCTTCGAGAAGTTCGAGGCCCGCCTGATGGGCCTGTCGGGGGTGCACGACATCCTGACCCGCGAAAGCTGGCATGGCGCGCCGCTGCGCGAGGTGGCCGAGCGGGCCCTGCGCCCCTTCGACGAGGGGGGAACACGGATCGAGATCACCGGCCCGCCGATCCGCCTGCAGCCCGGCGGCGCCCTGACCATGGCGCTGATCTTCCACGAACTGGCCACCAATGCTCTGAAGTATGGCGCTCTGTCCTGCGCCGAAGGCCGCGTGCGCCTGTTCTGGAGCTACGATGCGGACAGCCGAACGCTCGACTGCCAATGGATCGAAGCGAGCGGTCCGCCCGTGGTCGCGCCCACCCGCAAGGGCTTCGGCTCGCGCCTGATCGAACGCAGCCTGCGCGGAGAGCTCAAGGGCGAGGCGACCATGGACTACCACCCCGACGGCTTGCGCTGCGGGCTACGCGCGCGCCTTCCGGAGACGGCCGAAGACAAGGGCTCACCACTCTAGCCTTCAGGGAAACCTTGCGCGGGGACGGATGATCCCGGCCAAGCCCGAGAGCGCATCGTCGATGCCGGCGTCATGCAACTGAGGCTGAACCGCCGCGTGGCTGTCGCATGAATCGCTCATAGCGCGGTTCGGAGACCTTCCCGACCATGCGCCTCCTGACGACCTCCCTCGCCTTGCTGCTCATCGCCGCCACGCCGGCGGGGGCCAACACGTTCCGGGAACGCCTCTATGATCCCGCCGCCGGGGTCATGGTCGTGGCCCATCGCGGCTGCCACGCTGCGGCGCCGGATCACGGCCTGGCGTCGAGCGCCCCCGAGAACTCTCTGGAAGCCCTGCAGCGTTGCATCGACATCGGCGTCGACATGGTCGAGACCGATGTGCGCCGCACCCAGGACGGCGTCCTGGTGATCATGCACGACCCAAGTGTCGACCGAACCACCGATGGCGGCGGCCTAGTCGCCAAGCTGACGCTCGCCCAGATCCAGGCGCTTCGGCTCGACGGCGGCGATGAGGCGCCGCCGACGCTGGAAGCCTTCCTCCGCGCCGCGCGTGGCCGCGTTCTGGTGAACCTTCATCTGAAGGGCCCCTTCGCGGCCCAGGCGGCGGAGGTCGCGCGCCGCGCCGACGCGAGCGACTGGGTGCTGTTCAAGGCCCGGGCGAAGACAGACATGTCTCCGATCGCCGATCAGCCGCTCTATCGCGATGTCGCCTTCATGCCGATGGTCGGCGAAGGCGCCGCGCGGGACGCGGGGCAGTTGGGCCAGGTCATCACCCGCCAGGCCTCCGGAATTCGTCCTATTCCCGCCGTGGAGACGCGCCGCATGGGCGCGCAAGGCTTCGCCTCGGTGCGCGACGCCGCCGAAGCCGCCCGGGTTCGCGTCTGGGCCAACACCCTGGGCATGAGCAGCTGGAAAAGCTTTTTCGGCGTCTCGGGCGACCGCCGCGCGCTGCGCGACCCGGACACCTCCTGGGGTCGCCTGATCGACCAGGGCGTCAGCATCATCCAGACCGATCACCCGGCGCGGCTCCTGGGCTATCTGAAAAGCCGTCGCCTTCGGGACGGCGTGACCATCGCCACGATCGGCGAGGCCTCCCCGTCCTCGACCACGCACGCCGCTCTGGCCGGAACGCGGTAGGCGGGGGCGCTTACCCGACACGCCACGAACCCGAACCGCGCGCCCAGAAGCGGCGGTCTCGACTTGGCTTTTCAGGGAAATCAGTCCGTCCTGGTGGCGGGGGGCGGGAGCAAGATGGCTCATACATCGCCGGGTGCCCCGTTTAAGATCGCCGTCTAGGCTTGGTTGCCCGGCCGACCGAAACAAGAAAGCCCGCCACCAGGGCTTGGTGGCGGGCTTCATCGTGCGCTCGACCTTGCGGGAGCGGTAGATCAGGGCTTGAGCGCCGATCCCTGAGGCTCAGCGGAAACGCCCTTGATGTGGGCACCATACAGAGCCGCCTGACGGGAGTACCACTCGCGCCAGGCTAGCGCCTCGACCTCGAGGACGTGGCAGGCTCCGTAGTTGTCGACGACGGTGTCGGCGACGGTATAGAGCGCAACTCCGGAAGGGGCTTCGACAGGTCCACCGGGGGATCGGGGAAGGGTGGAGCCAAGAGCTGCGGCGTCGTGCATGCGGACAAAGCCAACAGGCACGCTGAAAGTGCGATCAACCTCGAAAGGCACATAGATAGGGACCTCCTCTTTTAGGGTCTTGGTGCGCCACCGGATCTCGACAGTCTTGACCGCTACGTCACGGCGGATGTCTTGCGTGATGACGCCAGCCTTGGCCCGCACCTCATCAGCGATCTTGCTCGCCTTGGCCATTCGATCAGCTTGCGCCGACCGCTCGGCCGAGACACCGGCTTGGCGCCCGAACTGATACACGCCGCCGATCGTCAGCACGGCCACGAGGGCGAAAAGGAGGGCTCGCCCGATCTTGGATCGCGTAAGCGCCTTGCCGATCCGCACCGCAACCTCAACCAGCCCCATCATGCGGCGGCCTGCGCGAACGCAGCCTTCAGCTTTTGATCGTAGCCGTGTTGCGCGAAGCCTGGACCGTTGTAGCGGCGCGCGAAGCCCGCCCAATCCGAGGCCTTGAGCGCAGCGTGCATGTCATGGTTGGCGACAATGAAGAGCGCGAAGCAACGCAGTTGAGCACGCTCGCCCTGGATCATGTCACGGACGAACGACTGCACACTGGCATGCCCGCACGCACGGTGATTGAAGCCCATAATCTGAAACAGACCGTAGGATGCAGACCGCAGGGCCGCAGTCTCATCAAGGGCCATCGCCGCCACGAGCTGGTCATAACGCTGACCCTGCGTGGCGAGGTAGGGCTTGCCGCCCCAGGTCGCATAAGAGATGTCCGGATGGGTGGCGCTAAAGCGCCCCTTTGTTTCCCGCGCGAAGATGTGCGGCTCGAACAAAATGATAGGGCGTCGCGTCTCAGGATGGACGCCACGCCCCCGACTTTCGACCGCCATAACCGCGCGCACGTGTCGCGTCGTGACGCACAGCACCTTGGCGGCCGCGCGCACGTCGTCGTCGGAGACCGGTAGGGCCGGCCCCGCAAAGTCTGCCAGTTTCATGATGCTTCTCGCTATGAGACGAACGGCGTTCGCCTTGCTTAAGATCGCGTCAGGGATCGACGCGGCCGCGGTGGCCAATCCGGCCGTCAACCCGCCCGTCCAGCCCGTCGACGTGCTGAAGGATCCTGGGCGCGTAGGTCGTACCGAAGTAGAGCGCCAGGCCCGCCAGCATGATCACATCCCCCCAGCCGGGGGCCTGACCCTGGAACCGAGGGATCGCCGCAAGGACGAAGCCCGCAGCGAACATCGCGATCCCGATGCGCTGGAGCAGGGTTAACAGCCCTCCCCAGCCCATCAGCAACAGACAGAGCACCACGACCAGCAGGCCGCCGGCGACCACGGAAAGGTATTGGGGCATCTGTGACAGCATGGCTTAGCCCTCCGCCTGGTCAGAGCCGCCGATGCGCAGGCCGCCCGCCTCGAATTTGATCAGCTTGAAGGGATCGCCCGCGTACTTGGTGACGGCCTGGGTCAAGCCGCCGAAAAGCGCCATTCCCAGAAACCCGCAGGCGAATCCCACGAACGGGCCCGCCGCCGTTCCGACGCCGGGCCACTTGGCGTTCAGCAAGAATATGGGAAGCGGCGCCAGCCACGCCACGGCGGCCGCGCCCGAGGCCAGCGAGAGCGCCTTCGCCCGTAGGGTAAGCCGATCGCCGTACGCCATGGACAGCACCGCCCCCGCCGCGCCGGGCGCGTAGGGTGCGAGCTTGCTCAGGGCCGCGAGTAAGGTCGGATCCCCGGTATTGTCGGCCATCGGCCAGATCTCCTGTACGCGAGAGGTGCGCTAGGCACGGTCGGCGGCTCTAGCGGCCGCCGTTGTGGATGATGGGTTCCCAGGCCGTCCTAGACCTCGGGCTCGGGAACCCACTTCAGGCCGCGCCCCAGTAGGACGCCGTTGGCGTGGTCGATCGGCTCGACGTCGCCGGAGGCGGAATAGATCTGCAGGTTGGCGCCCGAGATCGCGGTCATGGCGTCGGCGGCCGAGATCACCCCGTCCTCGCCCCAGACCTTGCCCTCGGGCAGCGGCGGCAGGTCGCCGCCGGCGAAGCCCTGCCAGATCGCGACAGTGGCCTGGTCGGTGCTGGCGTCGCTCGACAGATAGTGGGTGGCCGGGCTCTCGATCGTCGGAGAGGCTTCCGTCGTCAGCTTGCGGCTAAACGTGCCGGGGCCGCGTCCCATCGCTTCCCAGACCAGGTTGATGTTGGTCTGGGCGGCGGCGGTGCAGATCATGATGACAGGCAGATGAGACATAGGTCGTCAGGCTCCAGAGAGGATGCGGTTGCGGATGGAGAGGAACTGGGCGAGTTCGAGCGACTTCTGGGCGACGATCAGGCGCTTGATGTGGCCGCCCCAATAGGCGCTGGCGCTGCCGTTGCTGTTGAAGCATCCAATGTATATTGGATGCGTCGATGAAACCGTGCCGCCCCTCGGCCCCGAATAGACTTCGCTATCATTGACGAAGGCGCGGAAGTTGATGACGTCCAGGCTTATGCCGATGATCGCTGACTGCCCTCTAATGTCGGGGCCGACCTGTAAACTCTCCGTGCCGCCACCTGCACGCAGCCGGCCGTCAGACCCGACCGCGAGAAAGAAGCGCTGAGAGGAACCGTTGAACGCCCCTGCCACCATCTGGGTGGCGGCCAGAGAGGCCGGAACCGTTACTTGGGCGATCAAGCAGCTGGGAGCATCAAGAGTCGCCGGCGGCAGATACGGGGTGATGAGGCGATCGTCGACAGCGTCGAACTTCGCGCCATCGAGCTGAAAGCGCGGCTTGAAGTTGGTCGTCTGCTGAACCGCCAGTGCGGTCGTTACGTCCTTAAACGAGCAGCTATAGGCCTCACCTTGGCCATCGGTCGTGGTTCGCTCAAGGCAGATCCGGACATCGCCGGTGAAGGTCGCTGTCCAGTAAGTCGCCTGTTCGGCTGCTGAAGCGTTGAAGTTCAGGACTGTCGAAAGCGACGTATTAACCGTGTCGCGAATTAGGGCGACCATGTTTCCGGTCCCGGCGGTTCGCAGGGCGCTGGCCGCCAAGCGATAGGTCCGCCCAGCGACAACGGGCACGGTCTGCCGCAGCACGGCGTTGGAGCCAGTGCGTGTGAACAGCACTCTTCCATCCGACTGCCAGGCGACAGTCGGGTTGCCTTCAAACCAGCCCGCCAGACCCCCAGCAAAGGTTGGATTGGTCAGCATTCCGGGTTGAGCGGCGATCTGCTGCGCTAGGGTCCGTCCAGCCCATTGGGCGCTGTCCAAGGCCAAGCCGATGGGATCGTCCAGGACATTGACAGCCGTGACCCCAGCGCTGTCCTGGAACAGCCGATCGGTCTTCGTGAAGTCGTAGTCGAAGCCGCCCGCGCCGCCCGCGAAGAGCGCGGCGATCGGATCCGCCCCGCCAACGCGCGGGCGCGCGAACCCCAAACGGCGCAGACTAAGCCGGCGCATCAGATCGTCACCAGGGACAGGGTCTCGCCCGGCTCGAGCACAGGAAACTCTTCGACATCGTCAGCCTTGAGTCGATAGCCGGCGTGAGCCGTTGCGGCGTTAGGCGAGGCGCCCTGCGCAACGCGCGCCGCGCCATCGACCGTTTTGACGATCCACATGTAGCGCACCAAGCCGTTAGGCTTGAAATCGTCAGGAGCGACATAGCCGCCAAGCCCGACAGGCACCGCGCCGACCGTCACCTGACCGTCCCAGATTACAGATCGCTTGATCTGCACCGGCCTGCGACGCACGTCCTCAACACCAATTTCAACTAGCATTACATGAGCTTTGGACATGGGTTTTCCTTCCGTGTTCGAGAACAGGCAGCCGCTGGAGGCCAGCGCAGCTGGTCACGGTCGAGCGCGCTGAGCTGAGTTGTGTGGGCCGTTAGGCCATGGCGTCGGCGGTCAGAACCAGGTCGCGGAACTCCTCGTCCGTCATGCCCAGCGCCGCCTTGGTGTTCTGGGTCGTCACGCCGGCGGTCACGAAGTTGGGCGCGCGCTCATACTCGGCCAGGGCCAGTACGTTCTGCGGATAGGGCAACGCTGCGAACGCCGCTCGTATCGCCGCATCTATGTTGGCGTGGCCCGGCCAGGGCGTGATCAGCGCCGCCTTGAGGATCTTGTGCATCGGCACCTCGGCCGGCAGGGGCGCGACCTCCGGCGGCGGCCCATCGGTGTCGACCCACCATTCTCCCCCAGCCGCATCCAGCCGGGCGAACTGTCCAGCCTCCAAGACAGGCGGCTCGACGTCGACGAAAATCCATCCGGGCGGGCACGGCGCGGAAAGGTCGACGACGGGCGTGGCGGGGGCGACCAGGTAGCCGCGATCATCCAGCTTGACGGTCCACATTATGCGATCCTCGTATAGGGGCGCGCTTTGAAGCTCATCGTCCCGGTGCCTTGAGCGGGAATACTTGGCACAGTGAACTGTGCAGGAACTAGCGGAGCCCAGGTAATGTGCGAATACGCATTCAGACTTGGGTAGCACGCCGCTATTATCCTACCATTAGGATGCTTGACGATATCACGCAGGGCCCCTGGCATACCCGGATTGTTAAACAGCGCGATATGAGCCGCTGCAATATCTTCGAACCAACCGATATTATTGGTTCCATCTTGCATTATGCAGAAGAAATAATCTTCCACCTCAATAATTTTGTATATGGAAACACTTGTATAATTGGTTCGGTTCATCGCGGCCCATGTTTGACCGTCTGCCGAGATGCGCGTGTCTGGACCAGAGCTGGGAATTATAAAGTAACCACCAGCAAAGGTCATTTGAGAGTTGCTTGTAGCTGAGAATGACGAAAGAAGACCGTTGCTGGTCCAGGTCATTCCGTCGTCCGAGTAAAACACTTGGCCAAACGAACTCATCGCAACAAAGCGGCCATTGCCGTAGGCTACACCCGTAGGGAACGACTCGCTCCCGGGCGCTGTAGCTTTGGTCCACGCGATAGCGTTCTCAGAGTACCAAATTCCGTTTTCACCAGCGGCGACTAGGATATCGCCGTCGCTTGCGAAGCCACGAATATTGGCAGACACATTCGTGCGCTGCGTCCACGAACCGCTATTACCAGTAGGTGACGTATAAATATTAGCGCCAGCGCCGACAACATAGAGGCCGGCGAACTTCGTTACAACAGAAGTGTACCGCGTTCCTGTAGTGTCTACGTCAATAGCCGTCCACGCTGTCGATGGCGGGTTAGATGATCTAAAAACCTTATTGACACAGTTGCCGAGCCACAGCTCTCCATCAATTTCGGAAATAAAGGGGCCTGGCTGAGATTGCCCCACGCCACCGATATCGAAATTCGCGTAAGCTGTGGCACTTGTTGCCGGAAACGTACCCATTGCTTTGGGAAACACCCCAGCGGCCTCTGGATAGGCAGACGCGAGGTACTTTGCCCCGTTCGCAGGGACGATACCCGCAGGCATAGTTGAGCGCTGACTGAAGAACGTGTCGCCGATCTCAACACCAACGCCACCGCCGTCGCCGAACTCAAATCCGCCGGCGGTCTTCTTGATCACCTGCCCCGCAGCGCCACCCGTGAGGGCGGCCAGGGCCGTCAGGATGGTGGACGAGGCCTGCTTCTCGGCTAGCGCAGCCGTGAGCCCGGCGACGTCACCAAGGCTCATCGCCAGGGCGGTCTTCAGCGCCGACTGCGTGACCACGCCCGTGAGGCCTGCGACCGACAGCACAACGTCGGTCGGCGTGCGCATCCACTTCCAGTCGGCCAGGGTCGCCGGGCTGTCGGTAGACAAGACATAGGTCTTGTTCTCGTCGGTGCGGATGGCGATGTCGCCGCGCTGGGCGGTCAGCGCCAGCATGGCGGCCTGCGAGCCGACCTCGAACGTGTCGTTGATCACCACGGCCGGCAGGTTCGCCGTGTCGATCACACCCGTCAGCCGCGACGCAGCGATCGGGCTGCTCGTATAGTTCAGGGCGCCGATCGCGTCCGTGATGGCCGCCTTGGTCGAGAGCGCCGTCATCGCCAGGACGTTGTCAGTTCCAGCGATGCCTTGCGCTTCGGTGGCTCGGCCCAGCGTGAAGGTCGGGTTCCCCGAGACACCGTTGCCGTTGGTGACGGCGATCCCAGCATCCGCGCTGGTGAGCGTACGCCGAGCACTGAGACCCGTGCTCGAGATCTGGACCATGAAACCTGTCGAGCTCGTACTCGACGCGCTGGTCAGGCGCGTGACGGACGTGGAGCTCAACGCCGCCAGGCTGGTCAGGCTCGTCGCAAGCGGCTGGAAGCGCGCGTCGCCAGTCTGACGATCCAGGATCTCGTTCGCAGCCGCCGCCCCGATCGGACGGCCCTCGACCGTGCCGCCGTCAGCAGCGACCGCGACCAGCACCTTGCCGGCCATGGTCGTGCCGCCCGGCCGGGCGATGAAGTCGCCGCCGACAATCGTCTCGGCCTGGTCGCGCGCCGCCTCGGCCGCCACCCGGGCCGCCTCGGCCGCATCTCGGGCCGCTTCTGAATCGCCCTGCGCCGTCACAGCCGCAGCGCGCGCCGCCTCGGCCGCCGCCGCGTCGTCAGAGGCCTCGCCCGCCTTGATCACGGCCGTGTCCTTGGCCGCCACCGACGCGTCGCGGGCCGCTTCTGAACCGCCCTGCGCCGTCACAGCCGCAGCGCGCGCTGCCTCGGCCGCCGCCGCGTCGTCAGAGGCCTCGCCCGCCTTGATCACGGCCGTGTCCTTGGCCGCCACCGACGCGTCGCGGGCCGCTTCTGAACCGCCCTGCGCCGTCACAGCCGCAGCGCGCGCCGCCTCGGCCGCCGCCGCATCGTCAGAGGCCTCGCCCGCCTTGATCACGGCCGTGTCCCTGGCCGCCACCGACGCGTCGCGGGCGGCTTGCGAACCGCCCTGCGCCGTCACAGCCGCCGCGCGCGCCGCCTCGGCCGCCGCCGCGTCGCCAGCGACCTCGCCCGCCGTGATCAAAGCGGCGTCTTTGGCCGCCACCGACGCATCGCGCGCCGCCTCGGCCGCGTCAACCAGCGGCTGGACGGCTTCTGTCACTGCGTCGACCTGAGCGTTGGCCAGCCAGGTCAGATACTCCGCCTCGGTCTTGGACGCGTTCCCAGGTTGATCCCGCCACACCTGGTAGGCCGATGCGCCTCGCACCAGCCCCAGATCTTCCCAGCCGCCAGCCGAAAGCAGGTAGCCGTGGCCGGCGAACTCGCCCGACGTCACGACATAGAAGGCGCCAAGTTCCTCACCGGTTGGCAGGTTCGAAACGAGGTCCACCGCCCCCTTGGGCGTGAACAGCTCGAGCGAGTCCAGGATCGTCGCGTTTTCGGTGATCAGCGCTTCGATCCGCCCGGCCAAGCCGCCGACGTCGTCATAGGCGGCCAGGGCCGTAGCCAGAGCGCCCGCCAGGGTCGATTGCGAGCCGCCCGAGTGAAAGGCCGCGATGGCCGCCGCGATAGCGTTCGCGTGCTGGGTTGGCGTCGTGGTCATCAGACTTCGCCTTCGCCAGCCTCGTCACCGGCCGGCGCGATCGGCGCCGGCGGGATCAGCGCCAGTTGGCCTTGGATCATCTCCGCCGCCGAGTGGACGGCCGTCACCGTGCTGTTCAACGCCGAGAGGACAACCGGCGACAGGAGCGGCCCCGCCGTCATCACCTCTGCCAGCAGGGTCTCGGCCGTGTTGCTCAAGGACGACGCGAGCACACTCAGACCGGTGATCTTGGTCAGGCGCGCGGCGTCATCCGCCGAAGTGGCGTTGTCGGACATGGAAAGCTCCAGAGCTTTACGAGTTTTCAGAGATCAGGATGCGGACGTCCGCGAAGGCGACGTGCCCCGCAGAGTCTCGCGCGGTGACGCGCCAGTAGCCGTCGAGCGTCTGGCCAAGGGCCGTGATCGTGCCGGTGAAAGCGACTGTATCGCCCGTGGTCGACGACGGGCTGTAGCCGGCGCCGGACTGGTAGGACCAGGTGTAGCTCACCGCGCCGACCCCGCCCGTGGTCGATGCTGTCACCGCATCGGTCGTCGCCGCCCCCGTGCCGAAGCGGTTGCCCGAAACCAGCGGGGTTGAAAGATTGACCTGGAAGCCGCCACCGCCACCGCCGGTCGGAACAGCCGAGCCGCCAAGATAAGGCGTCGTCTTGGCCAGATAGAAGTAGGCGTTGGCCCTGCTCGCGGCCCAATGGCCGATGCCTGCGGGGCCAAGCCACAGCAGCAGATCGCCGTCAGCGCCGAACGCCGCTCCCCAGGCGACAATGTAGGCTGTACTGCCCAGTTCGGTCCGCAGCGTGTCGCTGGCGTCGTCGAGCACGGTGTTATCGCCGAACCAGATCTTGGCCGCCGAAAGTGCGACGTCAGATCCCCCCAGGCTGTCGCTGGTCAGACTCAGGCGAGCCGGGCGCCCGCCAGAGGCCGCCGCTTCCACAACATACCGGGCAATGGCGACCTTGCTCGCCACGTCGGCCAGGGTCGCCGCCTGGGTCGAAACGCTCGCCGATAGGGTGGCGGCCGTCGACTGCAGGGTCGTTATCTGTGCGGCCTGGGTCGATTGGGCGTTGCTCAGCGTTGTCAGCGCTGTGGAGGTCGTCGACTGGAAGCCGTTGAAGGTGCTGGTCAGCGTCGCGAGGCTACCAGCCGTAGCCGAAAGGTTCGTCGTCAGGACCGATAGGCTGCTGTCGGCGCTGGCCTTGTTGTTCGCCACCGTCGCATTCAGCGAGGTGAACGAGGTCGACAAGGCGCTCACGTCGTTGGTGAGCGTCAGCAGGCCAGCATCAGCTGCGGCCTTGTTGGCCCCGACTGTCGACGAGAGCGTCGTGAGGCTTGCCGCTGTTGCGCTGGTGGCCGTCGACAGGCTGACCAGTTCGGACGTCGCGGTCGCCTTGAAGCCGTTATAGTCGGTCTCCAGCGTGGTCAGGCTTGCAGCCGTGGTGCCGCTGGCCGTTGACAGACTGATCAGCTCCGACGCCGTGGTCGCCTTGAAGCCGTTGTAGTCGGTCGTCAGCACGGTGCGCTGATAGGCTTCGGCCGAGATCGCGGTTTGCCGCGCGACGGCTTCGCTCGCGATGGCGGCTGTGTTCGATCCCACGACCACATTGGTGTCGATCAGCACCTGGCGCTGCTCAGCGATCACCTCGCCCAGCGGCTTGCCCGAAAGCACCTGGCGCAGCACGTCCAGGGCGGCGTTCAGATCGCTAAGCGCCGTGAGGCGCGCATTCAGGATATCCAGCTGAGCCTTACGCGCCGCCGCCTCGATCGCCTTGATCTGATCAACGACAGCATCCACCCCGCCACCAGCCTGCGCGACACCCTCCGCAAGGGCGTCGATCACCTTGTCGATCGCGCGATCATCGCGTCGCACGACGATCGCGTCCGGTAGTGTCGGCGGTCGGCTGACACCCGTGCGATAGGCCGGGATCGGCTCGTCGCCGACGCGTTGCAGCGCTTCGGCGTACGGCACACAAGTAATCGACGCCTTAAGGCCTTCCTTGGGCGCGATACGATCGACAACGACATCGAGCAGCTCGACCGCGTGGTCGAACACCGTAACCTGGTCGCCGGGCAGAGGCTGATCAATGAGCGCCGGTCCGGGCGAGGCGAACCAGACGATGTCGGACTGCCCCGGCAGGGTTTCCAGCGGAAAAACCTCGATCGCCGCATCGGCCGAAGGGCGCCATGCCAGATCGTATGATCGACCCGCGACCATGGTCACCAACTCGTCGAGCCTCAGACCCTTGACCGACGGATCACTTTCATCAGTGACCCGGGCCCGTACCCGGCCCGTGACTTCACCCACCAAGGCGACGTGATGCGCCAGCCACGCGCGGTCGCCCTCACGGATCGTCAGGTACTCAACATCCTGCTCGAAGCTGAACCTCTCCGGCCGCAGCACGCGCTCGGCCAGCATGCGCGCACCCTCGAGGACGACGGCGTCGGCGTCGACCTTGTCGCGCACCTCGACCCGTTCATATTTGTCGGCGGTATCGAGATCATAGAACGTGCCGTCAGGCCTTTGCCCGAACACCGTGACGACATCGTCGGCGAAGTCCTTCTCGGCGTTAGCGAAGCGGACGCGCAGCGCATGCACCGGCGCCGGATAGGTTAAGTCACCCCGAAAGCCAGAGACGTTGCGCGGCGTGAACATCTGCCGAGGCAGCGGCTTTTCCCAATCCACGACGACGGACAGCGCACCATAGTCCAGCGTCGGGCGCGCACGCCCGGCGGCGGCGGTCCGTTGAAGCAGTTCGCCGACCGACATCTCGCCGGCCTCGGCCAGATCGCACATCCAACTCTGATCCTGGCAGAGCGCGCGCCAGTCAGCGATGGCCGCAAAGGCGCGCTCGTCGTCGTCCAGCTCGACGTCCGACATTGGCGGATAGCTGGCGGCCAGGAAGAGATCAGCAGGGTTCCGCGTAACGACCAGGTCTCCCGGCCCGGTCGACGTCGCCTGCGGCACGATGCTGGTGGCGATGAAGTTGAAATCGTTCGGGACGCCGTTCAGTTGGTCACTGGCCTGCAACTCCAGCTCAATCCACGGCTTGGACGCCAGATCGCGCACGGGCGGCTCATCGCGGAACGACCGGACGCAGATCCACGTCATCTCATCGCTGATCTTGGGATTGTTGCTTTCCTCGTTGCTGACGCGGCGCACGTGCACGTCGTACTGGCCACGCACCACGGGCCATTCCCAACCAACGCGATAGCTGTCCAGCTTGTCGCGCGTGAAGGTGAGCTGACCACTCGCGCCCGCAAAAGGACAAGGCGTCGCCGACGACGGATCACCGCCGCGAGGCCCATAGCGGAACTCAAACGTCACGCTGCGGTTCTTGGGGTTCCCGCTGCTTTCCTTGGTTTCGAAGAGGCCCGCCATGAAGGCTACGTCGATCGACAGGGCGTCGCTTTCCAGCGGCGCGGCCCGGGTGATCCATCCCGAGGCCTGCTTCACGGGAAGCGCGAGGCTATCCTCGGCAGGCGTTCGCTGAAACCAGATCGGCTCCAAACCCTCGTCATGGCGCGTCGACCAGCGGACATTGACGCCCTCGAAGCTGGCAAGATCGGTCTGGCCAATCCGCGCGCTCTCATGATCCACCCACGTCACGCAGGGTTGGAACATCTGACGCAGATAGACCGTGTTGTTGACCGTGACCGTGTACCAGTTCGCGCAACGCGGCGGATAGATCCGCCGACGCCCCATGACGATCGGGATCGCCTCATGCGGTCGCGCGGCGTTCGATCCGCCGTCCAGCGAATAGCGCTGCTCGCGACCCGCGACCTCAGGCTGTTTGATCGGCGCGATGGCGTTGACGGCGATCATGCCGCCGACATTGACAGCCGCTGTCGCACCAGCGGCCGCCAAGCCCGACAAGCCGATCGCGCCAGGAACCCAGACCGACAGCGCGATGACAGCGATCTGCAACAGGGTGCGAACGGCGTTCGACCCTGCCATCGGCGCAACCTCGAGCACGACTGTGTCATCGGCGCGAGGCCGCAAGCCGGACCAATCGCCTGCTGAAACCTTGACGCCGGCGACGGAGATCCGAACCCAAGGCCGCAGGGCCGGGTCCAGCGTGCCAGAGGCCTCAAGCGAGACCACCATCTCCGCCAGGCTCAACCCCTCGGGCAACGCGTGCAGGCTGACCTCTTCCTCGCGCGCTAGCGGGCGAGGCGAGACCACCAGCGAGGTCTTGCGATCCATCAGGGCGTCAACCGCCATAGACGTAAGCCCCCTCCAACCGGGACCCCCAGAACGCCTCGCCGGGCTCAGCCTCGTCGAGCGAGGCCGTGCGCGCGCCGCAGCCCTTCTGGGTGTGAATGAACCGTCGGCCGCCCAGGGACGTGCCGACATGCGTGGGAAGCCCAGCCACCAGAAACAGCAGCAGGGCGAAGCGCGGATAGCCGTTCTCGTCAGGCTCAACACGGCGCCAGAGCGAGGCCTGAGCCCGCACGAAGGCGGCGATGTCTTCGGCGTCTCGACGATCGACGCCGCGGTAAAGATCGTCAGGCTCAGGCACCCGCACGCCAAGCTCGTGCTCAAGGATCAGGTAGTGCTGACCCCGGCAGTCACAGCCCCGGAACGACCGCCCATGCTCCACGAACGGGACCGGCATGTAGCGAGCGATCCAGGCGTCATCGCCCGCGATCGTCGGCGCGCGGCGAACGGCGTTCGCCCCTTTTGGCGGCTTCATCCGGCGCGCAGGTGCCGATAGGTGTCCGGCGAGAAGCTGCCGCCCGCCCGACGGTCTACAAAGCTGGGCATGCGCAGCTCGCCGGTGATCGTCGTCTCGGCGTAGCTCAAACCCGCCAACCGCAGCCGCGTCGTCCGCTGCTCGATCACGTCGGGCGCGATAACGCGCACCAGCTCAAACCTTACGCGCGCCCAATCGGGCAACCCGCGCAAAGCCGCCAGCAACAAAGGCTCGTCGGTGCCGTCCTGGGCTACGACATTGTTGATCGTGAACTTCGCGCCGCTGAACGGATTGTCAGGGCCGTTTTCCGGCCACGACAGAGCGAACGGATAGGCGATGAACTCACGTTCCTGGCTGGTCAGCCGATAGCCTTCCTCGGCGACATTGCAGACGTAGATCGGCGCATCGAACGTCGGATGCTCCAACGTCACCAGCTCGACCAGGATATCCGAGGATCCGTCACCCTTTACGGAGGCGTGAACCGCATTGCTGGTCACGGCCGCCACTCCAGCCGAACGCTGACGCGCCAGTCAGGCTTCCAGGGCTCATAGGAGGGCGGCGCATCCCGAACGAACCGCGCCAGAACCGTCTGCTGCTCGACCGGATGATACCAGTCGAACCACACACCGCCGCCAGCCGCCTCGCCGAAATAGAACTGACTGAACCACTGCCGTTCGGCCGACGTCATCTTGTAGACGGCATCAACGGTATGGCTCGACGCCGTAGTCGTGCGACGCTGCTTTGCCGGTCCTGCGTCAACGTCGGAGCGCTGGACCAGGGTCGGGAAGGTGTCGCGAAACCCATCGGCGAGCACGCGCCCCTTGTCCGCCGGCCATGCCGGAGCGGTCATATCAACCTCCGTTCAATCTGGAGCGGATGCCGAACTTCGACTGGAACGCCGTGTCCATCGAGCCGTCGAACATCTCGCGCTTGCCCTTGGCGACCCGGCTGTCGATCAGCTCGACCAGGTCAATATCCAGACGCCGCCCGCCCGCCCCGTCGTCGCGCTCAGTCGCCGTCGCTTGCAGCGGCATGGGCGCATTGTTGTTCAGCGACACGGAGAGCGGTCGCTCGCCGCCGCCTCGTGACGCGACTGAATAGTCGGTGATCTCGCGCGCCGTTCGAGCCGCGTCCATGACGTAGCCGTCGCCCGAGAACGCAGCGATGCGCTCGAAGCCCTGCTCGTGGATAGGCCGCACATCGCCGCGATAGACCGGCCCACCGCCCGCCCGCCCTTTGCTGAGGCTTTTGGTGAGCTGGCCCACCAGGTTCGCCCCGCCGAGATCCGCCGCCGACGCCGCTGAAACCTGCGGAGCGCTCAAGGCTCCACCCAAGAACGTGCCCACGCCCCCGATCAACGTGCCGAGGAACCCGCCACCGCCACCGCCACCGCCGTTGACGCTCCGCATCAGGGCGTCGACCATCGGCTTGATGACCAGCATCTGGATGACGACATGTTCCAGAGACGCCACGATCATCTTGCCGACATCGGCGAACACATCGCCCAACGAACCGGCGTTCAGGGTCGCGTCAACGATCCCATCGTTCAGCATTTTGAACCCGTCGACCGCGATGGCCTGCAGACTCTCCTTGACCTCGCCATTGGTCCGCACAAGCCGGTCGGCATAGTCCGCCAACGGTCCCATCGTGCCGCGCTCGACACTGTTCCGTTGGACCTGGAAAAGCGCTTGCTGATCCGCGCGCCGGCCGTCCTTCCACGCATCGTCATGCTGCCCATCAGCCGCGAGAGCCCGCTCAAGCTCAGCTCGGGCGACCTTCTGCTGGCCATCCAGGATCGCCAGCTCGATTTGCCGTCGCTCTTCAGCCGTTCGCGCACCGGCCGCGGCAAAGGCCAGAAGCTGTTGGGTCGTATCCGCCAACGCCCTTTCGTCAGCCAGACGACGCTGCTGAGTATCTTCGAAAGCCCGGCGCTGGAGCACTTCACGCTCGGCCGCATAGGCGTCCTGCTCGGCGCGCTTGAGAGCGTCAACCTTCAGCTTATCCAGACGCCCTTCAGCCGCATCGCGATCGATCTCGGCCATACGGCGCGCCTCGGCGTCGTCTAAGGCCTTCAGCTCAGTCTCAAGCATCTGCTCAAGCGTGCCAGCATACTGCCGTTGCGCCGCCAGCTCCCGCGCATCCGCGGCGGCGATGGCCGAAGTTGTCCGAGCCGACGCCTCCAAGGCGCGTTTGCGCTCACGCTGAGCATTGGCCGCCCCGCGCGCAGCGTCTTCTTCGGCCCCGGCCGACACGAGCTGGTCAGATCCCTTTGGACGGTCACCTTGTTTGGAGCCGTCAGCGCCCGAGCGACGATCGGCGACAGCGCCCCCATCGTCGGCCGGGAAGTCGCGAGCATCGCCGTAAAACTGGTCTAGGTAGAGCTTGTTGAACCCAAGCTTCTCCAACGAACCCTTGCTGATGCCTTGGAAGAAATCCTCGACTTTGTTCAAGAACTTCCACGTGACCTCAAACGAGACCTTCACGGCCGGCCGGCTTGCGACCCAGTCGTCGATCATCGATTTTAGAGACGTCAGCTCCTGCGCAAACTGGCCGGCGCTCTTCGCGCCGTCGACCATCGCCCCGCTCATCGACACGAGCAGCGGGGCCGCTTCGATCAGCGCCGTGTTAAGCTGGACGTCGATCACCTGCTTGAGATCTTCGAGTTGATCGGCAGCTTCGCCAGCTTTGGCGATAACTTCGTCACTCATCACCCAACCCAGGTCACGAGCACGCTGGAACAGCTCGGCCATGCCATCCGCACCCTCTCTGAGCAGAGGGATCATCGGGCCGAGTCCTAGCTTCTCGGAAATAGCTTGGCGTTGACGCTCATTGCTTAGGTTGGCGATCCGGTCGGAGACCGCGCGCAGGGCCTCGTCCACGTCCTTGAACGATTTGATATCCTGCCTAGAAAACCCAAGCTGCTTAAAGGCGGTAAGCGCCTTCTTGTAGCCAGCCTCGGCAAGACCGAGCGTTTTGGTGAAGCCGCCGATCGCAGCGTCGGCATCGCCAGCCTCGCCGCCGACCTTGATCATAGCGAAGCGGTATTCCTGCAACATGCTAGTGCCGACGCCGAGCTTTTGCGCGGCGTCGCCGATAGCATCGCCATAGGCGACCGCACCCTCGATAGCCGTCTTGGCGTAGCCAGCAGCCAGACCGAGCGCCGCGGCGCCCGCCGAAATGAACAGCCCGTACTTGCCGAAGGACTCTGCGATACTGCCGAACGCCCCGGTGCTCGCAGAAAGGTCGTCGACCTTATCCTTAACGGCCCCGACACCGCGCGATACGGCGACGAGGTGAGGCGGCAGCGCTGAGGCCTCCTGGCGCATCTCCTTGAACGACTTCGCGCCCTTCGCGCCAAAATCCTCTATGCCGCGCGTAGCGGCCTGACCGCCCTCGAGACCAAGGCGGACAGCGACGTCAATCGTCATCTTCGGAAGTCTCCGGCACCCCCTTGCGCGCGCCGATCTCAAGAGCGGCGAGCAATGGGCGGACTTGGCTCCAGGGAGCTAGTTTTGGGTCATGGATCACGGCGCATGCCGACCAATCCAACGATGGCCGACGATCCTTGAAGCGCGGGTGCAAAGGCTGACGCCACGCCCCCGCCTGCCCCGCAATTGCCAAGGCGGCACGCTCAGCGCCGTGGATCGGCCGATGACGATCCTCCGGGCAACCGGTCGTCTCGCGGCAAGGACGACCCATCTGCCTACAGCCGCGACAGTGCTCGCCGCCGCCGCCGAACAAGTATTCGGCGAGGGCGGCTACTCTTTTTTTGCCCTTATCAGCCCTTCAGACGCCGCATCGACCGACTGGCGGAAGAGCGTCAGGTTGCCTTCGAGGCGCAATAGCGGTGCGATAACCTCTCGGGCCGGGGTAACAGCGCCGGTCGGTGAGCGGATTGCGGTGACGATTTCAACCGCTAGCTCACTGTAGAGCATGTGCGCGAAGGCGATTTCCCACGTTTCGCTATCTTCGATCACGTCGCGAATGTCTGCGATCGACCAGCCATACGCCTCGACAGCTTTCACGATCGCGTCGCGGCTTTCGACGACCCGAGCCACCCTTGAACGCGCCTTTGCCCAATCAACGCTCTCAGGGGGGCGAATGGTGAGAACCACGCCGAGGTTGAGGTCGACGTCGCGTGGTGCGTCATCGACCTCCAGCCCCAGGCTGGCCAGCGCCTCTTTGTCGGCCTTGCGCATGGATCAGTACGCCGCCACGCCGTTGCCCAGCTCGATCGTCACGGCTGGAGTGTCGGCGCCCTGCGAAGCGCCGAAATTGAAGCTGGCCGACGTCTGGCCACCGCCGGAGATCTCGCGCTGCGGCTTGCTGACCTGCACACCCGCGTTTGTGATCCGAAGGAACCGATTGTCTTCGTCTTCCGGGTGGGTCGCCTCCAGCGTCAGCACGCCGACATCGTTCGTGGCGGCGAAGTCGCGGAAGACCTTGCCATGTCCATAGAGGCGGAAGCTGCCCGTCGGGTCGATTTCGCCGAAGTGATGGAACGACGGCCATTCGTCGCCATCCAGGCCGTTCACACGCTCCACACCGAGGTTGAGGTTGACATCGACATTGAGCGCCGTCCCGATGGCCACGTCGTTCCAGAGCACGCGCCAGCGCCAGTCGGAGAAATCGTCGGCGGCCGCAGCGGCGGCGACCGCGCCGGCAGGCCAGGCCTCGCCCTCGGTTTCACCCAGCCCCACCAAGGTCATGTTGAAGCGCGCCGCCTGATCCGTCTTGGCGGCAGAGATCGCCAGCTCGGCGACCGCGACCCCAAGATCGGTCGAATAGTGACCGGTTTCCCAGAGGTGCGACAGGCTCAAGGTCTGGGTCGGATTACCGCCCGAGGTGAACGTGTGGACGTAGTCGCCGTCGGCGCCGGTCGCGTCAGCGCGCGTCAACGCCGCCGAGAGCCAATAGCCAGCCTCAGACAGGTTGATCGGCGTCGTACGACGCAGGGAACCACCCGGCAGGCCCTTGCGGCGCTTGGTGGCGTCTCGGACGTTGTTCATCGCCAGACCCAGCTGATCATCCTTGACCAGGGGTCGATCCATACCGGCGGTCAGGGTGTAGAAGCGCACAGGCTTCCAGCCCGACGTCGCCAGCACGCCCGCCGTGGCCTCGAAGGCCAAGCGGGTCTGGACGGCGCGGCCGCGCGATTGCGACGGCAGAATGGTGGCGGTCATGGGGGCTCCAGGGCTAGGGCTTAAAGGTCGATGACACGGCCGCAGACGGCGATGTCGCTTTCGGTGGCGGCGCGCGCCTCGCGCAGCTCGATCAGGTCCGAGACCACACCCGCCGGGCCGCGCACCACGGCCCCGCGACGAACGCCGTTCGTCGCGCGAAGCAGCACGGCGTGAACGGCTGGCGGCGCCGGGGAGGGACGCGCCGGCGTCGGATCGGGAGGTACTTGAACTTGGGGCGCGGGTTCGCGATCGGCGGAGGCCGATTTGGCATTCTTGGTCATGGAAAACCTCAGTCGATCGGTGAATGGCCCGCATAGGTGACGCGGACGGGGATCACGACAGCCGAAGACTTGGCGTCGTAGGCGAAGCGATGGTTCTCGAAATTCGGCGGCCCGATGACCAGCGCGCGCGCGAGGCCACCCAGGGTACGATCGGCATGCAAAGCCGTCTGGATCGCCGCCAGACCCGCACTGAAGCGAGCGGCGCGATGACCATCATCCGCGCGCCGCACGATATACTCCACATGGTAGACCTGAGCGAACTCGACCTCGACCAGATCCTCGCCCAGGCCGAGCACCTCGTTGAGGATTTGCGGCGGCGCAGGAGCCTTGACGACGTTGAGCCACTCGCCGCCCCAGTCCTCGCTGAGGGCCTCGCCGTTGCGAACCACGACGCCGGGAAAGGCTAGCGCCAGAGCGGCGACGATCTCGCCCTGACCTGTGATGATCTTGCTCAAGTTCCCCATCCATTCTTGTCTTGCCAGTCGGCCAGC
This sequence comes from Caulobacter sp. SL161, assembly GCF_026672375.1. GTDB lineage: Bacteria > Pseudomonadota > Alphaproteobacteria > Caulobacterales > Caulobacteraceae > Caulobacter. The sequence continues at coordinate 3,877,543 of NZ_JAPPRA010000001.1, forward strand.
GCCGCGCCGTACAAGCCGGCAGGTCCCGACGCCGTAACAGGACGCCCCCAGTCATCGACCATCATCGCGGGCATTTCGCGCCAGTCCCTGGAGGCCTGGGTATCGGTGGACAGGCGTTTCCGGAGGTTGCTTTCCACCCGCCCAGCAAAGCTGCGACGCATCTCGGGCACCTGCTTTGGCCAATCCAGGCGGTGCGTCAGATGCACATCCGGGACCAGCCAGAACATCGGGATGTCGACCTGGTTCTTCTGGTTCAGCGGCGTGAAATAGTTTTCCGTCCCGGTCGCCCGACGCCGGGTGAGACGGGTGACGCCGCCGTCCGCTGTCGCTCGTCCCCGGGCGACCAGCATCAGGCCTCCACCCTTCAGGGCAACAACGCGCATCGGCCCGTAGCGGCGCTCGATCTCCTCGGTGCGCTTCTGACCGCGCTTTATCCGCAGAGCATCAGCAGGGCTTCCCTCTATAGGGATCGCGATGAAGGGCTTGCCCTTGATCGGCTCCGCACGGGTGAAGGCGTCGATGATGTGCGCCGCCTTGCTGTACAAAAAGACGGCAGGCGCGTAGCTGAGGCCCTTCGCGGGCTTGAAATCCATTCGCCAAGCATTGGCTAGGCCTTCGCCTAGCCCTGCTTGCTTGACCTCCGCACGCAGCCATTCGAGATCCGCGCGCCCTTCCTCATAGGCAGCATCGCGGATGCCGGTGAGGAGCTGGACCTTCGTCCGCGCCGCCCAGGCCTCTAGATCACCCTTGAGCGCCAGCTCAATGCGAAAATCACGGAACAACGTCTTCCCGATCGGGCATCGCCAGCGGCCCCCAGAGGAAGCGGCCACCCGGCTTCGGCTTCATGTCTTCGGACAACCGCTTGACGCAGAGCACGCCCAGCTCGTCGCGATAGCGCACCCACCAGGTCTTTCCCGGCCGAGCGAGCGCTGTCGCCGGCTGGTAGTCTGCTGCGTCGAGATGCAAGGCGTCGGCGATCACGCCCGTGCGACTGACGAACCCGTCTATCGTCTCCTCGACCCAGTCACGCCGCACCGCGCCGCGAACCGTACGCCAGCCACCCGTTGGCGGGCAGACTTCCAGATCGGACCAGAGGTGATCGCGAACGGCGTTCGCGACGCGGGCGGCGTGCTCAGGTCGCATCAGAGATGCACGATCTCTTGCCGAGCGTTTTCAACCTCGGCGACCGTGGCTTGCCGGATCTTGCCTGCGGCAAGCCACTTGGCGGCCTTAGCCGCGCCGACCGTGATGATCCGCCCTCGCGCCAGGTCCTCGATCTTCGAGGTCTGCAACACATAGTGACCATCGGCGGGACGCGAAGCTGTACGACGCGGCGCGGGCGCGCCGGCCTCCGAAAGCTTGGCGTCCAACTCGGTGATGACATCGCGCGCAGACGCCAGATCGCGGCCGCGCTCAGCGACCAGATCGCCAAGACGAACGACCTCCTGCTTCAGCTCGCCGATCGCAGTCGCGCCGGCCGATAGCGCTTCGTCGCGCTCCTTGGTCACAGTTTCAAGCTTGGAGGTCAGCTCGCCGATCTCGGCCTGCAGAGTCTCGACGTGAGCGTTGGCAGCGGCCAAAGCGACGCCTGGATCAGCCTGATCCGCCAACAGATCGGGCGCGTCGGACTTGCCGCCCGAGCCCTTGTCGGCCGCCATCAGGGCCATGGCGGACACCGCCGCCATCATGTGAAGCGAGCGCATGCTTCGCCTCCTTCAGAAAAGGTGAAAAGACCCGCCGCCCGGATTGCCGGGCGGCGGCAGGCGGGAGGAAGCGTTAGCCGGGATCGGCGGCGGATCTGGCCTTGAACAGCACCTCGGGACGGGTGCAGATGTTCAGCGGGTTCGACTGCGCCTCGAGGTCGATCTGCTTCTCGCCGGTCTTATCCAGCGAGGCCATGGCGTAGCGCGGCAGGCCGATCCGGTTGACGGCGCTGAACCAAGGCGCCGGCGCGAACACCGTCTGGAACAGCTTGGGCACGCCCAGCGGAATGAAGCGGGCTTCATCCGGGGCGATCTCGACATCGCCATAGCCCGGATACTGCTCGAACACCGCGCCGCCATAGCGGAAGATGTCCAGCGCATCGCTACCGCGCAGATCGGCCGCTTCCTGCTGCGCCAGATAGGTCTCGCGCATTTCGGGATGGTTCGAGGCGTCGCGGAAGAAATCCTCGCCGCACATGATGTGAACGCCACGCACAGCGCTGTTCTTCAGAGCGCGGCGCATGTTGTTCTTCACGTCGCCGATCAGGCCGCGAACGCGACCGCCGTCGGATTCAGCCCAGGCGGCGCCCAGGTCGAAGTAGACGGTGTCCGGCTCGGCGATGCCGAACTCGTCGAAGTAGTCGTAGATGACCGAACCATCGGCATCGAGCACCACGCCCTGGATGGCGCCGAGGCGGTGATATTCCAGGGTGTTGTCCAGCGACATCGCCATGTTCTGATTTTTCTCGTCGCGAACCTGCTGCACGCCGACCAGGTCGCTTTCCGAGCCGAAGGCGCGAACGTCCTGGACTTCATCGGCCAGGATCTCGTCAGTGACCGAGATGTGCGGGATGCGGAACTCGCGGCCTTCGCGCTTGTTGGTCGACATCGGCGTGCCGGGCCCACCGCGCGGGCTGGTCGGGACGATCTGGAGCGTCGAGCCCTTCTTCTCGATGAAGATCGACGTCGTGCGCACGCCGCGCTCTTCGAAGATGCCCAGCTCGGCGAAGCGCTGCGGAGGCGTTTCGCTTTCGTTGATGGCGGCAGTCAGGTCCATCATGGTGAACAGGCTGCTGCGGAACACGTTGACCAAGGACATGGTCGAACCTTTCTGTGAAATGTGGGTCTTGGCCGACGTGGTCCCACGAGGCCGATGGATGGCAGGCCCGCCTTAGCGGGCCTTGACGCCCTGGGTTCGCAGGCTGGCCAGGGCGGCGTTCTTCTGGTTGGTGGTGTGACCGTTCCACGCCAGGAGGGCGGCCTTGACCTCGCAGTTGAGGTTGTGGACGACGGCTTTCTGGGTCACGCCGACGGCGGTCTTCACGGGCGCGAACAGGATCGCGGTAGCGACCTGGGTGCCATCGGTCGCCGCAGGATCATGAGGCTTGTACTGACCTTCGTTGGCGTGCGCCGCGTCCGCGACCAGCATCGTCCAGGCGTCGCCGGCGACGTAGTCGGTCGCGCCATCCGGGAAGGTCCCGCTGAGGCCGCCGATATTGAAGGCCGCGCCGACGACGCCATGCCCGATATCGACACCGCCGGGATCGGAGATCACGAACGAACCGGCGTTGGCGGCCGGTTCGATGATCCGCATCTTGTAGGCCCCGATCGGCGTGCCGACCGCGACCGTGATGGTCGGCGCCGCGCCGTTGCCGGTATTGCCAGCCTCGGCCGTGAGCGTGGCGGTGAGAGCGCCGATCGTCACCTGCCCCAGAACCTGCCCAGCCAGCAGATCCTGGTTGGGCGCGATGACGATGGTGTCTCGGCTCAGCGCACCGGGCGCTTCCGAGATGATGTGTTCGCCGGCAGAGCGGCGTTCGGTCATGACGGACATGACGCGGTCTCCTCAAGAGGGGCCGGATAGCCGGCGATTTTTCGGGGGAGGATTGCGAGCGAACCCGGCTCGCAACGGGTCGGGACGCCTAGCGCCCGCTCGGGCGCTAGGCGGCGCGCGAGGCCGACGCCTTACGGCGGCGATAGATGGCCTCAGGATCGAGGCGCTTGGTCAGAGCGGCGTCGAGCGTGCCGCCGCTCGGAGCCAGGTTCGGGTCGCGAACACGATCGGCGAGGCCGGTCTCCTTGCCCGCCGAAGCCAGCAGCTCCTTGGCGGCCGCAACCGTCATGCCCGGTTGGAAGGCCAGCTTCTTGGCCAGCTTCTCGCGACCACGCGCTTCAGGCAGGTCGAGCACAGCCTGGGCGACCTTGGCGTTGACCTTGGCGGCCGTCGGCTCGTCTTCGCCGCCTTCAGCCTCGGCCTCATCCTCGGACCTCGGTGTCATCGGCCTGGTCTTCGCCCTCGGGCGCAGCGTCTTCGCCATCTTCGGGCATTTCGGCCATGGCGGCCCGGATCTGATCATTGTTGAGGCCGGCCTTTTTCAAGCCAGCCAGGACTTCACTGCGCTTCACGTCAGTCTCCTTCGCGGGGGATAGAGCCCCGGGCGCCTTGGCGGGCGGGGCAGGGGAAATCGGGGTCGCAAGCGAGGCCTTCAGGGCCTCAAACGCCTCGCGCTCGGTCATCACGGCGTCGATCAGCCCGACCTTGAGCGCCGAATAGGCCGGATCGTCGCTGTCGCCGTAGAAGCAGCCGGCCTGGGTGCCGATCACGACCTCTTCGGTCAGGTTTTCGCGGCCCTTGAGCACGTCGGCGACGAACCAGCGGCCGCACTGCTGCACATCCGCGTTCAAATCAGTCTTCGCCGTCTCCGAGAGCGGCTCGTCCCAAGCGCCATCAGTCTTTTTCAGGCCGAACTTGAACTTGGTGATGGTGAGACCGTCGGCAGAGAGACCCTTGCTCGCCTCACAGTGGCCAATGACCGCGCCGATCGATCCGACGCCGCTCTCGCGGGCGGCGACAACATGATCACCTTGGGCGACGATCCAGTACGCCGCCGAATAGGCCCGCTCGCAGAAAAACCAGATGGGCTTGCCGCCCGCCTTGGCGCGATTTTCTCGAAGAAACTTGGCGAGCTGCGGCAAACCAGCGGCGGCAATACCGCCATTGCAGCGGATGCGCCCAAAGACAGCCCGCACATTCGCGTCGGCGGCCATCTCCTCGAACGCCATCAGCAGGGTGTCATAGCCGTGATACCAGCAGTCGCCCCAGCCAAAGCCCTCCTCCATCAGCGGGCCATCGACTTCAATGACACCGACGCCATCCTTCAGCGCCCAGCCAAAGCCGATGTGCTCAGGCTCACCCATCCAGCGCGGCAGGGCGACCATCGGCTCGGTGACGCACGCGCCATCGTGCTCGGCGGAAGCCTCGGCGCGGAAAAGGCGGCGCGCGCCGCCGATGAACGCCGATAGAGCCGAACGCCGTTCGCCGGTCGCCACCACGCCCAGCATCTGGGCATAGGGCAGCACCGAGCTTTCGAGCATCAGCAAGGGTCGGCCGGTCAGCTCGGCCGCCAGAAGAGCGGGATTGCGCATTTGAGGTGTCCCTAGGGGTTTGGCTTGTCGTCTTCAGACGTGCCCCGCATCGCCATCATGGCGGCCAGGGCAGGAGGGGTCAGACCAGCGTCGTGCCACATCCCCTTTTGACGCTTCAGGCCCGCGAGGTTCAGGTCGAAGTCGATACCCTGCTCGGCCGCGACATCTTCCCAGTTGTTGAAGCCCGCCTCGACTTGCAGGATCGCACCGGCGGGCTCCTTGACCGGATCGACCCAGCCCCGTGCCGGACCCAGCCAACGGCCGCGCAGATAGGCGGCGGGACGCTCATAGAGGTCCTCCCAGGTCGCACCGTTGGGAAGTTCGATCTTGCCTTGGTCGATGCCATCCTCGGTGACGGCGAGCAGCCACGGCGTAGCCACCATCATCGCCACCATCGAGCGCTGGCGTTGGATGCCGCGCCAGACCTCGATCAGCGCCGCGCGCGCCGAGGAATAGTTCACCTTCGACCAGTCCATCGCGATCTGCTCGTAGGTGATGCCCAGCGACGAGGCGATCGACCGCAGGAAGACGGTCGTAAAGCTTTCGAACGCGACCGTTTCACGCGGCGTCGTGAGGAACTTCAGCTCGTCGCCCGGGAACAGGTGCTGGATCCTCGCACCGGCAAGGCGCGGATCGGCGGTCTCGTAGAATTTTTGCCGCAGATCCTGGTAGCCGGCGGTCGCCGACGACATCAGGTGATCTTGAGCGACGGCCGGATCGAAGCTTGAAACGATCGTCCCCGCGAACAGAGAGTTGATCGTGCTGTTGGCCAGCTCGTTGTCAGTGAGCCGCGACGCACCCTTGAAGCGCGCCAGCCCAGCCACCAGACGGGAGACACCGCGCGACTGGCCAGGCCGACGCTTTTCGAACAGGTGAGTGACCTTGGGCCGACCGTACGGCTCGTTGCGCTCGACCCGCTCCCAAGTCATGGACTTAGATGTCGAGCCTAGAACATCACCAGGGTGGGCGTTGCGGAAGTGGTAGGCGATCGGGGCGTTGTAGCGGTCCTTCTCGACGCCACCGCGAATGTGATCATCGTCAGCGACGCCATTGGGGTTGGATAGACGGTCGCTGTCCAGGACCTGGACGCAGGTTCGGAAACCCCAGCCCGGCCGCTCGCGCATGCGCAAAACAGAGACACCGTCGCCCGTGACCTCCGCCTCCATCACTTGAAGGTAGAGCAGCCATGAAGCGGTCAGTGTGTCTTCGGCGTCGCACCGACACAGCGGATCTTCACCCCAGAGCCGGTAGTTGCTTTCGATCTGCGACCCGAGCGTTTGAGCCTGTTCTTCGGTGATGCCCAAGGCTTGCGCATCAGGCCGGATAATCGGCCGCCAGCCCGCGCCGACCAGCATGTCAAGTTTGCGATCGACGCCGCCCTGAGCCCAGGGCTCGTTCTGCATCAGCTCGCGCGTGCGCGCGACCGCCAGGTCTCGTGACCAGAGCCAACTCGCGTCGGCCGATTGCTGCGACGGCAGCCATCCGCCGACATCCTGACCACGCGTCTGGCCGGCCTTGTAGCCGACATTGAAAGACAGGTCGGTGCCCTCGCGGTTAGCCATGGCGCGGACGGCGGCGCCGATCCCTTGCGGAAGCGGGGAGCCCGTCGGGCCGAGAAGTTGCCGATCCATACTAGGCCCCGAACGTCGGCGTAATCGCGCCGCCGCTGACGACGCCGCCACCAAGGCGATTGACGATCGAGCGCGCCTCGAAGATCGCCCGGGACAGTTCCTGCATCGAAACCGGATCGGCGTATTCGACGCCGCCGACCTCGTACTTCACCGACTTGACCTGGACGCCCTTGAAGCGGTCCAGCTCCGCAGCCTCCAGCGCGGCCAACCGGGCTGTCGCCAGTTCCAGATTTTCGCGCCAGTTGGCCATCAGGTTCCTCTCATGTCGCGTGCAAGCTTGAGCAGCGGGTGGACGTTTTCGACGGGATCGTCGGCAGGCGGCGGCGAACGGCGTTCGGGAGCAGCGGCGGGCGCGTTGGCCGGTGGCAGCGCAGGAGCGCCAGACCACAGACCCTCGAGAGGTAGTTGACCCTCGCGCGACGGTTCTCGCCGCCGCTCCGCAATCAGCCGCTTCCAGTCTTCCTCGGTCATCACGTCAGGCAGGAATGACCAGGCGATGGCGTGGCAGTAGACGGCCATGTCCAACTGCTCGTTGCGGACACCCTTGACCGGTTCCCAGATCTCGTACTTTCGAGGCGGCTTTTTCGAAGGGTCTGGCGGCAGCAGGACTTCAGCCGTCATCTGCTGGAAATCCAGCTCGGAAGCCGTGCCCTCGAGCGTGACTGATCCCGGCAGATGCTCGCCCAGCTCGACCCCCGCCAGGGTTTGGGCCAGGCCGAAGTAGATTTCCTTTTTTATGCCGTGCGTACCGACGAGGTAGAGCTGGACTTCGCCGACCACTCGACGCCCGACCTTCGCCTTTCGGCGGGTGCCCGCCTCGATCGGGAAGGTCTGTTTCTTTTCCTTTTCGGACGCACCCTTCAGCGCCATCACGTTCGGGCGGCCCATGCAGAACACGTAAGCCCGGTTCGTGTGGTGCCCGCCCGTATCGACGCCCACGCGGTCAAAGCCGATCGGCCGACAGGCGTCACCTTCGTAGGTTCGCTTGGTAATGTCGGCCATCTCCGACCAAGCTCTTGGATCGACCGGCGGGATCGGGATGATGCCGCTGTCAATCCGCGCGTAGCGCCTTCCCTTGGCGCCCTCGGGTAGCGGCCCCGCGGGACCGACCACCCACACCGCCCATTCGAGGCGGTCACCCTGAACGTCTACGGCCAGGAACACCGTCCAAGCCCAGGGCGGGATGCGTCCGCGCTCGACCATGGCGATGGCCGCAGCCTCGGTGCGCTTCTCGTAGAGACGCGCGGTCGCCGGGCGATCATAAGCTGCCTCGAACGGCAACCCGAGCACTTGCTGCCAGAACGTGACCAGGGCCTCGGGATCGTCGGACTTCATTGCCTCGTCGAACTCGACGAAAATCCGCGACCAGGTCGTGAACGGCGAATAAGCTTGCCAGATACCGTCGAAGGACGGGTCGCGCCCCTCGAGGAGCGCGCCCTGACAGTCCGGACCCCGGCGGCCTAGCCAGTATTCCCACGCGCCGTGTTCGATACACGGCGGCGGCGGGATGTTCGGATGTTCAAGATCCGGTGTGCCGTCCGCCTTCTGGTGCTGGAAGCAAGCCAGCCAACCACCGTTTCCGGCGTCGGCCTGGTCCAGCATCCAGCGCTTATGCTCGTGGCCGATAGGCTCGCCGCAACTGTTCGATTGGCAGATGAAGAACGGTCGTCCGCCCTCGCACTGCATGTTCTCCCAAAGCAGGAGCTGCTTGGCGTTACAGTGCGGGCAGGGAACGTAGTACTTTTCGTGCGTACGCCGTTCGATCTCGACCGTGACTGGGCAGTCGCCGACGAACTTGGGCGTGCCGCCACCCAACTCCTTGGCGTCATCGCCCCAGGCCAGTGTCCGGGTCCGGCCCTGACGGATCGGCGAACCCCGGCCGCCGACATCGCGAGGATAGGACGAGGGCTCTTCGAAGATCAGCAGGCCGATGTCGGACTGCTGAAGCTGGGCTTCGGAACCGGCGTTCGCGATCTTTAGGAAGCCGCCGCGAAACCGCTTGTGGTACTTGGTCGAGCTGTTCTCGGCCCCGGCCTTCACGGCCATGATCTTCAGACCGACCTTGGGCGAGGCCCGGATGTTCGGCGAGAAGACTTCCTTCTCGAAGTCCTTCTGCTTTTGATCGCTAGCGCAAACGACCATGGCCGAACGCGGCGCGGTGTCGATGCAGTGCATCGCCGAGTTTAGGAAGACCTGCGTCTTTCCGGTCTTTGCCGACCATCGCAGCCAGACCGATCCGCAAGGATGATCGACGCCGCTGACGTCCATCGGCCGCCGCATGTACGGCGCGACGCTGGTCTTCCACCGGCCGGTGATCCTCGCGCCAGACTCTGGCGAGATGTACCGATACTCGTCGGACCAGACCGAGACAGTTTGTTCGACTGGCGGCGTCGCATTTGCGGCGACCGCCGAGAACATCACCGCCCACCCGACCGCCAGGCCAGGGAACTGCGATCGAAGCGCGCTCATGCGACGGCAGCGTTCGCCTTGCCAGCGCGCAGCCGAACCGCGTGCGCGGCGAGCGTCATCAGCCTATCCAGGGCCTCGCCCGTGCTCTCGTTGCCAGCAGCCAGCGCCTTGCCGATCCGCGTCGCGAAGCGATCCTGACCAACACGGTCGTATCGCTTGAGGGCCGCTCGTAGGGTGCGAACCTTCTCAGACGGCAGGCCAAGCTCCGCCGCCAGACGTTCAGCGAAATCGGCGCGAACCTCGACAAACGCGGCGCGCATCTCGACGATCGCCTCTGCTGCACCGGCGTCGACCTCAGCCACATCGGTCAGCTTACCTTCCTCGGCGGCCTCTTCGCGAAGCTCGCGACGCAACTGGACAGCCTTGAGCTGGCGATGCTCGTCCAGCTTGACGGGCTCGTCCCGCGCCGCCGACGTGGGATTGGGCGTCGGCGGCGCGGCCTCGGTGGCGGGAACGCTATGCAGCGCCTCACCGCTCATCACCGACCGGGTGTAGTTGTTCTTTCGATGATCGCGCACGGCCTCAAAGTCGACCATGACCTCGCGGCCGACTTTCCCCAGCTTCAGGCTATGGGCGTCGCAATACCGCGAGAGCGCCGACCGCTCGATGACGTCGCCGGCAGCCGTCAGCAGCTCGGCGGCGCGAGCCACTGACACCCGCCCGATAGGACCGGACATGTGTGCTCAACCGTGATGAAGGGAAACGTGCAATCCGTGCGCCTTTGCGCGCGGCTCACACAAGAAAGCGAGCGCGACTTTGAACGCGCCGTATCCCTCAGAGGCCCGGAAGGACCCGCGAAGGTAGGCCGAGGGCCTCGTCAGCGGACGATCCGCCGCGCGATCGGATCGCCGATGTTGCCTTTAGGCACGAAAAAGCCCGCACGATCGGACGACCGGCGGGCTTTCAGTCAGGGGAATGGGTGGCCTAGATGGCTGCCGCACCCGGCCTCGCTAGAGCGTGGCCAAGGTGCAGAGCGATTGCCTTAGATGGCTGCCGCACCCAGCCTTACTTCAGTGTGGCCAAGGTGACGACTTTGGACGTCTCGCGTCCGAGTAGGTTGAATAAGATCTCTGCGCGAGTCTTGTCAACCGGCTGAACGAAGATCGCGTCAAGGTCTCCAGCCTCACCCGCGTACCGAACAGCATCGCCACGCTGCCAGCGCTCGGGCTCAGGCGCGGCCTGGGCGACCTTGATGAACCCGTTTTCTTCCCGCGCCTGAAGCGCTTCGATGATGCGCGGTGGCACGGCAACAGGACGCTGGTCAGGCCCGACGAAGACCGAGGACACGCCGATCGTGCCGTACATCGACCGCCACCATCCGATCGATGCGTCGCTCAACCGGACGAACAGATACCGAGGGAAGAACGGCCGGATGTTCAGACCGCCCTTCGGATTGCGCGGCGTCTTCGGCGCCTCGCTCACCGCTAGAGGCACATAGACCTCGAACTTCTGGGCCTCCAAGCGCGCACGAGCGGTGCGATCCATGCCGGGCTTGGCGACCACGACACACCACCGGCCGACCAGGTCAGCACCATCCTCACCACCACCAAAGTCAGCCATCACGCCACCCCTCTTTGAACGTCTCCGAGCACATAGCCCATTGATTTTATTGGAAACCATGCTCGCGCAAGTTCATCGCGAGCGTACCCATTTGCTGGCAAGACAGCCTGCCCTCCAGGGTCATACCGGGCCGGATCGAGGTACTTCCGCACGAAGCTTTCGCCCTGCGTCTCGCACAGCTTTCGCCGCAGCTCCGGCGGGCCTTCGAAGCGGAAAAGGTCCACGGCAGCCGCAACGACAGCGACGGCTGGCACGAAGTCAGCCCAGCGCCCGAGCGCAAACCATTCGGCGATCGCCTTCGGCTGGCCGCTCGATCCCCAGGCGGACTTGTCCGCAGCATAGGCCGAGCCCGCAGCGATCAGCCGCTCGGCTGCCGCGCCAGCGACTAGCTCAGCTCGGATGACCTTGCGCAGCTCCCGCTTGCCCGACCGGCGCAAGCCAACCTCGGGCCACACGCCCCAGAGCGCCCCCACGACCTGTTCGACAACCTCATCGAGGTCGCGCGCGCATACGCCTGGTGAGGAAGCGATAGCTTCCGAACTACTCTTGTCTTGTCTACTCTTGTCTAGGGCTGTAAGTGTCTGATTTTCAACGCTTTCAAGGTCGAGAAGTGGCGGGTTCTTTCCGACACCTTCCGACTTCTCCTCGACACCTGCCGACTTCTCCCCGACTTCCGCCCGACCTGACCGCGTCGTGACGCCCTTAACCGAGCGCCTCTCGTCCTCGAATTTGGCGTTAGAGATGTAGTGCTCGCCATCGACTTCGAAGCGGATCAGCTTCCGCTTTTCGATAAGCCGATTGAGGATCGGATTGAGCTTCTGAACGGCGCAGCCGCAATGCCCTGCGATGTAGCCACGATTGTCCTCAAGCGGGCGCCACGTCAGGTACAAAAGGTCGATGACCGTATTGTAGACCCCACGCTCCTCCAGCGTCATCGACACCATGCCCTGGAGCGCCGCGCCAGGATCTCGGCGATAGAAGTTCTCGCGCTTCATGCTGCCTCCGACCGGTTGAGGTACCGCTGCACCAGGCTCTGGAGCTTGCTGACATCGCGCGTGACGATGCGCTCTTCGCCCGGATCGACGATGCCGTGCGCTTGGCTGGCCTTGAGGCCGTTGACGTCCATCATGGGCGGATCGGAGCCATCGACAGCGACGAGGAAGATCGCCGTCACCGGCTCTGGCCAGCAGGCCTGACCCTCGCGATTGAGACGCCCGATGCACTGCGCATGCATCTGCGGCGACCAATCCAACTCGCCGAAGATGGTGACCTTGGCGCGGGCCTGGAGCCCGTCGAGCCCGGCGCCCGAGCGCAGGCTCATGATGAAGATATCGCTCTCTCCAGCCAGGAAACGGCGCTTGGCCTCTTCCTTGCGCGCTGGCGTCTCGGTACCGGTGTACATCACCGGATTGAGGTCACTCAGCTCGCTCAGCCAGATGTCGTAGACGTCTCGGTGCCAGCCCAGAAGGATCAGCGGCTCGCCCGCTTCGGCCACGATCCGAGCGTACTTCGCCACGGCCTTGGCCTTGGCGACGCCCGTGTTGAGCCGCATCATCATGTCCAGCTCGCGCACGGCCTGACCGCGCTCTTCGAACGTGCCCGTCGAGGCCCGGATAGCCAGCGCGTGCGCCAGGTGCTCGACCCGCTCCAGGGCCTCGACCTCATGGTCGATCGTCTGGACGATGATGTTGGGCTTTGGCCCCGGCGAGACCTTGCGGATCATCGCATGCTGCTCTCGCAGATACGTGCCCAAAGCCTCAGGATCTTGGACTTCCCGGCCGCTACCACACCATTCGCGCGCGAAGTCTTCGTACTCGCCCAGCACCTCAGGGCGGCAGTACTGCATGATGCGCCAGATCTCGTTGCCATAGTTGAACACCGGCGTGCCGGTCATCACCATGCGCATCGCCGAGGCTTCGGCTAGACGCAGCGCCGCGACACCCTTCTGGGTGTCGGTTCCGTGCCGCAGCTCATGCGCCTCGTCGAAGATCACGAGACCGGTCCCGAGCATATCCAGCACGTCCGCCCAGCCCTGGAGCTGGGTGTAGGAGAACACCCGCACATCGCACGGCGGCAGCGGGTAGGGCTTCGTTGTCGAAATGACGTGCGGTTCGAGCGTCGTGAACTCGCGCAGCTTCTGAGCCCACTGGCCTCGCAGGTGCGTCGGGCAGACGACGGTCGCCGGCAGCGCGCCGGGCAACAGGCACGCCCCGCCGCCGGTATAGGTCTTGCCCAGCCCCATCTCGTCGCCGACCAGCACGCCGCCAAACCGCCGCACCATCTCGATTGCGCGCGCCTGGTGCGCCCGGATCTCTTGGCCAGGACGCAGGCCCGCGAGCAGCGTCGGCTGATAGTCCGGCGCCAGGATGGCGGCCATTTCGTCCTGCACCCGCACGAACGCCGTTCGTCGCCGCTCCAGCTCGGCCAGATCACCGGCAGAGGCCTGCAAGGGGTAGCGCTGCAAGAACCAACTCACGTCGGCCGAAGTCGCCTCATTGGCCGGCAACTTGAACGGCCCGGCCGAGGCCTTGGGCACGCTAGGGAAGATCGCCTTGAGCTTGATAGCAACGTGGGGCTCGACGTCCTCAAGCACCCAGCATTCGCCAGCGCGCGCCAGCTTTCCATAGGTCCTCACGCGACCCTCCCATCCGGGCCGATGCCGCGCTCGCGCCGCAAACGGATGAGCCTCAGCCGCGCTTCGCGCACGGTTAGGATACGCCCGTCTGGCACTGGGTCAGGCCGCCCCGCCCATGCCGCCAACAAGCGCTCATCGGCGGTGAGGCCCGGCGGGACCACGACCGGGATTGGCCGAAAGAACTGCACGCTCCTCATGGCGCCGACACCAGAGGCGCCAGCGGCAAGAGCCTACCCTCGCGAAAGGCTTCGATCAGACGCTCGGCGAGATCGCACATAGCGTCCTCACCATGCATGGCGACACCCTCATCCCAGGCCTCTCGCACCCGCTCAGCCGCCCGATCCCCAAACCAGATCGCCTGAAGCCGCCTAGACGCGTCGATCCAACGCAGCGCCACGCCATAGTCGACGCCCGCCGCCAGCGCGGCCCCGTAAACCGGAAAGCTGACAGACTTCGGATCAATCACAGCCAAGCCTCCCCGAGGTTGACCACAGCCACCGGCTTGCCGCCGATCGTGGCGGGCAGAATGATGCTCCGGCCGGTGGCCAGCACGATCCCTTCGACGGCGGCATGCTCGGCATAGCGCTGCAACTGCCGTTCGATCTTTGCCCGGACCGCGCCATGGACCTTGGCCTCGACGACAAACCGGCCATCAATCAGCCAGTCAGGCCGATCACGCCCGCTTAGGCGATGTTCACGAGAGATCGCTACGCCCGGAAACGCCGCGCGCAGATGCGCGTCGATCGCCAACTGGCAGTCACTTTCGCGCTTGAGGGGAAAACACCCGCGACCGAGCACCCTGGCGACTTCACCGACACTCACCATGACCTTACGCGGCCTCCGTCGCTGGAGCTGGACGCTCGCCGATGAGGTCGAAAAGGGTCGGCGTCGCCATCTCGCGCGCCATCGCCTCGACGTGCTTCACGCCGTCCAGGAAATAGGCGGGGTTCAGCTCGTTCGCGCATCCGCGCCGGCCAAGCTTGATCGCCCGGAAGGGCACGGTCATCAGCCCGCCGAACGGATCGAACACCATCTCGCCGGGCATGCTGAACTGCGTGATCAGACGATCGACGATGTCGAACGGCAGCGGACAGAGATGTTTCTCAGCGCCCTTCTGAGCCTGTACCGTGTTGAGCGACAGCATCTGAGCCACGTCGGTCCAGACATCATCGTGCCAGGAATGCGGCGGCAGCAGCATGAACGTCGGCGGCAAACGGCCGACCGCCGTTAGCGCCTCGCCGATCTGGACATGGTGCTCGAAGTCATAAAGCCGCTGGAGGTTGAAGCCCTTCCAGAGGCGGTAGACCTGATCGGCGTCTTCGAACTTGGCCCATTCCTCGGGCGCGACGAGACGATCACCGGCCGAGCGCATGAGGTGATGCGCATCGAGCTGCCAGCGCGCCCGCGTGTAGCTGTCCTTGTCCTTGGCCACCGGCAGATCGGCATAGCCGTTGGAGCGATCCGAGGGCGGCTTGCGGAACAGCAGAACCTTCTCGGGCAGCCCCGCGCCCATGCGCGAGCCGTCCTTGCACTGCTCCGACCAGCCCAACCGATAGGTCTGGTTGTTCTCGCGCACCACGTCCGTCAGGTTGGTCTTCTCGCCGAGATAGGCGAAGCCATGGCGCCGGAAAGCCACGCGGCAGTCGTCGGCGAACGGATAGACGGTCTGGAAGCCCAGCCCCGTCATGCCGCCCGGCACGATCCGATCCTTGACGTGAATGGCCGCCACGCGCCCAGGCTGCAGGACTCTGAGCAGCTCCGGCACCAGATAGTCCATCTGCTGCCAAAAGTGCTCGTTGTCGTCGGTGTGGCCAAAGTCGGCGTAGTTGGGCGAATACTCGTACTGCGTCGAGAATGGGATCGACGTGACGATCAGGTCGACGCTGCTATCGGCCATGCGGCGCGTCTCGCGCACGGTGTCGTCATTGACCAGACGATAGCCCTCGTCCTCGACGACGATCCGATCCTTGACGCCCATGGCGCGCGTCAGGACCCCAGCCATGTCGGCGTTCGACAGGCCATAGTTTCGAATGATCGCGCTCATGGTTGCGGCCATCTCCTCGTGCTGAGCCCATTTTTCCTGAAGGTTCCGCAGCACCGCGCACTCGCTCTCGGCGTAGATCACGTGGATCTCGACAGGATGCTGCTGAAGGAACCGCTGGATGCGGTGAATGGCCTGGATGAAGTCGTTGAACTTGAAGCCGATGCCCAGGAACACGGCCTTGTGGCAGTGACGCTGGAAGTTACAGCCCGACCCGGCGATGACCGGTTTCGCCGCGAGGTAGGGGAACCAGCCGTCGCTGAAATGCACGATGGCGTCTTCGCGAGCGTCGGGATCTTGCGCGCCATAGACGCTGACGCATTGCGGAACGGCCACCTCGATCGCCGCGCGCTCGGCCTCCAGGTCATGCCAGAGGATGTAGCGCTCGTCCGGATCGGAGCGCAGGATCTCGCACATCTTCAGAACGCGAGCCTCAAGCGTGTCGCGCTTGACCTTGCTGGCGCCGACGATGCCGTGAGCGTCGTCCTGAAACAGACGATGCTGCCCGCTCTTCTCGACACCCGCCGCGCGGTGATCGACCGGCACCTCGTGATAGATCACCTTCAGCTCGGGAAGGGCGTAACCCTCGTCGCTGAACCCCAGGTCTGACGGGCGCTGCACAAACAGCCCCCAACTGGCGACCCAGAGCCAGAACTCCTGCTCCTTGTGCGGATGCAGGGTCAGATTGTCGGCGTTCTCGCTGTCGCGCTTGAAGAACCGCGTCTTGGCCTGACCCACATCCATCACGCCGAGGAAGGCCGAGTAGGCCAGCAGCTCGATGTGATCGTTCGGCGATGGCGTGGCGGTGCCAACGAAGCGATAGGCGACCTTGTCGAACAACCGCATGAACTCGCGGAAGGTCTTGCTGCCGCCAAAGCCGCGAAGGCATGAGGCCTCGTCGAGGCAGGCCACAGAGAAGTGGTTCGGGTCCAGCTTGCCGTCGCGCACCGTCTCGTAGTTCGTCAGATAGATCCCGCGAGGGTCTGTCGCCTCTTCGATGCGGCGGATGAACGTCACGTCGATGCCCAGCATCGCCGCGTCCTTGCGGAACTCCTGACGCACGCCGAGCGGCATCACGATCAAGGCCCGCCCGCCGACCAGGTCGCGCATGATCCGCGCGATTTCCAACTGCATCACGCTCTTGCCCAGGCCAAAGGCGGCGAAGATGGCCGCGCGCCCCCGCCAGACCGCCCATCGCACGATCGCGCGCTGGTGTGGCTTCAGCAGCGGGTGGATGACCTCATCGCCGATCTCGAACCCGCATCGCGGCGCGGGCGGCACCTTGGCGGCCAGGAAGGCGTCATAGTCGCGAACGGCGTTCGTCATGCCACCACCCGCACGTCTTCGGCCTCAAGCGGCAGGTTGGCGCGGATGAACGGCGCGGCGGCGATCGGCGACACGCTGTTGCCGATCAGGCGCGTCTCGTCGGTCTTGGTGACAGGCTCGACCTTGCCGGTCGCGAAGTCGATCCGGCGATCGGTGCGATACGCCTTCGGGAAGCCCTGCGCCGCCGCCAGTTCGCGCGGCGTCAGCATGCGCATGCCGATGTCAGTGATCTGCATCAGCTCGCCACGCACATAGACCAGACCAAAGCGCGCGCGCGACGTGACGCTGTGGAGCGGATCACGAAGATCCTGACCCTCGGCGGTACCGTAGTATTTGACGAGGAACGCGCTCAGGCGATCCGAGATCGGAGCCCCGCCCTCAGCCAGCGGCATTTGCAGCAGATAGTGATGGTTGCCGCCGGCCGTGATCGTCTTGGCCGGTTGCTCGGGATCACCTTCACCGCCGGCCGTATTCGACGTGTAGGCATGAGACAGCATCGCCGTCACCAGCCGCTGAGTGCAGCCCTTGCTGACGATGGTCGAGACCGGGTCAACCATATCGCGCCCGACCATGTCGGTATTGGCCTGTTCCATGTAGGCCGACACTACGCCCAGCGGCACTGCGCCACCGGGCCGCACGTTGAAGCTGTTGGCCGTCACAGTCGGCATCGGATCTTCGAGGCCCGATCCCGTCGCGCCCGCGCGGAACTTGGTGAGGAACTGGGTCACCAGCCCATGGCGCGGCGCGCCCGCCATCACGGTATGCAGCGGCTCGCCAGGATCTTCCCCGATACTGTTCTCGCTGAACTTGGTCAGATAGGCCGCCGTCACACAGCGATCGGCCTTGCCGATCACCGTGCCCAGCGGATCATCCAGTCCGCGCGGCGGACTTTGACCGGCCCGCGACCCGCACCCCACAATCGCCCCACCCATCAGCGTCGGCTGGACCAGAGCCAGCTCACCCCGATGCGCGGCGGTCACCGTGCGCAGAGGATCTTGCGGGTCATAGAACCGGCCCTCGCCATGATGCGTCAGCGGCGTCACAAACGGACCGGCCGCCATCTCAGGCCGGACCAGGGCGAACGCGCCGCCGCGCGGATAGGCCGTGATGGTCCGCAGCGGATCGTCGATGTCGTGAACGCGCTCGTGCGACCAGTTCTGGATCGGCACGATGAACGGGTCGCCCGAGGCGATGACGTAGCGCATCACCCCCTTGGCGATGCGCGCCAGGGTCGCCTCTTCCAACGGCCGCTTGGCCCGGATGCCCCGCTCGCGGCATTCCGCCTGCGTCAGGAAGATCGACGGGCACGGCAGCGAGAAGTCGATGCAGTCGGCGGCCGGAACATAGGGCTTGAGCCCCTTGCTCTTGGCCACCTTGCGCGGCGCATGCGTCGGCTCAGGCCACACGATCGGCTGGCCATCGCGGCGCGCGATCAGGATCAGCCGCTTACGCGTGGTCGGGGCGCCGAAGTCGGCGGCGATCCAATCGACCTTGTACTCGACCACATAGCCGCATTGACGCAGCCGCTTGCACCAAAGACCGAACGTCTCGCCCTTCCGCGCCGGATCGGGCCGCTGGACACCCTTGTCGTCCGGCGGCAGCAGCGGCCCCCAGTCGACGAACTCTTCGACGTTTTCGAGGAAGATCACGTCGGGCGCGAGATCGCCGAGCAGCTTGGCGACCTTGACCACCACCCAAGCCAGACCCCGCACGCGCGGGCTCACAGGCGCGCTGCCCTTGGCCTTGCTGAAATGGCGACAGTCGGGCGAGGCCCAGAAAGACCGCCACTTCACGCCCGGCCGGATCACGGTCGGATCAATGTCGAACACGTCGGCGATGAAGTGTTCGGTCTCGGGGCAGTTGAACATGTGGACGCCGATGGCGACCGCGTTGTGGTTCAAGGCCACATCGGGGTGACGGCCGAGCGCTAGGCGATAGGCCTCAGACGACCCGCCGGCCCCTGCGAAGTAAACCACGTCGATGGGGCGCGCGGGCGCATCATTGGCTGGCGCGATATAGGCGGAGCGCTCAGCCATCGGCGCCGACCAGCTCACGCCCCATCGGGCTGAGGCGCCAAGCGAAACGGCCAGTCCTCAGACGACG
Source organism: Caulobacter sp. SL161 (assembly GCF_026672375.1). Lineage (GTDB taxonomy): Bacteria > Pseudomonadota > Alphaproteobacteria > Caulobacterales > Caulobacteraceae > Caulobacter. The sequence goes on from NZ_JAPPRA010000001.1 coordinate 3,896,437, forward strand.
CGAGACGACAACGCCCCGACTTTCCAGCCCAGGCAGAAGACGGCCGATCTTGTTGGAGCCGACGGCAAGCCGCGTCACCAGCTCGGAGATGGCGATGTCCGGCAGCTTGCGGCGGTTGTCGCGATGGTCCTGGTCGGCCTCGGCCAGCAGGTTGAGCACCCTCAGGCTGACATCATCGAGATCGCGCATCCGCAGGCGAGGCTTGGTGACGGGCGCGGCAAAATCGGGCCGGTAGTCCGGATCGCAGGCCAGGCGGACGTCGTGAACCGATCGGCCGACCATCTCGGCGCAAGCCTGCCAACTGGCGCGCACCGTGCGGCGACGCTCGCGCACCATGTCCATCTCGTAGCGCTCAATCCGACTGCGCGGCAGCACGCCCACATCCGAAAGCGCGCCACCAGCCGTTCTCAGCGCCGAAGCCGTATGACCCCCTCGCGACATCTAGTCCTCCATCCCCATGCGTTGGCGGCTCGCAGCCGCTTGAGCCGCGCCCTGTTCGATCAGAAAGTCGGTGAAAGCCTTCGCGTCGGCGGCCAGGCCCGCGGCGAACGCCGTTCGGGTGCTTGCACCCCCATCGACCCAGAGGCGCGCCCGCTCCAGAAACGACTTGGCCCAACGAGCCCGGATATCCCCGCGCTCGACGGGAAAGTTGTCGCCGGTCAGGCCGCGCAGGCTGTTGGCGAAGTCGTAGGGCGTCTCGGAAGGCGCATCGAAGGCCTTGATCGCGAACTCGAACATCGTGATCCAAGCCCGGCGATCAGGCGAACGGCGTTCGGGCGCCCTCGGAACCGATCGACGCGGCAGGCCGCTCACATAGCCAGACGAGCGTGAAGGGTAACGGCTCATGCCTGCCCCCCGCCGCTAACCAGCTTCTGCGCCGCGCTTTTGAAGGCGTCAGCCGCCTCGAGCGCTTCGCGCGCGGCGACCTCACGCGCCAACCGATCGCCACCACGCTCGAGAGCCTCGAACATGGCGTTGACGGCCTCGTTACCCTCGCGGACCGCCGTCTTCATGCTGGCGGCGACCTCGGCGGCTCCGGCCGACGCCATCGAGGCGCGCTCCAGGCGCATGGCGTAGGCGGCTAGCATCGGCGGATCACCGCCACCGGCCGCGATGAACGCCGCGTCCAGACGAAAGGCGTCTTCGATCGTCGGCAGGGCGCCGGTGTCCGGATCGGACCAGTTGCGCACGGTCCGCTCGGCCTTGCCGACAGCTTCGGCCGCAACCGGATAGGTGAGGAAGCCGCCGATCGTGGCGACGGCGTCCTGAAAGCTCGCGGGGACGCGACGCTTGGTCATGCCCAGCTCCGAATGTTGAGGAAGGGGATCGCGCCGCTGGCGAGGCGGATGCCAGCGGCGCGCGCGATGACGAGAAGAAGGCGGGGACCCGTCACGCGATGGCGGGGCCGGCGTTGCAAAGCAGCGCGCCGACCGCAAACGACGTGTCCGCCCGGCGAGGCTACAAGCCTGATGGCGCCTGCAACCGGAGGGACAAGATGAATGACCTGACAATCATCAAGGGCCAGATCGAGGCCCTTGCGCACGCCAGCGCGATCCTGCTGGGCGCTCGCATCCGACACCTGACGCCTGGCGAAGCCGCCACGGCCTGCCGTGTGTTCGCGACCCCGCTGACCGATCCGACACCAGCCGACGATCCGGCCCGGCGCGGCGTCATGCTGGACACGCTGGGCGACATCGCCGAGCGCGCCCTGATGTTGAGCAGGCCCGTCGGATGACCCGGCGGAAATACAGCGCGAGCGAGTTTGCCACCCACCCGTCAACTCTGGTTCGACGGCAATGTGTCGCGGCGTCGCACCATGCAAATTAACGTCCAATTCCACGGCCACGCTGTATGCGGTGGCCATGATCGACGAACCGACTACACGCCCGTCCGACGAGTTTCGCGCCTTGACGATCCTGGCCTTGGCGCTTGCCGAAACCCTTGGCCAGCAAGGCCAGGGCGAGAAGTTCCTGGTGAACCTGATGCGCGTGATCGAAGACCAGCGCCCGACAGCGCCCGACGGCGACCGCGCCATCATTTGGGCCGACAAACTCTCGAACGAGTTGCTGATCAGATAGCCTGCGACTTGACCGCGAGCGCGCAGTGTGCAGCATCCGCAACCGTTGGGGGTGTGTATGCCGCGTACGCGTTTCGATGTAGCGAAGATCTGCGACCCGACGCCGGTCGGGACAAGATCGATGGCGGTGAAGGCCAACCTGGAGGCATCGATCTCGCCCGCGAACGACCCCGTCGACTTCACGAGCGCATACATGGTGCTTGTCGACAGACTGCTCAGCGACGTAGCCGACAGCGACGCCAGCGAGTGCGCCCGCATCGTTCGAGCCATCACGCGCCGCTCGCTCAAAGAAACACCGAAAGGGCGCGCGACGCTGCGACGCGCGCCGCATTTGGCGACCGCCGAGGCGGTGTCCAGGCGCGTCTTGAAGGCGCGCTGCGAAGCGTGCCCTCGGATCTGCCAGTCTCCACTGAGATAGGACATCAATCCCTCTCAGCCGGAAGCCATGCGCTCGGCGGAATGCCCAGCTCGCGCTCAATCCGAACCGCCAGCTCAAGCGACGGCGTGCGCGCGCCGCTCACAAGCTGCGAAACGTAGCCCTTGGAAATGCCAAGCGACCTCAGCTTCTCGCCAAGATCCTCGCTCGACCGGGTGAGGTTTGCGGTTTCCATGACCGAGGGTTTGCATATTGCAAACTCTTTGGCAACCCGTGCGGTTTGCAACCTGCGTGACGACGCGAAGGTGCCCGTACGTCAAACTGCGAACATGGAAAGCGCCGACAAGCCCCTGCACCACCTTCGCGACTGGCGGAACTTCAGAGGCCTGTCTCAGGAGGACCTGGCGGAGCAGATCGGAACAACCAAGTCCGTGATCAGCCTGCTGGAGACCGGCGAAAGGCAGTTATCGCCTAAGTGGCTTTTCCGACTGGCACCGGTTCTGAAAACCAAGCCCGGCGCCATCATCGATCACAATCCCTATGACCTTCCGCGCGACGTAATCGACATCTGGCTGGAGATCGCCGAGGACCAGAGACCTCAGGCGATGAAGGTGCTCGAAACCTTCCGGAAGGCCGCCTCCGACCGCTAGGCGGCTACAAACAAGGCTCTCAATATGAGACCGCTGCAATTGAAAGCACGGAAAGAAGTTATCCGAACAATTGCACTCTTGTGTTTGCTGGCGGCAACTCTCTTCTTGGCCTACGGCCGAAACGACGCCGATCAGACAGATAGCCACTTAGAAAAGGTGCTGGCTGAAAGTCCCGATCTCGCTGAACTGAGAGCTGATCGCGCCCGCAAGGAACACCAACTAGACCTGGAAGCCAGCCGAGGCATAAACGGCATCACGCTTTGCGCCGCGGGCATCAGCCGCGCGCAACGCGCTTTCGTTGGCGCTTGGGACCTTAGCTACGTTCACGGAAACGCCCCCGAGGTGGTGCGCGACGCGATGCTTCCGACCTTCAATTGCCCGGTCAAGACCAGCGAAGCAGCAGGCACCCTTACCGTAACAGCCGGCTGCATGGATCGAAGCGACTTCTATTGCGCCGAACCTCGACGCCTAGTCATTGGCAGCTCGGAGCAAAATCGCCGATAGCCGCTCCAACTGCAAACCGCCGGGTTCGCAGTTTGCAAACTTTTTGTTTGACGACAGCGTTTGCAATATGCAAACGCTATGGTCACCCGCACCGGACGAGCGAGCACACGGGGTGTTCGTCTGGGACTGGAAGGGCGTTGAGAACCGATTTCGGTTCCCGATCGCTCCGGTGCGGTCAAAGGCCGTCATGTCGTCGTCCGTTGCGCCCGAAACACCCGAACGCCGTTCGGCTGAGGTCATCTCCCTCACCGAATGGGCGGCCTCCCGTCGCCGTAGCGAGCCACCGAGCTGGGATCAGCACGCGCTCGACTTGCAACCCTATCAGCGTGACGCATTGGCGTGGCTGGAGCGCCAGGACGCGCTGAACACCAACGACCTTTGGGCTGCGCAAGCCGCGACGGCCTATCTCGGCGACCGCATTGCCCTGCCCGCTGCGGCGATCGAGGCCGCGTTCGACGCGAGGACCGGCCGCTTCGATCTCCCGGCCTATGTGGCCAACGCCCTTGATGGCGCGCCGGCCGTCCTGCCGCTGCCGCAACCGCCCGCCGGCATGATCGCGCGCTTGCTGCGGAGGCTGCATTGATGGCCGACGACGCCCAAGCCACCGCCGACGCCGTCCGCGCCGCTTGCGCCCGCCGCGTCCGCGATCTGCTGCAAAAACGCGTCGGCGCCGGGCGCGAGGATCCTCGCCGCGCGCTGTCGGATGAGGCCAGCATCGCCAACGACTGGAAGGCCGACAGCTTCGACAGGCTCCAGCTCGTGCTCGACATCGAAGAGACCTTCGACATCGGCGTCAGTGACGAGGAGGCCGAGACGATCGACACGATCGACGCGGCGGTCACCCGCATCATGTCGGGGGCCTGGACGTGAACATCACCGTGATCGCTCCGGAAAAGCGCGACGTGCTGTTCCACCTGACGCCCTTCGCCAAGGGTTGCGCCAGTGCAGCGGCCAGCGACCGCAAGCGCCGATACCTTGTGACCAGCCGCCGCCCCGGCCAGGCCATTCACGCCTTGCTGACGCGACTGGAGCGCGCACCCGACGAGGTCGAGATCTCGCCCTGCGGCGCGACCGAAACCGCGATCCACCCGATCGGCAGGCCCCACGAGCCCTACGCCTTCGTCTGGGAGGGCCTAGCCTTCGACGAAGTGGCGACCGCCCTTTCCAATCTCAGAGCCGCAAGGACCACCCGATGACGCGCTGGCGCGAAGGCGACGCCGCGCGCGTCGTCGACCTGACCGACCTGAAGATGCCCGGCAAGGGACGCCCGCCCTTCGCCAAGGACGACATCGTCCGGGTTCGACGCGCCTCGCCCGACGGCAAGCGTCTGGTTCTGGACACGCACACGGGCTGGTTTTCCGCCCACCGCTTCAAGCCGCTCTAGGAGCATCCCATGTCAGCCCTGACCGTCATGGCGTTGGAAAACGCCGACATTCTGCGCGCCCTTAGGTCATCGAAGTTCGAGACCGTCAGCGATCTTGCGCGCACCCTCGAACGCGACCCCAGCAATCTGCGGCGCAGCCTGACCCGGATGGCCGACGACGGCCTGCTGTCGCTGGCCAATCTGTCGCCGCTGGACGCCAGTCTGACGCTGGCGGCTCAAGCTGCTCTTGAGGCCCTGGACCGGGCCGACGGCGCCGACGTCGCCGCAGCGCCCGCTGGCTATGTCGCCCTCCGTCACGACCAGATCTTGCCCGATCCGGAGAACGCGCGCACCAGCTCGGGCCTGTCGACGTCATCCATCTTCGAAATGGCCGACAGCCTTGCCAACCAGGGCATGCTGCAATCGCCCGCCGTGCGCCCTGCGGCCGACGGCTCGGGCTATGTGCTGGTCATGGGCGAACGTCGCTGGCGCGGCTGGGGTCTGTTGATCGAACAGGGCCGGTGGACAGCGGACAAGACGATCCTCTGCCGCCTCGACGATGGTGACGATCTGGCGCGGCTGGAGGCCGGTCTCGTCGAGAACCTGCAACGATCCGACCTCAACAATCTGGAAGCCGCCGAGGGCTTCCTGACGCTGTCGATCCGCCACAAGCGCACCGCCCAACAGATCGCCAAGACAGTCGGCTGGAACGAGCGAACCGTTCAGATCGCGCTCAAGGTCGCCAAGGAAGCCACTGAGGCCGACAAGCAGAAGTACCTCGAAAGCGAGGCCACCTATGCACTTGCCAAGGAAACCGGCGAAGCGGGCGTCAAGCGCACCTTCACCTGGGAAGACCTTCGCGAGACGGTCAAGACGCCCAAATGGCGCCAGGTGCTGGACAAGCGTAGCCGCGTCTCGCTGCTGGTCATGGAGCTGGCCTTCAAGCAGCTCAGCGATTGCGACGGCCCCGACGGGCTGACGCGGATCTCGGTTCCGCCCGGCGGCGGCTTCTGGTCCGAGGCCGAGGATCTTGGCCTGGTCAAAGACATGCGCGTCGATCAGGCCGTGTTCGCAGGCGTGACCGACCGCGCCCGGGAATGGCTGGCCGACAACCAGTTCGACGCCGACCCCGACGCGGCGCTCAAGACGCTGCGCATCGACGCCCTGGGCTCAATGGGCGAGCGGCTGGCGTCGGACGCGGGCCGCTACGCCACCGACTTCATCAACCCGCCCAAGCCGCAACCGCCGGCGCCCGAACCCAGCCCGGAGCCGCCAACTCAGGCCTCCGACGATCGCCGCGACAGCTTCACCCGGCAGGTTCTCGCGGTCGACGGTGATGACGCTGGAGATAGCCACGAGACCGCGCCGACGATCGACGCGGCCGCAACGGCTTATGGCGCGGCCATTGAAGAGCACGGGGCCTCTTCGCCCGAGGCCGTCGCAGGCCTAGAGGATCTGCGAGCCGCACGCGCCGCAAACAACGCGCCCTCCGCTCAAGACCCCAGCGCCCTCTACGCAGCCCTCGGCGGCAAGGCAGCCGCTCCAGCCAGCGAGGCGACGAGCGCCGTTCGCGACGAGGCGAACAATCCGGGCAACCTGGAGGACGACGAGTTCCTGACGATCGCCGAGATCGCCCATAAGACCACGTTCGACGGCGTCGATACGCGCGGCGGCGCGATCCGTGGATGTCGCGTCTTCTCGTTCCACACCGGCCCGGGCGCCGAACTGGCCAGCCGCCTTCAGCACAAGCGCATGCTGGGCTTTGGCCAGGCCGCCAGCGGATCGGGCTTTATCGCCTATCTGACGCAGGACGCCTGGAACCTGATCGGCGAGGTTGATGATGAACGCCTCGAGGGCATGCGCCATGAGACGCTCGACACCGGCGACCTGACGGCGCTCGAGGCCTCGGGCGTCAAGTACGTGACGCCCTGGCTGGTCGATCCGGCCAAGGCCGAGGAACCGGCCCCATCCGAAGCTGCAGACTCTGACGACGGCTCGCCGTTCGCCGAAGATGAGGACGATGACGGCGAGGAAATGGACCCCCACTGGTTCGACGCCGCCGCGCACCTGGGCGGACGATGGGACTACCTGCTCGCCCTCCAGATGACCTCGCCGGCCCCGGCCGGGCTGGACGCCCCGTTCTACATCTCCGCCAAGAGCGAGGGCGAGGGCATGATCGTCGGCGAAACCCTTGCCGGGTCGGGACGCTTCAGCGACGTCAGGCTCTACCGCCGTAGCGGCAAGCTGCTGCTCCACTGGAGCGTCGCATGACCGCCGCCCCCGCAACAAGCCCGGCCGTCGATCTGATGGCCGAGGCCATCGCCGAGGCGACCTGGGCGCGCATCGAGCACATCAAACCCGGCTATCGCGCCCAACGCCGCTTCCCCACCTGGAGCAAGCTGGACGCGGCGGAACGCCAGTCCTGGCGATTGTGCGCCCGGCATGTCCTTACCGCCCTGCGGCAGGCCGGCGAGATGAACGACGGCGCGCGCCGCCTGTTGATCGCGCGCACCGTCGCCGACGCCACCTGGGAAGCCACCCGCACCGATGGCCGTCCGTCGCTGACCCCTTTCCCGACCTGGGAAACGGTCACGGCCGATCATCGCGGCGACTACATGCACATCGCGGGCGACATCATGTCCCGCGTGCGCGCCGCCAAGGCGCAAGCTCAGCAGGCGAGGGCGGCATGACCCAGCCCGCTCCGACCCTGGCCGACATCGTCGCCTATCACGCCACCGAGGCCGAGAACTACACCGCCAAGGCCACCGGATGGGCGCGATCGGCCGAGCTGCTCAAGACGGGCGACAGCGTCGCGAACGCCGTTCGCATCAGCCGGTTCAGCGACGCCGCCCAGCTCGCCTCCGACATCGGCGCTCGCCACGCCGAGATGGCAGCCGTGCTCAAAGCCCTGAGCGCCCGGCCATGAAGCGCTGGCCTCGCCTGATCGGCTGGACGCTCGCCGCAGCCGCCTCGGCCGCGCTGTGGCACGCGCTTGTCTCGCTCTTCCGTTTTTTTTCCGGCCGCCAAGGCTGAACCCCAAAAACCTTAGGAGGCCTTGATGGCCGATATAATGCTCGACCTGGAGACCCTAGGCACGACGCCTGGCTGCGTCATCCGCTCTATCGGTGCGGTCGCCTTTGACCCGAACGGCGGCCCGATGGGCGAAACGCTATACCTGATCATCGACCGCGCCTCGTGCGAGGCCGCCGGCTTAACGGTTGATCCCGACACCGAGGCCTGGTGGGCCGCCCAATCGCCCGAGGCGCGCTCAGAATTCGACGGGCAGGGCATGGCCCTGTCCGATGCGCTCAACGTCTTCAATCTGTTTTACGAGACCCTGGCCCCGATCGATGCGAAGGCCGACCGCCTGTGGTGCAACGGCCCTAGCTTCGACGAAAGCATCCTGGCCGCCGCCTACCACGCTCTAGGCCGTAAGACGCCATGGCGCTACAACGCCGCCAGGGATTGCCGCACGATCTACGACCTCGCCGGCCTTAAGCTCCAACATACCGGCGGCACCTTCCACAAAGCGATCGACGATGCCGTCGAACAGGCGAAGCTAGTGCAGGAGGCGCGGCGTCAGCTCGTCGCGGCGGAGGGACCGGCGTGGCGCCCAGAGGTCGTCGCGTTTGCGGACCTGATGGAACAGCAGCTCCGCGCGAACGACCACAAGGGCGGATGGAAGGGCGATACCAGTGACGCTCTTTACCAGCGTCTGCTGGAAGAAGCCGAGGAGCTGTCTCAAGCTCTAGCGTGGCGCTCAGCTCTGTTCGGCGATGCAGACCCCGACAGAATTGGCCGCGAGGCTGCGGACGTCGCCAACTTCGCCATGATGATCGCCGACGCGTCCGGCGCGCTGGGATCGGAGGCGCGGCCGTGAAGGATTTCACCCCCACCAAGGAAACCATCAGCCTTCACGGGCTAGGGTTCATCCAGCTCATCCTGGGCGGGAACCAACGGCTGCACGTCTGGCATCCGGATCTACCGCGCCGCGATTGCTATGAGCACTCAGCGATCCACAATCACCGCTTCGGCTTCGTATCACGCGTCCTGAAGGGCACTCAGGTCAATCAGCGCGTCGACCTGGAGATTGTGAAGCCGGAGACAGGCTCGCACGTCCTGATCAGCCACAACGGCCCGCGTAGCGACAAGGGCGGGCGGCTTAGCTACCCGGTCGCCGACGTCAACGTCATCCCCCGCGCGCCCGAGTTCTACGAGGCGGGCGACGAGTACGTCATGCCGCCCATGGAATACCACCAAACGCCATGCGAAGGCGTTGTGGTCACGCTCATGCGAAAGACCGTGGAGACGTCGCTACACGCCAACAGTGTCTGCCGACGCGGCGTCGATTTCCACTACGATTTCGACCGCTTCCAGCTCTCGCCGAGCGAGCTGTTCGCCTACGTGGTCGATGCGCTTGGATCGGCGGTGCAGCCATGACCCCGAAGCCGCAGCCGTCGAACGACAAGCACGAGGCCCTGTATCAGGAACTCGTCGCCGTTATGCGCAAGTACGAGCTTTCTCAGGTCGAGATCCTCGCGGTCGTCGCCAACATCACCGGCAAGTGCCTCGCCTTTCAGGACCAGACCAAGGGCACGGCCGACGACTACATGCGGATCGTCATCGCCAACCTCGAGGAAGGCAACCGTCAGGCTGCCGCCGAGCTGCTCAACCCCATCGGGAGGGCGTGATGGTCGAAGTCATCACCGTTGAGGAACTGCACCAGCGCTTCAAAGCCCAGGACGTCGGCGAGCGCCGCTTCATCGCCATGAAGTGCCCGATCTGCGGCACTGTCCAGAACATGCAATCCCTGCTGACGGCGGGCGCTGGCGAAACGGAGGACCAGGTCGAGCGCTACATCGGCTTTAGCTGCGTCGGGCGCTGGACAAACGCCGGCCCGCACAAGCGCGGCGAGCCGCCCGGTCGCGGCTGCGACTGGACGCTCGGCGGGCTCCTCAAGTTCCAAAAGCTAGAGGTCGTAAACGCGCGCGGCCGGCGCGAACCGTACTTCGAGATCGCCACGCAGGAAGAGGCCAAGGCGCTCATGGCGCAGCAGGAGACCCTCGCCCATGGCTGACGGAACCAAGAGCCTGGGCGAGAAGCTGTTCGACAGCCTCGTCACCGCCCGTGCCGAAACGACGACCTGGGCGGCGTTGTCGGACCAGGACCGCACCATCTGCGAGAAGGCAGCCCTGGCCTTCTGCGCGCGGCTATCCCACGACGAGGCCACCCAGGCGGTGATCGCCGAGCTGACCGAACAAAACCAGCGGCTGATCAACGAGGCGACGGCACGCGCGCGAGCTGACAGCGCTTATCGGGCGCGCTGGGCGCGCGACCCCAAAATGGTCACCGTCGACGAGATCCGCAGGCATCTTGCGGGCCTTCGACCCTATTGGTCTGAGGCCTTGGCCGAGATGCAGAACCGGGTCTTTTCGGCCGAAGACAAGGCCGATCTCTTGGTCGGCCTCACGCCTCGCCTGTGGTTGATCACCTACCTGCTCAAGTCGGGCGATCGGACCTGGAGCGCCTATGATCGCGAGGAAGCTGCGCTGAAGGAGATCGAAGCACCAAAGGGCGAGGAAGTTTTCCACAAGCAGCTGGTCCGCCTCTACGCCGGCTGCCACGTACATCCCGATCGCTTCGCGATCACAAACTTGGATGGCGAGGACCTCTGCCACGATTGCGCCAACGCCTGGGTAGAGGGCGAGGGCGACCACCAGGCTTACCTTGAACAGGAGGCCGGGCGATGACAGCCCAGCCTCTACCCACCGTCGCCCTGTCGATCCTCCAGCCGTGGGCTTGGCTCATCGTCAACGGCTACAAGGACATCGAGAACCGCACCTGGCGGACGCATCGGCGCGGGCCGATCCTGGTCCACACCGGCAAGGGCTTTGACAGCGAGGCGCACGACCTCCTGCGACTAGGCATCCACCCGACCCCAGGCATGGCGGCCTTCGGTTGCTCGGAGATCCAGGCCGCCTATCAGCATGCGCTCGAAACGCACCAGGTGCAGCGCGGCGGCATCGTTGGCGTGACCACCATCACCGGATGCGTAAGCACGCACGGAAGCCTCTGGTTCTGCGGTCCATACGGCTTCACGCTCGCGGACGCTCGCCCCCTGCCATTCATGCCGCTGAGCGGCGCGCGGGGGTTCTTCCCGACCGAGTACGTCGCCCCCGAAGGCTGCTGATGGACCCGTTCGATCACGACCCGCTCAACAGGAACTACCGAGGCCCGCTTCGCGCCGACGGCAAGCACCCTTACAACAGCCACTGGTGGGCCGAGGGCGAGGATTGCTGGCGACTGTGGACGCCGGCCGAACATCACCTCCTGGGGGTGGTCCCGCTGAACAACGGCGCGTGGCTTGCCGGCTTTTGCCCGGCTCACTACGATCCTCAATATCCGGATCGCGCTGCGGCGATCCGCGCAGTGGCCGCCGACTTCCTGCGGACAATCCGCCATCGTCGGGCGTCGCGACAACGCATCGAGCACCGGGAAGCAGGCAGGCTCACTGGCTTTGATCACATCACCAGGCGCGAGGAGTTTCGCGCCCGCGCATGGCTTTGCCGGATCTTACATCGCGAGCTGGGCACGCGCGGTCGCTGGCCCCGGCAGGCAGTCCGCTTCCGCGCCGCCTTCTACGAGGAGATCGCGCGGGACGAGGTCAAACGGCTTGATCGCTACGTCGAAAGCTGGGCTCGCCAGCGCGCAGGCCTCGAACCCCGCAAAGGTAAGAAGGAGAAGTCCGCATACGCCGCCCGCTTAAGCCAGGAGCGCGCTAAAGCGGACGCTCACTACACCCAGGAGAAACTGGAAGCCATGCTGCGCCTAGGCCGATGCGTGGCGCGCGCCGAGCGTCTTCGAGCAGCCGCATGAAGGCCGCCGCGCGCCAGCACCAGGACCCTCAGCGCACGCCGCAAGGCGCAGCGCTCGACCCTGCGTTGGTGCGCCTGATCGAAGCCCTTGCCCAGGCCGATGCAGATCGCGACTATGCCGCCGCTGCGAAAGCGAGAGAGCGCGACGATGTCCAATCTTAACTTTCCCGAGTTCCGACGAGTGGTCACGGCCGCTGGCTGGGCACTCGAGGATAAAGGCGTTCAGCCGGCCGAAATTCGCCTAACCGGTCCCGACATGGATCTCTTCCGCGATTGTCGTGAAATCCTCGATCAACTGACAGCCCCAACCGCCGCGACGGCGGACGCCCTGCGCTCGCCGCAGCCTACAACCTTCATGGGCCTGAAGGTCGTTGACGCCGACAAGGACGAAGGATCGTGCGTGGCCGGTTACAATCGCGGAGGTCGCGCGCTCGAGCACATCTCGGTGCCGATAGCCTAGCTATGCGCGTCGCGATCTACGCTCGCTATTCCGACGACAAGCAAAACCCCGGCTCGATCGCTGACCAGCTCGCGCTCTGCCGTCGCCATGCGCGCGCGCGCGGCTGGACGATCGTCAACGAATACACCGACGCGGCGATCTCGGCCGATCTGCTGGTCACGCGGCCGGGCGCTCAAGCCCTGTTGCGCGCGGCCGAGACCGGCGCCTTCGACCTGATCCTGGTCGAGCATCAGGACAGGCTGTTCCGGAACCTCGCCGAGAACGCGACCGCCTTCAAACGCCTGACCTATTTCGGCGTCGGCATCGCGACCCTGGCCAAGGATCGCCTCCAGTTGATGGACATCGCGATCGAAGGCCTGATGTCCGAGCTGTACCTTCAGAACCTCTCGGACAAGACCAAGCGCGGCATGCACTCGAATGGCGAGAAGGGCCTTTCGATGGGCGGCCGCGTCTATGGCTACCGCTCCACGCCCGGCGGCGAGATGACGATTGTCGAGGATGAGGCCGCGATCGTGCGAACGGCGTTCGGGCTCTACAACGAGGGCTGGAGCTGCCGCGACATCGCCGACCACTTCAACAAGGAGGGCACGCCCGGCCCGACGGGAGGCCTCTGGAACGCCTCGGCCTTCAGCGGATCGCGCCAGCGCGGGAACGGCATCCTGCGGTGCGAGCTGTATGTCGGCGTCAAGGTCTGGAACCGGTTCGACAAGAGCAAAGACCCCGACACCGGCAAGCGCGTCCAGACGATCAAGCCCGAGGGCGAGTGGAAGCGAACGCCGGTTCCGCAGCTCCGGATCATCGACGACGCAACATGGTCGACCGCGCAAAAGCGACTGGCCATCACATCGGAGACCAAGCCCAGCACCCTGGCCAATCAGGCCAAGCCCGGCGTCTTCACCGGGCTGCTCAAGTGCGGGGCCTGCGGTGAGAACTACATCGTCGCGGGCCGCGCCCGGCTGCAATGCAGCACGATCCGGAACAAGGGCCGCCACGCGTGCGCCAATGGCCGCACGGTCGGCCGAGCCGCAGTCGAAGACCGTATCCTGACCGGCCTGAAAGAACGCCTGCTTAGCCCCGAGGCCGCCGCGATCTATGTCCGCGCCTATCACGAGCGCTGGAAGGCCAACGCCGGCGATCGGCGAGCCCGCCGCGCGCCGCTTGAACGTCGCCTCGCCGAGACCCAGCGCAGGATCGACCGCGCGCTGAACGCCATCCTCGACGGCTACGCCAGCGCCGACCTAAAAACGCGCCTGCAGAGTCTAGAGGATGAGCGCGACGCCCTTAAGCACGAGCTGGCCAGCATCGGCGACGACGATCCGATCACGCTGCATCCCGGCCTCGCCGACGTCTATGCGCAGCGGATCAGCGACCTTCAGGAGAGGCTCGAGGAGTACACCAAGGGCAAGCCCTCGCCCAAGGACCGCCAAGCCATCGCGGCCGCCCGCGCCCTGGTCGATCGCATCGAAATCATGCCGACGTCTCACGCGCGCGGAGCGCACGTCGAGATCACCTTGTTCGGTGATCTCGCGCGCTTCCTTCGTCCTGGCGTCAACGAGGCTCAATGTATGAGCCTGCTGGTGGCGGGGGGCGGGATCGAACCGCCGACCTGTGGGTTATGAATCCACCGCTCTAACCATCTGAGCTACCCAGCCATAGCCAGGACGGACGGGGGTCATACGCCCAAGCGCGCTTCGCATCAAGCCCGCGATGTCATTCCATCGAGTGCGGCTTCCAAGCGACGCGCCAGCTCCTGGGGGCTGTACTCGGTCAGCACCTGTTGGCGAGCGACCGCGCCGAGGCGCACAGCCGTCTCGCGATCGCTGATCAGCTCGGCCAGAGCCTCGGCAAGGCGATCGGGATCATTGTCCGGGACCAGGCGACCATCGCGCCCATCGGTCAGGATCTCGAGCGGTCCGTCGATCTCGCTGGCCACCACGGGCAAGCCCACCGCCATCGCCTCCAGCAAGGTCAGGGGAAAGCCTTCCTGGTGGGACGGAAACGCGAAGAGATCTCCCGTCGCGAGGAAGCCGGCGACGTCCCCGGTCCACCCCTTCAGGGTGACGCTGGCCTGAAGGTCCAGGTCGCGGATCAGCCCCTCCAGCGCGCCTCGCTCATCGCCTTCGCCGGCGATCTCGCACGTGACCTCGTAGTCCCAGGCCCGCAGCTTGCCGACGGCGTGGATGAGAACGTCAAAGCCCTTCTTCGGATGCAGGCGTCCTGCGGCGACGATCCGGATCGGGCGCCCCGCCTCGGCGAAGGGGCGCGCCTCGGCGCTGGGCGGCTTGACGGCGTTGGGGACGAACCAGACATGGTCGGCGGGCGCGCCCCGCTCGATCGCCAGCGCCGCCAGGTGCTGACCGACGCACACATAGTGCGTGCCCGGCGTTACGTCGAAAGAGGGTTTGTGCAGGCAGACCGCGCGCACCACGTCCTCGGGCGCGGCCTTGTCGAACACGCGCGCCGGGCGCTGGCCGTGGCTGAAGATCAGGGCCGGGCGATAGGTCTTCACCAGCGCGCGCGCCGCGCCGACCGTGATCGGATCCCAGTCGGTCAGGGCCGGCATGGCGCTGAGCGGCGGCGTCCGATTGGCCTGAGCGACCGCCATCTTGCCCCCCTTGCGCACCACGCCGACGCATCGCCCTCCCCGGCGCGCGGCCCAGGCCTCGAGGATCGGCTGGTAGTCGAGGAACACCTGCTCAAGACCGCCGAGGCCCTTGCCCAGCATGGCGTGCAGGATGGTGGTCAAGGCGGACTCCAGGGGAGGCGTTTCGGGGCGCGACCATCGTGGCGCGCGGCCCTGGTGTCAACGCGGGAGCTTGGGCTTGTGATCCGCCCCCCGTGACGACTGCGATCAGGATGCGCCGCAGAGCCGCTCGGCCACCGTCTCGCCGATCGCCAGCGAACTGGTCAGGCCGGGGCTCTCGATGCCGAACAGGGCCATCAGCCCCGCAAGGCCGTGATCCTCGACGCCCCTGAGCTGGAAGTCCGGTTGCGGTTCACCAGGACCGTGCAGCTTGGGCCGCACGCCCGCATAGTCGGGGACCAGCCTGTCCGCCGGCAGGTCCGGCCAGAACTTGCGGATATAGGCGGCGAAGGCCTCCGCCTTGGCCGGATCGACCGAATAGTCCGGCGCAGATACGTACTCCAGGTCGGGTCCGAACACCGCCTGGCCGCCCATGTCATTGCGGTAGTGTGTGCCCAGCGCCCCATGGATCGGCGGCGGATAGATCAGCCGCTGGAACGGCGCCTTGCCGCTGAGCCGGAAATAGATCCCCTTGCCGAAGTGGGCCTTGGGAACCTGTTCGGCGGGATAGCCCTCGATCCGGCCCGCCACCGCCTGAGAGGACAGGCCCGGCGCGGTGACCAACAGACGGCAGGTCAAGTCGGTGGGCTCGGCGCCGCCGGCGCGGACCCGGAAGCCGCCGCCGGCCAGGGGCTCGGCGCCCTCGAACGGCGTCGACAGCACCACCGCCCCGCCGGCGGCTTCGATCTCGCCCTGCAGGGCCAGCATGTAGTCATGGCTGGCGAACACGCCGCTTTCGGGTGACAACAGGGCGGCGTGGGCGTTTAGGCCCGGCTCCAGCGCTCTGGCCTGCGCCCCGGTCAAGCGCTCCATGCCCTCGACATCATTGGCCAGGGCCTGATCCCAGATGGTGTCGAGTCGCGCGATCTCGTCCTCCGAGGTCGCCACCACCAGCTTGCCGCACTTCTTGTAGGGAACCTTGTGAGCGTCGCAGAAGGCGTACAGCGCCCGCCGCCCCTGGACGCACAGCTTGGCCTTCAAGGACCCGGTCGGATAGTAGAGCCCGCCGTGGATCACCTCGGAATTGCGGGACGACACCCCCTCCCCGATGCGCCCCTGCTCCTCCAGGACCGCGACCACCAGCCCGCGCTGCGACAGGGCGTAGCCGCAGGCCAGCCCCACCGCGCCGGCGCCCACCACCACTGCGTCGAAATCAAACTCGCTCATGCCGCCACCTTAGACGAGGCGCCCCGATCCGCCAGTCGCTAAGCCCCCGCCTTGATTGACAGCGCTGGCAAACGCGGCATGGTCTGACCACGCGACGCGAAAGACGATCGCGGCTCGGGGGGAACCAGACCATGGACGGCACGCCGGCCGCGCCAGCGCGCAACCTGTTAATCGATACGCTGCGGGCCTTCGCCCTGATCGGCGTCTACATGGTCCACATGTTCGAGCAGTACGAGATCTACTGGGCTGCGCCGAACCAGAACCTGACCCACACGATCTTCACCACCTTCTTCATGGGCAAGGCGTTCAGCCTGCTGACCCTGTGCTTTGGCCTCAGCTTCTTCCTGCTGATGGACAAGGCCGATCGACGGGGGACCAATTTCTCGGGTCGTTTCGCCTGGCGGATGGTGGTGCTGGCCCTGATCGGTCTGGCCCATAGCCTCGTCTATCGCGGCGACATCCTGATGGTGCTGGCGCCGCTGGGCCTGTTGCTGATCGCGTTCTATCGGGCAAGCAGCAAAGTGATCCTGGCGGTCGCGGCGATCCTGCTGGCCCAGCCTCTGCTGGCCTTCCAGATCATCAGCGCTGCGACGGGCGCGACCTGGGCCAACGCCGCGCCGCATCACTGGGGCGACACGGGTCCGGCCTTCTATCGCACCGCCCCTCTGGACCAGATGCTGACCTGGAACGTCTGGCAGGGACAGAGCTTCAAGTGGTGGTTCTTCATCGAGACAGGCCGTCTCTTCCAGATCCTGGCGCTGTTCCTGATCGGCCTGAGCCTGGGCCGCGCGGGGGTGTTCGACGCGCCGGAACGGTTCGTCCGCCAGCGCCGCCGCGCCTTGGTCGCGTTGATCGTCGTGGCCCTGCTGGCCCGCTTTGGCCAAGCCCCGCTGGCCGCCCTGCTGCCCGACGCGACCGCCGCGCCGATGGCGCGCAAGCTGCTGGGGAACCTGATGGGTGGCTGGTTCGACGTTTCGGTGATGGGCGTCTATGTGCTTCTGATCGTCGAGGCCTATCAGGGCGTTGGCCGGAAGCTGCTGGAACGCCTGGCGCCGATGGGCCGGATGACCCTGACCTTCTATGTCCTGCAGTCGCTGATCTGGGTCCCGGTGTTCTACGGCTTTGGCCTGGGCGCCTGGGAGTGGCTGCCGCAGGGAACGGCGCTTTGGCTGGGCGTCGGCTTCCTGGTGATCCAGGGCGTGGTGGCGACCCTGTGGTTCAAGCGCTTCCACTACGGCCCGCTGGAGTGGGTCTGGCGCGCGGCGACCTATGGGACGGTGAAGGTGCCGTTCATGCGGTGAGAAGCGGAGCTTTGGGGCGACGGCTTGGGGTGGAAAGCTGAACCTCAGGAGCCTAATCCTGATGGTGGAATAGCTTCAGGACGCCATCATGAGAGAGCTGGTTGCGGCAGCGGTCCTAGCCACCGCGCTTCCTTTCCTTGCGGAAGCTGGCGAGCTAGAGGGGCCTGGGCGCTTCTGCGGCTACTCTCCGATAATCGATCTCCTGCCCGGCGAGAGGATCACCACGCTTGAGGGCGGCATCCACGGCGGAAGCTTCCGTTGGGAGGGATCGTTCGGATCGCTGGATGTGCGCGGGATCGCTTGGGCCACCCGGCCAAAAGGACGGATAGTCGAGGCGCAAGTAGGCGCAAAACCGGCGAGGTTTGCGCAACGTCGAACGAGCAAACGTTATGAGGTCGCCATTTGGAATGGTGGTCATGGCGCTGCGTATTTCAGCGCAGCGAAACCGTTGAGCGCGAACCAGTTGAAAGCAATCAGCAGAGTGAAGCTCTTCGAGGAAGGTCAGGCCCCTTCGGGCTGCAAGCTGCGAACAAGCCCTTCCTGGGAATGAGTAAAGCCGGCACGTCTTCCTGAGTCCGCTAAGGGTCGCGAACAGTCTCTCGCTTCCCCCTATAAACCCGACCTTCCCGGCGAATGCCGGGATCCAGATCGAACCCACCTGCGGCTATCCGATGAGCGCCGCGTGATGGCGCATCATCCCCCGCCGCCCCGGATGAATCTGGGCCCCGGCGTTCGCCGGGGAAGTCGGTCTATTTGATCGACATAGCCCCTACCCCCACTGCCCCCAGAGCTTCTCCTCCGCCGCCTTGGCGACCTTGACTGAGGCTTCCTTCACGTGGCCGAAGCCGCGGATCTGCTGGGGTATCTCGGCGATCTTGACCGCCAGCGGCAGGCTCTCCGGCGAAAGCCCCGCCGCCAGACGGTCTAGACCGGTCTCATACGAAGCAATCAGCCCGCGCTCCATGCGGCGCTCCTCGGTCTTTCCGAAGATGTCGAGCGCCGTGCCGCGCAGGCCCTTCATTTTCGCCATCATCGGGAAGGCGAGATCCAGCATCCAGCCGCCGAAGGCGATCTTCTTGGGCTTGCCGTCCGGCCCCTTGGGGGCCAGCAGCGGCGGGGCCAGCCAGACCTTGGCCTTGCCGCCCTTGAAGGTCCCGGCCAGCTCGGCCGCGAAACGACCGTCCGTATACAGACGAGCAACCTCGTACTCGTCCTTGTAGGCCATCAGCTTGTAGAGGTTCACCGCCGCCGCGCGGGTCAGCGGCAGGGCGCCGTCCTCGCCCGACACGGCGGTTTCAGCGCTGCGGACCTTGGCCACCTTGTCCGCATAGCGCTGGGCGTAGGCGGCGTTCTGATAAGCCGTCAGCTGTTCCGCGCGGTGGGCGATCAGAGCGTCCAGCGGCATGGTCTCGGGCGTCGGGGTCGTGTCGTCCTTCACCGTCAGGCTGGACGGGTCATGGGCCACGCGGCGGCCCAGCTCGAAGGCCTGCAGGTTGGCTTCGGCGTCGACGCCGTTCAGCTTGATCGCGCGATAGACCGCGCGGCTGGACAGCGGGATCACCCCACGCTGCCAGGCGAAGCCCACCATGATCATGTTGGCGTAGATGGCGTCGCCGAACTGCGTCTCGGCCAGGCGCTGGGCCGGGCAGGCGTCGAAGGTCTTGGTGGCGCCCTTCACGCGACGCGCCATGGCCCCGCTGTCGAACCGCACGTCACGGCTGGTGACGAAGTCGGCCGTGGGAGCGAAGTCGCTGTTGCCGAAGGCGCGCGTGCGGTCCTTGGCGTAGAGCGACAAGCCCTCGGGGCTGGCGGCGACGAGAAGATCGCAGGCGATCAGCACATCGGCGCTGGCCGCCGGCACGCGACCGCCGACGATCGTCTCTTCGGTCTCGCCGATCTTGACGTGGCTGAACACCGAGCCGCCCTTCTGGGCCAGACCCGTCATGTCGACCACACTGCCGGCGCGGCCGTCGATATGGGCGGCCATGGCCATGATCGAGGCGACCGTGGTGACACCGGTCCCGCCCACGCCCGTGAACAGGATCTTGCGCACGCCCGTCAGCGGCTCGAACTCGGGCAGCGGCGTCGACTCGGCGGTCAGGGCCGCCGGGGTCTTCTTGGACTGAGCGCTTTCGGCCCCTTCCAGGGTGATGAACGAGGGGCAGAAGCCTTCGACGCAGCTGTAGTCCTGATTGCAGGACGACTGGTTGATCTTGCGCTTGCGGCCAAACTCGGTGGCCAGGGGCTCGACCGACACGCAGTTGGACTTCACCGAGCAGTCGCCGCAGCCTTCGCAGACCAGCGGATTGATGAAGACCCGCTGGGTGGCCTTCGGCATCGAGCCCCGCTTTCGACGGCGGCGCTTTTCGGTGGCGCAGGTCTGATCGTAGAGCAGCACCGTCGTGCCAGGCGTCTCGCGCAGCATCTCCTGCACGCGCATCAGGTCCGACCGGGGGAAGATCTCAACGCCCGGCGCCAGGTCGTTGACGCCCTGGTAGCGCTCCAGGTCATCGACGACGATGACGGTCTTCTTGACGCCCTCGGCCGCCAGCTGGCGGGTGATCTGGGCGGGGGTGAAGCCGCTCTCGGCGCGCTGGCCGCCGGTCATGGCGACAGCGTCATTATAGAGCAGCTTGTAGGTGATGTTGGTCCCGGCCGCGACGGCGCCGCGAATGGCCAAGGAACCCGAGTGGTTGTAGGTGCCGTCGCCCAGGTTCTGGAAGACGTGCTTCTCGCTGGTGAACGGCGCGGCGCCCACCCAGGTCAGGCCCTCGCCGCCCATGTGGGTGTTGAGGTCGGTCATCGGGTCGTTGAACCCGGCCATATAGTGGCAGCCGATGCCGGCCAGGGCGCGGCTGCCCTCGGGCAGCTTGGTCGAGGTGTTGTGCGGGCAACCCGAGCAGAAGAACGGCTTGCGGGCCTGGTCGGCGGCAAGGCTGACGGCGGCGACGCCGGCGGCCGAGACGCGGTTCAGATAAGCTTGCGCCCGCTCCATGTGCGGCCCCTGGGGCAGGCGGTCATAGATGGCCAGCGCGATTTCGGCCACGGACAGCGAGCCCAGCTCCGACAGCAGCGGGCCGCCCTTCTCATCGGTCTTGCCGATGACGCGGGGCCGAGCCTGTGCGGGAAGATCATAGAGCGCGGCCCGAGCTTGCGGCTCGATCAGCGCGCGCTTGTGCTCGATGACCATCAGGGTCTCGAGGCCGGCGGCGAAGGCGCGCAGGCCCAAGGGCTCCAGCGGCCAGGGCATGCCGACCTTGTAGATCGAGACGCCGAGGTCAGCGGCTTCCTGCAGGGTCATGCCCATGGCCGTGAAGGCCTCCAGCACGTCCTTGTAGGCCTGACCCTGGCAGACGATGCCCAGGCGGGCCTTGCCGACCTTGACGTGCGAGGCGCCCAGGACCACGCGGTCGATGTTGTTGGCGCGGGCGAAGGCCAGGGCCGCCGGGATCTTGTGGAGCCGCATGCGCCGCTCCTTCTCCATCGGCTGGTCCTTTTGGCGGATGCCCAGGCCACCCGGCGGGAACGCGAACTCTGGAACCACGATCTGGTGGCGGTCCAGAGAGACGTCGATGGTCACGCCCGAGTCCATGGTGTCGGCCAGGGCGATCATGCCCGTCCACAGGCCCGAGAACCGCGACATCGAGATGCCGAGCAGGCCGTAGTCGAGCACCTCCTGGACGTCGGCCGGCGACAGCACCGGCATCTCGAAGTCCTGGAAGGCGAATTCCGATTGCGACGGGAGGGTCGAGCTCTTGCAGCCGTGGTCATCGCCCGCAACCGCCAGGACGCCGCCGGTCGGGAAGGTCCCGGCGAAATTGGCGTGCTTGAACACGTCGCCGGTGCGGTCGACGCCCGGCGCCTTGCCGTACCACATGCCGAACACGCCGTGATAAAGCGCGCCCGGGAACAGGTTTGCCTGCTGGCTGCCCCACACGGCGGTCGCCGCGAGGTCTTCGTTCAGGCCTTCCTGGAAGACGACATCATGCGCGGTGAGAAGCTTCTTGATGCGTGCGGCCTGCTGGTCGAGCCCGCCCAGGGGCGACCCGCGATAGCCCGACAAATAGCCACCGGTGTTCAACCCCGCCTTGCGGTCAAGGCGCTTGCGATCCAGCAGGACGCGAAGCAGGGCCTGCACCCCAGTGATGAAGGCGCGACCATCTTCGAGCACATATTTGTCGTCGAGAGTGACTTCTGAGTGCCGCATAGCAAAAATCTTCCTCCCGGGTCTTCTCGCCCACCACGCAATATCTTATAGAAGCGCGGAAAATGTTTGCCCAAGGCGTGCCCGAGTCGTGGCCGCTTTGCGCAAAATCAAAGCGCCAACGCCCTCTGGGGGGAGGAATTTCTTGTCCGAACAACTCGACGCCGTGGATGCCAAGATTCTGGATCTCATCCAACACGACGCCGGACTGTCCGTCGCGGAGATCGCCGAACGCGTAGGTCTGTCGTCCAGCCCGTGCTGGCGCCGGATCAAGCGCCTGGAAGACGCCGGCGTCATCCAGCGTCGGGTCACGATCCTCGACCGCGAGAAGCTGGGCCTGGGCTTTGAGGTGTACTGCACCGTGAAGCTCTCGCTGCCGACCAAGGAAAACCTCGACACCTTCGAACAGGCCGTCGGCAAGTGGGCCGAGGTCGTGCAGTGCGCCACCGTGACCGGCGCGGCGGACTATGAGATGCGCATCGTCACCCGCGACATGCGCGCCTTCGACGAGTTCCTGCGCGACAAGCTGCTGTCGTTGGGCCTGGTCTCGAACATCGAAAGCCGCATCGTCATCCGCGGCGTCAAGAACTCGACCGCCGTGCCGCTGGGCCTGGTCAGCCCCTATGTCAGCCCGCTGGGCTAAACGCCTGGCTGTTGGAGGGCTTGCCCTCCTCATAGCCGCCCCCGCATTTGCCGAGGGGCGGTTGCAGGCCTTCTTTCGACTACGCAGAGAGGCCGCCACCGCCGTTCGCACCGGTGACGCCAGCTTGGCCCGGACGAAGATCACCGAAGCCCTTGCCCTGATGCCGACACATCCGGGCGTACTGCTGAGCGCTGCGCGACTGACTGCGCGGCAGGATCCGGCGGCCGCGGTAGAACTGCTCCATCGCTATGCGAGCCTTGGCCTCATCCTGGATATCACAACCGACGAAGCGCTTTCGCCTCTGGCCCAGCGCCTCGACTTCGCGCCCGTCGCCGAACGGCTGGCCGCCAACCGCAAGCCCATCGGCCAACTGGCGCCCATCGCAAGCCTCGGCGGCGCGCCGTTGGCCGAGAGCGTCGCCTATGACCCAAAACGCAAGCGGCTACTGATCAGCCAGGTCCATGGCCGCAAGATCTTGGCCATCGGCGCCGACGGAACAGCCTCGGACTTCATCCCCACCGCCGACGACCTCTGGTCGGTGTTCGGGATCGTGGCCGAGCCGAAATCCCGCACGCTATGGGCCCTGACCTCGGCGGCCGATCAGGCCCGGGATCTTGCGCCCACGGCCAAGGGCTCCAACGCCCTGCTGCGTATCGACCTCGACACCGGCGAGATCATGGCCCGCTACGGCGCGCCTTTCGACGGCGCCAAGCGCCAGCTTGGCGACTTGACCGTGGCGACCGACGGAACCGTCTACGCGTCCAATAGCTTGGGCGGCGAAATCTGGCGGCTTAGGCCAGGGGGTCAGGACCTCGACCTACTGGTCCGTTCCGACGAGATCGGCTCGGCCCAGGGCCTAGCGGTCTCGCCTGATGGCTCCGCGTTGATGGTCGCCGACTATCCCAGCGGCCTGCATCGGATTGACTTGACCACTGCGGAGGTCACACCGGTCGCGCTGCCGACTGATCTGTCCCTGACCGGCGCCGACGGCGTTCTGCGCGACGGTCAGACACTGATCGTCGTCCAGAACGGCGTCACACCCCAGCGCGTCCTGCGACTCTCAATCTCTCGGGACGGCCGCAGGGTTACGCGCGGCGAGGTCATAGCCGCCAATCTGCCCGACTTGGACGAGCCCACGGGCGGCGTCATGCACGGTCGCCACTTCATCTTCGTCGCCCGCAGTCAGTGGAGCGACTTCGGCCCGAACGGCCAGCCGCGCGAGGGGCTTTCCCCCGCCAAGGTTATGTCCTTGCGCATCGCGCCCTGAGCGCGTTTTCGACAAGACGCTCCGAGCCAGTCGCGGCTAAGCTCCCCGTCGATATCCCCGGAGCCATCCATGATCGACCTCGTCTTCGACGCCCGCCGCAAGGAACTCGGCAACTTCGAGGTCGGGCGTGTGCTCCCGTTCCACGCCCATCGGATGGTGGGTCCCTTCACGTTCCTCGATCACATGGGCCCGGCGGCCTTCGACCCGGGCTTCGCCAAAAGCGCCGATGTGCGCCCGCACCCGCATATCGGGCTGTCGACCCTGACCTATCTGTTCGAGGGCGAGATCACCCACCGCGACAGCGTCGGCTCGCTGGCCGTGATCAAGCCGCATGAGGTCAACTGGATGACCGCCGGCTCGGGCATCACCCACTCCGAACGCTTCGAGGGCCTGCGCGAGCACGGCGGGCGCATGGACGGCATGCAGGCCTGGGTGGCCCTGCCGACCGAGTTCGAGGAGATCGACCCCAGCTTCACACACCACGAAGGTCCCGCCGAACTGCCCTACTACGAGAACGGTGGGCTGAAGGCGCGACTGATCGCCGGCGAGGCGTTCGGGGCGAAATCGAGCGTGCCGGTGTTCTCGCCGCTCTTTTATGTGCACTGGGAACTGGAGCCCGGCGTCACCGCCGCCCTGCCGGCAGAGTATCCTGAGCGCGCCGCCTATATCGCCGCCGGCCGCGTGGAGGTAGATGGCCGCGAGTTGGCCGAAGCCCAGATGGCGGTCTTCGCGCCAGGGGAGACGGTGGTGTTCAAGGCCCTCGAACGCTCGACCGTCATGCTGCTGGGCGGCGAGCCCGTCGGCCCGCGCTTCATCGAGTGGAACTTCGTCTCCTCGTCCAAGGACCGCATCGAGCAGGCCAAGGCCGACTGGAAGGCCGGCCGCATGAAGTTGCCCGACCTCGACCACGACGAGTTCATACCGCTGCCGGCCTAGGGGCCGCACCGCATTCGCCGACCCCTGCCCCTCTTACATCGCTCGATGTTTGGCCTGGGTCGCCTCATCCAGGCGCAGGAACCTGGCGGCGTTGTTATAGAGGATGTCTCGCTTCTGCTGGGCGGAGAGGAACGGCGCCTCTTCGATCACCGCGATCGACCGTTCGATCGTCTCGGGCCAGACCATCTGGTCCGAGCCGAACATCACCCGCTCGCCGAAGCCCGCATCGACCAGCGCCTGCAGGTAGCGGTAGAAGGCCGGGCGCGGCTGCGAGTAGACGATGACGCCGGTGTCCACATAGACCTGCGGATGGGCGTAGAGCAGCGCCAGGGTGTCATCCAGCATCGGATAGCCCGCGTGCATCACGTTGATCCGCAGCTTGGGATGCTTGACCAGCACGTCCTCCAGCAAGAGCGGGCTGCTCAGCCGGGCGCGATAGCCGGCCCCCGGCAGATAGGCCACGCCGGGCGGGCCGGGGCCGATATGGATCGCGACGGGCACGTCGGCAGCCTCGGCGGCGGCCCACAGGTTCTCCAGCCGCGGATCGTTGGGCGCGATCCCCTCGTACTGGAAGCCTAACTCGCCGATCACCGCCAGCTGGCCGGCGGCCTTGGCCTTGCCGAAATCGTCCAGCAGCACCTTGGGCTTGGACAGATCGGACATGGTCGGCATCAGACCCGGCAGGACACGGTCGGGGGCCAAAGCGCGCCAGGCCATGACCCGCTTGTAGGGTCCGCTGACCACACCGATGATGTTGCGCTTGGCCATGATCGCCAGGGTCTTGTCACGGATCTCGTCGTCGGTGGTGGGCGACCAGATCGGATCGGCGCATTTGGGCGCCTTGAACATGGCGATCAGGCCGGTGGTCCAGGGCTGGCGCTGATCCCAGGTCGGCATCGGATTGATCGGCGCGCACATGGCCAACGGCGGCGGCCCCTGCTCGTCGGCGGCCGAGGCGTGCAGGTGCATGTCGATGATCGGGTCACTCGCCCACGCCGGCACCGCGAAGGCCAGAAAACCAGCCACAAGCATCGTCACGGGCATTCGGCGCATTGGCCCTCGCATGGATCATCACCAAGCGATGGGATAACGTCGGTCGCTGGCCGCCCCAATGGAGCCCACGGGCGGTGGCCTGTAAATCCCCCACGAGCGCATCGCCTGGTTTCGCCCCCGACAGGTCATCTGACGACAAGCCTTCACACAGGCCAGGCCCGTGCTTGACCCCATCGCTGGCGCGCCCATAACTCCCCCATGACCGACGCTTCCCTCGCCCCCATCGCCTTCGCCGAGTTTGTCAGGGGCCTGCCCAAGGCCGAGCTCCACATGCATATCGAGGGCAGCCTGGAACCCGAGCTGATGTTCGAGCTGGCCCAGCGCAACGGGATCACCCTGCCCTTCGCGTCAGTCGAGGAAATCCGCGCGGCCTACGACTTCTCGAACCTGCAGGACTTCCTGGACATCTACTACCAGGGCGCGGGCGTGCTGATCACCGAAGCCGACTTCAAGGACCTGGCGCTCGCCTACTTCCGGCGCCTGGCGGCCGACGGTGGGACCCATGCCGAGATCTTTTTTGATCCGCAGACCCACACCGATCGCGGGATCGCCTTCGACACGGTGATGAACGGCCTGCTGGCCGGGATGGACGAGGCCGAGAAGACGCTGGGCGTCACCTCCAAGCTGATCCTGTGCTTCCTGCGCCACCTCTCCGAAGAGGCCGCGTTCGAGACGCTGGAGCAGGCCAAGCCCTGGCTGAACAAGCTGGCGGGCGTGGGCCTGGACAGCTCCGAGGTTGGCCACCCGCCGGCCAAGTTCGCCCGGGTTCTTCAGGCCTCGCGGGACCTGGGCTTGAAGGTCGTCGCCCACGCCGGCGAGGAAGGCCCGCCGGCCTATGTCTGGGAGGCCATCGACCTCGTAAAGGTCGACCGCATCGACCACGGCAACCGCGCGCTGGAGGACGAGACCTTGACCGCGCGCCTCGTGAAAGACGGGATCACCCTGACGGTCTGCCCGCTCTCGAACCTGAAGCTGTGCGGCGTGCCCAGCCTGGACGTTCACCCGCTCAAGCGGATGCTGGACCTGGGCCTGAAGGCGACCGTCAACTCCGACGATCCGGCCTATTTCGGCGGCTATCTGCTGGAAAACTACCTGGCCACCGCCGGCGCCGTGGGCCTGACCCGCGAGGACATCGTCACCCTGGCCAGGAACAGCTTCGCCGGCTCGTTCCTGACCGACGCCGAAAAGGCCGAACGGATCGCGGCGGTCGAGGCCTACGCGGCCGCGCACTGAGCCGCACGCCATGAGCCTGATCGCCGCCACCGCCTACAAGGCCGGACAGCCGGTCCGCGTCCTGGACCTGTCCTCGCCCGAGGACCTGGTTCCGCGCGAGGGCGAATTTGTCTGGATCGGCCTGGCCGAGCCCGACGAGACCGAACTGCGCCGCCTGCAATCGGCTTTTGGCCTGCACCCACTGGCGGTCGAGGACGCGCTGCACGCCCGCCAGACCCCCAAGGTCGAGGTCTATGGCGACCAGTTGTTCGTGGTGGCCAAGACCGCGCACCTGGAGGGTGACCGCATCGCCTATGGCGAAACCGACTTCTTCGTCGGCCGCCAGCACCTGATCACCGTCCGCCACGGCAGCGCCCGGGCCCACACCGAGCTGCGCGCCCAACTGGAGGCGGCGCCGGTCCAACTGGCCCACGGGGTCGACTATGTGCTGCACGCGGTGCTGGACTTCATCGTCGACGGCTACATGCCGATCGTCGACCAGATCGAGGAAGAGCTGCAGGGCATCGAGCAGCGGGCGCTGGACGCCTTCCTCAGCCGGGCGGAGATCACCCGCATCTTCGCCCTGCGCCGCTCGCTGATGCGGTTCAAGAAGATGCTGGGCCCGATGGCCCAGATGGCCGGCGCGTTGGAGCATCACGACCTGCCCTGCATCGACAGCGAGGTGCGGATGTACTTCCGCGATGTCCATGACCACGTGCAGCGCACCGAGATCCTGGTCGACGGCCTGCGCGAGGTGCTGACCTCGGTGTTCGAAATCGCCAGCCTGCTGGAACAGCAGCGCCAGGGGGTGATCACCCGCCAGCTGGCCGCCTGGGCCGCGATCCTGGCGGTGCCCACCGCGATCGCCGGGATTTACGGCATGAACTTCGAGCACATGCCCGAGCTGAAGTGGCAGTACGGCTACTACGGCGTGATCGGCGCCATCGTCGTGGTCTGCGGCCTGCTGTACCGGCGCTTCAAGAAGGCGGGCTGGCTTTAGGCGGCCTCGCAGACGGCAATAATCTCATGATGCCGCGCGGCGTCGATCCCGTCGCGCTGCTCTTCCGCCAGGCGGCTCTTGTCGCCCTCCAGCAGCGTGAGGGTCGGGCGCTCGTCGGGGGTCTGGAACTGGATCAGCAGGCGCGTGCCCAGGGTCGTGCCGGGATAGGGCGCGAGCCGGTTGGCCAGCTTCGCCGGATGCGGCGGCTCCTCGCGGCCGTCTTCTTCATAGAGGTCGAGATAGCGCTGGAATACCTCGGCCTCGACCTCGGCCCAGGCGCCCCAGCCGAAGTAGTCGTCCTGGCCCTTCAGCGGCACTGGCAGAATGCAGCGGATGAAGTAGCGATCGCCCCACTGGCAGAGGTCGTCGTCGTAGCGGACCTGCACATCCAGCTCAGCCTCCGGCAAGGCGAAGACCTCGTCGGGGAGTCCAAAGCCCCAGTCCAGGGAAAGCGGCTCAGAGGAGGCCTTGGCCATCGGATCTCTCGGCGTGAAAACGACGCGCCGATGCTTAAGGCAAGTGGGCTCCGGCCTCTACCCCAGCGCCGCGCGCAGCGCGTCGCAGAGGCGGTCGAGGCCCTCGATGTCGAGGTTCGGGTCCAGGGTCACCACCACGGTCGAGGCCGCCAGGTGATCGGCGTTGGGGGTTTCGTCGGCGGCGAGCGTGCGGTCTCGGACCGAACAGCTGGCGGGCACGCCGGCCGCCTGGAGCTTCCAGGCCACAGCGCCGGCGTCGTCGGTCGGCAGGCTGAGCGCGCAAACCGGCGAAATCCAGCTCATGCCCCAGCCGGGCTGAAAACCGACGCCGCTGTCGAGCAGCAGAACGCGCAACTGCTGGGCCGTGCCACAAAGGCGCTGACGCAGGCCCGGCCAGGCGGCGAGACCGTCTTCGCCCGCGAAGGGGGCGGCCTCGACGGTGTTGACGGGAATAGCGTCCTCGCAGACGAGGAACACGCCCTGCCCGCTGGGCAGCCCCACCAGCACCGGCACCGGGGCTTCGATGATCACGTCGAACGCGCCGTGAGCGTCGACCAGGATCGGCAGCCCCGTCTCGTCGCGGAAGGCGGCCCAGGCGCGCATGTCGGGCGCGCGGCCGTGGGCCGCCGCCGGCACGATGGCCTCCAGCGGTCCCGGCGCCTCGGGCAGACGCTCGCGCAGATGGTCGGTGTCGAACATGGCGCTGAACGGGTCGACATCGACGAGCCACGCCTTGAGCCCAGCGGCGGCGACGCCGGCCAGGGTCTCCGGATCGGCCAGAGCCGAGACCACGCAGACACCACCCTCGCGCACGCCCAGAGCCTTCAGCGTCGCAGCCGTGGCCTCGACCCGCGCGGCGAAGGCGCGCGCAGCGACCGGACGGACAAAGCGGGCGGTCAGGCGCTGCTCGAGATCAGACGTATGGCCCGCTGCGCCCAGCGCCTGGGCGACCGCATCGAAATCGATCGGCGCGCCTGGCGCGCGGACAAGGGCTTTCGCCTCACGCGCCAGGTCGGCGAGAGCATTGATCGGAGCGGCGACGGGCTTCGGGCGCATGAGCTTGAACGCAATCCACGACGAACCGGGCGACCTGATGGCCGCACCATTTGGTTAAGCAACCGTATTCATCGATTCCGCTCGCCCTAATGCGGCGCGCGGTCGCGGCAAGAAGCGCCGCACAAGCCTACTGACTGGGCGACTTTTGCCATGAGTCGCGCAGTTCGCGCTTCAGGACCTTACCGATGTGGCTGCGCGGCAAACTGTCCACGACGACGACCTCGGCTAGTCTCTGGGTCTTGCCGACCTGACCGTTGACGAAGGCCTTGATGGCGTCGGCCTCGGCGGCCTGGCTGCTCTTCAGCGCCACAAAGGCCACCGGCGTCTCGCCCCACGCGTCGGAGGGCACGCCGACCACCGCTGCCTCGACCACCGCCGGATGTTTGACCAACACGGCCTCCAGGTCGGACGGATAGATATTGAACCCGCCGCTGATGATCATGTCCTTCTTGCGATCCATCAGGGTGAGGAAGCCTTCCTCGTCGAACCGGCCGACATCGCCGGTGCGGATGAAGGTCCAGCCCTCGGGCGAGACCCAGGTCGCCTCGGCGGTCTTGTCGGGACGGCCGTGATAGCCATTCAT
Source organism: Caulobacter sp. SL161 (assembly GCF_026672375.1). Taxonomy (GTDB): domain Bacteria; phylum Pseudomonadota; class Alphaproteobacteria; order Caulobacterales; family Caulobacteraceae; genus Caulobacter. The sequence goes on from NZ_JAPPRA010000001.1 coordinate 3,926,443, forward strand.
CATGCTGGCCGAACGGCCGACGATCTCGCCGACCACGCCGGGCCCGACCTGCCGGCCATCCTCGTCCACCAGCCGGATGTCATGGCCGGGCGCCGGACGTCCAACGGTGTGCAGTTTGTCCGGATGCTCGTGGGCCATCAGGATGCACGTGCCGCCGCCTTCGGTCATGCCGAAGTATTCGACCAGGCCGCCGGGCCAGCGCTTGAGAACCTGAGCCTTGAGGTCGGCGGCGAACGGGGCGCTGGTGCAGAACTTCATCCGCGTGGACGAAAGATCGTAGCGGTCGAAGTCCGGGTGCTCCAGCAGCCGGCGGTACTGCACCGGCACCAGCATGGTGTGGGTGATGCGGTGCTTGGCGGCCAACTCCAGATAGCGCACCACGTCGAACTTCTTCATCAGCACCACGGTCCCACCGCCCGCCAGGGTCGGGAAGAAGCAAACCAGCGTGGTGTTCGAATAGAGCGGTGTCGACAACAGGCTGACCGGCGTGTGGCCATAGCCGATCGCGTCGCCGACGAAGATGTGTTTCCAGCGCATGCCGTGCGACTGGATGATGCCCTTGGGCGTGCCGGTCGTGCCGCTGGAATAGATGATGTTGAACGGGTGCTTGGGGCCGATCTCGACCGGCGTGGGCGCGGCGCCCTCGGGGGCCAGCCAGGCGTCGAAGGCCTCTCCGGCGGCGGAACCATCGAGCGCGATCTGGCGCACAGGGACCGGCGCGGGCTTCTGGGCCTCGGCGACGCCGGCGTCCAGAAAGAATAGCTTGGCGCCGCAGTCGGCGACCATGCCGGCGATCGACTCCGGCGTCGATGACGGCGCGATCGGGGCCACCGCGACCCCGGCCCGCAAGGCGCCCAGGAACAGCGCCGCATAGGGGATGGACGAAAGGGCGCAGACCGCAACGGCCTCGCCCGGCGCCACGCCGTCGCGCTGCAGGGCTGCGGCCACCCGGTCGACCAGCGCGTCGAACTGGGCGTAGGTGACGGCCTCGCCCGTCTCCATGACCACCGCCAGACGATCGGGATTTTCCAGGGCCCGCTCGCGCAGGATGTCACCGATAGTCCCATAGTCGGCGGCGATCATGGCGGCGAGGGTCATGCACTCTTCCTCAAAAACGCAAAAACCCGTGTCATCCCGAGCGGCGAAGCCGACCCGGGACTCAGAGGCCAAGCGCGATGCGGCTGCCCCTGGGTCCCGGCTCTCCGCTGCGCTGCGGCCGGGATGACACGCTAATTTTGAAGCTAGAAGAACGCGATCAGGCGTCCTTGAAGCCCTTGCCTTCGGCGACCAGGCGCTCGAGCAGGGCCGAGGGCTTGAAGTCGTCGCCGAGTTCGGCGTGGAACTGCTTCATCTTGGCCAGGACCTTGTCGAGGCCCACCAGCTCGCCCCAGAACATCGGGCCGCCGCTGTAGACCGGCCAGCCGTAGCCGTTGATCCAGACGATATCGATGTCGGAGGCCCGGATGGCCTTGCCTTCCTCGAGGATCTTCGCGCCCTCGTTGACCATCGGATAGAGGCACCGTTCCAGGATCTCCTGGTCGGTGATCTCGCGGCGCTGGATCTGACGCTTCTCGGCGAAGTCGCGGATCACCTCCTCGACGACGGGCGAAGGCTTGGCGTTGCGGTTCTCGTCGTAGTCGTAGAAGCCCTTGCCGTTCTTCTGGCCGCGACGGTCCATTTCGCAGAGCACTTCACGGACGGTCGAGGAGCTGGTCTTGGCCGGATCCCAGCCGATGTCGAGACCCGCCAGATCGCTCATCGCAAACGGCCCCATCGGCAGGCCGAAGTCGTAAAGCACCCGGTCGACATCCCAGGGCATCGCGCCTTCCAGGATCAGCTTCTGGGCCTCGCGCTGGCGCTGGGCCAGCATGCGGTTGCCGACGAAGCCGTAGCAGACACCGACCAGCACCGGCACCTTGCCGATGGTCTTGGACAGCTTCATGCAGGTGGCGATGACGTCCTTGCTGGTCTTGTCGCCGCGCACCAGCTCCAGCAGGCGCATGACATTGGCCGGCGAGAAGAAGTGCGTACCGATCACGCTTTCCGGACGGCTGGTGCAGGCGGCGATCTCGTCGACATTCAGGTACGAGGTGTTAGTGGCCAGGATCGCGCCGGGCTTGGCGATCTTGTCCAGCTTGCCGAAGACCTCCTTCTTGATCTCCATCAGCTCGAACACGGCCTCGATGATCATGTCGCAGTCGGCCAGGGCCTCCATTTCCATGGAGGGCGTCAGCAGCGCCATGCGCTTTTCGACGTCGTCCTGGGTCAGGCGGCCCTTCTTGGCGGTGTTCTCGTAGTTCTTGCGGATGACGCCCACGCCGCGTTCGAGGTTCTCCTGCTTGGCCTCGATGATCGTCACCGGGATGCCGGCGTTGAGGAAGTTCATGGCGATGCCGCCGCCCATGGTGCCGGCGCCAATGACGCCGACCTTCTTGACGGGAATAGTCGGGGTGTCGTCCGGCACGTCCGGGATCTTGGCGGCTTGGCGCTCGGCGAAAAACACATAGCGCTGGGCGGCCGACTGGCTGCCGGTCATCAGCTCCATGAACAGCTTGCGCTCAGCCTTAAGACCTTCGTCGAAGGGCAGGTTCACCGCCGCCTCGATGCACCTGATGTTGTTCTCCGGAGCCATGAAGCCGCGGAACTTCTTGGCGTTGGCCTTCCGGAAGGCTTCGAAGATCTCGGGCTTGCCACGCGCGGCCTCGACCTTTTCGTTCAGGTCACGGACCTTCTTGAGCGGACGGTTCTCGGCGACAACGGCCTTGGCGAAGGCGATCGCGCCCTCGCGCAGCTTGCCCTCCTCAACCAGTTCATCGAACAGGCCCATGGCGTGCGCCGCCTTGGCCGGCACGTGCTGACCGCTGGTGACCATCTCCAGGGCCTTCTCGACACCGACGATGCGCGGCAGGCGCTGCGTGCCGCCCGCGCCCGGCAGGAGGCCGATGTTGACTTCCGGCAGGCCGGCCTTGGCCGACGGGACGGCCACGCGGTAGTTGGCCACCAGCGCCACTTCCAGGCCACCGCCCAGGGCGGTGCCATGGATCGCGGCGATCACCGGCTTGGGCGAGTTCTCAATCGTGTTCTGGACGTCCTGCAGCGAGGGTCCGGTCATCGCCTTGCCGAACTCGGTGATGTCGGCGCCGGCGATGAAGGTCTTGCCGTCGCAGATCAGGACGATGGCCTTGACGGCGGCGTCGGCGATCGCGGCGTCAAACGCGCCCTGCAGACCCTCGCGGACGACGGCCGACAGCGCATTGACCGGCGGCGAGTTGAGCGTGACGACGCCGATGTCGCCTTCGACAGAGAAATCGGTGACGGCGTTGATCGCGGCCATGGCGGCTTCCACCCTTGTTTTCTTGGTTTGAACGGTTGTTTGACAGCAGCGTGCATGCTCCGTCGCGGATGTCCAGACCTACGCGACGGCGCCCATTTCGCGGGCGCCGCCAGTTGACGGCCACAAAGCCATACTCCAAATTCGAAATCAGAAGTTCGGCCGAGATCATCCGCAGGGTGGAGGGGGCGTCGGTGGGCTGACCGACACTGCAGCTACCTGAAATGCAGAGAAAATGATCCGCGCCGGGGAGGACGTTCGCGGGAATTCATGGGCTTTGGATGCGCCTTGCACGCGTCCTGACGTTTCGAAGTCGGTGGATTTCGCGAGCGTGACGTATTGCTCGCAATGCGTCGGACTTTGGTAAAGCGCAACTCGGCGCGGGAGCCTCTCCCGCGCCGTTTTCTTGATGGGGTTAAGCGCCCCCTCCGTCTCGTCGCTTCGCGCCGATCCACCTCCCCCGCAAGCGGGGCAGGAGAGAGAGCTTTCCTCCTCCCTCGAGAAACGGGGGAGGTGGCGCGCGGCCCGGCCGCGCGACGGAGGGGGCGCTCACCTGCTCCAGCCCTACCCCGCCGCCTCGGTGAAGCTCGAATAGACCAGTGTGCGCAGCTCGCGACGGATCGGGTACGAGGTCGACGGCATCAGCTGGGTCATGAACACCACCGCCAGATCCTCGACCGGATCGATCCAGAACGCCGTCGAGGCCATGCCACCCCAGAAGTACTCGCCCAGCGATCCCAGGTTCTTGGTCCGCGCCTGATCGATGGTCATGGCGAAGCCGAGACCAAAGCCCAAGCCCTCGAAGACCGCCTCGCTGAACAGCGACTTGGACGCCTGAACCAGCTCCTGACCACCGGGGATATGGTTCATGGTCATCAGCTTGATCGTCTTGGGGCTGAGCAGGCGCACGCCGTCCAGCTCGCCGCCGTTCAGCAGCATGCGGCAGAAGCGCATGTAGTCGTCGGCCGTCGAGACCAGGCCGCCGCCGCCCGACTTCACCGAGGGGGCGGACAGGTACCGGCTCTTCTCGGGATCGTCCTGCAACACCACCTTGCCCGAGGGCGTCAGGGCGTAACAGGCGGTGAAGCGCTCACGCTGGCCTTCCGGCACGAAGAAGCCGGTGTCGATCATCTTCAGCGGATCGAAGATCCGGGTCTTCAGGAACACGTCGAACGGCATGCCCGAGATCACCTCGACCAGATAGCCGAGCACATCCGTCGCGACCGAGTAGTTCCAGGCCTCGCCGGGCGAGAACTCCAGCGGCACCGTCCCGAGGGTCTCGACGAAGGTCTTCAGGCCGCCCTCGCTGTCCACGCCATCCAGCTTCAGCTTGCGATAGGCTGCGTCGACATTGGTCCGCTGCTGGAAGCCGTAGGTCAGGCCCGAGGTGTGGCGCAGCAGGTCGATGGTGCGCATCGGCTCCTTGGTGCGCGTCGTCTGGAAGGCTCCGGCGACGCCGGCCTGAAAGACCCCGATATCCCGCCACGCCGGGATGAAGCGATGCACCGGGTCGTCCAGCGAAGCCAGCCCCTCCTCAACCAGCATCATGAAGGCGACGCTGGTGATGGGCTTGGTCATCGAATAGATGCGGAACAGGCTGTCGGCCTTCAGCGGCTTGCCGCGCTCGACGTCGGCGCTGCCCAGCACCGAGGTGTGGGCCAGTTGTCCACGCCGCCAGACTTGGGTCAGGGCGCAGGGCAGTTTTCCCGTATCGATGTACTTGGCCTGAATGAAGCTATCGATGCGCTTCAGGCGCTCGGACGATAGTCCTACGGCTTCCGGCGTGCTCATTGTCCTGCTCTCCCCTCTATTCACGTCTTGATTGGCTCGGACCAGGACTCGCGCCGAGGCGATATGCCGCAACGTAAACTTTACCCAACCCTGCGCATCATCGATTGAAGACGAGCGAAGCGGGATGGGCAAGCGGTTGGATACAAAGGCCGGCGCCAGAATCGAAGCCGCTGCGGCTGACTGGTTCTTCCAGAACAGCCTCGACATGTTCGTTGTGCTGCGCGACAGCCGGATCATCCGCGTCAATCCCGCCTGGAGCCAACTGACAGGCTGGGCCGCCGAAGACACGCTGGGCCGCGAAATCCGCGACTTCTTTCATCTGCATGACACCGAGGTTCTGACCGCCGCCGGTCACACGCTGAAGACCGTGGGTCACGCCCACAGCGAAAATCGCCTGGCCCGAAAGGGCGGCGGTTGGCTGTGGGTCCGCACCCAGTCGACCATCCTGGAAGGCGGCGGCCAGTTGATCGTCTTTCAGGACATCAGCGAGGACCGGGCGCGCGAGGCCGCCCGCCTGCAGGCCGAGCGTTCCAACGAACTTCTGCGCAACGCCGCCGGCGTCTATGTCTGGCGGTTCAATCCCCGCAGGGGCGTCTATGCGTTCGACCAGGACATCCCGACGCCCAGCGCCCCGGAGGGCGGCGCGCGGACCATGACCGTCGCCGAGATGACCCTGTCGATCCATCCCGAGGACAGCGCCCGGGTTTGGCAGGCGTTCTCGCGAACCCTGAAGACCGGCGAGCATGTCGAAATCGACTACCGCTATCTCGACCCCGGCGCCGACGACTGGATCCACCTGCACGTGGCCTGGCGCGGCGTGCGCGGATCCAGCCCCGATACCTATGACGTCATCGGCATCACGCAGAACGTCACCGAGCTGGTCGCCGCGCGCGACGCCGCCCTGGCCGCCGCCGAGACCAAGTCCCAGTTCCTGGCCAATATGAGCCACGAGATCCGGACGCCCATGAACGGCGTGCTGGGCGTGCTGCACCTGCTGAAGACCGAGAAGCTCTCGGACGACGGACGACGCCTGCTGACAGAGGCGCTGGGCTGCGGCGTGATGTTATCCGAGCTTCTCAACGACATCATCGACTTCTCCAAGATCGAGGCCGGCAAGCTCGAGCTGTCCGCCGAGCCCGTCTGTCCCGCCGAGCTGCTTCGGGGCGTGGCCGACATGCTGCGCGCCCAGGCCGAGGCCAAGGGGCTGTACCTGCGGGTGGAGGCCTCGGACGACCTCGGCTGGGTGGCGACCGACCCGCTGCGGCTGCGCCAGGCGCTGTTCAATCTGATCGGCAATGCGGTGAAGTTCACCCTGGAGGGCGGCGTCGTCGCGCGGCTTTCAGGGCGACGGATCGACAGCCCTGATGGCGCGCGCTTGCGCCTGCGCTTCGAGATCGACGACACCGGCGTGGGCATCGGCGAGGACGCCGGAGCGCGCCTGTTCGAGCGCTTCCGTCAGGGCGACGGCTCGACGACCCGCCGCTTCGGCGGCTCGGGTCTGGGCCTGGCCATCTGCCGGCGGCTCGCCGAGTTGATGGGCGGCGAGGTCGGCTTCGAGAGCCAACTGGGCAAGGGGTCGACCTTCTGGCTGGAGGTTGAGACCCAGGCCTGTGCGCGCCCGGATACGCAGGAGACGCTGGCCGACGGCCCTCTGTTCGACGGGCTGCGCGTCCTGCTGGTCGAAGACAACGCGACCAACCGGCTGATCGCCACACGCATGCTCGAGGCCTTGGGCGCCCGCGTGACCACCGCCGAGGATGGCTCACAGGGCGTCACGGCGGCGCGACAGGGCTTCGACCTGATCCTCATGGACATCCAGATGCCGGTCATGGACGGCGTCGAGGCCACCCATCGCATCCGTGCGCTCAACAGCCCCGCAGGCGCCGCGCCGATCCTGGCCATGACCGCCAACGCCATGGCGCATCAGCAGGCGAGCTACCTCGCTGCGGGGATGGATGGGGCGATCGCCAAGCCGCTTTCGCCCTTGGCCCTGACCCAGGCCATCGCCGCCGCCCTGACCCTGGACCCTTCGCGCCAGCGCAAGGCCTCCTAAGCCGACCTCAAAGACGCCGGGCTTGCAACAATCCTGACAAAACGGGGCTGTAGGCAGGCGCTATCGTCCTGCAACGGACGTCATCGGCCTTTAAGCCGGCCCGATGGACGCCTAGATTGGACGCGAGAGTCTGATGGCCGGCGCGACCGTCGGTCATGATGGGACCCCAGGGATTTGAAGGCGATGGACGACGGTCGGATCGCGGGAGCGGCCACGGCGCGCTACGCACGGAAGAAGGAGACGATCCTGGCGGCGGCCACGGCGATCCTGAACCGTCAGGGCGTACGCGGCATGACCCTGGCCGATGTCGCCGCCAGTGTTGGCCTCAACACCACCAGCGTCACCTACTACTATCGCAAGAAGGACGATCTGGCCGCCGCCTGCTTCATGCGCGGGCTTGAGCGCTTCGAAGCCATGGTGGAGCGGGCCGCCGACGAGGCGACGCCCGCCGCGCGGATCATCAAGTTCCTGGATCTGTATCTCGACCTGAACCGCCGTGTACGGCTGGGCGAGGCCACGCCTCTGACCAGCTTCGCCGAGATCAAGGCGCTGAAGGAACCTCTGCGGGGCTCGGTCATCGGCGCGTTCAACGATCTCTTCCGGCGGGTGCGCGGCTTCTTCGACGACCCCGCCCTGACGCATCTCGACAAGCGCCAGCGCAACGCGCGCACCCATCTGTTGATGGAGCAGGTGTTCTGGTCCGGCCGCTGGCTGCGCCGCTATGACGTCGAGGACTATGGGCGGGTGCTCGAGCGGATGAGCGACATTCTGCTGAACGGCTTGCCGACGGCGGAGCGCGGCTGGAATCCCCACGCTCTGCCCGATCCGACGCCGCTGTCGCCCGAAGGTCTGGAGTGGCGCGAAACCTTCCTGGTGGCGGCGACCCGCCTGATCAATCAACGCGGCTATCGCGGGGCCTCGGTCGAGGACATCTCGGCTGCGCTCAACGTGACCAAGGGGTCGTTCTACCATCACCACGACGACAAGGACGCCCTGGTCGCCGAGTGCTTCGAGCGCACCTTCACCGTCACGCGCCGCTCCCAGCTCGACGCTCGCGCCCTGCCGACCGACAGCTGGACCCAGCTTGTCTCGACGGCCGCCGGCCTGACCAGCTACCAATTGTCCGAACACGGCCCATTGCTGCGCGCCTCATCGCTAGGCGCCCTGCCCGAACCGCTGCGCAGCGATATGGCGGACGGCTATATGCGCGGCTGGCAACGCTTTGCGTCGATCATCTCCGATGGCGTCGCTGACGGATCGATCCGCGCAATCGACGCCAGCATCGCCGCGCACATGATCAACTCGATGCTGAACGCCGCCGCCTCTCTGGAGGCCTGGGTTCCTGGCTTGCAGCGGGAGGAGGCCGCGGACCTGTTCGCTCGGCCGCTGCTGACCGGCGTCCTGAGCTAAGGGCTTTTCAAGCGCCGCGCGCGACCCATTAACCATAGGGCGCCCAAGCCAGGCGAGGACTGCTACCTTTAAGTCCTTGATTCGCTAGAAGTCGCGCGACATGACGACGATCAATCCGTATGCGTCGACCTATGCGCCAGGCCTCACCGCAGGCCAGACGGCGGCCCAGCGCGCCAGTCAGGCGGCGGCCCAGGCCAAGACCCGCGACCAGAGCGAGACGATCAACACCCCGGCGGTGAACGTCACCCTGTCGCCCGCCGCGCAAGCCGCGCTGAAGGCGCAAACCGACTCCCGCGCGATCGAGGCCGTGGTCGCCGAGGCCAAGACCCAGATCACGGCGCGGCTCAAGGCGGCGGGGGCGACCAGCGCCTTGAAGGAGGGAAACGCCACCATCGATCTGTCGGCCCTGGATCGCCGCACGCTGCACGCGGTGGCCAGCAACAAGGGCGACCAGTTTCCGATCGACCAGCAGGTCGTCGCCGCGCTCGCTCTGAAGTCCCGGCAGGACGCCGTGCTTGCAGGTCCCGCCGCCCAGGCGCGGCTGACCGGCGACTATGCGGGCCTCTATCAGGCGGCGCTGGATCACCTGGATACGGCGGGCCCCGAGGAGAAGAGCTCGGCCGCCTGGAGCCGCGAGCACGACGCGCTGATCGAAGGGCGCAAACAGGCCCTCGCCCGCCCGGGCCTGGCGCCTGCGGGGATCGAGAACGACAGCGTCGCAGCCTATATGAAGGAGACCGGCAGCGCCGTCGCCGGCGCCAAGACCCGCGACTTCAGCAAGGTCGCCGGTGACGTCCGCGTGGCTCTGGACAAGCAGTATGAGCTGGCCTTCGCTCCTGAGGCGGCCAAGGATCGTGACAGCGGCGAGATCGATTTCCGCCGCTTCGACGATCGCTCGCTGTCGGCCATCGCGCTCAACAAGGACGACCAGTTCTCGACCCACGAGATCGCGGAGGCCAAGACCGAGCTCCGCGCCCGCGACAGCGCCGCCATCAAGGCCAGCTACCAGTCCACCGCCGAGGAGGCGGGCGGCTTTGGCAAGGCGATGATCACCCGCTATGCGGCCATGACTGTTGAGGAACGGCAAGCCGGCGGCTGGACGCCCGAGATCTACGCCCGGATGACCGATCTTCAGGCTTCACGCGAAAAACTGGCGCAGATGTTCAACGCCGACGGCTCGCTCGCGAGCCCGCCCAGCCTGCTGGGCTGGCTGTAGCCTCCTCGCTCGCCGCGCAAGAAAACGGCGCGTCCTTTGGGGGAAGGACGCGCCGCAAGTTCCCACACGCTCCGAGGAACTAGAACTTCTTGCGCAGGCTCACCTTGTAAGTGCGGCCCAGCGGATCGCCGGTGAAGGGGTCGTAGCCCAGGTCGAGACGGGCGTAGGACGGATCCTTGTCGAAGAGGTTGGTGATCGCCAGGGTGGCCGTGGTGTCCCACGGCAGGAAGACGCGATAGGCGAGGTTGGTCAGGACCTGCTTTTCGATCTTCTTGCCCGCGCTGATCGTGACGCCGGCGCCCGTGGTGTCCTTGTAGGCGTTGGCCGCAAACGGCGCGGTGCGCTGGTCGGTGTAGGAGCCGATATAGTGGATCGACAGGCGCAGGTTGTGCGGGCCTGAGTTCCATTCGGCATGCACGTCACCCTTCCACTTGGGGATCGGCACGACGGTGGTCTGGTAGTTGAGCAGCCCCACCGCGTCGAAGGCCTTCTCGACGGTGATGCCCTCCACCTGGGTGGCGCCGACCTCGTACTTCTGGATGTAGGTCGCCGAACCGCCCAGCGAGATGTCGCCGCCCATCACGTCCCGGAACCGGTAGTCGGCCGAGAAGTCGAAGCCGGCGTTCTTCACCGGCGCGCCGTTGATGTAGTTGGTGCGCAGGCGCGCGATGCTGGTCGTCGGCGTGGCGCACCCGCCGGTGAAGGTGAAGCGCGACACCAGGCCGGCATAGGCCGGATCGGCGCAGTTGTTGGCTCCCGCAGCGCCGTTCGGATACAGCGAGGCCACCATGCCCGCCACCGGCTCGGCGACGATCGGATCCTTGAAGTCGAAATAGAAGTAGTCGACGCTGGCCTTGAACCCGCCCGTATTGAACAGCAGACCGAAATTGTAGGTCTGGGCCTTTTCAGGTTTCAGGTTCGGATTGCCGTAGATGTCGACGGCGCGGAACACGCCGAGAATCCCCTGCAGCGAGGTCACCGAGGTGGTCGTGGTCAGCGGATCCGGCGGCCCCCGGAAGGTCGAACCGGCCGAAGCCCGCAGGGCCAGCCAAGGCATCGCCTGCCAGCGCAGCGAAACCTTCGGATTGAAGGTCGAGCCGACCGCGCCGCCATACTGTTCGAAGCGTGCAGCCAGCTGAGCCTGGAAGTCGTCCGTGATCGGCACCGACAGCTCGCCGAAGGCCGCCATGACATCGCTCTGATTGTCGGCTTCGTTGCCGACGCCCAGGAACATGAAGGGACCGTTGCGGACCGAGCCCGTGCAGGTGGTGACGCCGAAGTCCGGCGTGTTCACGCACGGATTGACCGCCGCGTTGCTGATGTCGTTGTAGTCGGCCGTGAAGTAGCTGCGGCGATACTGGACACCCGCAGCCCAGGCGACGTCGCCGCCCTGCAGCGTGATGTTGGTCTTACCGTTCAGCACCGCCTCACCGACGAACAGGCGCGAGGCCTGCTTGGTCGAGAGCTTCTTGAAGAACCAGTCGATCAGGTCCTTGTTGTTGGCCAGGGCCGGATTGTAGCCGGCGTTGGCCTGGCCGGTGATCGCGTTGCCCGGAATCGCGCTGGCGAAGGGATTGAAATACATGCACTGGCCGACGCCCACCGTGCCCTGGACGCCCGGCAGCGACGGATTGCTGTCGCAGAGCGGACCGCCAAGACCCTGAAGCGCCAGGGCGAAGCGGTTGACCAGCGTGTCATAGCCGGTCCGGATGGCGATTTCCTGCGAGTAGGTCAGCGCCACGTCCCAGCCGATGCCGTTCTCGAACTCGCCCGACAGATCCGCCGACACCCGGAAGGCGTCGAATGACCGCGCCCCGATCGACGGGCCGTAGCCGAACTTGGGATTGCCACCGATACCGAAAGGCCGGTTGGCGACATTGAGCGCACCGAACGCGAAGATCGAACTGGGGACCGTGCTGACCGCGCCGGTCGCCAGGCTGGACAGTTGCACCGTCGGGTTCGCCGCCATGAAAGCGATCAGACCCGGGTTCGTGGCCGGCACGACGTACCGTCCCGGAATAGGCGAGGCTTCGGCGGTCGGCACCGCCAGCGCGGCGTAGGACGGCGAGGTGTTCCATTCCGGCACGTCGGTATGGGCGTACAGCACCTCGACGTGGAACTTGGTCGTCGCCGACAGATCGGCGTTGGCCTCGGCATAGGCCTGAATGGCGTTGGACTTTTCGACCAGGTTGTCGAAGGGCGTGTAGTGCCAGTAGCAGACGGGCGTCAGGCCGCTGAAGCCGGCGAAGCCGCCCAGGCCGGCGCAAGCCGGATCGCGCATGCCGTTGGTGGTGCTGGCCAGCGGGATGAAGGTGGACGGGTTGCCCGCTGCGGACCAGCCGGCTTCCGGATTGCTGAGATAGGATCGATTGGCCCAATCGCGCTCGGCGACCGACAGTTTTGAGCGATGCTGCCAGCCCAGGCTCGCCAGGACGTTGCCGTTCTCCCAGACCTTGCCCCAGGTGAAGTTCAGGCCGTAGTCGCCGTCGGAACCGTTGATGTGACGATAGTCGGCGCCGACCTCGAGCCCCTCGAAGCTCTTCTTGGTGATGAAGTTGACGACGCCGGCGATGGCGTCCGAGCCGTAGGTGGCGGCCGCGCCGTCCTTCAGCACCTCCAGGCGGCCGATGGCGGCGGCAGGAATGATGTTGGTGTCGACGATGCCCGCGCCCGCCTGGCCGAACGGGTTGATGGCCAGACGCCGACCGTTCAGCAGCACCAGGGTGCGCTGTGAGCCCAGGCCCCGCAGATTGACCGAGCCGGAGCCTTCGGAGCCCTGGGCGCGGCTGTCGAACTGGTTGGTGTCCCCGAGCACGCCGTTGGAGACCGACAGGGCCTTCAGCAGTTCGACGGTGGAAGGGGACCCTCGCTTTTGCAGCTCCTCGGCGCCGATGACCTCAACCGGCAGGGCGGCGTCCTCCGGCGTGCCCCTGATGAAGGAGCCCGTGACCACGACTTCTTCGACCTGGGTCGACGCGTCCGGCTTCTGAGCCTCTTGGGCCTGAGCCGCGCCCGCCATCGCAAAGGCCAGCGCCAGGCATGACCCCCCGCGCAGGAAGCTGCTTCTGTTCATCCGTATTCCCTCCCTCGGTTCGTTCTTGATTGGCCGATCGTCTTTTCGCGGGGCCAAATCACGTTCAGCTGGGCGGCGGCGTTCCTGACAGAGCTCGGGCGCGCGCCACCCCGCCGGCGCGGATGCAGCCACGCCGATGGGCAGGTCCTTTTTCGAAACCTTGAGATGCGCCGTATAGAGCCGACAAGCCTTGCTCCCCCCGGGGCCGGACGCTTGAAAAGCCACGCTACAGGCCCGCCAACTGCGACGAGCCAAGCCTTCGACAAACGATGCCGAACACCTGTTTCGATGATGTGGTATGTTTTGCCGTCGCGTCAACCTTCGCCAGAAGAGACGGTTGCTCGCCGCGTCAATCGACCACACTGCTGACAGGTATGGGATCAAGAGCGCTCAAGACTGCGTCCGGTCGGCGGATGGCTTCGTTAAACCTCTCGAACGGGGGTTTCCCTCCCGGGGCCAGCCCCCTAAGTGGGAGACCATTGGTCGCCTGGGCGCGCCGCGCGTCACAACAACTGGGTTGAAATTCATGCGTCTCGCCAAGACTGGCGCCCTATTGCGACCAGACCCGCCTGAAGGCTTGTCGCGCGCCGCTCCCATCATGACGCTCATGGTTCTCGGCCTGGGTCTGGCGGCCTGCACGACCCCGGCGCGCAAGGCGGAGGTCCAGCTGCCGAGCGCCTATGAGGCCCCGGCCGGCCCTGCCCTCGCGCCCCAGGCCCTGGATCAATGGTGGACGCAGTTCAACGACCCCGCCCTGAACGCGCTTGTCACCACGGCGCTGGCTCAGAGCCCTGATGCGCGGCTGGCGGCGGCGCGTCTTGAAGAAGCGCGCGCCATCCGCCAGGGCCAGATCCGCCAGATCTTCATTCCACAGACGCCGCTCGTCGGTTCGGCCCAACGCACCGACACCGACATCAACGAGCAGAGCGGCGTCGGCGCCTTCACCCAGGGCGGGGTCAGCAAGACCTACTCCGCCAATTTCGACGTCTCATGGGAGCTGGACCTGATCGGCCGCCGCCTCGCTGCGCTGCGGGTGGTGAAGAACGATATGGCCGCGGCGCGCTTCGCCTATGAGGGCGCGCGCGCGGCCCTGGCCGCCAATGTCGCCCAGTCCTATTTCGAGGCGCGGGGACTGGCGGTCCAGCTGGACGACGCCCGCGAAAGCGTGCGGATCTCCAGGTCGCTGGCCGATGTCGCTGCTGAGCGGGGCCGGCGTGGCCTGATCGCCACCTCCGAAGGCGAGCGCGCCGCCGCCGATCTTGCCCAGGCCGAAGCCCAGGCCGCGGCTTTGGAAGCGCAACTCCGCGCCGCGCGCCGCACGATTCTGATCCTGGTCGGCAAGGGCGTCGATCCGCTCGAAACCCTGCCCGTCACAGCGTCGCTGGCTAAGCCGCCGCCGGTTCCCGCTGCAACGCCCGGCCAACTGCTGGCGCGACGCCCCGATGTGCGCGAGGCCGCCGCTCGCCTGGCCTCGGCCTCAGGCAATCTCAACATCAGCGAACTGGCGCTGTTCCCCACCCTGACGCTGACGCCGGGGGCCGGGATCTCCAAGGCCGTCACGCCCAGCTTCCTGGACGCCGGCGCGCAAACCTCGACGACCAGTTCGGCCTGGACGATCGGAGCCAATCTTTCGATCCCGGTTTTGAACATTCCCAAGCTGATGACCGACATCAAGGCCAGCAACGCCCGGGTCGAACAGGCCGCGATCACCTACGAAAAGACGGTCCAGACCGCGTTCGGCGAAGCTGACAACGCCCTCGTCCAACTGGCCGCAGACGAGCGGCGCGTGGCGCTGTTGACGGCGGGCGAACGCCGCGCCGCGGTGGCCTATGAAGCAAGCCGCAAGAGCTTTGCGGCCGGGCTCACCGACCTGACGACGGCCCTGCAGGCCGAACAGGCCTGGCGCGCCGTTCGCTCGGCCTCAACGGCCGCTCAGACCCAGGCGCTGCAGCGCGCCGTGCAAACCTACAAGGCTCTCGGCGGCGGTTGGTCGCCCGAGGCCGTCCCGACCAAGGCTTCCGCGCAATGAGACCCGCTCCGATGACGACCCGCTATCTGATCGCCACCGCCCTGGTCTGCGCCGGCGTAGGCCTGACCGCCTGTGGCGACAAGAAGGACGCGCCCGAAGCCGCGAAGCCCGCCGGCGCAGAGCAGGCGCGCGCCGTCTCGATCACTCGCGTCGAGACGCGGGCGCTCGGCGGCGGCTTCAAGGCTTCCGGGCAATTGATCCCGCGCGAGGAAGCCGCCGTGGGCTCGGAGCTGTCCGGCTATCGCGTCGCCCGTGTTTTCGTCGAGGAAGGCGCCTGGGTGAAGGCCGGCCAGCCCTTGGCGCAACTGGACAACACCCTGCTGCGCGCTCAGATCGCCCAGCAGGCCGCCGTCGCCGCCCAGGCCGAAGCCGAAGCCCAGCGCGTCACCGGCCTCGCCGGACAGGGGATGCTCTCCCAGGAGCAGATCGAGAGCCGCCGCTACGCCGCCAAGGCCCAGGCCGCCGCGCTCGCGGAACTGCAGACCCGCGACCGCCGCATGACCATCACCGCCCCGGTCTCGGGCCGGGTGCTGGAACGCACCGTGCGGCCCGGCGACGTGGCCGGCGGAACGACGCCCTGGTTCCGCATCGCCCGCGACGGCCTGGTCGAGCTGAACGCCGAGGTCAACGAAGCCGACCTGTCCAGCGTCCGTATCGGCCAGCCGGTGCGGGTCAGCGTCCCTGGCGGCGCGACCGTGTCGGGCGAGGTCCGTATCGTCAGCCCGCTGATCGACACCACCACGCGCCTGGGTCGCGTGCGCGTGCGTCTGCCGCTGAACGAGGCCTTGCGGTCCGGCGGCGTGGCCTCAGCCGAGTTCGCCGCCTCGGGCGCCCAGGTCCCCGCCGTGCCCGAGGCCGCTCTGCGCCTCGACGCCGAAGGGGCTTCGCTGATGGCGGTCGACGACCAGAACCGCGCCCGCCAGATCCCGGTCAAGACCGGCCTGCGCGCCGGTGGCTGGGTGCAGTTGATCGACGGCCCGGCCGTGGGCACGCGCGTACTGCTGGGCGGCTCGGCCTTCACCCTGGACGGCGACAAGGTCAAGCCGCTCGAAAAGGCGGCCCGCTAATGGCCCAGCTTCGCGTCTCCGCCTGGGCGATCCGGAACCCGATCCCGGTCGCCGTGCTGTTCATCGCCCTGATGCTGGGCGGGATCGCCAGCTATTTCATGCTGCCGATCAAGCAGTTCCCCAACGTCTCGTTCCCGATGGTGGTTGTCACCGTCACCCAGAGCGGCGCGGCCGCCGGCGAGATGGAGACCCAGATCACCCGTCCGATCGAGGACGCGGTCGCCGGCCTGTCCAACGTCAAGAGCATCCGCTCGACCGTGGTCCAGGGGGCCTCGACCACCCAGGTCGAGTTCGAGATGGGCATGGACCTGCAGAAGGCCGTCGACGACGTCCGTTCCAAGGTTGACCAGACCCGCACCGAGATGCCGCGCGAGATCGACGAGCCGATCGTGCAGCGGGTCGAGATGGACTCCCTGCCGATCAGCACCTACGCGGTCCTGGCCCCGGAAATGTCGATGACGGAGTTGTCCTGGTTCGTGGACGACACCGTCACCCGGGCGCTGCAGGGTGAAAAGGGCGTGGCCCAGGTGACCCGCGTCGGCGGCGTGGATCGCGAGATCAACATCGTGATCGACCCCGAGCGCATGGCCGCTGCGGGCGTCACAGCGCCCCAACTCAACAACGCCATCGCCCAGTTCAGCCAGGACGTCCCCGGCGGGCGCGCGATCGTCGGCCAGAGGGAGCAGACCGTTCGCGTGCTGGCCGCCGCTCGCAAGGCCGAGGACCTGCGCGCCCTGACCATTCCGGTCGGCGGCGGGCGCTATGTGAAGCTGACCGACGTGGCCCAGGTGGGCGACGGCGCCGGCGAGCCCCGCTCGTTCGCGCGCCTCGACGGCCGCCCGGTGGTGGCCTTCCAGGTCAGCAAGACCAAGGACTCCAGCGACGTCCAGGTCGAGGACCGCGTCAAGGCGGCGATCAAGCGGCTGGAGGCGGTCCATCCGGGCGTGACCTTCACCCCGATCTATTCGGTGGTCGACGACACCCGCGCCAGCTTCAACGCCACGGTCAGCACCCTGGTCGAGGGCATGATCCTGGCCGCCCTGGTGGTGCTGCTGTTCCTGCGCGAATGGCGCGCGACCCTGATCACCGCCATCGCCATGCCGATGTCGCTGGTGCCCACCTTCATCTTCATGGTGATCATGGGCTTCTCACTGAACGTCGTGACCCTGCTGGGCCTGACGCTGGTGATCGGCATTCTCGTGGACGACGCCATCGTCGAGATCGAGAATATCGAAAAGCGCATCGCGACCGGCCAGAGGCCCTATGAGGCGTCTATCGAAGGGGCGGACTCGATCGGCCTGGCCGTCGTGGCCACCACCTTCACCATCGTGGCGGTTTTCGCGCCGGTGGCCTTCATGCCCGGCATCCCCGGCCAGTTCTTCCGCGAGTTCGGCCTGACGGTCGCCGTGGCGGTGCTGTTCTCGCTGGTGGTGGCGCGCCTTCTGACGCCGCTGCTGGCCGCCTACTTCCTCAAGCCCGTGGCCCACGCTCGACCGCGCAAGCCGTTCACTGGCGCCTATCGAAAGGCGCTGGACTGGGCGCTGGACCACCGGATCGTCAGCTGCATCATCGGCGTGGCGATCTTCATCGGTTCGCTGATGCTGGCCGCCGGCCTGCCCGCCGGCTTCCAGCCGCCGGCCAACTACAACTACTACTACATGAAGGTGCAGGGCCCCCCTGGCGCCACGGCCGCCGACATGGACCGCGCGGTGAAGGAAATCACCAAGCTGTTCGGGGCCCGTCCCGAAACCGCCCACGTCTTCGCCCAGATCGGCTCACAGGTCACGGGCATGGGTCCCGGCGGCGGCGGCGGCGGATCGGATCTTCGCGACGGCACCATCACCGTGGTTCTGCACGACAAGCGCGACCTGCGGGTCACCGAAATCCGCGCCCTGATGCGCGACAAGTTGCTGGACCTGCCCGATGTGCGCGTGACCCTGCTCAGCGACGACGGTGTCGCCGAGGTGCAGACCATCCTCACCAGCGACGACGGCGAGGCCCTGGAACGCGCGGCCCTGGCGCTGGAACGCCAGATGCGGGGCGTGCCCAGCATCGCCGACCCGCGTCCCGCCACCCCGCCCAGCGGTCCGGAGATCGTCATCCGCCCCCTGCCCGCCGAGGCCGCACGCCTTGGAGTCTCGACGGCCGACATCGCGGCGGTGGCGCGCGTGGCCACGGTCGGCGACATCGACGCCAATGTCGCGAAGCTGACCGATGGCGAGCGCCGCCTGCCGATCCGCGTCCGCTTGGCCGATGACGCCCGCGCCGACCTCGACCAGATCAAAGCCTTACGCGTACCGACGGCCTCAGGCGGCTTCACCCGGCTGGACACGGTGGCCGAGGTCGCCTTCCAGGCGGGCCCCGCCAAGATCGAGCGCTACGCCCGCAAACGCCAGCTGACCGTCGAGGCCGACCTCGCCCCAGGCGTGGTGCTGGGCACGGCCAACCAGGACATCGACGCCCTGCCGATCATGAAGAACCCGCCGCCCGGCGTGGCCAAGGCGACCGGCGGCACCGAGGAGGCCATGGGCGAGCTGTTCGGCGGCTTCGCCATCGCCCTGGGCTCGGCCGTCTTCCTGGTGTTCGGAGTCATGGCCTTGCTGTTCGGCAGCTTCTTCAAGCCGATCACCATCATGTCGGCCCTGCCGCTGGCGATCGGCGGGGCGTTCATCGGCCTGCTGGCCTTTGGCATGAGCCTGTCGATCCCATCGATGATCGGCTTCCTGATGCTGATGGGCCTGGCGGCCAAGAACTCGATCCTGCTGGTCGAGTACGCGATCGAGGAGGAGCGTCGGGGCGTGCCCCAGCGCGAGGCCATCATCGACGCCTGCCGCGAGCGGGCGCGCCCGATCGTGATGACCACCCTGGCGATGATGGCCGGCATGGCGCCGACCGCGTTGGGGATCGGCACGGGCGCGGAGTTCCGCCAGCCGATGGCCGTGGCGGTGATCGGCGGCCTGATCACCTCAACGGTGCTGTCGCTGGTGCTGGTGCCGGTCGTCTACGAGATCGTCGATGACTTCGAGATGTGGCTGAAGCCCAAGCTGGCGCGGATCATCACGCCGCGCGAGGCGCCAGATCGGGTTTCCACGGTCTGACGACGGCTTGAGCGTCCAAGCCCCGTCAGACCTTGCGCCCTCTTCGTCCCATCCCGACTGTCGTCGGGATGGGGCCCACTCCCTCCCTCTGGGAGTGGGATTCTGTTGAGAGAGGCCTCAGCGCTCCAAGGCGCCCTTGCCCGCGATGATCTTGTCGCGAAACTTCTCGATCCGGGCCACCCGCGTCGCTGACTGCTTGGCCTGGCTAAGGGCGAACAGATAGCTCCTTTGCCGTCCGGGCGTCAGCGCATGGTAGGCTTCGGCCAGGACAGGGTCCGCATCGAGCGCGTCGACCAACTCGTCAGGCATATCAATCTCGCGCGCCACCTTAGGAGGCTGGGTTCCCGCCACGGCGTGATCCATCAGTTGACGCAGGTAGGCGCGGATCGTGGGGTCAAGCGCTTCGACCTCTGCGGCCGTGGTAAAGCGAATGACGCTGGGGGTCTGACTATTGGGACCCGGGGTCTTTAGCACGCCCGCGCTGTCGACGAGCAGGCCCGCATTCAGGAAGCTGATCAGGAAGTCGCTCCTGAACGCCCCCAGCAGCGCGATGTTGCGGCCAGCATGCATGTAGCACGGGTGAGCCCACTTGACGGTCTCCTCCAGCCCCATGTCCAGGCAGAGGCGGCGCAAGACGTTGAGGCCATCGATCCAAGGTCGGATCGAGCAGTCGGCCGTCGCGAACCGGGCGCAGCGACCGCAGCCTTGGAGGAAGTAGTCGTCAGGATCGGTGATCATCGCCATGACCGAACATCCCGTATTCTCGCC